>JBBPIR010000001.1:145660-749935 GCA_038040195.1 Chloroflexota bacterium | reverse complement strand
CGAGGGCCACGCCCGCAAGCGGGCCAAGGTTCTGGCGTCGCCGGCCAAGAAGCGGGCGACGGACGACAAAGACACCGAGGGCCACGCCCGCAAGCGGGCCAAGGTTCTGGCGTCGCCGGCCAAGAAGCGGTAACTCAAGCTTCCCGAGCAGGTAAGGCGGCGGGGCTCTCCCCGCCGCCTTACGCTATGCGTCGATGACCAGGGACCCAGCTCCGGAGTCGCTCGCCCAAGCCCTGGCCATCGTCCGCGCCGGGGCCGAACGTGCCGCAGTGGCGGGCCGGCTGCATCCCGACGGGGAGCAGCGGCTGCTCCAGTCGATCGTCGACGCCACGGTCCGCCTCTTCGACGCCGAGGCGGCTTCCATCGCCCTCTTCGAGCGCGATCCGGACCGGCTCGAATTCCGGGTCGCGGCCGGGCCGCAGGGCGCGGGCGCCGTCGGCAAGAGCGTGAAACCCAGCCAGGGAATCGCCGGCTTCGTGTTCTCGACCGGGCAGGCGCTGGCCCTGTCTGACGTGGCCTCCGATCCGCGCTTCGACCGCCAGACGGCCGAGAAGACGGGCTACGTGCCGCGGTCCATCGCCGCGGTCCCGCTCAGCGATGAGGACGGCACGCACGGAGTGCTGCAGGTCCTCGACAAGAAGGGCTCGCCCACGTTCGACCTGCGCGACATGGAGCTGCTGGGGGTCTTCGCGGCCCAGGCTGCAACGGCCATCTCCGTCACCCGCGCTCAGCGCGAGCTGCCGCGGCTCCTGCGCTCCGCGTTCGACCGCGCCGGCGGCGGCCTGAGCGAGGAGCAGCTCGAAGCGCTGGTGAGCGCCGCCTCGGCCGACCTGGACCTGGAGGACGACTCGCCGTACTGGCGCCTGGCGGACCAGGTGGCCCGGCTTCGGCAGCTGGGCGGGTCGGAGATGAGCCTGATCAACGACATCCTGGCCGCGGTCGCAGCGCACGCCGCCGCCAGCCGCGGACGGTCCCGCCGGCGGTAGCCGGACCGTGTCCGTCGACCTCGAGGACCTTCCCGCCTGGGCCGAGCCCTTCGCGGCGGCCGATCGGCTGGCCCGGCGAGCCGGCCTGCGGCGCATCGACCGGGCGTGGGCCTGGGGCGGGGCCACCGGCAAAGGTGTCCGGGTGGCCATCATCGACAGCGGCGTCGAGGGCGACCATCCATGGGTCGAGGGCCGGCTGGTCGAGAGCGTGGCGGTCCGCATCGACAAGAACGGTGACGCAGAGGTCGTGCCCGATGAGCCCACTGACCTGTACGGCCACGGGACGGCATGCGCCGGGATCATCGTCGGCCTGGCACCCCAGGTCGAGATCGTGTCGGTCCGGGTCCTGAACGAGGATCTGAAGGGCAAGGGGGCCGCGTTCGTGGAAGGCCTGTCGTGGGCCATCGAGCAGGGAGTGCAGGTCGCGAACCTAAGCCTGTCCTCCAAGAGCGAGGCGCTGTATCCGGTCTTCCACGAGCTGGCGGACGAGGCCTATTTCCGGAACGTCATGCTGGTCAGCGCCGCCAACAACGTGAACGTCGCGTCGTACCCGTCGCTGTTCAGCAGTGTCGTGTCGGTGGCGGCACATGGCGAGCCCGATCCGTGGCGCCTGTACTACAACCCGAAGCCGCCGGTCGAGTTCGGGGCCTGGGGCGTGGACGTCCCGATCGCGTGGAAGGAGGGGACCGAGACGGTGGCCACCGGCAACTCCTTCGCCGCTCCCCACGTGGCCGCCATGGCCGCCCTCATCGTGTCCAAGCACCCCAGGCTGACGCCGTTCGAGCTGAAGGCCATCCTGGCTGCGGTAGCCGACAACCCTCGCCCGGCCGCTCGCCGCGCACGAAGGGCGACGCCGAGCTAGCAACCGCCCTGGCGGTATCGGTCAGGCGTATGGCCGGACCGATAGAATGTCCGGGCCCACCCCTGCCACCCAGGAGCCCGGCCCGTGTTTTACGTCCAGCGCGGCCAGGTGCCGCCCAAGCGCCACACCCAGTTCCGCAAGCCGGACGGCACGCTTTACGCCGAGGAGCTGTTCGGGGTCGAGGGCTTCACCGGGCGGGCGTCGCTGCTGTACCACCACACCCCGCCAACGCGCACCCACCGGATCGAGAAGGTGCGTGACGTCGTCCTGGAGGCGTGGGCGGACGCGCCCCATCGGCACTACCTGGTGAACACGAAGGGCGTCGAGCCCAGCGGGGACGCGGTCTCGGGTCGGCTCCCGCTGTTCTTCAACGCCGACGTCGCCTTCGGGGTGGTGCGTCCCGCCGAGGCGATGACCCGCTTCTACCGCAACGGGGAGGCGGACGAGATGCTGTTCGTGCACGAGGGGCGCGGCACCTTGGAGACCATCTTCGGCCCGATCGACTACCGGCCCGGCGACTACCTCGTCATCCCCATCGGCACCACCTACCGCGTCGTCCCCGCCCAGGGCGAGGCCCAGCGCATGCTGTGGCTCGAGTGCCCGACCAACCTCGAGCCGCCGCGCCGCTATCGGAACGAGTACGGGCAGCTCCTCGAGCACTCTCCGTACGCGGAGCGGGATATCCGGCCCCCGGCCGAGATGGACGCCAACACCGAGAGCGGTGAGTTCGTTGTCGAGGTCAAGACCCGGGGCCGGGTCACCGCCTACCACTTCACCCATCACCCGTTCGACCTGGTCGGCTGGGACGGGTTCCTGTACCCGTATGCCTTCAACATCGAGGACTTCGAGCCGATCACCGGGCGCATCCACCAGCCGCCGCCGGTGCACCAGACCTTCCAGGCCCGGAACTTCGTCGTGTGCTCCTTCGTCCCGCGCAAGTTCGATTACCACCCCCTCGCCATCCCGGCTCCCTACAACCACTCGAATATCAACTCCGACGAGGTCATCTACTACGTGGCCGGCAACTTCATGAGCCGTCGGGGGGTGGACATCAGCTCGTTCACCGTCCACCCGGCGGGCATCCCTCACGGGCCGCACCCGGGGACCGTGGAGGCGTCCATCGGCAAGGAGGCGACCGAGGAGCTGGCAGTCATGATCGACACGTTCCACCCGCTCCACCTCACCCGCCAGGCTGGTGAGCTGGAGGACCCCGCATACCCATTCAGCTGGCTGCCGCCCAAAGATGCCGAGGCCGAAGCCCGCGAGCTGGCGGACCGCGGCCCCGAGGCGTTCCCGGATTGAGCGTGCCGCCCACCAGCTCTGCGCCGTGATCCTGTACTTCCTGCGCCATGGCAAGGCCGGCGAGTACCGAGCCGGCGATCCGACCGATGACGCCCGCGAGCTGACCGATGCCGGCGTGGCCGAGCTGCGCGCCGCTGCCCCGCTCTGGCGCCGCCTGAACCTGCGCCCGGATCTGGTCATCTGCTCACCGTTGCCGCGCGCGCTCCAGACCGCGGAGCTCCTCGTCGAAGGCGTCCGCCTGGCCAGACGGCCGTTGGCCGACGACCGGCTGCGGCCGGGCGCCGAGTGGGCGCACATGGCCCGCGCCATGACCGCCGACCGCGACGCGCGGCGCGTGATGTTCGTGGGCCACGAACCCGACCTCTCGGCGGCGGTTGCGCTGCTCACCGGCGCGCGGGCCGTCCGCCTGCGCACAGGTGGCATCGCATGCGTCGAGTTCCCGGGCATACCGGAGCCGGGGGCCGGGGAGCTTGCCTGGCTGCTGGATCCAGACCTGTACGCGGAATGAGCTGAGGAGCAGCATGAACGGCATCCGGATCTATCGCTTCGAGGACGCGGACGAGGCACGCACCTTTGACCTTGGCCGGTTCGACCTGATCCGCGCCGCGGGAATGACCGTCGGTCGCGCCGAATACGAGCCCGGGTGGCGATGGTCGGAGCATGTTGGCAAGGCGATCGGTCAAAGCCTGTGCCCCACCCCACACCTGGGGATGGTGCTGTCCGGCCGCAACCGAGTTGAGATGGCGGATGGCACCTTTGTCGACCTGCGGCCGGGCGACATTTTCGAAATTGGACCCGGGCACGACAGCTGGGTGCTCGGAGACGAGCCGTACGTCTCGCTTCATTTCCTCGGCGCGGAGGCCTACGGCACCGCCTGACCCATATCGGGCTTGGGGCCTAGCCCGGGACGACCACCACCTTGCCGAAGGCGCGCCGCGCATCCAGATGCTCCTGGGCGGCCCGTGTTTCGGCCAGCGGGAACGTGCGGTCGATGACCGCTTCCACCCGACCTGCCTCGATGAGGTCCAGCACGCCCGCCATGTCGGACCGTGTTGCGCCCATGGAACCCAGGATCGTGAACTGGCGCCAGAACAGGTTCCACAGGTCCGTTTCGGCCATCCGCCCCGTCAGCCCGCCGCAGGTCACAACCCGGCCCCCGGTTCGGAGGCTGGCAAGGCTGTGGCGCCAGGTAGCCGGACCGATGTGCTCGAACACGACATCCACCCCGCGACCGTCGGTGATGCGCATCACCTCCAGCTCGAAGCGGGGTTTCTCCGCGTGGTTGATGACGTGGTCAGCACCCAGCTCGCGGGCCTTGGCCAGCTTATCCGCTGAGCCGGCGGTGGCGATCACCGTGCAGCCCAGCTCGCGGGCGATCTGGATCGCCGCGCTCCCGATTCCCGAGCCGGCGGCCAGGACCAGCACCCATTCGCCTGACTGGACCTGGGCGCGGCTGACGAGCATGTGCCACGCGGTGCCGAACGCGGCGGGCAGGGCCGCGGCCTGGGCGTCCGTGATCCGGTCTGGCGTCCGCACCAGGCAGCTGGCCGGCGCGGTCAGGTATTCGGCGAACCCGCCGTCGCGACTGAGGCCGATGATCTGGCGGTTCTCGCACAGGTTTTCGCGGCCATCGCGGCAATACGAGCACGTCCCGTCCGCGGTGAAGGCCAGCACGATGACGCGCTCCCCGACCGACCAGTCGCTGACCGCCGACCCGAGGGCGACGATCTCCCCGGCCGGCTCCAGCCCGCCGATGTGCGGCAGGGGGGCGCGCATGCCGTGGCTCCCCTCGCGGGCGTGGAGGTCGAGATGGTTGAGCCCGCAGGCGCCGACCCGCACCAGGACCTCGTCCGGCCCGGGGACCGGATCGGGCGCGTCCTCGTAGGACAGGACCTCAGGACCACCGCGGCGGCGGAAGATGACTGCTTTCATTGGTCTCGCTCCATAATCGGGCCCGAGTATGCCAGTCGAGCCGTCCAGTGCACCGCGGATCGTCATCACCGGGATGGGTGCCATCACCCCGCTCGGCAATGACGTGGCCACCCTGTGGCGTAACCTGCTGGCTGGGACCTCGGTCGCCCATCCCATCGACCGATTCGACACGTCCCGCTTCCGCACCCGCTTCGCGGCCGAGGTGGTCGACTTCGACCCCACCGCCTGGATGGACCCCAAGGACGCGCGGCGCGCCGACCGCGTCATCCAGTTCGCGATGGCCACCTCCACCCAGGCCCTGGCCCAGGCGGGGCTTCGCCCGGAGGGTGACCTGGCCGACGAGGTTGGAGTCCTGATCGGGACCGGGATTGGCGGGCTGACCAGCCTGGACGAAGCCGCCCGCGTAATGCGTGAGGACGGGCCCGATCGGGTCACCCCCATGACCGCCGTCAACATGCTGCCCGACATGGCGTCTGGGCAGGTGGCCATCCAGTTCGGGCTGCGCGGGGTGAATTTCTGCGTCGTCTCGGCCTGTGCCACCGGCACCAACGCGGTCGGGGAGGCGGCCGAGATCATCAAGCGCGGCGACGCGGTGGCCATGGTAGTGGGCGGCACCGAGGCGCCGGTCACCCCGCTGGCCCTGGCCGCGTTCCACCGCACCGGCTCGCTGTCCACCCGCAATGACGACCCGGCCCACGCCTCACGGCCGTTCGAGCGGGACCGCGACGGGTTCGTGGTCGGCGAGGGCGCAGGAGGCCTGGTGCTGGAGCGTCTTGACTTCGCGCTGGAGCGAGGGGCGACCCCACTGGCCGAAGTGATCGGGTACGGCAACGCGGCCGATGCGTTCCACGTCAGCGCCCCGGAGCCGGAAGGCCGGGGAGCCGCACGCTCGATGTCGCGCGCCATGGTCAAGGCAGGCCTCGCGCCGGAGGACATCGACTACATCAACGCCCACGGCACCAGCACACCGCTCAACGACCGCAGCGAGACGAGGGCCATCAAGCTGGCCATGGGCGACTACGCCTATCGGGTGCCGGTCAGCTCCACCAAGTCCATGACCGGGCACATGCTGGGGGCGGCTGGGGTGGTCGAGGCGGTCGTCTGCGTGCAGGCCATCCGGGAGGGGGTCATTCCCCCCACCATCAACTACGAGAACCTCGATCCTGACTGTGACCTCGACTACGTCCCGAACCAGGCGCGCAGGGTCGCGGTCCGGACCGCGATGTCGAACTCATTTGGTTTCGGCGGGCACAACGCCACCATCATCCTGCGCGCCTACCCCTGAGCCCTAGCCGGCTGGTTCCTGGGTCGAGCTCTCTCCGGCCCCGATGCCCAGGGCGTGGAACCCGCCGTCCACGTGAATCAGCTCCCCGGTAGTCAGCGGCGCCCAGTCGCTGAGCAGGAAGCAGACCATGCGCCCGACCGGCATCGAGTCGTTCACGTCCCAGCCCAACGGGGCGCGGTCCCCCCAGCGCCCGGCGATAAGGTCAAAACCGGGGATGTTCTTGCCGGCCATCGAGCGGATGGGGCCCGCGGACACCGTGTTGACCCGGATCTGGTACTGGCCCAGGTCGCGCGCCAGGTAGCGGGTGATCGATTCCAGGGCGGCTTTGGCCACTCCCATCCAGTCGTAGATCGGCCACGCAAAGCGGCCGTCGAAGTCCAGGCTCACGACCGACGCGCCACCGGACGCCCCGGAGACCTTCAGCAGCGGCAGCATCCCGGCGGTCAGGGCCTTCAACGAGAATGCGCTGGTCCGGAACGTGACTGCGGCGCTCTCCCACGGCGTGTCCAGGAACCCTCCCCCCATGGCGTCCTGGGGCGCGAACCCAATTGCGTGCAGGAGCCCATCGAGCCGCCCCCAGCGCCGCTCCAGGTCGGCCGCCACGGCCGCGATGTGGGCGTCGTCGTTGACGTCCATCTCCAGCACGTCAGGCACGGGGTCAAGCCGGCGCGCGATCCGCTGGGTCAGGCTCATCGCCCGCCCCACCCCGGTCAGCACGATCTCGGCCCCCGCCTCCTGGGCTACCCGCGCACACGAGAACGCAATCGAGTCATCGGTCAGCACGCCGGTCACCAGGATCTTCTTGCCGGCCAGCAGCATGGGGCCGATTGTACCGGCCGCCGGAACGGCTACCCTGACCCGACCGATGATGGTGCGGCTGTTCGACTACACGGTCCCAGTGGCGGACCCGGCGGCGGGGATCCCGAACCTGCGTGACGCCTTGGCCGAGCTGCCGACCCCCGAGCGCAAGACCCTCCTGACCAGCCTGTTCAAGCCCGAGCGCATGCCCGGCTCCATGGAGCGTCTGACCACCCTGGTCGTCGACGTGGACGCCAGCTTCGGGGACCTGCTGATCGTGCTCGACAACGGGTCGCGGGCCCGGACGTTCGTCGCCATCGACGAGGCCCGCCCGATCCTGGACCGATACCTGCCACCGTCCGCCGTGGCCGGGATCCGCGAATGGGACGTCGCCCGCCTCCACGAGCCGTACGGGGATGGCACGTACCACGGACGCCTCCTGAAGCGGGTCCGCAAGCAGCTCCGATCGGTCGGCAGCCGTGAGGCGCTCACCACCCCATTCCTGTTCCGCCGGGAGTGGTGACTCCATGACGCGACGCCGCGGGCGCGGCCGGCCCTACCAGCCGTTGCCCAAACGGACGAACCGGACCTACGCCATTGCCGTGGTCCTGATCGGCCTGATCCTGGTCGTGGGTTTCGGGGTCCTCAGCTCGATCCGATAGCCGAACGCCACCCTCAGAGCGTTTCCTCGGCGATGTCGCGCAGGTACCAGAACAGCTTCCACAGCTCGGGCGCGGCGGACACGAGGTCTCTGGTGTCTGGTTGGACGTGGTTGAACAGCCGGAACTCGCCGAGCCGGACGTCGACGCCGGCAGCCTCCATCGCCGCCGCCAGCTCTCGGGAATTCGAGTACGGGATGTGCTGGTCGCCGGTGTCATGCATGAGGTACACGCGGGCCCGGATCGCGCGCACGTACCCCAGCGGGCTGATGCCGTCGAGAAGCGTTCGCACCTCGGGCGGCGCCGCCGCCAGGGCGGACTCCGCCTCGGGCAGCGTGTCGGCCAGGAGGATCGCCTCCGCCGCGAGGCCATCCGCGGTGCGGAGCGGCAGGTCCGCGTCGGGCAGCGGATGGACGCCCTGGTTGTTCAGCTCGTCGTAGGCGCCGTACAGGTAGCCATGGTCCCGTCCATCTGTCACCCGCTCGGTGACCAGCCCGAACACGACTTGCCGCACCAGGAGCGTCGGCTCCCAGTCGATCAGCTCGCCGTCCAGCCGATACTGGTGGCTGATCACGCTGACCATGATCTCTCCGGCATCGGCGTAGGCGCCGAACGCGCCAACCCAGTCGAGCTGGTCGGCGATGCGCGGATCCGCCGCCGCGATCAGCGACAGGCTGCCCCCCACCGAGATGCCCATGATCCCGATCCGTTCCGGATCGACCTCGGGCCGCCGAGCGAGGGCCTGGAAGGCGGTCACGATGCGGCCCACCTCGCCGGCCTCCACGCGCACGTCGAAGAAGATGGGCAGCTCGGGGATGTACACCGCGGCGCCGGCGCGAGCGAGGGCCTCCGCGATGCGCGCCAGGGCGGGGTGGGCCCGCCCCTGTTCGTTGATCCCCGACACGAAGATGATCGCCCCGACCGGGTGTTCGGCTGAGGCGGTGGAGGGCAGCCACAGGTCGGCGGGAAGCACCGTGCCGTCCGGGGCGCGGTAGGTCACCAGGTGGTGGCTCGGCTCGGGCGCCAGGGCCAAGGGCTGGGGCCCCAGCTCGACCAGCGAGGGGATGAGAGCCAGGGTCTGGAGCGTGACCCGCGACGGCCGCCAGGCAATCAACACCACCAGGGCCACCACCAGTCCCACCCCGAGCCATCGCCAGCGGCGCCCGCGTCGGGGCGCGGGCGTCTCGGCCTGGCTCAATCCAGGCGCAGAGGCTTGACCGTCATGACCTCGGCGACGCGCCCCTCCCATTCGTCCCGCGGGGCATCGCAGTACAGCTCGATCTCGTTCCCGTCGGGGTCGACGGTGTACAGGCTCTTGCTCACCCCGTGGTCGGACGCTCCGCGCAGCAGGCCGCGCTCAGTCAGCAGCTGGTGGGCCTTCTTGACCGCCTCCAGGTCGGCCAGCCGGATGGCGACGTGGTACAGGCCCACCGCCGTGGGGACCGGGGAAGGGGCCTGGTCGCCGACCCGCACCAGCCCCAGGTCGTGGTGGTTCTCGCCGGTGGCGGTCAGGAAGACCATGACGTTGCTCATCTCGCCCGACACCTGGAATCCGAGCAGGTCACGGTAGAACGCCAGCGACCGATCGAGGTCGCGGACCTTGAGCACGACGTGACCGACCCCCATGGGCTGCAGCACGGGAGGGATGCTAGTCGAGATAGACGGTGACGTTCACGACCCCGTAGACCCAGCGATCCTTGTCTGTGATCGCCGCCCACGCGGCCGGCGACAGGTCGACCACCTTCTGGCCGACCTCGCCCCAATAGCAGGCGCAGGCGTCACCGACCGGTAGCAGCGCGCACCGGTCGGCGCATACCACAACCGAAAAGATCGCCGGAGGCGTTGTCCAGTGGCCGCCGAGCGCGATGGGAAGGGCCACCACGGCGGCGTCATCCCAGCCGCGCGTGCAGCAGTACCAGCTCGCCTTGCCGCTGATGGTGGCCGCCCCGCCCGGCTGGCTGACCCACTGAGCGGGTGCGCTGATGACGGGTGCGCTGATGAGGGTCGGCGACATGGTCACGCTGGGGGGGGCCGCCACGCCATTCGGATGAAACTGCTCCGCGCCGAGCGGCACGCCATCCGAGGCCGGAGCGAAGGCCGCGAGCGTCCGCTGCGAGGTGGATCCGCGGACCGCGACCAGGGACGCCGGCGACGCCTCGACGGCAGCCAGCAGCTGCTGTGTGACGTGGTCCGGTGCGGTGGCGGCTAACGCCTGGGGGGCCAGCGCAGCGGCGATGAGCGCAACAACGATGACGTGGACGGCTCCGCGCCGTAGAAGGTCCGGCAAATTGATCCTCGGGCACAGTGATGGGAACCGGCTCGCCGCTGCCGGTCACATCGGGGCACCCGGGGGGCGCCGCGCGACTACGACGTCGAGCGGCACCGTACCATGATCAGTGGCGCTTTTGCCGGGCTTCCAGCCAGGACGAACGGCCCGCCAGCGAGGTGACGAATGGCGAAGCAGGACCATCCGAGACGCAGCGGTGCGCTGGTCATGCGGGGACCCGTGCGGCGCCCGACCGAGGACCAGGAGCTCCTCCAGCGCGACGCCCGCACCGACTTTCAGGGCACCGACACGTGGCGCACACTCCGCATCCTGGGCGAGTTCGTCGAAGGCTTCGACGCCCTGGCTGGGGTAGGCCCGGCAGTCAGCATCTTCGGGTCGGCGCGGGTGAAACGCACCGATATGCATTATCGCCTCGCGCGACGGCTGGCCGCCCGCCTGGTCAAGGAGGGCTTCGCGGTCATCACCGGCGGCGGCCCGGGAATCATGGAAGCCGCCAATCGGGGCGCCCAGGAGGCGGGGGGCCTGTCCATCGGCTGCAACATCGAGCTGCCGTTCGAGCAGGACATCAACCCCTACGTCGACCTGGGCATCGAGTTCCGCTACTTCTTCGTGCGCAAGACGATGTTCGTCAAGTACGCGGAGGCGTTTGTCATCTTCCCCGGTGGCCTGGGCACGATGGATGAGCTGTTCGAGGCGCTGACCCTCATCCAGACCGGGAAGATCGAGGACTTCCCGGTGGTGCTGGTGGGACGCGAGTACTGGAGCGGGCTCATGCGCTGGCTGGTCGGCACGGTTCAGAAACAAGGCAAGATCAGCCCCGAGGACCTCGATCTGGCCACGATCACCGACGACCTGGACGAGGTGGTGCGGGTGATCGTGGACCGACATCAGGCTCGCAAGAACATGCCCGAGCGGCACATCGGAGATCTGATCCGCGGCCCCTGATGCCGGAGACGGCGCGCGACGCTGAATGGCGGGCCCGACCGGATTCGAACCGGCGATCTCCAGCGTGACAGGCTGGCATGTTGGGCCGCTACACCACGGGCCCGCAGCGGCGGGGGCGGAGTATACCAAGCCCCCTTCGGGCATCCCTCAACCGCTGGAGACCTCGAGTTCGCGGCGCCCAGCGGCGGCCAAAACCGCGATCGCCGCGTACAGGGCGGCGACCCCGCTCAGCCCGATGGCGCCAACCGTCAGCAGCGTCGCGGCCTGGGGTTGCGCCGATCGCGCCGCGATCATGAAGACGGCGGTGGCGCCGGTAGTGAAGGCCACGAACAGGCCCCCCATCACGGCGGCCGCGTACGACCATCGCGCCCCACGGCGGAGCCCGGCCGCAGTGGCCAGCTGCCCCAGGCCGAGGAACACGAAGCCGGCGGCCAGAGCGAACGCGGCGCGCTGGACGGTGGCTGGGGTCAGGAAGTCGGCTGGCAGTCCGGCCAGTGTCTCGGCATCGATCTCAGCCAGGAGACTGGCCAGCAAGCGCTCTGCGATGTCCTCAGCCGCAACGACGCCGGCGACGGCACATACCACGCCAGCGGCGAGGAGCGGCCCTGACAGGAGGAGCAGGAGACGGGAAGCCAGCAGCAGGCGGCGCGGCAGGGGATCCACCGCCCCGGCCGTCAGCGGGGGCGGCGCAGCAACAGCAGCCCGGAGCCGCCCAGCCCAAGGCCCGCGCCAAGCAGTGACAGGGCCAGGATGAGGTCGGAAGGGCCACGGACGATGATCCAGACCGCCCCCGCCACCGCGGCCAGGGCGGCCGCCAAGGCCAGGATCGCGGTCGGGATGCGAGCTCGCTGGCTTCCGGCCAGCATGCCGAGCCCGCCGCCAGCCAGCGCCACCCCCAGAACGAACAGGGCGAAGCCGCCGGTGACCTGGCCCGTTCCCAACGCGTTGGCGTTGGGGGGTAGGTTGGCGGGGTCGTAGCCCGTCGATGCGGTCAACCCGGAGACCACGATCCCGACCCCCGCGATGAACACGGCAACTCCCAGCACCGCCACAGCCAGGGCGGCGCCGGCACGCGCCTCACCCAGGTGAGCAGGAGCCAGGGAGTGGGGTCGACCTGTCGAATCACGGCCGGCGCCGGTCGTCATGGGAGCGGTCCTCCGGGGGGCGGCGCGCATTGTAGGCGACCACCGACCCCGCGGCCAGCCCGCCTATACTCGGCCTCGGAATGGCCTTCGAGATGCCAGTCGACCCTCGCGAAGCGCGCCGGGCACGCCTGGTGGGCTGGGCCACGTTCCTCCTGGTGGCGATCCTGATCGGGCTGTTGGCCTACCTAGGCTACGCCGGCTTCGAGGGATCGGATCAGCTCGTCCATCCCGATCGCAGCCGGATCTGCCGCCTTCCGTCAGCCCTGGGATGGGAGTACCAGGCCATCAATTACGACCAGGCCTCGGACGCGGGCCTGGCCGCGGAGGCCGATCCGCTCGACTGCGCGTCGGTCGGCGATGCAGCGGGCACCGACCTGATGGCTGCCGACGGGACACGCCTGGCCGGGTGGTACATCCCCGCGGCGGCGCCCATTGGCCCGGAGGGCCCAACCGTGGTTCTGGTTCACGGCCACGGCTCGAACAAGAACGCCATGCTCCCGTGGGCCGAGGTGCTCCACGCCGACTACAACCTGGTCCTGTTCGACCAGCGCAACCATGGGCAGAGCTTCGGGACCGAGACCACGGTCGGGGTCCGCGAACGGATGGATCTTGACGCGGTCGTGGATTGGGTCCGCGCCACGTATGCGCCGTCCAACATCGCCGTCCTGGGGGGCAGCATGGGCGCGATTACGGCGACACACGCCGTCGCGTTGGGCCTGCCGGTGCAGGCATTGGTCCTGGACTCTTCCCCGCTGGGCGTGGCCAGCTCGGCCCAGCGCCGCGTCGAGAACGGGAACTTCCCCCTTGCCCTCCCCGCCTCGTGGGCGATCGTCCTGGGCGCGCTGTTCCGGACCGGTGTCGACGTGACCGCCGCCGACCCGATCTTCACCATCGACGACGTCGGGAGCGTCCCGGTCCTCATCCTCCAGGGCGATGCCGACCTGGCCATCGACCCCACCAGCGCCGATCAGCTCGCCGCGGCCGCCGCGGAGGCCGGCGTTCAGGCGGAGGTTCACATCTGCGCCGGTGCCGGGCACACCCGGCTGCTCGAGGTGTGCCCGGATGACTACCGCACCTGGGTGCTAGGCTTCCTGGCCCGCACGCTTGGCCCCTGATGACGACCATCGCCCAACCTGACGCCATCCTGAGCGTCGACGACACCCGGTTCGACGATGCGATCGAGCGCTGGTTCCGCCAGCGCCTGGAGCTTCAGCCTGAGTGGGCGACCTACCTCGGGATCCACGAGCACGACCACCGCCTCTCGCCCGGCGGGCGGGACGGGATCGAGCAGGACGTCGCCTTCACGAACGCGGCGATGGCGGCCATGGAGACCTTCGACCCGGCCACGCTGTCTCCGAACCGCGCACTGGACCGCGACCTCGTCCTCCACGAGGCGCGATTGAACCTGTTCGAGCTGACGGAGCGGCGCTCTTGGCAGGGGCGATCCGATGCCGCCGAGGCAATCGGCGGCGCCCTCTTCCCTCTCTTCACCCGCGACTTTGCGCCGCTGGCCGAACGCCTGGAGAGCATCGCCGCCCGCCTGGAGGCGGCTCCCCGCTTCCTGGCCGAGACCCACGAGCGGGTGGAGCGGCCGGTGCAGCTTTGGACAGAAATCGACATCCAATCCGGGGAAAGCCTGCCCTCGTTCCTGGACACCATCCTGGACGCGGCACGCACCCAGAACGCCCCGACGGCCGTCGTCAGCCGCCTGGAGCAAGCCATCGCATCGGCGGTCTCAGCCCTCGACGCACACCAGGCCTGGCTCCGCGACGACGTCATGCCCCGGGCGACCGCCGAATGGGTCACCGGCCCCGAGCTGTTCGCGGAGATGGTCCGCCTCCGCGCGCTGGAGGCCACCGGCGACGAGATCCTGGACGTGGGCGAGCGAATGCTCGCCGAGTCCCACGCCCAGCGCGACGCGGTGTGCGCGGAGATCGACCCCGGCCTGACCCCGGCCCAGGTCGCCGACCGGGTCAAGGGCGACTACCCCGCCAACTTCGTCGAAGCGCTGGGCGAGTACCGGGGGGCCATGGATCGGGCCCGCGCCTTCGTGGTCGAGCACGACCTCGCCACGCTGCCCCCCAACGACACCCTGGTCGTGATCGAGACGCCGAGCTTCATCCGGCACCTGGTGCCGTTTGCCGCCTACTTCGAACCGGCTCGCTTCGACCCCATTCCACAGGGCACCTACATCGTCACTCCGCCCGAGACACCGGAGATGATGCGCGAGCACAACTACGCCTCCATCTCCAACACGTCGGTCCACGAGGCCTACCCGGGTCATCACCAGCAGCTGTCGGCGGCCATCACCAATCCCAGCCTGGTGCGCCTCTTCTCCGGCTCGCCCGAGTTCGCCGAGGGATGGGCCTTCTACACCGAGCGGATGATGAAGGAGGCCGGATTCGACGACACGCCCACCCATCGGTACATCCAGCTCACGGACGTCATCTGGCGCGCCACCCGGATCGTCCTCGACGTCCGGCTCCACCGCGGCGAGATTGGCTTCGAGGAGGCGGTCGAGCGGCTGGTGGCCGAAACCGGATTCGAGCACCCCGCCGCCCTGGCCGAGGTCAAGCGCTACACGAGCACCCCCACCTACCAGCTGTCGTACCTCTACGGGCGGCACATGATCGAAACCCTGCGCCGCGACGTCGAACGGCGGCAGGGCCCCGATTTCAGCCTCAAGGGCTTCCACGACACGCTCCTCTACGGCGGCACGATGCCCGTCTCCTACGCGCGGCGCCTGTTCGACCTTTGATGCGACCGATGCGCGCCGTCCGGCGCGGGATTCGAGCCGGCTCGGCGGCATTCCTCGGGTTCGCGGTAGCCTGCCAGGGCGTGATCCCCGGTGTGGAGCCGACCGAATGCCCGACGGCCGCGCCGACCGCAACCGAAACTGCCGACATCCTGGCCGACACCGCGGGCACCGCGAGCTTCGAAACCACCCTGGGCAGCTTCACGGTCGACCTGTATGGCGACGTCGCGCCGATCGCGACCGCCAATTTCGTGGCCCTGGCCCGCTGTGGGTTCTACGAGAGCGTGACCTTCCATCGCGTCCTGGCCGGTTTCGTGGCCCAGGCCGGCGACCCGAACACGCGAGATAACCAGGGCGACTTCGAAGGCCTGGGCACCGGCGGACCCGGATACGGCTTCGCCATCGAGCTGCCGCCCGAAGGACGGAACTACGACCCCTACGTGGTGGCCATGGCCAATGCCGGCATGGCCAACACCAACGGGAGCCAGTTCTTCATCTGTCTGACTGATCTGGACGCCCAGCTGCCGCGCCAATACACCATCTTCGGGGCGGTTTCGTCCGGAATGGAGGTCGTGGACGCGATCGGTGGGGTGGCGGTCAACGACTCCCTCATCGGAGTGCCCGTGGACCCCGTCGTGATCAATCGGGTCCTCGTAGGCGCGCCCGAAAGTACGCCCGATTGAAGCTGCCCCAGGTACGGAAATACCGCTCCGAAAAGTAAAGGATTCTTCATTCCAGAGCATTGACCCTGACCTGGGGGGTCGGATATGATTGCTTCGCTGTTCGCACAGCGATTCACCACTGATCGCAGGGTCATGGGTAGGTTTGGGTAAGGGTAGTGCGGGCAACCGCGCGTGAAAGATGCCCCAGCGATTAGCGAATCCGGCAGCAAATGAAGGCCCCTCTTCGGAGGGGCCTTCACCTATCCGCTAGACTCGGCACCCCCGCGCGCCGGTAGCTCAGTGGATAGAGCGTTGGCCTCCGGAGCCAGAGGTCGCAGGTTCGAATCCTGTCCGGCGCGCCATCACCGGTTGCAAAGGTCTCCGAGTCTAAGGTCCCAGGATCGTGCCGGCCGACTCCTGGATCCAGTACCCCGCCCAGATCCCGGCCGTGATGGAGTACCAGTTCCCGCTCTGGTTGGGGATCGTGCTCTTCTGGTTCGTGGGCGCGTTCGATCCCGTGGCCAGGGTGTACGGGTTGGAGGCCGTGATCCCTCCGGCGGCGTTGAACTGGCGACCGACATACGTGCCGGGCGCGAAGTACAACGCGCGCGGCGGGTCATATGTCTCGACCACCGGCGGCGGTGGCGGGGGTGGTATGTCGCCCAGGGTGGTCGCGGCCGATTCTTGGATCCAGTACCCGGCCCAGATCCCAGCCGTGATGTAGTACCAGTTCCCGGCCTGGTTGGGGATCGTGCTGCGCTGGCTGGTGGGCGCGTTCGAACCCGTGGCCAGGGTGTACGGGTTGGAGGCCGTGATCCCTCCGGCGGCGTTGAATTGGCGACCTACGTACGTGCCCGCCGCGAAGTACAGCGGGCGCGGCGGGTCGTAGGTCTCCGACACGGGCGGCGGTGGCGGGGGCGGTACGTCGCCCAAGGTCGTGCCCGCGGACTCCTGGATCCAGTAGCCGGCCCACACACCGGCCGTGATGAAGTACCAGTTCCCGCTCTGGTTGGGGATCGTGCTCTTCTGATTCGTCGGCGCGTTCGAGCCTGTGGCCAGGGTGTACGGGTTGGAGGCCGTGATCGTCCCGGCCGCGTTGAACTGGCGACCGACGTAGGTGCCCGCCGCGAAGTACAGCGGGCGCGGCGGGTCGAAGGTTTCCGACACGGGCGGCGGTGGCGGGGGCGGTATGTCGCCCAGGGTCGTGCCCGCGGACTCCTGGATCCAGTAGCCGGCCCACACCCCAGCGGTGATGAAGTACCAGTTCCCAGCCTGGTTGGGGATCGTGCTCTTCTGGTTGGTGGGCGCGTTCGAGCCGCTGGCCAGGGTGTACGGGAACGAGGCGGTGATCGCCCCGTTGGCGCTGAACTGGCGACCGACGTACGTGCCGGCCGCGAAGTACAGCGGGCGCGGCGGGTCGTACGTCTCGACCACCGGCGGCGGTGGCGGGGGTGGTATGTCGCCCAGGGTCGTGCCGGCCGACTCCTGGATCCAGTACCCGGCCCACACTCCAGCGGTGATGTAGAACCAGTTCCCGGCCTGGTTGGGGATCGTGCTCTTCTCCGTCGTCGGCGCCGTGGAATCGCTGGCCAGCGTGTACGCCAGCGAGGCGATGATCGCCCCATTGGTATCGAACTTGTACCCGACGTGAGCGCCAGCGGCGAAGGAGACGGGACGCCAGGGGAAATAGGACTCGGCCACCGGTGCCGGCGGCGCATTGCCCAGGGTGGTCGCGGCCGATTCCTGGATCCAATAACCGGCCCAGATCCCGGCCGTGATGTAGTACCAGTTCCCGCCCTGGTTGGGGATCGGGCTCTTCTGGTTCGTGGGAGCCCACGAGGCCGCGCCGAGCGTGTACGGCAACGAGGCTGTGATCCCTCCGGCGGCGTTGAATTGCCGGCCAACATAGGCGCCGGCGGCGAAATAGAGGGGACGCGCCGGGTTGTACGTTTCAAGGGGCGGATTGGCGATCTCCGCCGCCACCGCGCTCCGGATCGACGGAAGGAGTGCGTAATAGGGCGAGCCGGGGCACCCGGTGTTCTGGTAGTCGCGATGGCCGGTGATGTTCATGGTCGTGATGGTCGTCCCGGTCGCCGGGTTGACGTACGTGCTGCTACCGGTCGGGTTGATACCGTGCGCGGCGGACGCCCAGGCCAGCATCCGCACCATGGATGCCTGTGCCGCAGGTGTGGGGAGCTGCGAGGTGAAGTTACCGAGCAGTGAGATCCCCATGCTGCCCGGGTTGTGATGCAGCGCGTGGCCGGACTCAACGACGTCCCCGGCCTCGTCATCCCCGGTCGGGATGGTGCCGTTCCAGTAGTCCCGGGTGTACCGACCCTCGTACACCCGTCCGGCCTCATCGATCAGGTAGTTGTAACCAATGTCGCCCCAGCCCAGGGTGACGGCGTGGAAATGGTAGATGGCTCGGACAGTCGCTGCCGGGTTCGGATCGTTGTTCGCGCCTGCCGTGTGATGGACCACCAGCTTCTGAAGGGGGTAGAACGCGCGCGTCCAGCGCTCCTCCCCCAGGCTGTCGAATCGGATGGACTCGTCGGCCCCCCAACCGCTTCGTGGGATGACTCCGGGAATGGTGCTCAGCGCGGCCGCCTCGGCCCCCAGCCCGAATGACGCCTGGGTCTCGCCAGCCGCGTCCATGGCGAGAACCGTGACCTTGGGGAGGGTTTCATCGGCCGTCACGCGGACCGCCCGCATGCCGCCTACGGTCATCACCGAGCCGTAAGTCTCGCCGTCCGCTTTGGATGCTCCGAACTCGTCGATGTGGACGTGGGACGGCTCTGAGAAGACAGCTCCATCGGCGCTGAACGCCGCGTCTACATGTGCGTCCCTATGGCCCGACCAATGGATGACGATGTGCGTCGTGCCCGCCGCGATAGAGAAGTCGTAGCTCCCATCGACCCCGTGGGTCGATTCCGAGGTACGGACCCTGATCGAGCCGGTCGTGTCCGCGGGTACCGCCGGTGCCAGGCCAGTCATGACCAGCGCCATGGCGAGGCCGGCAAGGAGCGGGCGGTGCAAAGCGGACTTCAGATGCATGCCGTGGACGAGGCCTCCAGCGGATTGGCGGGGTTTTGTTCCACCCTACTCACCCGTGAGGCGATCCGCCCTGACCCGGTCTGCCCAGTACCATCGGGCTGTCAGCCCTCAGCTCAGGCGGAGACCTGCCAGCATCCGCCATCATCGGTCATGTGGCAGAACTCATCCGCCGAGACCGGCTGGCCCGGGAAGCCGAGGAGCAGCGGCTGTCAGCGGTTGCCACGCGATCGGCCAGCTCCCGCGGCCGAGCAAGACCCGAGGAACCGGACCCGTTCCGCACCGCTTTCGAGCGGGATCGGGATCGGATCATCCACTCCAAGGCGTTCCGACGGCTGAAGCACAAGACACAGGTCTTCCTCAACCCTGAGGGCGACCATTTCGTCACGCGCCTGACACATACCCTCCAGGTGGCCCAGATCGCACGCTCGCTGGCGGCCGCGTTGGGGCTCAACGAAGCGTTGGCGGAGGCGATCGCGCTGGGTCATGACGTGGGCCACACTCCGTTCGGCCACACCGGCGAGGAGGCCCTGGGGCCGTATTTCCCGCCCGCGGGCTGGCATCACGCGGCGCAGAGCGTTCGCATCTTCGAAGTCCTCGAGGACCTCAACCTGACCTGGGAGGTGCGCGACGGGATTCGGGCCCACACCTGGAAGATCACGCCTCCGCCGCAGACGCCGGAGGCCCTGTGCGTGCGCTATGCGGATCGAATCGCATACCTCAGCCATGACGCGCTTGACGCGCTCCGGGCCGGGGTCCTGGCCGAGACCGAATTTCCCCCGCATCTGATCGAGCGACTGGGGCCGCCGGGACGGCAATGGATCGGGGAGCTCATCACCGCCGTTATCGACGAGAGCCTGCGTGCGGGCGCGATCGGGATGGACGCGGACACGCTTGCCCTTATGCATGAGCTGCGCGATTTCATGTTCGCGCGCGTCTACCTGCGCCCCGAGCAGGCGGCTCAGCAGCACGTGGCCGTCCGCCTCCTGCGCCGCTTGATGGACCACCACCTTGCCCACCCCGACGAGCTCCCGGCGTCCTACCGGGATACCGATGCCGACCTGGTGACCCAGGTCGCCGACTACGTCTCCGGGATGACGGACCGATACGCCCAGACGGCTTCCGACAGGCTGTTTGGCGTGACGGCCGAGCGATTAGGGTGACGGAGGAGTCGTCGGCGCCACGGATGTGAACTCGTAGCTCACGAAGGTGCCGTCGCCGCACTCGAGCGCAATCTCGTCCGGACGATCCTCTGAAGTCGGCGACGGGGCGCTGCCCGGCGGGCCGTACACCTCGCGCGACACGATGCCCACGAGGGTCGTCCCCAGGGGGACGGGCTCTCCGCCGCCGACCACCGGATCCGCAGTCGGATCCCCGGCCGCGGTGTAAACGCGATCGCCCCACAGGAGCGTTTCCGGGCAGCCGGGGCGCCCGATCGCCATCTGCAGGCTCCAGAGGCCCAGCCCAACGAAGACGGCCGCAGCGAGCACTGCGCAGCCGACCGCCCGCCAGTTCACCGGCGAACCTCGAACCGGGTCATGCCCCCCGATGCCGGTCCGCGGCTGGCTTCGACCCGCTCGACCCACGCCGCTCCGGGGCCATGGTCGAGCTGAGATTCAAGGGCGTCCAGCGGCGTCGGCTCGCCTTCGGCGATCAGCTCTACGGCACGCTCGTCGTCGGCGTTGCGGACCCAACCCACCAGGCCGAGCCGCGTGGCGGTGTCGACCACCCACCAGCGGTACCCGACCCCCTGGACGCGGCCGATGACCCGGGCCGTCAGGCGCTGCGGGTTCACCCGCGCGCGGCGACCGAGGGCCACTCCAGCATGGCCACGTCGAGGGCCAGGCGAGGGCTGACGTTCAGCTCCAGCGCGTCGCGGATGCGCTCCAGGGCGGCGGCCGTACGAGCCATCTCGTCCGGTCCGAGGCGCCGCGCCGCAGCCGGCAGCTCGGGGAGCAGTTCTTCCGAGACGGCCAAGTGCGGCGAGCCCGCGGCGGCCACCGCCAGGTCGCGCGCCAAATCGACCCAGGTTTCGACGATGGCGAGCGCCGCCGCGCGCTGAACCCCCGTGGGTGTTCGGCCGCCACTTTCCGTCGTGGCCGGGTCAGTGGCGTCATCGGGCCCCAGTGACAGGCGCGCGGCATCGTCCAGGAGCTCGCGCACCGCCGCCAGCCGATCGGCGCGGCCACGCTCCAGGAGCGCGAGCAGCTCATGCTGCGTGCGTCGCCGCCAGTCCACGCGTTCGGGTGCGCGGGCATACCCCACGGCGCGGCCGATACGGCCGCCGGACAAGCGAGCCAGCGCCGTTGCCTGCTCCCTTGGGAGCCCCTCGCGCTCGACCAGCCAGGCTGCAAGCGCGTCCTGCGCAATCGGGGCCAGGCGCAGAGCCTGGCAGCGGGAGCGAATGGTCGGCAGCAGCCGGCCGGCGTCGTCGGCCACCAGGATGAACAGCTGCCGATCGCCGGGTTCCTCCAGCGCCTTGAGCAGCGCGTTCTGAATCTGCTCGTTGGCGAGGTCTGCGCGCTCAATCACCACCACCCGCCAGCGCCCGGCGATTGGCGCTCCGGCAACCTCCGCCAGCCATCGCCGCGCCGCCCCCACGATGCTCTCGCCGCTCGCACGGTCATCCCTCCAGCGCTCGGGTGACGCGAGGACCAGGTCCGGGTGGGTTCGGGCACGGGCCCGCCGACAGCCAGAGCAGACGTTGCACGGGCGCTGGTCGGGATCGGCCGCCTCGCACAGGGCAGTAGCCAGCAGGTCGTCGACGAATGGTCCCTTGCCGGCTCCGGGCGAGCCGTAGACCAGGAGTGTGGCCGGGCCGTCGCCGCCCAGGAGCGTGCGCCGGGCGAGTCGCTCAGCCACCGGCTGACCAACGGTCAAAAACCCCGAACCGGCGACGTCGACACTCACGGCGGCGAGTATAGGCGGGGTAAGCGGGCAGTCAGGATGGGCGCGCCAGAGCACGCCCAGAGGCGCGGCCAGGCGGTCAGTGGCATACTGGGCCGAAGACACACCAGAAGCGCTCGAGGAGGTCGGCGATGGGCAGCAAGGGGACAACAGGATCGACGTCGGACAGATTGCGATTGCCCGACGAGTGGCAGGCTTTCATGGATCGCATGGCCCAGAAAGACGTGCCGGACGAGGTGGCGCAGCGTGGCCAGGCACTCGCGGATGCCATCGCCCAGGCAGCCGAAGAGGCCGCGCAGCGCGCATCCATCGCCTGGCGTGAGTCGCAGCCCGTTCGTCGAGAAGTCGCGCGCACGATCGAGCGCCAGGGACGCCAGGTGGGCAAGTGGTCTCGTAAGGTCTGGCGCCAGGACATCCGGCCCGGGCTGCGGCGAGCCTGGAACCGGCGTACCGTCGCCCTGGGGGCCGCTGGCGCAGCCGTCCCGGCCGGCCGTCAGCTGATCGAAGAAGCCGCCAGCGAGCTTGGTCTCCGCCCGCGCCAGGACCGCCACTGGGGCTCGTTCTTCGCCGGAATCCTGATCGGCGCACTGACCGGCGCCCTGGTCGCGATCCTTACGGCACCCAAGCCCGGCCGCGAGACGCGTGATGATCTCGTCAGCAGGGCGCGCGAAGCGGCTGAAGCCGCCGGCGAGTGGATGCCGGTCAGCACACCGTCAACCAACGGTAAGGGCGGGACGGGTGCCGTCCCCGAGGCCAGCGAGGTCGAATCCGAGACCTAACCCTCGGTGGGGGGTTCGGGCGTCGTACGCTTGCGCGTGCTGCGACCCGAGGTGAACCGCTTCCAGATGCCCTCGTCCGAGGCCTCGGTGGGCTCCGGAGAGGCCTTGCTTCGAGTGGTCCGTGAGGCGCGCGGCTTCGCGGCTGCCGCTGTCGAGTCAGACGCCTTCCTGCGGGTGCCGGCCGGCTCCTGGGTGACAGCCTTGCTCGTTGATCGCGCGCGGGGCTTGGCAGCTGTCTTGGCTGCCGGCTCTGCCGCTGGCTTCCCCGCGGCCCGGGTCGAGGGCCTGCGCGTGCGGGGCTTCCGGGTGACGGCCGAACCCGTGGTGGCCTCTGCCTCGGCGGGCTGGGCGGGCACATCGGTCCCATCGATTCCCGAGACGCCTGCGGGCTGACTGCTCAGTCCGAGCTCGGCCAGCGTCGCCGCATCGGCCTCCTCGAATTCAAATTCCCGCTCCGGTGCAAGGCCTTCGCCGGATCCGAGTCCTTCGAGCTCTTCGATGCTGTCGACTTCCTGCCAGCCGATCTCGGCGGGCTCGGCGTCAGCCGCGGCCGAGGCTGATGACGCATCGGGAAGATCCCCGCGGCGCCCGCGGCGCCCCCGTCCCCGACCCCCGCGTCGACGACGCCGACGAGCGCTTTCGGACAGCGTGTCGTCGGCAGCCCCACGAGCCACGGGCGCGCCGCCATCGGTCGCAGACGGCGGCTCGGTGATCGCAATGGGCTCTTTGTCAGTGGTGCGGGATCGCCCTCCGCGGGTGGGGCGCGAAGGTCGTTCCGATCGGCGTATCCCGGTCGCCCGCACTCGTCCGCGGCCGGCACTCCCGGCGTCCTCCCCGTCGGCTCGAATGGCTGCCATGGCTGCAGCGGCAACCGAGGGCGACGCCTCGCGGAATCCGACGTCGGGATTGACCTCCTTGGCGGGCATCTCGGGTGCCGGAACCCCCTTGGCATCCTTCTGGCGGCTGATGGCGCTGATCTTCATGACGTCCACGAACTCGTCGGCGACAGCGAACAGGTCGGAGCTGGTGTTCGGTTTGAAGCTGATCACCTCGCACCGGACACCCTCGTCCTGAAGGGCGCGAATGGCGGGCGCGAAGTCACCGTCCCCGGAGACGATGACGGCCACGTCCATCCGATCGGCCAGGCGGAAGAGGTCGACCACGAGCTCGATGTCGAGGTTGGCCTTGACCCGCCCGTCGCCGAACTTGCGGATGTCCTTGGCCACGACCTTGTAGCCGTTCTTGCCAAGGAAATCGAGGAACTTCTTCTGGTTCTCGTTCTCGGGATCAAGCCCCGAGTAGGCGTAGGCGCGAATGAGATCGCGCCCCTTGGTGGCGTGCTTCAGCAGCGCCACGTAATCGACGTCGACGTCCTGCCCGCGGGCAGCATAGTAGAGGTTGGCAACGTCGACAAAGACGGCCACGTTCTTGCTCAAGTGAGCTTCTCCTAAGTGAATGGTGGTGGCCACCTCGTGAAGTTCCGGCTGCCTTCGCGCTCGACCCACGCTCCCGGACTGAGGCCGGAATGGGTGGCGCGGCTTCGGCGGCACCCTCGCTTCGCGAACCCGCTTGGGTTTCTGCGGCGGCGAGGGATCGGACATCTCCGCGTGGGAGGCCTAGGGCAACAGGATACCACGCCCCTTGGGTGAGGCCGTTTCGAAGGCCAGGAAGTTGCCTTTCCCGCGGCCAAACTGAACTCGCTGCCGACGGTCGGCCATATCAAGAGTGCCCGGGTCACGACCTTGCGCACGTGTAAACGCGCTCGTATGATGCCCGGGCATACACGCTCCGTGGCGTGGCGCTGCGCGTCACCCCGGAAGCAATTGGAGGAGGATTGGATGGAGAAGTCCCTACGATCGAGCGCTGGCCTTTTCGTGCTGGCGTTGATCCTGGCCGCTTGTCAAGCGAGCGCCAGTTCAAGCCCCAGCGAGAGCGCCGCAGCAACCGGGGCCGTAGATCCGGTCGCCGCCTGCGAGGCACTTGAGCTTGGCTGCGTCGAGGTCCCGGCGGGTGAGCCGCTGACGGTTGCCAGCGCGCTGGCGATCACCGGCGCCGTGGCCTTCCTGGGCAACGACGCCAACTTCGGGATTCAGGTCGCTCAGGAGGAGCGTGGCCAGGTGCTCGGCCGAGACGTGGAAGTCATCCACGAGGACGCCGGCTGCGGCGACGCGGCCTCCGGCCAGACGGCCGCCGAGTCGATCGTGGCCAATCCGGCCATCCTGGGCGTCATGGGCACCACCTGCTCACGGACCGCGGTCCCGATGATGCCGGTGCTCGAGGCTGCAGGCCTGACCAATATCTCGCCGTCCAACACGGCGGTCAGCCTGACCCAACCCGGACACGCGAATTACGGCGGCGAGTTCTATTTCCGCACTGCGTACAGTGACTTCTTCCAGGGCTCGGCCGTGGCGAAGTTCCTGTGCGAGGAACTGGGTGTAACCACAATCGCCACCATCCATGACGGCAGCCCGTATGCGGAGGAGCTGCAGCAGGTGGCGGTGGACCAATTCGCCGAACAGTGCGACGGCGAGACCACATCCCAAGACGGGATCAATGTCGGCGACACGGACTTCCACGCGTTGCTGACCACCATCGCCGCCAACAGCCCTGAGGTGATCTTCCTGCCGATCTTCAGCCCCGAGGGTCCGCTCTTCGTCACCCAGTCCCAGGAAATCCCGGGCCTGGCCGACACGATCATGTTCGGTGCGGACGGCGTCAAGGACGGCGCCATGATCAAGGGCGCCGGCGACCTGGCCCAGGAGATCGGGATGTACTTCTCCGGGCCGGACCTGAACTACGGCGGCCGGTACATCGACGAATTCCTGCCGGCGTACTACGCGCTGTCGGGCACCGAGACCGTCCTGGCTCCGTACGGCGGCCAGGCTTACGACGCCTACAACATCCTCATGGATGCAATTGTGGCGGCCCACGTTGGAGACGACGCGGATGGCACGTCTTACTTCAGTAAGGAGGCGATCCGCGAGTACGTAGCCGGCCTGACCGATTACCCCGGTCTGACCGGAACCCTGACCTGCGACGAGAACGGTGACTGTGGGGCTCGGGAGATTTCGATCGACCAGCTCGAGGATGGCGTCTTCGTCCCGGTCTTCAGCACGCGAGAGCCATAAGGCTCGAGGCAACCTCCGCAACCTCACGGGCGGGTGAGCCGACAACGGCTCACCCGCCCTCTGTATAGTCCGCGGAACCAAAGCCACCCGAACAGCCCGAATCTTCGAACGATCGCCCTGTCTGTTGCCGGGAGGAGAGACCCCTGGTGAGACGCCCCGCTCGGATCTCGCTGGTAAACCTGCTCCTGTGGGCGCTGGGCGGGGGCATCATCCTGTTTGTTGCCGTGGGCAGCTGGTTGACCCTCCAGCAGGGTCTGCTGACGTTTGAGGACTGGCGCTCCCTGGTCATCTTCGGCGTCACCCAGGGGAGCATTTACGCGCTGATCGCGCTGGGCTACACCCTGGTCTATGGCGTCCTGCTGATGATCAACTTCGCCCATGGCGACGTGTTCATGTTCGGCGCCATGACGTCCTTCTTCGTGGCCGACGCCCTGGCCCAGGCGGGCTTCTTGAACAGCAACCCCATCATCGGCATGGTGATCGTGGTGGCGGTGTCTGCGGTCAGCGCCATGATCGTGGCGCTCATTCTGGAACGGATCGCCTACCGGCCGCTGCGACGCGCCCCGCGGCTGGTGCCGTTGATCACGGCCATCGGTGCCTCGCTGTTCATCAGCAACAGCGTGCGGGGTCTGTACGGTGAGCTGGCCAGGGCGTGGCCCCGCATCGATTCCCTGGTGGGCACGGTGGACATCGCGGGGATTCCGTTCCTGAAAACCCAGGTGGTGGTCATCGTGGGCGCCATCCTGATGATGGTGTTTCTGTACTGGTTCGTGGAGCGCACCCGCACTGGTCGTGCCATGCGGGCGGTCAGCGAGAACAAGGACACCGCCGCCCTGATGGGCATCGACGTGGACCGCACCATCGTGATCACCTTCGCCATCGGCGGCATCCTGGCCGGGGTGGCGGGCGTGCTGTACGGCATCGTCTTCAATCAGGTGCACTGGTTCATGGGCTTCCTGCCGGGCATCAAGGCCTTCACCGCTGCCGTGCTGGGCGGCATCGGCAACATCATCGGCGCCATGCTGGGCGGTGTGTCGTTGGGCGTCCTGGAATCGATAGCCCCCACCTTGCTGCTGACCGGATTCGGGGTTCCCACGCCCAACCAGTTGAAGGACGTGGTTGCGTTCACGGTGCTGGTGCTGGTTCTCATCTTCCGCCCCTACGGACTGTTCGGTAGACCGGAGGGCAAGTAGATGGCCCGTATGGCGTTCCTTCGCCCGGCCGTCTCAGCCGGCCTGGTCGGCGGAGTGGTGATGCTGTACCTGGCCGCCGTCGGGCTGGTCCAGGCCTTCCTCGAGCGCGAGGTGATCACCGGGTACCTCACCCTCGGTCGCCTCATGTTGGCCGTCCCACCGCTCATACTCGGGTACTGGATCGCGGGCCGGACGGAAACGGCCCCGCGCCAAGTGGTCTCCGGCCTGGTCGCCGGAACTGCCGCCGGGGCGCTGTTCGCGGCCGGATTCCTGGTCGCCAGCGCGCTGTCGCCCCAGATCCGCGACGTGCTGATCCGCGTCACGTCGCAGCTCTTGGAGTTCATCGGGTTCGGGCTGGAACCCGTCCTCGGCGCAGTCGTCAACGTGGTGACCGCCGCCGGGCTGGGCCTGCTGGCCGCCGTCGGCCGGAGCCTGCCGGTGCGGATCCGACGCCCGCTGGTGGCCGGCACGGGAGCGGTGATCCTCATGAGCATGGTCGAGACCTTCTTCCGGCCGCGGCTGCTGGAGTTCGACCTGGCCGACTTTTCGCGCTGGCTGTACGTGGCTCACGGTCTGTCAGTGTTCGGGGCAGCCGCGATCTTCCTGATCGGGGCGGCTATCGCGGCCGCCTGGTCCCCACTGCGGGCCACCGTCCGTCGGCGGTTGGCGGCCGCCGACCCCGGGGCGCGACGGCTGGTGCCCTGGGTGGCGGTCCTCGCCGTCATCGGCATCCTGTACACGCTGCCGGTGATCGCCGGCTCGTTCCTGAGCCAGGTGCTGGTCCTGGTCGGCCTGTATGTCTTGCTGGGCCTGGGCCTCAACATCGTGGTCGGCTTCGCTGGCCTGCTGGATCTGGGCTACGTGGCGTTCTACGCGGTGGGCGCCTATTTCACGGGCCTGCTCACCTCGCCCGTCTCGTCGCTGGGGCTGGGCCTCAGCTTCTGGGTGGCGCTGCCCATCGTCGTGCTGGGAGCGGCCATGGTGGGCCTGTTTATCGGCGCGCCAGTCCTCCGCCTGCGCGGCGACTACCTGGCCATCGTGACCCTGGGCTTCGGCGAGATCGCCCGCGTCCTGTTCCTATCGGATGCGCTGCGGCCATGGTTCGGCGGGGTCCAGGGCATCATCCGCATTCCGGAGATGATCGGCGCCGGGGGCGCCTACACGTTGCCCCTCATCGGCGAGGTCAGCGGTCCGGCGGCCACCTATTACCCGCTGGTCGCCTTCTGCGGGGTGGCCGCGTTCGTCGCCTGGCGGCTCAAGCATTCGCGCACCGGCCGGGCCTGGAACGCGATGCGCGAGGACGAGGACGTTGCGCAGGCAACTGGCGTCAACATCGTCAACTACAAGCTGCTCGCCTTCGCCATGGGCGCTGCGATTGGCTGCTTGGGCGGGGCGGTGTACGCCACGCACCTGCAATCGGTCTTTCCCGGTGCCTTCAGCATCCAGGTCTCGATCACGGCTCTGGCAGTCGTCATCGTGGGCGGCATGGGCAGCATCCCGGGCATGATCCTTGGAGCGCTGGCCCTGATCGGACTTCCGGAGCTGCTGCGTGAGTTCGCCGAGTTCAGGCTGCTGGTGTACGGGGCTGTCCTGGTCCTGATGATGCTGCTGCGCCCGGAGGGCCTCTTCCCGGACGTGGCCCGCCGCCGCGAGCTCCACGAGGGTGAGGAAGTGGAAGGTGACGACGAGGGGACCTTCGGCGACGAGTCGGTGACTCGCGGCGCAGCACCGAGTCAGGCATGAGCGCCACCGCCACGGAAGCCACAGATATCCGCGACGGGAACCTGCTCGAGGCGCGCGCGGTGACCAAGACCTTCGAGGGTCTGGTTGCCAACCGCGACATCGACTTCGACATCCCGCGCTACTCCATCGTTTCGATCATCGGCCCCAACGGAGCGGGCAAGACCACCTTCTTCAACCAGATGAGCGGGATCTATCACCCGACCTCGGGGACCATCACCCTGGATGGGGTCGATATCACCCACAAGGCCCCCCACGAGGTTGCGGAGCTGGGGGTCGCCCGCACGTACCAGAACATTCGCCTCTTCCAGAACATGACGGTCCTGGCCAACGTCAAGGTTGGACGGCACGTCCGGTCCCACGGCGCGTGGTATGCAGCCGTCTTCCGCACGCCTGGCATCCGCGGCGAGGAGGAAGCCCTCGAGCAGCGAGCCTATGAGGTGCTCGAGTTGGTTGGCCTCAGAAAAAGGGTGGCGCACGACCTTGCCAAGAACCTGCCCTATGGGGACCAGCGTCGGCTGGAGGTGGCCCGCGCCCTGGCCAGCGACCCGGTGCTGCTGCTCCTCGACGAGCCCACGGCGGGCATGAATCCGGGCGAGACACGCCGCATGACCGAGTTCATCGGGCGCCTCCGGCGCGACCTGCAACTCACCATTCTCCTCATCGAGCACGACATGAAGGTGGTGATGGGGATCAGCGAGCGGATCACCGTCCTCGACTACGGGGAGAAGATCGCCGAGGGCACCCCCGAGGAGATCCGCGCCAACCCGCGGGTCATTGAGGCCTACCTCGGCAAGCAGTCGACCGCCTGATGGCCCATCTGCTCGAGCTGGCTGACGTCCATACCTTCTATGGCAACATCGAGGCCCTGAAGGGCGTATCGCTGACGGTCGATGAGGGCGAGATCGTGACCCTCATCGGCTCGAACGGGGCAGGAAAATCGACCACCCTGCGCACCATCAGCGGCATCACGCGTGCCCGCTCGGGCACCGTCCATTTCAAGGGGGCCGAGATCCAGGCCCGCAAGCCGCACGAGATCGTGGGAATGGGGATTGCCCAGGCGCCCGAGGGGCGCGGTGTGTTTGCCCGCATGAGCGTGTACGAGAACCTGCTGATGGGCGCCTTCAGTCGGAAGGGTCCGCTGGACAAGGACATCGAGCGGGTCAACACCCTTTTCCCCCGCCTGGCCGAGCGACGATCGCAGAAGGCCGGCACCCTGTCGGGCGGCGAGCAGCAGATGCTGGCCATCGGTCGGGCGCTGATGGCCCGCCCGACGGTCCTTCTCCTGGACGAGCCGTCGATGGGCCTGTCCCCCATCCTCACCGAGCAGATCTTCGAGATCATCCGCGACATCAACGCCGGGGGCACCACGGTGCTGCTGGTCGAGCAGAACGCCGCCATGGCGCTCAACGTTGCCGGTCGGGGGTACGTGCTCCAGACCGGCCAGGTCATCCTCGCCGACACCGCTGCGAACCTCGCGGCCAACCAGCAGGTCCGCCAGGCCTACCTGGGCGAGATCTAGACCGATACGGGGGCGATGACAGACCGATGTCAGGTCCGCCCTACCGGCCGGACCTGCGCCCCATGCTCTTGCTGGGAGCGTTGCTCGTGATCGTGGTCGCGGGCTGGATCGTCCTCAGCCCGCTGCTGCTGCCGCGCTAGGACTCCGCCGCTCCGAATCTGAGCCCGTCAGAAGGTGCGCCGTGTCCCCACACCGGTGCCCGCGCCGTACAGGAAGAGGCCGACTCCCACGATGGCCAGGATGAGCCCCGGCGAGTTCTGCGGCAGCGGCAGGTAGGAAACCGACCATAGCTCCCAGGCCCGCCATACCAGGGCGGCGGCCGCCGCCAGGCCCAGGATCAGATAGATGCCCGGCGCGTCGAGGGCGAACCCCCAGCGCCCGCGCGCGTAGCCGATATCGAGCAGGGCCAGGGACAGGATGGCCGCCGCGAAGATGACCACGCCCGGCCCCTCCAGCCCGATCCCGCTCGAGGCCGGCAGCTCAACACCGCTCACCAGCTCCCCGCCGGCCCGCCACCAGGGCAGGAAGGCGGCCGCGATCATCAGCAGGCTGCCGAGCAAGATGGGGACTCGGTACCGCTGCGGCCGACCGGACTCGTCCACCGCTCAGGCCTCCGGGTTGTCGAGCCCGTAGACGGACGGACGCAGGACTCCCACGTACGGCAGGTTCCGGTAGCGTTCCCCATAGTCGAGCCCGTAGCCGACCACGAATCGGTCCGGGATCGTGAACCCCACGTAGTCGATGGGGATCTCGGTCAGCCGGCGGGCGGGCTTGTCCAGCAGGCAGCAGATGCGGAGCGAGGCGGGCCTCTTCTCACGCAGGTAGCGGAGCAGGTAATTGAGGGTCAGACCGGTGTCGATGATGTCCTCGACCACGAGCACATGGCGGCCCTCGATGGGGTTCGACAGGTCCTTCAGGATCCGCACCTGGCCGCTGGTCTCGGTCGCCGCCCCGTAGCTGCTGACCTCCATGATGTCGATCGACAGCGGCAGCTCCATGCTGCGCACGAGATCGGCCAGGAACACGATCGAGCCCTTCAGGACACTGATCAGGACCGGCTCCAGGCCGGTGTATTCGGCGTCCAACTGGGCGCCCAGCTGGGCCACCCGAGCCTGGATCTGGTCCTCGGTGAGCAGGACCTCCTGCACGTCTGCATGGATGGTGGTGGCCGTGGCTTCGCTCACCGCGCGGTCGCCTTGGCGTTGGCCCCGTGGCCGCGGGCCCCGTGGCCGCGGGCCCCGTTGCCGTTCGCGCCGTTGAGGTTGGCCCCGTTCATCTCCAGCAGGAAGCCAAGGCGCCCGTACTTGACCATGAGGGCCCGAAAGTCGCGGGCATACAGGAGCTTGACCCGCACCTCGGGGTACAGCTGACGCAGGAGGCGCAGCTTGCGGTTCTTCTTGCGCACCAGGGTCTGGCGCAGCGTGGTCAGCTCCACGTATAGCTCCAGCTCAGGGAGGTAGAAGTCGGGCGCGAACGACTCGATGACCGCCCCGGTTGGGCTCCACGAGATCGGAAAGACGTCGGGTTCGTAGCGCCACGAGACCTGGTAGAAGTCGAGAACTCTGGCCAATTCGGCTTCGCTGTCGTGAGCGAAGCGCGGTGGCAATGTTTCGCTCAGCAGTGCCACCGAGTCCCGATCGTACTCGCCCCGAGGGGGTGAGGCGCCATCTGAGGCGAGTATAGCCGGGTGAGTTATCCACAGATGCGGGCTTCCGGGCGGGATTGGTGGATAACTGCCTTGCCCGGAGAGGGGCGGAGCGCGAAACTGGCGTTCCTGCTTCCGCGGTGCCGAGTATGGGTAACCGGGAACGGCGCGGGGCCGATGCGAGAGCCGGCCGCGAAACCGCCCGCTTCCGGGAAGACCGAAAGGCGCCGAGGGAGCATTTTCCGTACACTCGCCGGCCGATGCGCCTCGCGGTCCTGTCGGACATCCACGCCAACCTGGTCGCGCTCGACGCGGTCCTCGAGGATCTGTCGACCCTGGCGGCCGTGGACCAGTCCTGGGTGTGCGGGGACATCGTGGGCTACGGTCCGCAGCCCAACGAGGTCATTGATCGCCTCCGCCAGCATGACGCCCGCGCGGTGATGGGCAACCATGACGGCGCGGCGGCCGGTCTGGTGGACGTGACCTGGTTCAACGAGGCCGCGGCGGCCGCCATCGCCTGGACGACGGACGTGCTCACCGCCGACTCGCGCGAGTACCTCGCCGCCCTGCCCGAACGTCGCATCGAGGGAGAGCTGACCGCCGTGCACGGGTCGCCGCGCGATCCGATCTGGGAGTACATCGTGTCAGCCGAGGTGGCCCGGGCCAACCTGGCCGCGTTCGCGACCCGCATCTGCCTGTTCGGTCATACCCACTACCCGGTCCTGTACGCCGCGACTGACGGAGCGGTGACCCGGGTGGCGACGTCCGCAGGCAGCCAGACCTCGCTGCCGGACGGACGCCTCATGCTGAACCCGGGGAGCGTGGGCCAGCCGCGCGACGGCAACCGGGCCAGCTCCTACGCGGTGCTGGACCTGGACGCGGGGAGCGTGGAGTTCCGCCGGGTGGACTACGACATCGAGCGCACCCAGCAGCTCATGCGCGAGCGGCAGCTTCCGAGCTGGCTGGCGGAGCGGCTCAGTTACGGCCGCTGACCAATCCCCATGACGCCCGTCCCGCACGCGGCGGGCGGCTAGGATATCGCTCCGATGTTCCGCCGACGCCCTTCGGAATCGGATCTCCTGCTGCTCCCGTATCGCCGGCTCCTGATTCCGCTGGCCGGCGGGGACGCGGACGACGATGCACTCAGCCTCGGCGCGCTGCTCCTGGCCGGCCAGCCGGCGAAGAGCGGCGCGGATGCGGCGGAGATCGTGCTGGTCCACGTCATCGAAGTCGGCTTCGAGCGGACGCTGGACACCCAGGACGACAAGGCGATCGCCTTCGCCGACGAGATCCTGGACCGCGGAGCCGAGTTCCTCGAGGCCCGCCGCATCCCGAACCGGGTTGGCATGATCCAGGCCCGCGCGGCGGGGCCGGCCATCGTGGACGAGGCGGTGGCTTCCAGCGCCGACCTGATCGTGATGGGGCTACGCTATAAGCGCCGGTTCGGCGGCAGTTGGGACGCCGGACGGACGGTCCCCTACGTCATGCGCAACTCGAAGGCGCCGGTCTGGTGCCTCCGGGCCCGAACCGAGGAGCTGGCACTGTCCCCATGAGAGTCATCATCATCGGCTGTGGACGAGTGGGTGCTCAGACAGCCGTGCAGCTCGACCAGCAGGGTCATCACGTGACCGTGCTGGACGTCAACCCGCGCGCCTTCGAGCGGCTGCCCACGGACTACAGCGGCATCACGATCCGCGGCAACGGGTCGGACGAGGACGTCCTGCGGGGTGCCGAAGCCGAGATGGCGGACATCGTCATGGCCCTGACCGAAGGTGACAACCGGAACGTGATGGCGGCCCAGCTGGCCAAGCACGTGTTCGGCGTACCGCGCGTCATCGCCAAGATCAACGACCCGTTGCGGGCCAAGGCCTATCGGACCCTGGGGCTTGAGACCATCTGCCGGACCAACATCCTGTCCTCGGCGCTGGCCACCGCTGCGGTCGACGGAGCGGCGGCCACCAACGGCATGGTCGAGGAGCCAACTGCCGAGCCGATGCGCGGCGCTCCACCCCCCGGCAGCCGCGCCGCTGCGGCGACGGAGGAGAGCTGACATGTACGTGGTCGTGATCGGGGGCGGAAACGTCGGCTACTACCTCACCAAGGAGTTGCTGCACGCCGGCCACGAGGTGGTCATGATCGAAAAGGACGCCAGCCGCGCCCGCCAGATCGCGGAGGAGCTGGGCAGCATCGTGGTGCCCAACGACGGGTGCGAGGGTCGCTACCAGGAGCTGGCCGGCATGGGGCGGGCGGACGTCGTGGCGGCGGTGACCGGCGACGACGAGGACAACCTGGTGGCGTGCCAGGTGGCGAAGATGCATTTCAACGTCCCGCGGGCCATCGCCCGGGTGAACAACCCGAAGAACGAGCAGCTCTTCCGCCGGCTGGCCATCGACGACACGGTCAGTCCCACCCGCACCATCCTGGGCGTCATCGAGCACGAGATCCCGATCCACGACCTCCTCCACCTGACCGAGCTGGAGGGCGGCGACCTCGAGATCGTCGAGGCCCAGCTGACCGCCGAATCGCCCGCGGTGGGGCGCGAGCTGCGGGAGCTGACCCTGCCCGAGGGCACGTCGGTGGCCGTCATCCTGCGCGGCTCGAAAGCGGTCCCTGTCCGCCCCGAAACCAAGCTGATGGACGGAGACCGGATGCTGGCGGTGACCTCGTCTGAACGAGAACCGGAGCTCCGGCAGCTCCTGATCGGCGACTAGACCGATGACCGCCGACGCGCCGACCGACGTCGGCCGGCAGGCGGCCGCGTTCTTCGACGACCTGCGCTCGGCGGTTGCGACCGCGGTCGTAGGAGCCCCCGAGGCCCTGCGTCTGTTGGCCGTCACGCTCCTGGCCGATGGCCACGCCCTGATCGAGGACGTGCCGGGGGTCGGCAAGACGCTGCTCGCGCGCGCCGTGGCGCGCGCCATCGGTCTGTCCTTCGCCCGTGTCCAGGGCACGCCCGACCTGCTGCCCGGCGACGTCACCGGCAGCAGCATCCTGGAGGGCAAGGCCTTTCGCTTCGTGCCCGGACCGATCTTCAGCCAGGTCGTGCTGGTGGATGAGATCAACCGCGCCACGCCGCGGACCCAGTCCGCGCTGCTGGAGGCGATGCAGGAGCGGCAGGCATCGGTCGACGGGGTCACCCGCCCGCTGCCCGAGCCGTTCATCGTGCTGGCCACCCAGAACCCGATCGAGCTGGAGGGGACGTTTGCCCTGCCGGAGGCCCAGCTGGATCGCTTCCTGCTCCGGATCGCGGTCGGCTACCCCAGCGTCGAGTCGGAGCACGCCATCGCCCGGCGTCACCAGGCCCAGGCGGAGCCGCTGACGCAGGTCCCGACCATCTCCAGCGCCGATGCGCTGCTGGGCCTCCGCGACGCGGTCCGCGTCATCCGGGTCGCCGACGAGGTGGAGGCGTACCTGGTAAGCCTGGTGCGGGCCACCCGGGAGCATCCCGACGTCCGCCTTGGCGCGTCACCGCGCAGCAGCGTGGCCCTGTACCGCGCCGCGCAGGCCTGGGCTTCCCTGGACGGCCGCGCCTTCGTCCTGCCCGACGACGTCCGGGCCGTGGCGCATGCCGTGCTCGGCCATCGGATCCTGCTCGACCTGGACCGTGAGCTGCGCGGGGCCAGCGTGGCGAGCGTGGTCGACGCCGTGCTGGACGAGGTTCCGGTCCCGCTCACGCCATGACCGGCTGGACCGCCCTCGCGCTGGGGATGGCGGTGGTGGCCGCCGTGGCCGGTGTGCCGGGCCTTCTCCTCCTGGCGTTCGCCACCTTCGCGTACGGGGCCACGACCCGGCTGTGGACCCGGTACGGGCTGCGCGACCTCTCCTATGACCGCCGCCTGGGAACCGGGCGGGCGGTGGTCGGCGACACGGTCGACTTGGACGTGTCGGTCTGGAACCGCAAGGCGCTGCCTCTGCCGTGGATCGCCGCCGACGACCTCGTGACCGACGGGATCGAGGTCCGCGAACGGATGCTCGACCTGGACGACGTGGCCCTTCAGCGCCGGAGCCTGCGCAACACCTGGGCCCTGGGCTGGTACGAGCGCGTGGTCCGTCACTACCACCTCGAGGCGCGGCACCGGGGAGTGTTCGAGTTCGGCCCGGTTCGGCTCCACATTCGCGACCTGGTGGGCCGCCACGCGGTGACCGAGGAGCGGACGCTCCCCGACCGGTTGGTGGTGGCCCCCCGGACGGCGGCCGTCCGGGACGTGGCGCCCGCCCGCGCGCCCATCGGAGAGCGGCGCGCCCGCAGCGGCCTGGTCCACGACCCGGCGCTCTTCGGCGGGGTGCGGCCCTTCCAGCCCGGCGACCCGCTGCGGCGCATCCACTGGCGAGCGACCGCGCGCCTCGGGCGGCCGGTGAGCCGCCGCTGGGAGCCGGCGCGCAGCCGACAGGTGATCCTGGTGCTCGACGTCCGGACGGTCGAAGGAGCGGACTGGGCCATGGACTGGGACGTTGACGCCTTCGAGGGACTGTGCGTGGCAGCCGCCTCCGTGGCCCGCAGCCTGCTCGACGGCGGCGCCGCGGTCGGCCTGGCGGCGGCCGGATTCTCGGGTACCGCCCAGCGCGTGGCGTACCTGCCGTCGCGGTCGGGCCCGGCCCAGCTGGGTCGGGTCACCGACCTGCTCGCGCGCCTGGGACCGATCAGCTCGGGGACGCTGGCCGGCCTGCTGACCTGGCTCACCCGGCGCGTGGCGGCGGGCGCCAGCCTGGTGGTCCTCACCGCCCGCTCCCCGCACGCCATACACCCCACCTTGCGCCGCCTGCAGGCGTCCGGCTACGCGGTCGAGGTGCTCCTCCTCGGCGCCGAGCCCGAGGGGCTCGCCGCAGCCCGCCGCGCCGGCATCGCGGCACGCGGCATGATCATCACCCCATCCTGGGAGACGGCGGATGTGGTCGAACTATCCGCCTGAGCCGGTCCCGATCGGCGTCGAGCCGGACGGTCGGCCCGCCCCGCCGCCCAGCCCCCCACGCCCCTCGCGGCTGCTGCCGGTCGCCCAGTGCGTGGCCGAGGGCGGCCTGCTGGCCGTGGTGGCGGCGGCCCTCCAAGCCCTGTTCGGGGAGGTGCCGATCATCGGGCCCCTCGAGTTCGCCATCCTGGCCGGGGCGGGCATGGGCTGGGCGCGCCGCGTCCGGTGGCGGGGACCGGCTGGCGAGGCGTTCGGGTTGCCGGTGCTGGCGGTGGCCGCGGGCACGATGGCCTGGTTGCTGGCGCCCGAGGTCCGGGTCGCCCTGATCCAGGGCGACGCCCAGGCGGCCCTGGCCGCTCATCACGGCGGATGGATCGGCGCCCTGGCCGTCCTGCGCGGGCACGCCCACCAGTCCCGAGCCGTGGACGAAGAGGTCCAGGACCAGCTCATGCGTTGGGGCCTGCCGGTTGTCGCAGTCGCATGGCTGATCGGCGACCTGACGGCCGGACGGGCAGGCCCCGGCATCCAGGAAGCGTTCACCGCGCTCGCCTTCATCGGCTCGCTCATGTTCGTGGGATCGGGAGTGTTGGCCCTGGGACTGGCCCGCCTGGCCGCCGTACGGGGTGATGGCCCGGGCGGCGGCTCGTGGTTTGGGTTCGTCCTGCTGGTGGCGCTGGGGGTGACGGTGCTCGGGATCCCGGCCGCGCTGTTCCTGGGAGTCCCGCTCGAGGCCCTGGTGGTCGCCCTGGTGGCGCCCATCCGAGTCCTCGGCGCCCTGGTCGTCCTGCTCCTGTCTCCGGTCATTATCCTGGCCGCGCTCTTCATCGACCTGGCGCGCGGGATCCTGCCGGAAGGGTTCGGCCAGGGAACCATCCAGCTCCCGGTCATCGAGATCGGCGCGACGCAGCAGCCGACGAGCCAGCTGCCGGGCATCCTGTTCTTCCTGGTGATCGCCACCATCATCCTGCTCGAGCTGGCCGCGGTCGCGCTCTACATCTGGTGGCACTGGCGCGAGCGGCGCCGGATGGAGGCCCTGCTGGGCGACGTCGTGGAGGAGCGGAGCGTGGTCTTCGACCGCCCGCCGCGGCCCCGACGAGAACCCAGGCCTGCCGCCCCGGCCCGCGGTGACCGCAGCGACCCGGTGGGCGCCTACCTGGCGGCCCTGGACGCCCTGGCGGCGGACGGCCGCTGGGCGCGCCGATCGGCCGAAACCCCGCGGCAGCACCTGGCCCGGCTCACGCCTTCCGCCCCGGTCGCTCCCGCCCTGGCCCGCTTGGCCGCCGGGTACCAGCTTCTCCGCTATGCCGGGCTGGCCCTTGGCAACCCGGAACGACGCCGCGCCGCCGGCCGGCTGGAGCGCCTGGAACGAGCGTTGCGCGAGGCTCGCTCGACCTGACTCGCCCCCATCCATCGGTCCCGATGTTCACCTCATGTACACATCGGCCAAATAGGACCCGTCGGCGGCCCTTGGGGTGGTCAAATCGGCCGTTCTTGTACGTTCAATGAACGAAACCGGCAGGCTGGGGGTCAGACGTCAAGATGGGCTGGAAATGTGGCCGTTCGGTACGCCTGGTGAACAAATGGTCCTGGGCGGGTCGCCTCCGCGGCTAGCCGAGCTCGAACCGCGGCTCCGAATTCTGAATTGCTATAGGTCTTGACAACGCCGTTGTCAATGATTAGGGTACCGCTGCGCCTCTACGGAGCGCCTGAAACACAGCTCAATCGATGAAAGAACCGATGATTGGAGTTCCGACCAGGTGAGTTGGATCCGCGACCCGAAGCGGCCGCGTTACTTCATCAGCATCGCCGCCGAACTGGCGGCGGTGCACCCGCGCACGCTGCGGATCTACGACGAGGAGGGACTCGTCTGCCCGCATCGGCGCAACAACCTCCGCCTCTACTCCGAGGCCGATATTGAGCGGGTGCGTATCATCCGCTTCCTGACCCGACGCCAGGGGGTCAACCTGGCGGGCGTCAAGGTCATCCTGCAGCTCGAAGCGCTCGGCAAGATCCGGGTCTACGACCTGTTCGATGAAGGTGATGTCGAACGCTTTGTCCAGGGCGACGCGGAACCCGAGCCTCAGCTCGAGCCCGTCGCCGTGCCCGTCCCCGAACCCAGCAGCAGGTGAGCCACGTGGAATCCGAAAAAGACACAAAGATCCAGCCCACTCCCCCGACCGACGAGCCGGCGGACCAGATCCAGGTCCTGCCCCTGGTCGCCCTGCGCGGCACCGTCATCTTCCCCGAGATGATCGTCCCGCTGGAAGTGGGCCGCGACCGCAGCGTGAAGGCCCTGGAGCGCGCCGTGCGCGCCAACTCCCCGGTGGCCCTGATCGCGCAGCGCTCGTCCGAGACCGAGGAGATCGGCACGGTCGACGAGCTGCACAGCGTGGGCACGCTGGCCAAGATCGCCCAACTCATCCGTCTCCAGAACGGCACCATCCGGGCCATCGTCCAGGGCCAGCGCCGGATCCGGCTGTTGGACCTGGTCCAGGTCGACCCGCACCTCGAGGCGCGCATCCAGCTCATCGAGGACCAGAAGGAGACCGGGGTCGAGATCGAGGCCCTCATGGCGTCGATCCAGGCTCAAATCGAGCAATACGTCACCGCCGGAGCGCCGGTGCCGCCCGAGGTGGCGGTCGCCGCCCGCAACATCACCGATGGCGGGCTGCTGGCCGACATGGCCGCCTACTCGCCGGAGATGAGCATCGAGCTGCGCCAGGAGCTGCTCGAGACGATTGACGTCGCCGATCGGCTGCGCCTGGTCAGCACGTTCCTGGCCAAGCAGATCGAGATCCTCGAGCTGAAGGGCCGGATTCAGAGCGAGGTCAAGTCGGAGATGGACCGCAACCAGCGCGAGTACATCCTCCGCGAGCAGATGAAGGCCATCCAGAAGGAGCTGGGCGAGGACGACCCGGCGGTCAGCGAGGTGAACGAGCTGCGCCAGAAGGTCGAGGATTCGGGCATGCCCGACGAGGTCAAGGAAAAGGCCCTCAAGGAGGTCGACCGCCTGACCCGCATCCCCAGCGCCTCGCCAGAGCAGGGCGTGGTGCGCACCTACGTCGACACGCTCGTGTCACTGCCGTGGGCCACGACGACCGAGGACAACCTCGACCTGAACGATGCGGAGCGCGTCCTCAACGAGGACCATTACGGCCTGGAGAAGCCCAAGGAGCGGATCCTCGAGTACATGGCCGTCCGCAAGCTGGCCGAGAAGATCCGCAGCCCGATCATCCTGTTCGTGGGCCCGCCCGGAGTGGGCAAGACCAGCTTGGGTAAGAGCATCGCCCGCGCCATGGGCCGGAAGTTCGTCCGGATGAGCCTGGGCGGCATCCACGACGAGGCCGAGATCCGCGGACATCGGCGCACCTACATCGGCGCATTGCCGGGCCGGGTCATCCAGTCCATCAAGACCGCCGGCACCTCGAACCCGGTGTTCATGCTGGACGAGATCGACAAGGTGGGAATGGACTTCCGCGGCGACCCGTCATCGGCGCTGCTGGAAGTGCTCGACCCCGAGCAGAACTTCAGCTTCCAGGACAACTACCTGGAGGTGCCGTTCGACCTGTCCAAGGTCCTGTTCATCGCCACCGCCAACATGGCCGACACCATCCCGCCCGCCCTGCGCGACCGGATGGAGATCATCCCGCTTCCGGGCTACACCCAGCTCGAGAAGCTGCGGATCGCCCAGCAGTTCCTGGTCCCCAAGCAGCTTGAGAACCATGGCCTGACCCCCAAGCAGGTCGTCTTCGAGGAGCCGGCCCTGGTGCGCATGATCCAGGCCTTCACCAAGGAGGCCGGGGTCCGCAACATGGAGCGCGAGATCGCCGGCATCGCGCGGAAGGTGGCCCGCAAGGTGGCCTCCAACGCGAGGACGCGCGTCAAGGTCAAGGCCGACGACCTGGAGGACTTCATCGGTCCGGCGCGCTTCGACTATGGCCAGCTGGACGAGGAGGACCAGATCGGGATCGTGACCGGGCTGGTGGTCTCCGACGCCGGGGGGGACATCTTGCAGGTCGAGGCCACCAAGATGGACGGCAAGGACGACTTCATCCTGACCGGCCAGCTGGGGAGCGTCATGCAGGAGTCGGCGCGAGCCGGCCTGTCCTACCTCCGCGCCCGCTGTCGGGAGCTGGGTCTCGACCCGGCCATCTTCGAGAAGCAGACGATCCACGTCCACGTCCCGGCCGGGGCGACGCCCAAGGACGGCCCCTCGGCGGGAGTGACCATGGCCACCGCCATGGCCAGCCTATTGACCGGCCGGCCTGTGCGGCGTGACATCGCCATGACCGGCGAGATCACGCTCCGCGGTCGGGTGCTGCCCATCGGCGGCCTGAAGGCCAAGCTGCTGGCGGCCCACCTGGCGGGTGTGGAGACGGTGCTCATCCCGGGTCGCAACATGAGGGACCTGGTGGACGTGCCGGAGGAGGTCCGCAAGCAGCTGACCATCGTGGGGGTCGACCACATGGACCAGGTCCTGTCGGCGGCCCTGCTGGACCAGGCGCGCCCGGCCGCGCGAACCGCGCTGCGGGCGATCACGCCGCTGGTGCGAAAGCCCGTGCGGCGGACGCGGAAGGTGCCAAAGGGGCAGAAGGTGCCGATCGCGGCCACCCCGGTCCCGCCGGTCAAGCCCAAGCAGCCGCCGGCGGCACCGCCGACCGGCAGCGCGTGAGGACGCCCTAGCAGGGGACGCCGTGGAATACCGGGACTACTACCAGGTCCTCGGCGTCCCCAAGACCGCATCAGCGGCCGAGATCAAGAAGGCGTATCGGCGCCTCGCCCGGGAGCTCCATCCCGACCGCAACCCGGGCGACGCGGACGCGGAACGGCGCTTCAAGGAGGCCAACGAAGCGCATGCGGTCCTCTCGGACCCGGAAAAGCGGAGGCGCTTCGACGAACTTGGCGCGAACTGGCAGGCGTACCAGCAGGCCGGGTTCGACCCCAACCAGGCCGGCGACTGGTCCGCCTTCGGCGGCGTGCCGGGCGGGATGCGATGGACGGTGCGGACCGCCGGCGCCGATGACCTTGGCGGCTTCAGCGACTTCTTCCGGATGTTCTTCGGTGACGGATCGATGGGGGCCGGCGCGGCCAGCGCGGCTGGCGCAGGCGGCTCTCCATTCGGCGACCTGGGGGCGTTCCGGACCACCGGCCAGCCCGTTCCCCGGGCCGAAGCTCACGGCACGGTGGAGGTCACGCTGGCCGAGGTCTCGAAGGGGACCGAGCGGACGGTGGCGGTTGATGGCCGCCGATTGCAGGTGAAGATCCCGCCTGGCGTGACCGATGGCGCCAAGATTCGCCTTCGCGACCAAGGAGTGACCCTGACTGTCAAGGTCAAGCCCGATCCCCGATTCACACGCCAGGGCGCCAACCTGGCCACCGAGCTGCCGCTCAGTCTGCCCGAGGCCCTGCTCGGGGCGGAGGTGCCGGTGCCCACCCTCAACGGGAAGGTGAAGCTCCGGATCCGCCCCAACACCCAGAACGGGCAGGTCATCAAGATCCCGGGCCGCGGGCTACCCAAGCGCGGCCACCGTGACCAGAAGGGTGACCTGCTGGTGACCACCCGGGTGGTCCTCCCCAAGCTGGGCGATGAGGCACGCGCCGAGTTCGAGCGCTTCGCAGAGGCCCACCCCCAGCCAGACCCTCGCCATGCGAATTGATCGGTTCACGCAGAAGGCCCAGGAGGCCGTGCTGGCCGCCCAGCAGCTGGCCGAGGGAGAGGGCCACGGCCAGCTGGAGGCGCTCCACCTGCTGTACGCCCTGGTCGAGCAGCCGGATGGGGTCGTGCCTGCGGTCCTTGAGCGCATTGGCCACGATCCGTCGGCGCTGGCCGCCCAGATCCGCGAGGAGCTGGCCAAGCACCCGCGCATCTCCGGCACTACCCAGCTCACGCTGTCCGAGGACGCGCGCCGCATCCTGGCCGACAGCCACCCGCTGGCGGAACGGATGCATGACGAGTACGTTTCCACCGAGCATCTGTTGCTCACCATCTTGGCGACCCAACCGCCCAGCCCCGCCACTCGCCTGTTGAGCGCCAACGGGATCGACGAGAAGGCGGTGCTGGCGGCGCTGACCGAGATCCGAGGCAGCCAGCGCGTGACGTCCGAGAACCCCGAGGCCACCTACGAGGCCCTCGCCAAGTACGGCCGCGACCTGACCGATGCCGCGCGACGCGGCCTGCTGGACCCGGTCATCGGTCGCGACGAAGAGATCCGCCGCGTCATCCAGGTCCTCAGCCGCCGGACGAAGAACAACCCGGTGCTGATCGGGGAGCCGGGGGTCGGGAAGACGGCCATTGCCGAGGGGCTGGCCCAGCGCATCGTGCGCGGCGACGTACCCGAGGGGCTGAAGAACAAGCGGGTGGTGGCCCTGGACCTGGGCGCCATGGTGGCCGGTGCCAAGTACCGCGGGGAGTTCGAGGAGCGGCTGAAGGCCGTCCTCAAGGAGATCACCGCCGCGGAGGGCCAGATCATCCTGTTCATCGACGAGCTCCACACCGTGGTCGGGGCGGGAGCCGCCGAGGGCGCGATGGACGCCGCCAACCTCCTGAAGCCCATGCTGGCCCGCGGGGAGCTTCACGCCATCGGCGCCACCACCCTGGACGAGTACCGGAAGAACATCGAGAAGGACGCCGCCCTGGAGCGGCGCTTCCAGCCGATCGTTGTGGACCAGCCGAGCGTGGAGGACACCATCTCCATCCTGCGTGGCCTCCGCGAGCGATACGAGGTCCACCACGGGGTCCGGATCACCGACTCGGCCCTGGTGGCCGCCGCGGTCCTCTCCAATCGGTACATCACCGAGCGCTTCCTGCCCGACAAGGCCATCGACCTGGTGGACGAGGCCGCCAGCCGCCTGCGGATGGAGATGGACTCCATGCCGGCCGAGCTGGACGAGCTGGAGCGGCGCCGGATGCAGCTCGAGATCGAGCGCGAGGCGCTGCGTAAGGAAAAGGACGCAGCCTCCAAGGCACGTCTCGCGGCCCTAGAAAAGGAGCTCGCCGACCTGCGCGAGAAGACCGATGCCATGAAGGCCCAATGGCAGCGCGAGAAGGAAGTTGTGGCCGGCATCCGCGAGACGCGCGAGACCCTCGAGAAGCTGGCCCCCGAGATCGAGGCCGCCGAGCGGGCCGCCGACTACGCCAAGGCCGCCGAGCTGAAGTACGGCCGCGAGGCGGAGCTCACCAAACAGCTGGCCGAGCAGGAGCAGCGGCTGCACGAGCTGAAGTCGTCAGGATCGGTCCTGGTCAAGGAAGAAGTGGACGCCGACGACATCGCCGAGGTCGTGGCCCGCTGGACGGGCATCCCGGTCAGCCGCCTGATGGAGGGCGAGACCGAGAAGCTCCTCCGCATGGAGGAGCGGCTCCACCGCAGGCTCATCGGCCAGGACGAAGCGGTCATGGCGGTAAGCGACGCCATCCGCCGGGCGCGGGCCGGGCTGAAGGACCCCAAGCGGCCCATCGGCTCGTTCATCTTCCTGGGCCCCACGGGAGTCGGCAAGACGGAGCTGGCGCGGGCGCTGGCCGAGTTCCTGTTCGACGACGAGAGCGCCCTGGTGCGGATCGACATGAGCGAATACATGGAGAAGTTCGCCGTGTCCCGGCTGGTCGGCGCGCCGCCGGGATACGTGGGCTACGAGGAGGGCGGCCAGCTCACCGAGGCGGTGCGCCGCCGGCCGTACCAGGTAGTCCTGTTCGACGAGATCGAGAAGGCCCACTCGGACGTCTTCAACGTCCTCCTCCAGCTGCTGGACGACGGGCGACTGACCGATGCCCAGGGCCGGACCGTGGACTTCAAGAACACGATCGTGATCATGACCAGCAACGTCGGCTCGACTGCCCTGGTGGAGGCCGCCGACGCCGGGGCCGAGGCGTTCGACCGGGCCGCGGAGGCGGTCCGCCTCCAGCTGCGCGAGCACTTCCGGCCCGAATTCCTGAACCGGGTGGACGAGATCATCGTCTTCCGCCCGCTCGACGAGTCGCAGCTGGGCGAGATTGTGGGTCTCCTACTGGCGGGGGTCCAGGCCCGGTTGGCCGATTCCGGCATCAGCCTCGAATTGACCGATGCCGCGCGCGCCCACGTCGCGCGCGAGGGGTACGACCCGCAGTTCGGGGCGCGGCCCCTGCGGCGCGCCATCCAGCGCGCCATCGAGAACCCGCTGGCCAAGGCCGTCCTCTCCGGAGAGTTCACCCGCGGCGACACGGTCCGGGTCGACGTCCGGGATGGCTCGCTGGTCTTCGAGAAGGTCGATGGGCAGGCACCCGAGGGTGAGGCTGGTACCCCTGCGGAGGTATCGGTCTAGGCGAGACTAATCGGCGGCCGTTGATTCCCACCAGCCATCGATCGAGCGACAGATGAAGGGTTTCCCCCGCCCGATTGTCATGTCATCGTGAGGCATGGGCCGGAGATAGACACGATGGTCGGCGACTCGCTCACGGAGGCACGCGAGGTCGGGACTCGCGCGGCCGCCTTCCGGGAATTGGCCGACCGGCACCTGAACGCCAGCTACCGCGTGGCCTACGCGATCCTGGGGAACGCGGCCGAAGCACAGGACGCCACCCACGATGCATTCGTCCAGGCCTGGCGACGGTGGTCGACGCTGCGTGATCCAGCCAGATTCGAGCAATGGTTCTCCCGGATCCTGGTCAACACGTGCCGGAACCGCCTCAAGCGGACGACGAGATGGCGGATGCAGGACCTCTCCGGGCAGCTCTCCCTCGAGCAGGAGAACGCATTCGACCTGGCCAACGAACGGGATGTAATGGCCGGCGCCTTAGCCGGCCTATCGGCGGATCACCGCCTGGTCGTGACACTGCGCTACTACCGAGACCTGACCATCAACGAGATCGCCAGGCAGTTGGGCATTCGTCCCGGCACCGTGAACTCTCGACTCCACTACGCGCTCAAGCGGCTTCGCGCGGCGCTTGAGGAAGCCGACGCCAAGGAGACGGTCCGATGACCGAACGCGAACTCGAACAGCGACTGCGCGCCTGGTTCCAAGCCGAGGTCGGCGACGGCCTGCAGGCTCCGGCCGAGCTGCGCGCCAGCGTGGTCGGCCTCCCAGACACCATGCCGACGCCTGTCACGCTGCTTGGGGGACGCCGCAATCTCGCGCTGCTGGCCACTGCGGCGATGCTGACCGCGCTGCTCATTGGCGGGGCGCTGGCGGTGGGTTCCGGTCTGATCCGGCTGCCGTGGTTGGACGATGACCGCGCCGATTCGAATTCGTTCCCCTTGGCTGGACCAGTCGCGTACTGCGACCCGACGCTGGCAGACGGCGTCCTCCTCACTGTCGTTCCCCTTGGTAGCGGGGAGTGGCCTGGTGCGACCCAGTTGACCGTCTATGAGGATGGCCTGGTCCTAATCGGCTTCCCAACGGACTGGGGCGGCGCACCCGTCACAGTGGGACTAGATGGGACGTGGTCGCAGCGACGGCTGACGGCCGAGGGTGTTTCAGCTCTGATGGACGCCGTGACGAACTCCTTGCCCAGCTGCCAGAGCTTTGAGTTCGCCGGGCACATGGATATCCGAGCCCGGGCAGGAGCTGATGTGTTCTCCATCGGTCTTGGCCTGAGCATCCTCGAGACCCGGCAGACCACCGCGGCGCAGCAAGCCGCGGCCAGCGACCTCGCTGAGCGGCTCAGGGATCCCGACCTTGGCCTCACCGCCGCCCGGTGGGCAGAGGACCAGTGGCACCCCTACCTCCCCGAGCGATGGAGATTCTTGGTCCAGTTCACTGGGCCGCAGGACGTCGCTTATCCCTCATCGGACGGCGTGGTGCTTCCGGATGGATCGACACTACAGACATTCGGATCCGAGGCACCGAATGCCAGCGATTCGGGCTGGACCATGGTTCGTTGCGGCGCAACGGATACAAAGGGAGCACGGGCGATTGCGGCCATCCTGACCGGCTTGGGTGCCGGCCCGACTGAAGGCGCACTCGACCCGGCTTGGCGCTTCACCGATGGCGCCCTCAACGCCGAAGAAGTCTTCCACGACACTATTGCCGTCAACGTTGTGGGGCTCCTGCCGCACGAGCCTGACTGCCCGAGCGACGCCCCGGCAGCTGGTGCACAACCAGCCGAGCCTCCGCCATCTCCTTCAACCGATCGCTCGGCGCCATTCACCGATGCGTGCGACTACGTACCGGCCTCGCTCGTCGGTGAGCTGATTGGCCCAACCCAAGGCTCCAGCGAGCACTATCCCGAGTGGACTGACGACTGGGCGTTCTGCTGGCACCCGGTCTCGGGGGACGGACTTGTGATCTTCTCAAGCCGTCGATCGTTCCCCAGCGAGCGGGCAGCCGACCAGGCCACAAGCCTGTTCGGCGACGGCAACTTCAGCACCGAGCAGATCGCTGGCCGCGATGTCTTCTTCGGCGGCTGCGCGCCCAGCGTCGGTCAGTGCCGGGCGGCCGTCGCGATCTCCACGGAGCCTCACTTCGTGGTCATCACCTGGAATTCGCAGGCCACGCTGCGTCAATTGGCCGAGCGGCTGATTCCGCTGCTGGAGACGGTCGACTAGGGAGCCACACTCCTGCCCGATGGCAGGGTGCTGGTGGCGGGCGGCCGCGGCATGCTTGCTTCGGCAAAGCTATACGACCCAAGCGTCAAGGATTGATGCCCTCGCGCACGTCTCGGGATGCCTTGACTGGACGGGGCATCGACGCTTAGCATCGTCGCGTCATGCTAAGCGTGAAGGTAAGTACTAAGCATCAGATCTCCGTGCCCAGCGCGGCACGACGCGCGCTCGGGATCAAGGCGGGCGATCGGCTTACCGTCGTGATCCGCGACGATGAGATCGCACTCCGGCCCCGTCCTCCTCGTGCGGTGGAGCGGCTGCGAGGGCTGGGTGGCGGTTACTACGGGGATGACCCGGTGGCCTACATCCGCGCCCTCCGTGATGAATGGGAAGACTGACAGTCGCAAAGCTGTGCGAGCTGCATCGGAAGGTCGGGCTCGACAGCAACGTCCTCATCTACATCATTGAGCAGGTCGCACCGTGGAATGAGCGTGCCGACGAGCTCGTGGATGCCATCGAGACCGGAGCGGCGGTGGCGTCCCTTTCCTCATTGGCTCTGGCAGAGATCCTCAGTGGCCCGTCCCGGGCCGGCGACCTGGCGCAGATGGAGCGGTATGAAGCCGAGATTCGGGACATCCCGGGCCTGGCCGTTGAGTCCATCGGTTCGGACGTGGCCGGTGACGCAGCCGTCATCCACGGTGTCCGGGGCATGTCGTTGGCGGACGCCATTCACCTCGCGAGCGCCAGGGCAGCAGGCGCCACGGTCTTCGTCACCAACGACCGCAGGATTCGAGGCAGTGCCAAGCTCGAGGTCGTCTATCTCGACGACCTCGTCCCGCCGGCGGAATGACCCGGGTCCTGACCACGCGCGAACTCAATCGCGCCCTGCTGGCGCGGCAGCTGCTCCTGAAGCGGTCGGCGATATCGGTTCCGAAGGCACTCGAGCAGATGGCCGGCATCCAGAACCAATACGCGCCATCGGCCTACATCCGGCTGTGGTCCAGCCTCCGGAAGTTCGCGATGGGCGACCTGGATCGGCTGCTCAACCGGCGCAAGGTGGTCCAGGGCACGCTCATGCGTTCGACCATTCACCTGGTCTCGGCGCGGGACGGGTGGGGGTTCGCCGAAGGCATCGGTCCATCCCGGCAGGATTGGTGGCAGCAGGTCTGGGGCAAGGAATTCCCGAGGCAGGACATGGACACCGTCGCGACCAAGCTGGATGGCTCGGTTGTGGGGAGCTGGCGGACCGAGCGATCCGGCAACCGCGCGAGTCTGTCCTACACCCCGTTCGAGCGGCTGGCGTCGGATGCGAATGGGAGCTGCGGGACGAGGCCGCCGCCCTGGTCCGCTTCATGGAACCAACCTCCGCGTCATACGGAGTCGAGCGCGGCGCGGCGGACTGGGGGCGGCCCGGCTAAACGGGGCTTAGCAGCTTCTTCGTCTCGGCTGCGTGCCAGTCGAGGCCCATCGCCTCAAACCGTTGGATCGCCTGCGCGATCAGCCCGTCGTCCTTCCGCGCGAAACCTAGCGCGCGAAGCGCGAACGGTTCTAGGTAGCTCTTCGGCTTCAGGAAAGCCGGCGCCTCGTTCTCAATCTCCACGCGTCGCTCGAGGGCGACGAGCGCGTTGAGCCGCGTGACGAGCCCATCGATATCCCCCAAGCCTCCGGGGTTCCACTCGCTGAGCTTGCGCTCGACCTCAGCCAGCTCGCCTCGCGCGATGGCAATCTCGATGTGCAAAGGATCCAACCAGTCGCCGTACCCCTCCATGCCCAGGTCTGCAGCACTACGTTCGAGGCGCCGCGCTTCCTGGTCGTTCTCCAGCTGGACGTTGGCGAGAGCGGAGGCGAGCAGCGACCACGCGTTCATCACGCAGGGTGTCGCCATGTTGGCGGCGACTGCCGCCTCCGCCCGGGGCGTTAGATCCCGCACCGCCTCCCAGCGGCCGGCGGCAAAGTCGACTGAGATCAACATTTCCACGGCGTGCAGCCGATGGTGCGGCGTGAGGCTCCTCGTGACCTCGTCATGCGCGGCTGCGACGCGGCGGGCCTCCTCGAAACGGCCGATGGCCAGGAGGTGGTAGAGGCCGTTCAGGTAGATCAACGCAATGTGATCGGGATCGGTCAGTTCCGGCACGATAGCGAAGCGGCGCCGGACCCAGGCGTATGCCTCGTCATAGTCGCCCCGGGCCCAGGCCGCCTGCGAGCGGGCGGCCCAAGCCCATGACCGCAGCTCGATGTCGTCCAAGCGGTCGGCGAGCTCGCTGGCCTCTTGCGCCGCCTGGCCGAATGTTTCCGGGTCGAAATACGTGTGCGCGATCAATGCCCTCGCCCTTGCCGGCGCGTCCGGCTCGGATAGCTCGAGCGCCCGTTCAATCCACCCTTCGATCAATCCGCGGTCCGGCCGGCGCTTCCACATGGCGGCGCGCGTCGCGGTATGGAACGCGAGCAGGCTGTACGTGTCCGCGGCAATGGCCTGATCGCTACCCTCAAGCGAGTTCTGCATCGCCGTCCAGAAGGCCTCTCCGTCGAACTTGAAGACGTTGGCGCGCCCGACCTCCCGCCAGAGTGCGACTTGCGCCGCGACGTCCGGTTCAAGCTGGAGCGCTCGGTGGAGCAGCGCGAGCCCCTCGTCAATCTCGAAGCGACCGATCGCGAGCTCGGCCGCGCGACGGAGCCACGTCAGAGCGCGCGCGCGCAGATCCTCGACCTCATCCGCTGCGCCCGCCCACGCCAGATCCATGTCGTCCGGCCGCACCGCCTCCGCGTAGTGGTGGGCAAGGAGTGGCGCGTATTCATCCCGTCCGTCGCCGGTCCGTTCGAGCCATTGCGCGAACCCGGCATGCAGCCGCGCCCGTTTGGCCTTCGGCAGGCTGGCGTAGGCGACCTCGCGCGTCAGCGCGTGCTTGATGGCGTATTCGCGGTCGCCCGCGATCGAGGAGCCGGGGCGACGCCGGATGAAGTCGCGCTCCTCGAGTATCCGTAAGTCCGGCTGCGCCTCCCCGACGAGCTCGTAGACCGGACCCGCCCAGAAGATCCGACCGATCACCGAAGCGGCCTGGAGCGCCTGCTTCTCGTCCGGCTCGAGCAGATCCACGCGAGCCGCCACAACCGCCTGCACCGTGTCCGGGACAGCGAAGTCTGGCGGCAGGTCCGCCAAGCGCCAGGATCCATTCTGCCGCTCGAGCAGCTGGCGATCGATCAGGGTCCCGACTAGCTCCTCGACGAAGAACGGGTTGCCCTCCGCGCGTTGGACGACGACATCTCGCAGCCCGGCCGGGAGCGTCCCCCCGAGGAGCTCGTCGAGCATTCGGACCGCCTCCTCCGCCGAGAGCGCCTCGAGCTCCACGGTCGCGCCATGGAGGCGGGCGCCCCAGCCCGGCCGTTGCTCGAGCAACTCCGGCCGCGCCGTCGCGACCAGAAGCAGCGGCCCCTGCGTGTCGTGCACAAGTCGTTCCAGGAGGTCGAGCAGCTGCTCCTCGCCCCAGTGGACGTCCTCGATCAGCATGACGGTGGGCCGATCCGCGACGATCTCGTCGAGGAATTCGACCCACGCATCCTGGAAACGGTCGCGCGCGGCGAGAGGGTGGAGCCCGCGAGCCACGTCGAGCCCAAGCGTCAGGCCCAAGATCTCGCGCGACCCAAGCCGCTCGAGCACGAGAGACGGAGGATCGCTCTCCAGGATGCCGAGATGCTCTTTCAGGACCTCCGCGAGGGGCCAGTAGGTGATGCCCTGGCCGTACGACAGACAGCGTCCCGTCCGGCGCAGGGGCTCCGGCGAGCGGCCACCGAGGCGCTCCCAGAACTCCCGTACGATCCGCGTCTTGCCGACCCCCGCATCGCCGAGAATCGTCACCAGCCGGGGCTTGCGCTGATCCTCCACCTCTTGGTAGGTGCCCTCGAGCTGCTTCATCTCGTCGTCGCGGCCGACGAAGGCGCGGCGAAGGCCTCCGACGCCGCGTGGGCGCATGAGCGATAGCGCGCGCACGAGGCGGCGGCACTCGACCCCCTCCGACTTCCCCTTGGCCTGGATCGTTTGAGGCTCGGCAAACTCGAACGCACCGCGAACGGTCGCGACCGTCCGCTCGCCAACGAGCACGTCACCCGGTTCGGCAGCCTGCTCCAGTCGGGCGGCCACATTGACCGCATCGCCGGTGACGAAGGAGCTGCCTTCGCGCGCCTTGCCGACGACGACCTCACCCGTGTTGACGCCGATTCGCAGCGCGAGCTCCTCGCCGAACAGCTCACGCAGGCGTCGCTGCATCGCCAGCGCCGCGTGCAGGGCCCGCTCGGCGTGGTCCTCGAGCGATGCGGGGGCGCCGAACACCGCCATCACCGCATCCCCGGCGAACTTCTCCACCGTCCCGCCGGCGGTGTCGATCTCCGCGGCCATGGCATCGTAGAAGCGGTCCAGCATCGCCCGCGTCCGCTCGGGGTCCTGCGAGCCGCCCAGCTCGGTCGAGCCGACGAGGTCAGCAAAGATGACCGTCGCCAACTTTCGTTCGCTCTGATCCGGACGCGCCTCGACCGGAGCCGCGCAGCTCGGGCAGAAGCGTGCGGCGTCGGGAATTGCAGCGCCACAAGAAGCGCACACCTGCATTTGCGCCAAGTGTGCTCCGTACTCCGTGACGAAGGAAGCGTTGAGCTCGCCGAGGGCTCGCCGGCCTAGGAAAGCACCGGGATCAAAAGAGCGCCCAGGACCGCAGACCACGCGAGCAGGATGACCACGATCCATCCGCCGACGGCGCGAGGCGTCAGCGAAATGCCGCGCACGGACGCAACCGCGGCGGGCAGGGTCAGAACGCCGCCGATCAGCAACGGTCCGCCGATGGAGAACCCGGCCAGGTACCCCAGGCCGACGAACCCCGGGACGGCAGCCGACAGCGCCAGAGCGCGACGCGTCGGATTCAGGCCCAACGACCCGTAGGCGGTCAGCACGGCCAGCGCAGCAATCGCAGCCGTCACGACCACGACGGTGAACGGGACGACCGGCGTGCCCTGTTTGATAAGGAACCCGAGGTAGATAACCCCCGTCCCCGCGGCGATGGCCGATGCCACGAGGCTCAGGTGCCGCATCGGTCAGCCGCGGCGGTGGGTCTTGTGACCGCCGGTGGGGGTGGGGCGAGCCCGGCCGCGGACCTCGCGACGCGGTGGCGGCACGTATCGGCGGCGGCGGATCTCGTCGTTGGCAACTGCGATCCGGGCTGGGTAGCGGATGAACGCCCCCCAGGCAGCGAGCGCCATGCCGGGCACGACCAGGATCAGGATCAGGAACAACGGGACGTGGATGACGGCCAACAGCGGGACCAGGATCCAGGGCACCAGGATCGACCAGTACACCCACTCGTGAAGCGCGAGGTGCTCCGGATAGCGCCGATACCGACGCTGGGCCTGCCAGTACACGAAAGACGCCCCCACACAGATCACGATCGCTCCCATCCACATCAGGGTGAAGAGGTCGGCGAAGTTGGTCGGGCTGAGGGCGTCGAACAGGATGCTCACCGGCCGGCGAGTCTATCAGGGGCGGCTGGTCCAGAATCGCAGGAGGGGGTCGGTATAATCGGCAGGCCGATCCCTCCGTTAGCGAGACCGTTGATTGCGCGCTCTCCTCTCCGTCTCGGACCGCGAAGGGATCACCGAGTTGACGCGCGGCCTCATCGACGCGGGGATCGAGTGCATAGCCACCGAGGACACGCGCGCCCATCTGGCCGAAGCCGGGGTCGAGGTCGCCCTCCTCCCTGATCTCGCCGATCCGAACCTCCTGCGTGCCGTCACGGCGCGCCGAGACCACGGAGACGAGATGGCGGCCCTGGCCCAGCAGGGCACGGAGCCCATTGACATCGTGGTCCTCAACCTGGCTACTGACCCGGACCTGGCCGCCGTGGCCCTCCTGCGGGCGGCGGCCGCCAACCACGAATGGGTGGCGGCGGTGTCCAGCCCCACCCAGTACGCATCGGTCCTGCGAGACGTCAAGCGCGACAAGGCGGTGGCGCCCGAGACCCGCCAGAAGCTGGCGGCCGAGGCGTTCGGGCTGACCGCGGCCCATGACGCGCAGATCGCCACCGATCTGAACCGCGAGGCCGGCACCCTGTTCCCCGCCCGGCTGACGCTCGTATTCGAGAAGAAGGCGGACCTCCGATACGGCGAGAACCCCCAGCAGCAGGGCGCCTTCTACGCCGATGCCGATCACCACGGCGCCGTCCTGAGCCGGGCCCGCCAGATCGCGGGCAAGGATCTGTCGTTCAACAACCTGCTGGACCTGGACGCCGCCTGGCGGATCGCGTCGGACTTCAAGACCCCGACGGTGACCATCGTCAAGCACGGCAACCCCACCGGGCTGGCCAGCGTGGTCGACCTGGCCGAGGCGTTCCGCCTGGCCCTGGAGGGGGACAGCGTGGCGTCATACGGCGGGATCATCGGCGCCAATCGGATCGTGGACGAGCCCACCGCGGCAGCCATTGCGCCCGGCTTTTTCGAGGCCATCGTCGCTCCCGGCTACACGCCGGAGGCGGTCGCCATCCTGGGCGCCAAGGAAGGGTTCGAGGTCGTGGAGGTGCCGCCGGCGGAGGACGTCGCCAACCCGGGAAGCGGGGAGCTGGACCTCAAGCGCATCGGGGGCGGGCTGCTGGTCCAGACCGGGGACTCGGTGGAGGAGGACCGCGACGAGCTGCAGGTCGTCACCCAGCGCGGCCCGACCCTGGAAGAGCTGACCGACCTCCTGTTCGCGTGGCGCGTGGTGCGCCACGTCCGGAGCAATGCGGTGGTCCTGACCAAGCGGCACGTCATGATCGGGATGGGGGCCGGTCAGCCGTCCCGGGTGGTGAGCGTCGAAATCGCCCTTCGCAAGGCCGGCGAGCGGGCGCCGCTCTCGGTCATGGCCTCTGACGCCTACTTCCCGTTCCCGGACGGGATCCAGATCGCGGCCCAGGCCGGCGTCACCGCCATCATCCAGCCCGGTGGCAGCGCGCGCGACGCGATGGCCATCGAAGTCGCCGACCGTCACCATATGGCCATGGTCTTCACAGGGCGCCGCCACTTCCGCCATTGACCGATACCGACTGACCGATACGGACTGACCGATGGACAAGCTGATCACCGACAACGCCCTGGCCGCAACCGAGGCGGCGGCCCTGTCCGCCGCCCGCCAGATGGGCCGCGGCGACCGCCACGGGGCGGACCGGGCCGCGGTGGAGGCCATGCGGCACGCGATGGAGGACGCGGACCTCAGCGGCACCATCGTCATCGGCGAGGGAGAGCGCGACAAGGCGCCCATGCTGTACATCGGGGAGAAGGTGGGCAATCCCGAGTCGGCGGTCCTGATCGACATCGCGGTCGACCCGCTGGAGGGGACCAACCTGGTGGCCACCGGGGCCGCCAACGCCATCACCGTGCTGGCCGCGTCGGAGCCGGGCGGGCTCATGCACGCGCCCGACACGTACCTGCGCAAGCTGATCGTAGGCCCGGGGGTGGTCGGCCACGTCAGCATCCACGACCCGGTGGACAAGACCATCCGGATCATCGCGGAGCGGCTTGGGCGGGCCGTGTCGGACATCACGGTCGTGGTGCTGGAGCGCCCGCGGCACGAGCAGTTGGTGGCCGAGCTGCGGCAGACCGGGGCCCGGATCAAGCTCATCCCCGACGGCGATCTCACGGCTGGGATCAGCGCCGCCGTGTCGGGAACCGGCGTGCATGCCGTGATGGGCACCGGCGGCGCCCCGGAGGGCGTGCTGACCGCGGCCGCCCTGAAGTGCCTGGGGGGCGAGATCCAGGCCCAGTTCCGGTGGCGCTCGGACGAGGAGCGGGAGCGGGGCCGCGAGATGGGTGTGGCAGTGGACGACCCCGACCGGGTCTATTTCACGAATGACCTGGCCAGTGGCCAGAAGGTCGTCTTCTGCGCCACGGGCGTGACCGATGGGGAGCTGCTGCGCGGGGTTCGCTTCTTCGGCGGCGGGGCTCGGACCCACTCCCTGGTCATGAGCCGTGCCCAAGGGCTCATCCGGTTCGTGGACACGGTCCACATGTTCGACCCCAACCAGCCGGCCCGGGTCCGCCTCTAGCCGGCTCCACTCTCGTCTGCGAGCGGGTCGCGAACCTCGGTCCCGCTGAACCGGCCCAACCCGGTCGCGAGTCCACATCGTTCTACCCGGGACCTCATCACAACCATTCGTGACATCGTGTAGCGCGATAGCACGAATGACTGTGACGAAACGCTCGTCACCGATCGTCGCCTAGTGCTGGTAGGCAGGCTCTGGCTTGACCCTACACTTGCGCACTGTCATGGCCAAGCTCACCGAGACGAAGCGCGCCCAACTCCCCAAGAGCGCGTTCGCATACATCGACTCCCACGGTCGTCGGCGCCTCCCCATTTACGACGAAGCCCACATCCGCTCGGCCCTTGGCCGCTTCAACCAGGTCGCCTTCGAATCGGATGCCGCTCGCGATCAGGCCCGCACCAAGCTCCTCCGCGCCGCAAAGCGCTTCGGGGTGGTCCCAGTCGGCTTCATCGAGGCCCAGCTGCGGACCGAGCGCCGCCGCGGCCATGCAGATGCCCAGGCCCGGCAGGTCAAGAAGCTGCCGAGCGGGACGGTCACCTTCCTGATGACCGACATCGAGGGCTCCACCTCCCTCCTCGCCGAACTGGGCGTCGAGTACGCCGCCCTCATGGCCGACGTGCGTCGCCTCCTCCGCGACAAGGTGCGCCGCGCCGGCGGGCACGAGGTGGAGGTCCACGCCGACGAGTTCCTGGCCGCCTTCGCGGAGGCCCCCGCCGCCCTGGACGCCGCGATCGGCATTCAACGCCGGGTGGGCGACAAGGTGTGGCCCAGCAAGCGACCGGTACGGATCCGGATCGGCATCCACCGCGGGCATCCCACCCTGACCGAGACCGGCTACATCGGTCTGTCCGTCCACGCGGTCTCGCGGGTGTGCCAGGCCGCCCACGGCGGCCAGATCCTCGTCTCCCGATCGGCTCATGAAGCCATGACCGATGAGCTCCCGGACGATGTCACCTTCCGCAGCCTGGGGCGGCGCCGCCTGCGCGGCTTTCCGCGTCCGGACGTGATCTACCAGGTGCTGGCCCCCGACCTCCCCAAGAGATTCCCCCGGCTGCGGACCTCCCTTAGCCGCGGATGAACGCCATCCAGGGCGCCAACGACCCGGCCCGAGCCGTGGAGCGGACCTACCTGGTCCTCACCCTACTGAACACCCTGGCCTCGTCGTTCATCTGGGGCATCAACACCATCTTCCTGCTCGATGCGGGCCTCAGCAATGTGGAGGCGTTTGCCGCCAACGCCTTCTTCACCGCGGGGATGGTGATCTTCGAGATTCCCACCGGCGTCGTCGCCGACACCCGCGGCCGCCGCTTCTCGTTCGTCCTGGGCACGGTGACGCTGCTCTTCGCCACGCTCCTCTACCTCGCCATGTGGCAGGTCCACGCGCCGCTGTGGGGCTGGGCCATCGCGTCGGTCCTGCTGGGGCTGGGCTTCACGTTCTTCTCCGGTGCGACCGATGCCTGGCTGGTGGATGCCCTGCACGCGACCGGCTTTCACGGCCACCTGGACCACGTCTTCGGTCGCGCGCAGACGGTTGGCGGGGCGGCCATGCTGATCGGGACCGTCGCCGGGGGCGTGATCGCGCAGGTCACCAACCTGGGCGTGCCGTACCTCGTCCGGGCCGGAATGTTGGGGCTGACCATGGTGGTGGCGCTGCGCTTCATGCATGACATCGGGTTCACGCCGCAGCGCGATGTCAGCACCGGGAGGGCGGTCCGCAACGTCATCCGCGGTTCCATCGACGGTGGCTTCCGGAACCCGCCGGTCCGATGGCTGATGCTGGCCATCCCGTTCACCGCCGGCACCGGGATCTACGTCTTCTACGCCGCTCAGCCGTATCTGCTGGAGCTGTACGGCGATCCGACCGCGTACAGCATCGCCGGTCTGGCGGCCGCGATTTTCGCCGGGGTCCAGATCGCGGCCGGGCTCATGGTTCCCTGGGTCCGGCGCCTCTTCCGCCGGCGGACCGACGCGCTGCTGGTCGGCGGCGTCATGGGCATCGCGATACTGGCAGTGCTGGGCCTTGCGCCGGGGTTCGTCGTGGCACTGGTGCTCCTTGCCGTCTGGTCGCTTGTGGGTGCCGTCACGCGACCCATCCGATCGGCCTTCCTGAATGGGGTCATCCCGTCCGAGCAGCGGGCCACCGTCCTCTCGTTCGACTCCCTGATGGGCTCGGCAGGCGGTGTCGTCGCCCAGCCATTCCTGGGTCGGGTGGCCGACGTCAGCGGGTACGCGACGTCCTACCTGGTTTCGGCCGGCATCCAGGTCCTGGCGCTGCCATTCGTTCTGCTTGCCCGCCGCGAGAAGGCGTCATCGGACCCGATAGAGGCCGATGATGATGGAGAAGAGTACGAGGTAGACGAGGGCGAGGACGAAGCCGTATCGATGACCTAGCGGCTGCCCCGTAACAGACGCGCGATCCCCCGCTTGCGGGCGAGGCCGATGAAGCCGCGCAACAGCTCCCGCCATCTCGGCCAGTATTCCAACTCACCGATATACTCGATACCTCAGGCTAAAACGTAAGTCGCGAGGCACCGAGAAATGTCTGCCACTGCCGCTCCGCGAACCCATCGGGCCCGAGCCGCGGCGCTGACCACCAGCATCGTCGTCCTGACCCTGGTCACCGGCGCCATCCACCTGAGCCTGGGCGGTCTGTTGTTCACCCTCAATGGGCTGGGCTACTTCGCCCTGGCCGCCGCGTTCGTCGTCGGGGCCGCGATCTCCCATCCCCTGGTCGTTCGCTTCAGCTGGCTGCCGCGGGTTGCCCTCATCGGCTATGCCGCGGCCTCGATCGTGGCTTGGCTGCTGATGGGCGGCCGCTACGACCTGGCCTACGTCACCAAGGGCGTCGAGGTCGCGCTCATCGTCCTCGTGATCCTGGACATCTACCGCGTCTACGGCGGCGTATCGGGCCTGGTCCGACATGCGGTCGATTCGGTGCGCTGGACCGTGGGCTTGATCCGCGGCTAAGTGTCCCGGTATCTTGGGACCTCGATGCGAGGGACGGGTAGCGTCTCTCTGAATCGGTCACCCGAGGAAGATGAGCTTCAATCCGGCGATGGCCAGAACCAGGCCGAGCGCCCGTCGGAGCAGGAACGTGCGGCCCCGGCGGCTCCCAATCTCCGAACCGATTGCGGCGCCGATGACGACGGCAATGGCCCATAACGGCAGCGAAGGGGGGACCGAAGCCAGGCGGGCCAGGTTGCCTGCCAGCCCCGCGATGGAGTTGCCAAGGATGAACGCGCAGGCGATGCCAGACGCCGCGCGCGTCTCGGTCCATCCCGTGAACAGTAGGACCGGGCTGAGAAAGATCCCGCCACCCGTTCCGGTCAGGCCTGACACCAGCCCGATCGCGGCGCCGATCAGGACCGCTGGTAGGCCCGGAACATGAGGCGTGGCATGCCCTGTGTCGTTCTGAGCCGCCCGGCGAGCGGTTCCGGCCATGCCAACGGCCGCGACCAGCAGAACGATCCCGAGGAGCTGTTTGTATGCCACCGGAGCGAGAGGTAGCGATCCGCCGATAAACGCGAGCGGAACGGAGCCCAACAGGAACGGCGCCAGCGCACGGCCGGAGATGTAGCCGGCGCGCCAAAACCGAAAGGTGACGAGGCTCGCAACGACGATGTTGAGGGCAAGGGCAGTCGGTCGGGCGACGTCAGGCGAGACGCCCAGGATCGCCATTGTTGCGAGGTACGCAGACGCGCCGGCATGACCCACGGAGGCGTATAGGACGGCCCCGGCGAAGAACAAACCCGCCAGCAGGAGGGGATCGACCACCCCGCCATCCTAGTCGAGCAATGCGGCAGTCTCCCCGCCGGCGGCTAGGCCTTGCCCAGGTGGCCGCCGGAGGTCGCGCACAGGACCTCAGTCCGGGCGAATGTTCTGGTTCAACCGGAAGAAGTTTTCCGGGTCGTACTTGCGCTTGAGTGCCTTGAGGCGGTCGTACTTGTGTGGCCCGTATGCCTGGCGGATGCGCTCCTCGCCCTCGTCCATGAGGAAGTTCACGTAGACGCTGGTGTGGTACGGGGCGAGGGCCGCCCAGAAGTCGCGCGACCACTCCCGTTCCTCGTCGAATCCCTCGCTCGTGACGGTCGTGGCGTTGATGTTGAAGGTGTAGCCGGCGCGACGGCCGTTGAAGACCGTCTCCCCATCGCCCACCCGCCCCACCGCACCCCCCAGCTGGAAGATGGGAAACGCCGTCATGGGGGACTTCAAGCGCAGCGCGTGCTCAGCCGTGATGTCGATCACCTCATCGGTCAGCTCGGCGACGTCGCAGGCCCGGAAGTAATACCAGTAGCCGGGCGGGAACGAGGCGTCGAACATCGACTGGAGCTCGAGGAAGGGCTTCGGCGCACAGAGGTCCAGCACCGGCGAGCCGAACTCGCGGAGCGGCCGAACGACCTTCTCGCCCTCTTCGATGGGTCCGGCGTAGCAGACGGTCACGCTGACGACCCGCTTGCCATGCAGATGCGAGGGGACGAACGACAGCGGCGGCGCCTTGCGGTGCACGACGATCGTGGTGAGGTCGTCGGGAGCACCGGTGATCCAGTCGCGATAGAAGCGGAGGACCCGCGCCGAGTCCTCCATCGGCCAGAAGATGGGACCGGCCAGCACCATCGGTCCAAGCGGATTCAGGCGGAACTCGAACTCGGTGACAATCCCGAAGTTGCCGCCGCCACCGCGCACCCCCCAGAACAGGTCCGCGTTCTCCGCCTCGCTCGCCTTGACGAACTCGCCGCCGGCGGTGACGAGATCGACCGATAGGAGCTGGTCGATCGTCAGCCCGTACTTGCGCATGAGCCAACCGATGCCGCCGCCCAGGGTGAGGCCGGCCAGCCCGGTGGTGGTGACGATGCCAGCCGGGACGGCCAGGCCGAATGGCTGCGTGGCGCGGTCAAGGTCGCCGAGGCGAACGCCCGCTCCGGCGCGGGCGATGCGGGCTTCCGGGTCGACGCGGATGGCGTTCATCAGCCCCAGATCGATGACCAGCCCGCCGTCGATGACGGACAGTCCGGGAAAGCTGTGGCCACCGCCTCGCACGGCGACCGGCAGGCCAGTCTCGCGCCCGAACGCCACGGCCGCGATGACGTCGTCCACGTCGCGGCACCTGGCGATCAGCGCGGGAAACCGGTCGATCGCACCGTTCCAGATCTTCCGGTGCTCGTGGTAGGTGGGATCGTCTGGACCGATCAGCTCGCCGCTGAATGCGGTCTCGAGCTGCGAGTACGCAGCCGGCTCCAGCTTCCCAGTTTCACGCAGCTCGGTGCCGATCTCTGTCACGGCGCCATGTGTAGCACAGCCGCGGCTTCCTCAACGCTCCTGGCGGTTACCCGCCCGTTAGACCTGGGTCATCTCCTCGCGCTTCTCGCCAGGCTCGAGCTTCAGGGCCGCCGGTCGGGGCTACGAAGCCGATCGTGAACGGCTCGAGCGCGCGGCCGATTGCCAGCAGTCGCATCTCCGAGAAGCGCGGCCCCACGACCTGCAGCCCGACCGGCATTCCGGCTCCATCGCGTGCCAGCGGCATGGCCAACGCCGGCAGCCCGGTCAGATTGGCAAGACCCGTGTAGCGGTTGAAGTGCCAGTAGGAAGTATCGACGCCGTCGACCGGAATCGCGCTGCCGGTCGGCCGATGGGGGAATGCGCTCGTCATGGCCACCGGGCAGAGTAGGGCGTCGTACTCACCGAAGAAGGTTTCCCAGGCGGTGAGGTACCGATCGCGCTCGTGGAGGGCTCCCGCATACCAACCCAGGGTCAGGTGCTCGTCCGGCACCGACGGCTCTCCGGCCTCGACGTGGTGCAGCAGGTTGGCGAGGTCCCGGAAAAGCTGGTGCTGTGCGGCGAAGTCGAGATCGGGCAGCCGCTGCTCTACCGGAGCACCTCCCGCCGAGAGCTCGCCGGCGAGCACTTCCAACGCGGAGGTGATCGCCGACGCGATCGGCGCTCCCGGGAGCGTCCCCGTCCACGCGAGGCGCAGCTCGGCCAGCGTCGGTGTGGGAGAAGGCGCGAGCGGCAACGGCTGTACGTCGCTATCGCGCATGTCGGGTCCGCTCAGGAGGGTCAGCGCCAGCTCGAGATCGTCCAGGCTGCGAGCCATCGGTCCCGCGACGGTCAAGATGCGATCCGCGCGCGGTGTTCCCGGAGGCGGCGGAATATGGCCACTCAGGGGGATGCGGTGCTGGCTCGGTTTGAGGGCGTAGACGCCGCAGCAGTGGGCCGGCAGGCGCACCGAGCCGCCGGTATCGCTGCCGACCTCCAGAGGAGACAGCCCGGCGGCGAGCGCCGCGGCGGCGCCACCGCTCGAGCCCCCGGCGGTGCGCGACGGATCGTGCGGGTTGGCGGTGCGGCCGAAGATCGGGTTGGCGGTCTGGAAGTCGGCGAGTAGCGGGGGGACGTTGGTGTGGCCGATCACGATCGCGCCGGCCGCCGCCAGGCGGGCCGCGACGGTCGAGTCCGTGACTGGCACGCGCTCGGCCAAGGGAGGGTGGCCGCAGGTGGTGCGCATGCCTGCCACGTCGAAGGCGTCCTTCAGCGTCATCGGCACCCCGTGGAGCGGCCCCGGCACTTCTCCGCGGTCGAGCGCCGCGTCGGCGTCGCGGGCGCCGGTCATGCCGCGCTCGGGGTCGAGCGTGACGATCGCGTTGAGCGTCGGGTTGCGGCGCTCGATCTGCGCCAGGTGCGCCTCGAGCACCTCGACCGCCGAGGCACGCCGCTCGCGGATCAGGCGGGCCAGCTCAGTGGCGGGCAGGAAGCAGAGCTCAGCCACTGGCCGAGTATGGCGGCGCCGCGCCTCTGTGGACCTTCGGCGCACTTGGCGCTCAGACGCGGTCCATCGGCTGAACCCATTGGGCGCGCCATCCGGGAGCCTCAAAGGCGTTGGCGAAGTAGTCGGTCTGCTTCACGATCATGCTGTTGCGGAACTCGATGATGCTCGTCACGTACACCTGCTGGCCGCCGTAGTCGCCCACCGCTTCGACGGTGAACATGTCGGGACCGCCGGTGATTCGCTGCAGCCGATAGGCTGGCGATCCGCCCGGGTAGTTCCTGTACACCGTCAGACACGCCTGGCGGCCGACGATGCGCTCGCGAGACTGCGGCCACTCGACCACCGCGTCGTCGGCCATCGCCTCGGCGGCAGTATCCAAGTCGCCGCCGTACATCGCATCGAGCGTGCGCTCCAGGATGGCTCGGTTGTCTTGCTCGCTCATCTCGTCCTCACCGTATGGCGGGACCCGCCACGCACCTGGCGTGTTCCCTGCGCTACATCGCCCCACGCCTAGGGGCGCGCCCCCTCGTCATGGTACGTCAGTCGGCTGGCGACTCCGGCGCCGATTGTTGAGCCTCCTTTTCCGATCCCGCAAGGGCGTAAGCGACGGCCCGTTCGGTCGTCATCGCCTGGCCTTCCGCCCACGCGGCCGCCAGCTGCGGGTCGCCCTCCGCCCGCGCCGCCGGATCCTCGCGGCCCAGCAATCTGTTCCTGACCGCGGCCAGGTCGACCCCACCAGATGCCTGGAGGGCCGCCTCGGCACCGGCGAGTCGCATGCCGCGTTCAAAATTGCCTTCGGCGTCGGCAATCGCCGCGAGCTCTCCAAGGCAGAGGACGATCCCCGTCACGTCACGCACTGCGTCAAAGATGGTCAAGGCCTCAGTGGTCAAGGAGTACGCGGACGCCAGCTCCATCTTCTTCAGCGCCAGGGCGCCCAGCTCGTAGAGTGCCCAGCCGGTCATGAAGCGGTCGTCCAGGTCCCGAAAGACGGCCAGGCTCTCCCGGTATCGTTCCTCTCCAGCGTTCAAGTCACCGGTCCTGGAGCTCGCGGCGCCAAGCGCCCAGAGCACTTTTGCCACTCCTCGCCGATCGCTGAGCTCCCGGTGGAGTGCGAGGCTCTCTTCGAGCAGTGCCTGACCGCGTGGGCTCGCCAACGCCACTCCGGCCGTGTCTTCCCACGTCTCGGCCACAAAAGCCAGGTTGTACGCCGCGTTGGCGATGGCCGCATCGTCCCCCAGCTGCCGCGTGAGCGCCAGAGCCTCCTCGTAGAAGTCATGCGCGGGGACGATGTCGCCCAGCCAGTAGGCGACCCCGCCCGCCGCCTCGAGCGCCTTCGCTCGCGCGTTCGGATGATCGGACGCATCCGGAAGCCCGAGCACCTTCGCGATCCGCTCTCGTGCCTCGTGGAGATGGCCTCGCATCTGCCAAAATCGCCACGGGGCGGCGACGAGTCGGAGGGCGGTCTCGGTTTCAGCAGCGTCGACCGTCCAGTCAATAGCGGCGCGCAGGTTGTCGTGTTCACGCTCGATGCGATCGAGCCAGTCGCGCTGATCAGGGCCGGTCAGCTCAGGCTCCGCCTGCTCGACGAGCGCGAGATAGACGGCCGCGTGGCGTCGACAGATCTCGCCGAACTCCGCGCTCTCTTCGATTCGCTCGCGGGCGAACTCGCGGATGGTTTCGAGCATCGTGAAGCGAGGCTCGCGGTGCATCTCTTCTTGGCGCACCAGGCTCTGGTCGACGAGTGCGGCCAGGCCGTCCAGCACATCGATACCCAGCTCAGAGGCGGGGCCGCAGACCGTGTCGGCCTCGCCCAGGCGCGCGCCGCCCACGAAGACGGCCAGGCGCGCGAAGAGCCGTCGCCCGCCGTCATCGAGGAGATCGTGACTCCAGGCGATGGCGCCGCGCAGCGTCTGCTGGCGGGCCGGGAGGTCACGGCTACCTCCGCTGAGCAGGGCGAGGCGATCGCCGAGGCGGGCAAGGATGGCTTGCGCGGGAAGCAGCTTGATGCGGGCCGCCGCCAGCTCGATCGCGAGGGGCAACCCGTCGAGGCGGGCGCAGATCTCGGCAACCGCGGGGGCGTTCTCGTTGGTGACTGCGAAGTCGGGCTTGACGGCGATCGCCCGCTCGATGAAGAGCCTGACCGCCTCGAATTGCGAGAGTGCGTCGAGCGATGGCAGATGTTGCGGATCCGGCAATCCCAACGGCTGAACCGGATACTCGTGTTCGCCGGAGACGTGCAGGGGAGCCCGGCTGCTGACCACGATCTTCAGGCGAGGTCCCGCCCTGAGAAGCTCGACGACCAGCGGCGCGGCGGTGAGGACCTGCTCGAAGTTGTCCAGGACCAGGAGCAGCTCCTTGTCATGCACGTACTCGGCGAGCCGCTCCTGGATCGGCCGGCCGCCAGACTCCTGGAGCGCAAGCGACTGCGCGATCGCCGAGGCGACCAGGCTCGGATCGGTGACTGGAGCAAGCGGAACGAAGTAGACCCCGCCCTGGAAGTGGTCGCTGACCTCCGCTGCCAGTTGCAGGCTGAGCCTCGTCTTGCCTGTGCCCCCCGGCCCGGTAAGGGTGAGGAGACGCGCGCCGTCGAGCAGGAGATCCCGGGTCTCGGCGACGTCGCGCTCCCGACCGACGAAGCTTGTCAGCTGGATCGGCAGGTTGTTCGGCGTCGCGTCGAGGGTTTTCAGCGCCGGGAAGTCGCTTTGCAGCTCGAGGACGATGAGCTGGTACAGACTCTCCGGCAGCGCCAGGTCCTTGAGGCGATGCTCGCCGAGGTTTCGCAGCACGACGCGGGCAGGAAGGTTCGCTTCGACGAGCGCGGCGGTGGCACGGGATAGGAGGATCTGGCCGCCATGGCCGGCCGCCGTGATGCGCGCAACGCGATGGACGTCGAGGCCCACGTAGTTGCCTCCGGCGAGCGTCGCCTCGCCGCTGTGTAGACCCATGCGGACGCGGATCGCGGCGCCCTCCGGCCAGGCGTAGGCCGCAAGGGCCCATTGGGCGGCCGCCGCAGCGGCGGCAGCGCGCGTCGGGCTAGAAAAGGCGATGAAGAGGGCGTCGCCCTCGGCGCCGAACTCCCGACCGCCCTCGGCGGCGATGGCCGACCGAATGACGTCACGGTGTGCCTCGAGCAGCTCCGGGTAGCGCTCACCCAACTGCTGGACGAGTCGGGTGGAGCCCTCGATGTCGGTGAACAGGAAGGTGACCGTCCCGGAAGGGAGTGATTCTTGTGCTGTCATCCTGTCCCTCGGTCGTCTCTCTCACTGTTGGCCGCGTCCATGCTGCTAGGAGACTGCGTGTGCGTCAACGAGCGGCGACAACCGCTGGCCAGCTCGGTGACGGTCCGGGATCGACTGAAGGATACGGGCGTCAGCGTCACCGCAAAAGCGGCGTCGACGAGATTGCGCTGAACACGATCACCCCCACGACGACGAAGACGACGAGGATCAGGACCGCGCCGATTACGCGGAGCCAGATCACCCGACTTCCGGGGCGATCGCTGGAGCGGGCGCCGACGCGCCCCGACTCTGGGCGATGACCACACCTGCGATGGACAGCGCCCCGCCCAGGATGGCTACCAGCGGCGGCACCTCACCCAGGATGAGCCACGCCAGGACGATCGCGGTTGGAGGGATCAAGTACATCGTGGTTGCCAAGCGACCCGCCGCCGACCGACCCAATGCAAACGCCCAGGTCGTGAACGCCACCGAGGTGGGGAAGACCCCCAGGTAGACCAGCCACCCCACCGAAGTGGGCTCCGCCACCGCCACCTCCGACAGCAGCTGCGGAGCGAACGGCGCGGTTACCACCGCGCCGACCACGCAGGCCAACGCGGTCACGTTCAACGCAGAGATCCGCCTCAGCACGGGCTTCTCGAAGGTCACCCCAATCGCCGCCGTCAGCGCCGCGACCAGGCACAGGACAATCCCCCAGATCGGGGCTGCACCACCCCCGGCACCGGCCACGGTGAGCCCGATGATCAAGATCCCGGTGAAGGCCACCGCCGCACCCAGCACCACCCGCCGCGGGAACCCCTCCCCCAGGAACACGCCGGCCAGGAGGATGATGAGGAGCGGACCGATGAACACCAGCATTGCCGCCGTCCCCGCGTCCACCACCTGCTCGGCCGCGTTCAACGACAGGTTGTAGCCGGCGAACCAGATCACCCCGGTGCCCACCACCAGGGCCAGGTCCCGACCGCGCGGCAACGGACCGCGCCGGATCAACGCCACGCTCCCCAGCAGCACGGCCCCGATCAGGAGTCGACCAAAGGCCAGGGCACCGGGTGAGATGTCCGCACCGGCGGCCCGGATCCCCACGAAGGCTGAGGCCCACAGCCCGATCGTGACCAGCGCCGCGCCCAGGCCCGGCCAGTCGACGGCGCTCCGCGTGGCGCTCATCGGCTCCGAGACCATCCGGCGATGGCTATTTCTTCGCGAAGACGAGGTGTAGGCCCTGGTCGTCCCGATTCAGCTGGAAGGACAGCCCGATGTACTCGGCGATGCGCCGGAAGATCAGCTCGTTCGCTCGGTCGTTGTCCTCGACCGATACTCCCGTATCGCGAAGCCACTCCTCGTCCGGCCCAGAGATCACTGCCTCAGCCCGCTGGGCGTCGCCCTCCAGACGCACGAACGTCGAATCGGCGGAGCAGGCGAAGTTCAGTCCCGCTGCCCGAGCGACATCCCGTGCTCCAACCTCGCGCATGCTTTCCCAGCCCTCGGCGAACTCCTCGCCCAGAAATGTCGCCCAGGCGTCGACCGATCCGTCGCGCTCCCGAGCCCATCGGAGCGCCGCGAAGAAGAGGGCGCTCTGATTACCCGATGCCTGCTCCAAAAGACGTTCGGTGGAGAACTCGGTGTCGCCCATTGAACGCACCTCCGCCGTGCGATGTAAGGAAGTGGCTAGAGGCCCGCGTGGGCGAGCACCACAGCGTTGATCTTACCTAGACCTGCTCCATCTCCTCGCGGGTCTCGGCGGGATCCAGCTTGAGGGTGGCCGAGTTGATGCAGTCGGCAGGCCGGGGGTCAGCTCGGCGCCCCGGCCCGAGCATTTCATGGCTGGACCGTGCCGTGCAGGAGGACCGGCGTCCCGGCGCCTGACGCATCGAGACGCCTGCCGAAAATCACGACGTCGCTGCCGAGCGCCGCGGCGAACTCGGGCGGGCCAAACACCGATAGGTCGAGCGTCTCCCCCGGCTCCCACGTTCGGCCGTCGGTGGACGTCCAGGTCAGTAGTCCGTCTTCAGTCCTCAACGTCGCAAGCAGGCCGCGCTCGAGCGGCACGACCGCGCAGCCTCGGACGAAGGGCCCAGGCACATCCGAAGGCAGCAAGCCGCGGGCGGGAAGCGGGCCCGATCCGGTCCACGCCGCACCGGTTTCGGACGTCCACGCCGTGAACACGCCGTCAGCGATCTCGATCCCGATGAAGCCGCCAGTCGGCAACGCGCGCACCGTGCAGAGCGCACCCAAGCCTTCGGGCGGATTAACGTTTGCCCAGGTGCGGCCATCAGCCGACGTCCAGATCGACGGCGCCGTCGGCCAGCTTGACGGGGTCTGACCCTCAGTCGGCTCCGCCCGGACGCCCACCGCGACATAGGTGCCGTCGCTCCACGCGGTCGCCGTGATGTGGATCCGATCTTCGGGGGTCGCTGCGAGCCCGCTGCGGACCCAACTCGTCTCCGGCGTCCACAGCCAGGTGCTCGCGGAGTGCGCGTAGTCGAGGCCAGAGGGCACTTCTGGGTTCCCTCCCATGGTCGCCGCCAGCAGGGCGCTGTTGCTTGCGGTGATGTCCATGACGACGCCTGCCGAGAAGAATTCACTCTCGGAGACGATGTACTCCCATGCGGCCCCATCGGTCCGCCTCCATCCAACCGGCCAGTTGTGGTCCATGAAATTCGAAGTACCGAAGGAGTACAGCGTGTCGCCGAGGCGCACCAGTTGTCCTCCTCCGGGACCTCTCGCGAGGTCGATCGGGAGACCCGTCGGGCCAACGACGTCCTCGTCGAAGATGGAGTCGGGCACCGGGTCCCGACGCCAGGTGACTCCATCGCCCGAGGCCCACGAGGCGACGCTGCCGTCGACAACGCCCACGGCCACGAATTGCGTCCCGTCAGCCACGACCGCGGACACGCCGCCTTCGAATGGCAGCTCGGCCCACTCGATTTGGAGACTCACCACCGTGGGGGCCGTAGCCGAGGGAGGCGGCGCTGACGACCGCGCCTTTCCAGATCCCGTCTCTGACGATGCCGCTTCGGGCGGCGCAGTCTGGCAGGCGACCAATACCACCAACACCGCAGTGATCAGCGCGTGGCGTCTGGAATCCATTGCAGCGTCTTAGCGGCGGTCCCTGGGCGTCCCGTCAGAGCGCTACTGCTAGCAGGCCGGGAACGGTGGGGAACGTCAGAGTGCGGACCGGGCGCTTAGGCCGCGTCGGCTCCACCTGCTCAGTAGGCGACTCTCGGGCTGACTGCTGCGTCTCGCGTGTCAGGGAATGACCTCCAGGACTGCCATCGAGAGCGGTGGGACTCCCGGCTGGCCGCCGCCGGGACCGGCGATGAGGAATACGTAATTCCCCTCGCGCAGTGTGAACTTCGCCTGACCTGCCCATCCGCCGTCGAGGGCGGTTCCCTGGTAATCGCCCTGCGCGAGCCGGGCCACGTCCTCGTCGCTCATGGGCTCCGGGTCTCCGCCCCCCTGCCCTGGGTATCCTCGACTGACGAACGTGAAACCCGCATGGCCACTCGGGTCATCCGGTGCGTCGAAGAAGAAGTAGACGTCCCCGGCGTGAACGGTGGCTGGGTCCAACCGCACCGCGGTCTCCGTGGCCACGATGTGCACCTCTTGGGCACCAGTCGGGATTCTCAGGGGAGTCCCCCAGACCGCCACCAGCACGACCACCAGGCCGATGAGGGCGACGGCCAGCGCGCCAGCCAAGGCGACAGCGGCACCCTTCGCCTGTCTATCGGCCACGACGGTGGCGACCAGGATCACGACCGCCGCGACGCCAAACGCGACCGGGGACCAGATGGCGTCAGCCTGTGCCGCCGGGGTGACCGCCGAGGAGGCTCCCACGACACTGATCAGTGCCACGCCGGCATGCCAGATGACCAGGAGGCCGCCGACCCAACGCACCGCTTGCTGGGTGCCGAGCCGGCGGGTGGCTGCCCGGAACAGCGCGTAGGGGATGACGAGGAGGAACAGCGCCACTGCCGCCGGAATCCCGAGGAACGTGTACGTCATCGCGACGCTCGACTGCCAGGCAAGGCCCTCGCCACGGGCGACGGCCGCCACTACGGTCATGGTGTAGCCCACCAGCAGGACGGGGAGGTACAGCAGAGCTCCTGCCGAGACCGCGGCCAAAACGGCGTGGACCACCCCGGCGCGCGTGTCAGGACCGGACAGTCCGCCCTTCATGCCGGCCTCAATCGGATGTCCAACTTCTGACCGACTGTACCTCGGGACCCAACCAGCCTAGACCTGCTCCATCTCCTCGCGCGGCTCGGATGGATCCAGCTTCAGGGCGGCCGAGTTGATGCAGTAGCGCAGGCCGGTGGGACGCGGGCCGTCGTTGAAGACATGGCCCAGGTGGCCGCCGCAGCTCGCACACATGACCTCGGTCCGGCTCATGAACAACGAGCGGTCGGTCTCGGTGTCCACCGCCTCCGCGGCCGCCGGCTGATAGAACGAGGGCCACCCGGTGCCGGACTCGAACTTCGTGTCCGCCGCGAACAGCTCCGCCCCGCATCCCGCACACCGGTACGTGCCGGGCCGATGCTCGTCCCACAGCGCCCCGCTGAACGCCCGCTCGGTACCCTTCTCGCGCAGGACGTGGTACTGCTCCGGGGTCAGCTCGGCCCGCCAGTCGGCCTCGGCCTTGGTGATCTTGTTGGTCATGGCTCAACTGTACGCCGGATTCCGGATGGACCGATGTCGCCCGCCCAGCCGGGTCCCTCCACCACCTCCACGTCCTGGTCCATGACCGCGGTCAGTGCCTGGGCCACCGTTAGCTCGCGCCGCTCGCCCGGGCACGCCGCCCACGGGCGCAAGTCGGGGTCCAGCTCTGCCAGCGGCTCCAGCGCGAACCTCCGCTCGGCCAGGCGCGGGTGGGGTACCACCAGATCCGGGACGTCGTCGATGCACAGGTCGTCGATGGCCAGTAGATCAAGGTCAATCACGCGCGGCCCGTATCGCTCTCCGAACGGGTCCCGCCCAATGCGGCGCTCGATAGCCTTCAGCTCGGCCAGCAGGGGCCGGGGGGTCAGCTCGGTCTCGAGCACCAGCGCAGCGTTGATGAAGTCCGGCTGATTTTCGCGCTCACGAGGGGCCGATCGGTACAGGCTGGAGACCCCTCGAACCTGGGCGACCGCTGTCATCGAAACCACGGCGTTTGCAAACGCCTCCAGCGACCGCGCCAGGTTCCCGCCCAGACCGACCCAGGCTCGCATTTGATTTAGCCTACGGTAGTAGGTTTGGTGGCTCCCTGATTGCCTGTCAGGACGCCGCGGCCCACTGGTGGGGGCAGGTTCGCTCTAGAATTCGTAGCGCATGACCATGGAATCCGACGTTGCCCTGTTGGTGCTCCGCGCGACGATCGGCGCCATCTTCGCCGCGCACGGGCTCCAGAAGCTGCTCGGCTGGTGGGGCGGGCCCGGCTGGGAGGGCTGGAAGGGCGCCATCGGTCACATGGGCCTCCGACCGATCCTCTTCTGGACCTCCATCTCGGTGGTGGCCGAGCTCGCCGGGATCGCGCTGATCCTGGGGCTGCTGGTGCCGATCGCAGCCGCGGGGCTCGTGGCCCAGACCATCGTAATCATCAAGAAAGCGCACTGGGCAAAGGGCTTCTGGAACGCGGATGGCGGGATCGAGTGGCCGCTGGCGCTGCTGGCCGGCGCCTTCGCGGTTCAGGTGCTCGGTCCGGGCTCCTGGTCGCTCGACGCGTTCCTGCCGGTGGACGTCCTCTACGACCCGGCGGTGAGCTGGATTATCTTGGGGTTGGCTGTGGCCGGCGCGCTGGTCGCCGCCTTCCTGCCGCCTCCGGCTGCGCCCGAGACGCTGTCGACCTGACCCCTCGCCGTCCGCTGCTGCGGTGGCTCCTGCTTGATAACGGAGTGATTTCCACGACGCGCGGGTTAAACGGCTGGCCCGGCGTGGTACAGCTTGTTCAGACTGAGAGGTCTTGTGAAGGCATGCAATCCACGCCCGGGTGTCTGACTGCGTATCAGGTGTTCGAATCTGGAATGAGCCATTCGTGCGCGGTCTTGACATTCCGACGAGGGTGCAGCCCGGCTATTCGCCGGCCGTTCTATCGCATCTAGCACGCTCGCTCATCACGCAGTGAGTGGTAGGTTGGGGTCATCGGCGATCCCCTTGCGTCCAGGCGCGATCTCGACGCGTACCCGCTCTAGAGTCCGGATGAGTCACGCTCCGCACACGTCATGCGTATCTGGCATGCGGTGCTCGGTTACAACCGATTAGCATCCGGCTTGGGTTGACATCCCGCACCTGATGACCAAACTGAGGCGCCCGATGCCAGCGATTGAGGAGGCAGCCCTGCCGTCTGTTGCCGTGCGCTTAGGCCAGCGCATAGCTACCGCCCGTGAGCGCAGCGGGCTTCCCATAGCGACATTGGCCCGGCGTGTGGGCACGACTGCCGACCAACTACGGGCCGCTGAGCGGAACGGTAGCCTCTCAACGCTCCAACTGGAGCGCTTGGCGGAGGCTACCGACCAGAGCATCGAGTTCTTCCTTGCGGCAGCAGACGATGAGCCGGTCGGCGCACTACTGCGGACTCAGGACGCATCACGGAGTTCCACCCGGTCGGCCGTGGACTGGTTCGAGCAGTTCATCGAGCGGTACGAGTTCCTGGCCGGCCGCGCCGGTGACTAGCCGGCGTGCTCAACTACGGCCATATCGCACGCCAGGCTGACGAGCTCCGCGAGAGGCTCCGGGTTCCTGACGGCCCGATTCCAGACATTGTCGGGCTCCTCCGCCAAATGGGTCTTAAGGTGGTGCTCAAGCACCTTGGGCGCCAAGGACCGGACGGAATGTACATTCGCCGGCAGGACCTGGGGTTCGTTCTCCTTAATGGTTCCAAGTACCTGCCTCGCTTCCGGTTCACCGCCGCACATGAAGCTGGCCACCACGCGCTCGGGCACAGCGTGGCGGTTGACCAAGACGTAACCAAGACCGGCGGCGATCCCCAGGAAAGGGCCGCAAACTCATTTGCAGCCGCCCTGCTGATGCCTGAGTCGGCCCTTCGTGAACGCACGCCCCCACGTCGGCATGTGACGCCGGAGTGGGTACTCGATACGGCCACCGAGTTCGGCGTGAGTTATGAAGCGTTGGTCTACCGGCTTCACAACTGTTCGCTCCTCTACGGTGGCGCCCGACGCCGCGACGTCCTGCTGGATGACAAGATCGGAGTCCTTCCCGAGAGCCTGGAGATGCCGGCTCCGCCGGCAATCACTGCCTTTCCAGTCGAGTACGTTCGACGGGCCGTAAAGGCGTATTCGGACGGTGCCATCACCTTGGAGAGGCTCGCTGAACTAATCGAGACCGATCCGGGCGCCCTTGAGCGCCTATTCACAGCCCGCAGCGCCGGCGACGATGGCGGCGAAGCGCCTTAGAGGTGATGTCTACGACCCCAGAGAAGGGGAGTGGATATTCGACTCCAGCGCTCTAATCAGCTTGCGGATCGGTGGTCTGCTCGCTCTGGTGCGAGGCCGTTTCGCTGGCCGCGCCCATCTCCTCGCTGAGGTCTGCGAGGAGCTCGACGGTGGCGAGACCGGGCCGGAGGTTAGGGGCACCGATTGGTTTACGGAGGAGGAGCTGGAGGCCGCCGAGCATCTCACGGAATACCGGGATCTTCGGTTGCGCTGGGGATCCGAGCCTGGAAGGGACAAGGGCGAAGCCGCGTCGCTCGTATTGGCTGGCGCGCGCAATCATCGGATTGTCGTGGACGACAGCCTTGGCTACTCGGTCGGCCGCAACGAGAAGGGCCTCTGCATCATGCGGATGATCGACCTGGTTGTTGCGATGGTGCGTGCCGGCTGGCTATCGAATCAGGAGGCGTGGGAAGCGCTGCGGCGCATGGTGGACGCCGGCCGGACGAGGCTTGGAGTCATCCCATGGGGTGACCTCGATGACCGTCGAGCATTTGACCAGTATTGCCGGAGGGATCACGGCTTCGACCGCTGCTTCTAGCGGGCCGCCAAGCCTCGACACCTGCGGCCCGGATTCGGGTAACGGCACGGGCGTCGCCTGCCCGATCGGGCTCAGCGTCTAGCTCGGTGGCTCGGTTGAGGCTATGGAGCCGGGTTGAACGGCGCAATTTGAGTCTCGCCCGCGCTCGCGGGCAGCGGCGACAGTCTGGTCGGTTCCGCTCTTGGGTTCGATAGAGCTAGACGAACAACGGCGCCCAGCCACATCCACAGTGGTCCTCGACCACACCCCAACGCCATACTGCCGTCGAATGACAACCGGGTCGCGCCTACCCGCCTTCCTCCTGCTGGCCCTCGTGATCATCGCCGCGGCTCTGCTGATCGCCGGCTGGGGTGTCGCGGTCGGGGTAGGGGTGTTCGTCGGGCTCGGGCTGGGGTTTGTTGCGATCCTCGCCTCCATGGCGATCGCGCGACGCACCGGCGGATCCGCGAGCTACTCGTTTCTGCAGAGCGCCTCCAGCCCAACCGAGCCCGACCACGCCATGCTCGAGCGACATGGCCGCGATTCCATGCCCGTCGCCGGGATCGATGCTGGAGCCCTACGACGGGTCGTCGCGGTCGGTGATGCGGTGGAAGCGAGCGGCGTTCGGCTGGAGCTGACCGCCGTCGAGCTGCGTGAAGACGGAGGCCTCGCCACGCTCGTTGCCCATACGCGACCGCCCATCGGCCCCGCAGGCCATTTCGTGGAGGTCCGTGTCAGCGACGATGCCGAAACGGCCTACGTCGCTGCAGGCCAGGGCATGGGCGGTCCGACTCCGACCACAGCCCGCCACGAGATCCGCTTCGCGCCGTCGCCACCGCAGACCGCCCGGGTCCTGACGCTGCGAGTAGAGAGGTTCATCGACCCTTTCCCCGGTCCCGCCGCCCCGATTGAGGGTCCATGGACGTTCGAGGTCAGCCTCGCGTCGTGACCGCTGGCCTGGAAGGGCACTACGGCAGCTAGAGCCTCCGCTCCTCGCCGGCCTTGCACCAAGACGACAAGACGACCTGACTGTGAGTCAGGCGAGGTCCGCCCACTGCCGAATCTGATTCGTCGGACACGTCGCCGCAGCACGCACGGGCCCTGCGTGGATGCCTTCAAAAGGGATCCAAAAGGGTTGGCTCGAACAGCGGCCAGACCGACGCTCACTCCATAGCTCCCTCCCTGGATCTCCAAAAGGAGGTCCTTTCGGGACGGTCGCGTTGCGGCATCATGCCGGCGACGGAACTGGCGACACCAAGAAATCGGGGCCGCCTCGCCCGGGCTTTGGGCCGAGTCGACCCTCAGTCCTGTCGAAAGCCTTAGTCAGAGTGCGAGAAGCTGGATGAAGTCGACCTCGGGCATAACTTCAATCTGCTGCCCATGGATGCGCAGGTCGCGCGCCTTTCGCGCCTTCGCTGACAGCTCCTCGCCCGGCCGCAGCTTGCGTGCGTCTTGATATCCGATGACGAGGATGTTCGTGTGCTTTGTCACGCCCGATGCGGGTTGTCCGCCCACTTCGGCGGTTCGCGTCCACGCCGACGCCCGCGTCATGGAGCTGAGTGCGCCGGTGAACGCGATCTCGAGGCCGTAGAACGGATGCTCGGGGTTCGCGTTCGAGTTGGCGGCGGGGACATCGCCCGTGCCCGACCACTCACGATGGCAGCCGTTCCAGTCCTCAGCCGTCATCGACCCAAGCTGGATGCGCGTCGCCGTCACGATTTCGTCGAGGGTCGTCGCGCCGTGGTGTCGGGCTATCGCCAGGAGGATAGACGCCGCAGCTTTCGCATCAGCTTCCGGATCGTGGTGATGAGGATGCGAGACTCCGGCAGCCTCCGCGACCCACGGTAGCGAGTAAGACAGAAGGCTCCACGTGAGACGCGACAAAACGAGCGTACAAGCGTACGACGCCCTCGGCCAAAGGAGGTCGCTCACCCCACATGCGTCGCGGATGACGCCCATGTCGAAGGCCGCATTGTGAGCGACAAGAGGGAGACCATCTGCGAACGCGAGGATCTCCGGCAGTCGGGCGGCGAATCGGGGCTCGTTGCGCACCATGGCCGGAGTGATGCCGTGAAGCTCGATGTTGAACGGATCGAAGCGGTCGTAGCCCTCGGGCGGTCGCATCAGGTAACGGCGGGTGGCAACCACCTGGCCGTCAACGACCTTAACGAGCCCAACAGCACAAGGACTCCCACGGTACGAATTCGCCGTTTCGAAGTCGATCGCGCAGAAGCTCACCGCCATGCCCGGTTCCTCACTGGAGCGGCGTCGGCATACGACGATACGGTCGACCCCTTGGTTCGGGGCTGATCCAGTATCGTTCCTCCGGAGGCTACTGACCCGCGACGAGCCCAACGCCCCGTCTGTCAGCAAGCCGCAAGCGGGGGCGTTGTTGCCCTAGCGCCCGCCGGCGGCAACACCGCGCTGCCGGCGAACGAGGCGCCATGTCTCGGTCCGCGCGACTGTCGACCCTTGACAGCCTTCGGAAGTGGGATAGAATAGGTCCTATCAGGTCCTAACGTGAGGAGCCCACTCATGACAGCCACACATCCCGCCGTCGCGGTTCGCGCCGGGCGGCAGGCAACGACACACAATGACAGCTGCCCCTGGTGTGGGCACCCCATTGCGCACGACAAGTTCGAGGCGATCCAGGCGAAGATCGCGGCTCAGGAGCACGAGCGAACCATCCGCGTCGAACGCGAGCTCAGGGAGAAGGTGGCGCAGGAGAAGGCGCAGATCGAGTCCGAGGCGCGGGGCAAGGTCGATAAGGCCAACCGGACGGCCTCGGCAGCAGTGGCAAAGGCAAAGCAGGAAGCGGACCGCCAGCTCGCAGCTCAAAAGTCCATCGCTGAGACGGTGTTGAACGAGCGGCTACGCCAGCAGCGTGATGCACTCGAGAAGGCGCAGGCAAAATCGGCGGACGCGGATAAGGCGGCAGCGTTCAAGGAACGACAGCGACTCGAGAAGAGGGTTGCGGATCTACAGAGGCAGCTGCAGCACAAGACTGCGGACGAGCTGGGCGAAGGGGCGGAGGTCGACCTGTTCGAGACGCTGAAAGGCCAGTTCCCCAACGATCGCCTGTCCCGGGTGCGCAAGGGGACGGCCGGTGCGGACATCATCCATGAAGTCGTGCACAACAACCGTGTCTGCGGGCGGATTGTCTACGACTCGAAGGACCGGGAAGCATGGCGCAACGACTACATCACCAAGCTCCGACAGGATCAACTCGCTGCGGGTGCCGACCACGCGGTCCTGTCCACCCGAGTCTTTCCTGCTGGGACCCAGCAGATCCACGTTCAAGACGGCGTCATCATCGCCAACCCGGCCCGCGTCACCGATCTCGTGCACATCCTCCGGCGCCAGGTGCTGGTGGTGGATGCCTTGAGGATGAGCAGCGAGGCCCGGGGCGAGAAGGTTGCACTCCTTTACGAGTTCATCACGTCGGAGCCCTGCACTCAGCTATTCGAGCAGTTCGACACTCTGACCGAGGACTTGCTTGAGCTCGACGTCAAGGAGAAGACGGCGCACGACAATGTGTGGAAGCACCGCGGGAGTCTCCTTCGTTCCGTGGAACGCGCCCACGGCGCATTGCTGTCGGAGATCGAGCAGATCATCGGGACGTCAGCCAGCGAGCAATCAGCATGACCGGCGACCACGCCGAAGCGCGGAGGGAAAAGCCGAAGGTGGTGAGTCTGCAGGAGCGTCGGCTCGGTCGCACGGTGCTGCGGACCTACCGGTCTCGGGTCGACATAGACGACCTGGTGCCGAATGACAGGCAACCGCGGATCGGGCCGAAAGAGGACGACGAGCTCCAACGTCAGATCGAGGCAAACGAGGGCATCTTCGAGCCATTGCTCGTTGAGCCTCACCCAGAGCTCCCGAACAAGCTCCGGATCATCGACGGCGACAGACGCTGGACGAACTCCGTCGTGCTCGTTCAGCAGGGCAGGGAGCAATATCGCCAGATCCCTGTCGAGGTAACCGACCGGACCCTCTCTGACGAGGAGCGACTGCGGGTTTGGATCTACATTCACCGGCAGCGCAAAGAATGGGACGCTAAGGAAAAGGAGATGGTGGCGTATCGGCTCGTCGACCTCGTCGGCCGAGCCAGCGCCGCCAATATCCTAGGTGTCACCGTGCGTGAGCTCGACAAGCTTGTCGATGTCTTCGAGCTGTCGGAACGCTTTACGAATCTACGCGAACCTGGCGCTGGGATCACCTGGTCCCGCGAGCTAATGGGGCTCAGCAAGAATCTACTCACTCCCTCGGTGATAGACGCTGTCGTCGAGAAGGTGAACCAGAAGCGCATCACCAACTCGAAGGACCTGCGAAAGCTTCGTGCGATCCTCCGCGATCCCGTTGCCCGGGAGTACTTCCTCACCGACGACGGCGACCTCGAGTCCGCGATACTGCGCGTCCCGGTGCCCGAGAGGAACCTCAAGCCAGAGCTCGTCGCCGAGCTTGACTCTGCGATGGCGGCAATGCGTCGAGTCCCGTGGACCGCGCTCGAGGAGCTGAAGGGTAACGCTGAGGTCATCAAACGGATTGACGAGGCGGAGGTCCTTTTGAGGACGCTTCGGAAAGCGCTAACACCCGGAAATGATGGCGCGAAGCGGGCCTAGACAGCCGACCGTCCCAGCTAGCTCGAGCTACGCGGCGCCTCGCGACAATCAGGACATCGGTCTGGCTTCCGCCCACGAGTTCGAATGCGCTCAAAAGGGTTTCCACAGACTTGGCACGTAAGTTCCTCAGTCACCTCCATCCCTTGTTGGCTAGGTAAGGAGGGCCCCGTCTCTACCTTCGGCCGTCGTATGGGGGTTGGCTTTGGAGCGCGCTCTGCGGCGAGCTTGGCCTGGTACTTCCCGAGTCGCACGTTCAGATCGTCAACGCTGTTTGGGTCGAGCGCATCAACTCCGTACACCGCGAGACCTCGGTGAGCCCAGCGGATGGCAGGCTCCCAGGCGTGAGCCTTCTGATGGCGGATCGCGGCCTGTCTGTAGACCTCCAACAGCGGTAGGCCCTGGAACATGGCTATCAGCGCCGGCCGAATCGCATCCATCTCGGAGTCGTGGTTCGCACAGGCCTCGTCGAACAGGTGGAGCGCATCGGGATGCCTGTCGCGGAGGCCGTAGAGGTGCCCCTCGAACTGGGCGTACAGGAAGTGGCGGCTCACCGGCTCGGGCTCGCGAGCAAGTCGGGATCCCAGCATCCCGACCGCATCGGAGGGGTCAGATGGAATATCGGACACCCAGCCCAGGTCGTATCGGTCGTCGTCCGAGTCCTTACGCAGCGCCTCACCCAGCCCCGTGCGGACGTGGCCGCCGGCTTGGTGGCGGGCTGCGATTCCAGCGGGAACGGCGAGGCCGAATGCGCCTGGGTCGAATCGGAGGAAGAGGCCGAGAGTGTCGCTCGGGCCACCGCTAACGATGACCCCGGGAAGGGCGATCCACGTTGGGGACCGATCCTGCAAACGAAGCAAGCCCGGACGCATCCGAGCTGCATCTTCTCGACGCAGATAGCCGACCTGGTCACCAAGCACCCAGACTGCTACGGCGTTCGGGTCGTGAGGATTATTCTCCTCGGCAACGAGGATTGCATTTACAGGGGCCCGGACGCCTCCAGATAACCTTCCTGCGGCCCGCCTCAGTGCGTCCTGGCGGAAGGATTCGCCGACCACTTCGAGGTCGACAATCCCATCAACGAGAGTGAACGGACTGTCCCGACCGGGTCGCAAGCTGTGGGTCGGAGCACCGGATGACCCGCCGAGAAGCCGTCGCAAGAACGCCATCGTCGCTCCATCCTGCCCTGGGCCTAGGAGTGTACGAGCCTCTGGGTCCGAAAGGACCTCCTTCTGATCAGAAGGAATCCATCGCGGGCCGAAACGTGAACGGCGCGGTCATTCTTCGCTGCCTTTTTGGCGCACCGCATCTGGCCGACCCTTTCCCTCGGCTTGCCTGTTTCAGTTCTTAGCCGAGATGTCACGGCGTCAAGCGACTGTTACCCTCGAGGCCGTGGGCACTGTTCCGCGAATGCGACCGTTGACCGACGGTTTGGTTGTCCTGGACGAACCGCGCGACGACGACGCGCCAGCCATGCTCCGGGCAGCCCGAGACCCAATGACGCGGCGCCCATTTGGGGCGAGCCTGCCAAGCACTGCGGACGAGGCGAAGCATGCGATCGCGACAGCGCGTGGCCTGTGGGCGAAGCCGGGCGAGCTGTTCGATGGCAGGTGGGTGGTGCGACGTGCGGGCAGCCCTGGATTCGCGGGTTGGCTGCGTCTCCATTCCGAGGGCGCCGGCGTTCGCGTCATGGCGTGGTTTGGGCCGGAGAACCGCGGGCAGGGTCTCGGTACCGCGGCTGTCCGCCTGGCCTGCGGGTTCGCAGTCGACGAGCTTGGTGCGGCGCTCGTCGAAGCCCACATCACGCCCGACAACGGGCCGTCGCGCTCGATCGTCCGCGGAATCGGATTCGCGCAGCGCCCTGCAGCCGGCTTCACGACATCGAAGGATGGCTCCGGTATGGCGCTCGTCTATCAGCTTCCGCGCGGCGCTTGGCCGCCCAAGGACGATGCCACGACCGAATCTGGCATGCGCGGCGAACTCCGTGAGGCCTTGCGCGCGCTGGATGAACACGACGCAAACCCTGATGGCGACCTGCCGATCGTCGCGCCGCCAGGGCCGCGGGGCGCGCTGATTCGCCAGTACTCGTACACCCAGCGCCGCTCAGAGCACGAGGACCGACTCGAGCGCGCGAGACAGCGCATTCGCCGTGCCGGGCTATCCCCATGAATGTCGCGACGCTCAGCCCTTCGCGGTGCGGGCGTCGGGAGCCGCGCCTATGACCCTTCCCTATGCGATCTTGCGGGTGTAGCGTGCCCGCAGTCGGCGCATGCCCAGCGCCGAGACGGAGGGATGCCCGATGGCAGCCGACTTGTGCCCACAGTGCGGCGCGCCGCGTCAACCAGGCTACCGATTCTGCGGTTCGTGCGCGTATGACTTTGAGAAGGTCGAGGAATCGAGCGAATCGACCTCTCCCGCTTCGGAACCCCCGGCGCCGGCTGCACTTGCAAGCACTACAGGTCAACCGACTGGCTCCTCACGCCCAAGCTGGGGCCGCATTGCCCTGATAGCGCTCGGGGTGATCATCGCGATCGGCATCATCGGCTACGTGGCAGGCAGGTCGGATGTTCCAGGTGAGTCACCCATCGCTGGAGCAACCGGGTCCGAGGAAGCCGGCACATCCGCCACCCCGGCCGTGACCCCGCGACCGACACCACCTCCAACGCCCGAGCCCGAGGGCGTAGTCGAGAAGACTCAGGAAGTCGTCCTTGCCTGGCAGCGGGAGTTCTCGGACTACGTGAGCTACCAGGTCGTCTTGGAGGTCCAGAACATCGGGACAGGTTGGGCCGAGCTGAGTGCGTTTGACAGCGACTACACGATCCTCCGTCCTGACGGCAGTGTGGTCACTACCGGGAGTTTTACCTATGAATATCCGACCTTCGTGGGTCCGGGTGAATTCGGGTACCTGATCGCCGACGGCAGCGACATCGGGGGCGGTGGGTCGGTAGTCGCTGACTACGCCACTGTCGAGATTTCCGGTCGATACGATCCAGTCGCTTCACCTGAGGCGACATTCGAAGTCACCGACATCGCGTTGAAGCCAGAAGCGTTCGGAGGCGGTCAGGTCGCGACGGGTTTCGTAACTCCGTCCGAAGATGTGACCGATGCAGCGCTTGCCGTCATCTGCCTCGGCCCAGAGGGGCAGGTTTGGGGTGGAACCTGGACTAACTTGCTGCAGAACTTGACGGCAGGACAGCCGAAGGGATTTGAGACAGTGGGTGGAATACCGCCCCTGCACCCTTCTTGCGCCTCAGTCCGTGGGTATGCGTCCGATACCGGGTTCTGAGCTGCTCACGTCGTCGTTCGATGGATCGTCCGGGCACTCCGGCATAGCCCGGAGCAGCGTCAACACGGCCGCATGATCGCTATCGGCTTGTTGCTAATCGCCTTGGGACTTGTGAGCGAGTTCGTCATACCCGACGGGAGCTCAGGTTTCGTGTTGAGGGGCACCGGCAGTTCCCTCGCGCTTGCGGCAGTTGGTGGCCTCCTAGTAGCAATCGGACTTGTCCGCAAGGCAGGGAATACCCAGCAACGCAGTGGCATGGCTCGTCTGAGGGTCGGTAGCCCTGGAGAGCGGATATGCCCGAACTGTGGAGCGAAGATCCCGCCCGATCGCAAGCGGTTCTGCGAGGCCTGCGGGGAAGCCTTCGACGACTCCGCGTTCGGATGAGGGGCACGTAATGAAGCTCTCCGAGTGGTCCGACGAGGAATGGACTCGCGGCGAGAAGGCAATGCCCAAGCTGTCGGCAGCTCGTGTCGAGCTGCCGAAGGTCATCGGGGCATCCGGGGCGAAGGAACTCGACTTCTTCGCGGAGAGAACCGTAGAAGGCGAACGGGTACTGATCGCCTCCGATCTCGGACTGTGGGACTTCCAGATGGTCGAGGGATTGCCCGCCTACCAGGGAACTCTCTGGTCCTGGGATAGGGTCGGAGGCGTCGAGCTGCGGGTGCGCAAGCCGACGATCGTTGAGGGTGCCGGCGGCAAGGTCCTCTGGCAGCTAACCCTCGCGGCTCCGCCCTTCGACAGCAAGGAACTGGACCGCCCTCCAGATCACCTACTCGACTTCGCGCGGACCTGCCTTACACTCTGCGCCGATGCCACGCGGCGTGACGCCGGCATAGGCGCACAGCGGCCGGCCGCCGTGTCCTCCGGTAGCAACGCCCGGTAGCAACAGGGGCGAATACCCCCGGTCGATACCCGCCGCCAATCGGCTAATCTGAGCGTGGCGGCGGCACTAGCGGACGCTGGCGGACACTATGGCCGGCACTGCAAAACCGCGTACGAAGGTCTGACTTCTGGTTCATCGCAGGACCGGCAGCGCCAGCTCGTTTGGCCTCTCTCCGTAATCGATCGCCTGACTTCGACTCAGGTCGCCTTCGGAAAAGATCCGGCGTGGATCGGCGGCGCCGACGAGGCCAAACCGCTCGACCCACCGGCTTCCATCATTCGATGGCTTCCTGACTCACAGTCAGCTGCTCAACACAGCGATTCGGCACGCGGACTGGACGTCGATGGCGGTGATAACGATGAGGACCGGACTCGACGCAGAGTTCGTTAGCTGCAACTCTCGTCGCTGTGCCCCGCCGGTATCCGTGTCCAATAGGACTTGACTAATCTGCGGTGGGGGCTTGACTTCAGGATCGCTGGGCAGTAGTTTCCTATCAACACTAGTACTTCGGTACTGGTGCACAGACTTCCGGGACGCATAGATCCGCGCGCTGAAAATGGGCACTTAGGCACGCGGGGAGCAAGTAGTGCAACCGACCATCCAACCGGATAGGTCGGTTTTTGCTCAGAAGAGGGCACCTTCTGATGAAGGAATTCACAAAGGGCTGGTAGCAGCCCCAGGGGAAGCCAGCAATGCGCATTGCCTATTGGCGAATCCGCGCGGTGCTGTCGGCCCTCGGGGGCCTAGCAGCTCTCGCTTTGGCGGCAGGCGCTGGACTGCGCGGGCTGTAGCCCGTACCGCGGTAGACGGTCACTAACCACCCTGATAGGGTGGCTGGGCCTATGACCGCAAGCGTCCGGCGCCTCGTCGTCTTCTCCATAGCCGTTGCGGTCGCACTGGCAGCAGCGGCTATCTGGCTGTTCCCAGTGCGAGCCACCATAGGTGGCGCGGTCGGAGTCCTCTACTGGACGGGTCTAACGCTCGTCAGTAGCGCGATGCCCGTTCGCTTGCCCCAGGGGACGGTCGCGTCCGTCAGCGCCGCACCCATTCTTGCCTCTGTCGTCCTCGGCGGCCCGATGGCGGCAGTCATCGTCGCCGGGCTCGGGACCACGGACCCCCGGGAAGTTCGCGGGGAAGTCCCTTGGTTCGGGACCGTTTACAACCACGCTTCAATCATTTCGACGGCCGCGGCGGCTGGAATCGTCTATGAGGTCGCCCTTCGTGCGATCCCAGCGGGTGGATCCTTCGAAGCCGTTCTTCTAGCGTTCCTCGCTCTCCTGGCGGCGAGCGGTGTGGCCTTCGCCGTCAACTGGGCATTCTCTTCCATCGCGGTCGCAGCACGAACCGGCGTGTCACTGAGAACCGTCTGGGCGCGCGATCTCCAGGGGATCGCCGTTAACCTGATCGGTTTGGCGCCGGTCGCCTGGTTGATGGCGCAGGTGTTCCTGCTGCCGGACGGGGTCGGCTGGTGGGCAACCGCGCTGTTCGTGATCCCCCTCTTCACGACCCGTCTGGCGTACCACCGCTACGTGGAGACCCGGGAGCTGTTCGAGCAGACGATCGGGGCACTGGCCAACGCGGTCGACGCCCGCGATCGGTATACCCGGGGTCATTCGAACCGGGTCAGCCATATCTCAGAGGCGATGTGCCGGGTCATGGGCCTGCCTGAGAATGAGATCGAGAAGATCAAGTGGGCCGGGCTCCTCCATGACGTCGGCAAGATCGGGATCCGCGACAACATCCTCCTCAAGCCGGGGCCGCTGAGCCGCGACGAGCGGATCCTCATGAACCAGCATCCGACCATCGGGGCCGAGATCGTGGCCCCCGCGCGCTCGTTGGCGCCCGAGGCGCCGCTGATCCGCGCCCACCATGAGTGGGTGAACGGATCGGGCTACCCCGACGGGCTGGAGTACGCCGACATCCCGCTCGGGGCCCGGATCATGACCATCGCCGATGCGTACGAGGCCATGACCTCCTCGCGTCCGTATCGGCTCATCGCGCTGACCCACGAGCAGGCGGTGGCCGAGCTGGAGAAGTTCTCCGGGCTCCAGTTCGACCCGGAGATCGTGCCGGTCCTGCTGGGCCTGGATCGAGGCATCCTAGACCGCCCGCCGGAGCGGCCCGACGAGCTGCCCACCATGCTGCACCAGGACGATCTGACGCCGGCGGCCGAGGAGGCCGCTACACCGCCTGCACCCGAAGGGAGCCCAGCCCCGAGGCCAGTCCTCGCCTCGGAAGATGCTCCTTAGCTCCATCCTGCTGGGCCTCGTCATCGGGGCCCTGGCCGGGGGACAGCTGCCTCGCCTGGCCGACCTGCGCCTGCGCTGGGTGTGGCTGCTGGGCGCGGCCCTGGCGGTCCGCCTCCTGTCCGGGCTCCTGGTCACGACCGATGTGGGGGCCGAGTTCGCCGGGGCGTGGGGCCTGCCCCTGACCTATGGGCTGATCGTGGTCTGGCTGTACCGCAACTGGTCGGTGCCCGGGCTCCAGGTGGCGGCCATCGGGGTCAGCCTGAACATCCTGGCGGTGCTGCTCAACGCCGGCAAGATGCCGGTCTGGGAGGGCGCCCTGCTGGCGTCGGGGCTGACCCTGGCGGACCTGGTCGGCGACCCGTTCCACGTGGTGCTGGGCGGGGCAATGACCGCGGCCCAGTTCGTGGCCGCCGGCGGGTTGTTCGGCGACGTGGTGCCCATCCCCATCCCCATCCTGCGCGACGTGGTCAGCGTGGGGGACGTGCTGCTGTGGCTGGGCATCGTGTGGGCCATCGTGGCGGCCATGACCCGGGTGGCTCTCAGCCGCCGGGCGGTGGCCCTGGGCACGTCCCCGCTGCGGCGCACGGCCGCGAGCGAGCTCCAGCTGGGCCAGGCGTATGCCACGGCGGTGGCGGCCGAGGCGGCCGAGGCGGCTGCGGGGGTCGCGGTCCCAGAGGAGCGACGGGGCCTACGCGCGTACCTGCGACTGGCCGCCAACCGGAACTACGCCCTGCTGTGGACCAGCCAGCTCATCAGCCTGATGGGCGATCGGGTCCACTACGTCGCCCTGGGCTTCCTGGTCGTGACCCGAGGCACGCCGCTGGACGTGGGGCTCACGTTCGCCGCCGCCGCGATCTCCAACGTGTTCTTCGGTCCGTGGGCGGGCGCCCTGGCGGACCGATGGGACCGGCGCCGGACGATGATCGTCTCCGACCTGGTCCGCGCGGCCATGGTCCTGGCCGTGCCGTTCGTCATCGACATCCACATCTCGCTGGTCTACCTGGTGGCCTTCCTGGTGGCCACCGTGAGCCTCTTCTTCCAGCCGGCCAAGAACTCGATGGTGCCCCAGATCGTGGAGCGCGAGGACCTGGTCCCCGCCAACAGCGCGACCAGCGTGACCGAGACCCTGGCCGACCTGGTCGGAATACCGCTGGCCAGCCTCCTGGTGGCCATCCTGTCCCCGGTCATCTACGTCGCGTTCGTCCTGGATTCGATCTCGTACCTGGCATCGGCCGCGCTCCTGGCTCTCATGCGGGTGGCTCCCTCCGAACGCGCGGAGGGCGCGTTCGGCATCGGTCAGCTGTGGGCAGACGTCCGCGAAGGCGCGGGCTTCCTGGTCCGCCAGGCGGAGCTGCGTGCCAACACCGTGATCAGCACCGTGGCCCAGGTGGCGGTGGGGACCGAGGTCGTGTGCTCGCTCCTGTACGCCCAGACCATCCTGGACCAGTCCCAGGTCCGCTTCCCAGTGAACTACGGGCTCCTGATGTCCGCCGTCGGCCTGGGCAGCATCGTGGGTGGGCTCGTGATCGGCTCGGTGGCCGGCAGTTTCCGCAAGGGACCGATGGCCATCGCGGGCTTCGTGGGCCTGGGCGCCAGCTTCATCGCGGCCGGGCTGGTGACCGATCCGGTCCTGGCAATTGGCTTCTTCTTCCTGGCCGGGGTCGCCAACATTGCGTTCGTGATCCCCAACATCACCCTGTTCCAGGAGCGGACCCCGCAGGCCCTGTTCGCGCGGGTGGTGACCTCCCGCCAGGCCCTCGTGTTCGGGGTCATGGCGGCGTCCATGGCGGTGTCGGGGGCGTTGGTGGGGGTGATCGGGGCCGACAAGACCCTGATGCTGGGCGGGGCGGTGGCGGTGGTCGCCGGTCTGGGTGGGCTGCTGATCCCGTCCATGCGCAACGCGGAATAGGCGGACTTACTCCGCAAGCCGGGCGGAAGTCACGACGAATTCCATTCGGCGGCTCAGCCTGAATGCCACATTCCCTAGGGCGGGCCCACCGGGCGCTCAACAATCTTCTTGAGACGCTCCAGCTCAGCGATTTCGCCGCGCTTGATCTCGGCACCGATCATCGGTTCGAGAACTCGCCACAGCCCGCTGAAGCGCAGCATTCCCTGTTGCGCGAGGCGGGTCCCACCACCTTCGGCCGGCGCTAGGTCGTAGGCGCCTTCCCAGTGGATGCCGCCATGCGAAACGGTCGTGAAGGCCATCTTCGCGTCTGGCTCGAGGCTCGTGATCTCAAGATCAAGGCTGGCATGCAGCGGCCCGCGGCCAAATGAGAGCCGCATCCGCGATCCCTGGCGCAGCGGACCTTCGGTGAGGAGCTGCATGGGCACATCCGACCATTGAGCCTGCTTTCCCGGCTCGACGAGCCAAGGAAACACCTCGCTTGGCGGACGGGCGATCGTCACCTCCGAGGAGTACGGAACCATCCTGCAACCCTCCTGACCCCTCCTGACCTTGCGTCCCTCCTGGGTGCAGTGTAGGCCGAGGTCTTTCTTGAATAGGCCAGGCGGCTGCCGGAGGTCAAGTCAGCAAGTTCGCAATAGGCAGGCTCGTCATGGGCGTTCGGCGATGGGGTCCTCCGCGGCTCGCCGATTGGGCTTGTCCGAACGGTCGTCTAACCTTCGACGATCACTTGCAGGGAGCGATGACCATGAAGCTGACCGCCACGATGATGCTGACCGTGGACGGCGTGTACCAGGGTCCCGGGGGCCCCGACGAGGACCGGCGCGGCGGGTTCGAGCGCGGCGGATGGACGGCGGCGCACGCCGACGAGGACATGTGGCCCTTCCTGACCTCGTGGTTCGAGCGCGCGGATGCGCTGCTCCTCGGACGCAAGACCTGGGAGATCTGGGAACCGTACTGGCCGCACCACGACAAGGGCGATCCGGTCTCCCACGGGATCAACGTCCTGCCCAAGTACGTGCCCTCGACCACGCTCAAGGACCCGACGTGGCAGAACACCCACGTGATCAATGGCGACGTCGAGGCGGCGGTGCGCGAGCTCAAGACGCAGCCGGGGCGCGAGCTCCAGGTGCACGGCAGCGGCGAGCTGCTCCGTTGGCTGCTCGAGCACGACCTCGTCGACGAGCTCAATCTGCGGATCTTCCCCGTCGTGGTGGGCGATGGGCGCCGGCTCTTCCCGGAGCGCGGCCAGACGCACAACCTGGAGCTGGTCGAGTCGCGGTCGACGTCGTCCGGCGTGATGCTCCAGACGTATCGACCGGCCGGGCGGGCGACCTTCGGGACCGCCGGCTGAGGGCGCAGCGCCTCGGCGCGGCGCGTCATCGATGGTCTCAGAAGACCGTCTGACCGACGTCAAGGCGGCAGGTTAGCAAGCGGGTCTCACTCGCTCAGCTGCCGGGGCTGTCCCCAGTTCGGCGCGCTCTCATCGGCCGGATCATCCGTCAGTTGCTGGGGTGCGTCGGCGTCGACGCGCATGAGGAAGATGTCCCGCGGTGCCTCCCCGGCGTTGCTGAAGACGAACGCGCTGCTGTCCGATGCCCAGCTCGCGCCCTCGTCGGCCGGCCCCGTAGCGTGCACGACCCGGTCCTCGCTCCCATCGGCGCGCGAGAGATGGAGGCCACTGCCATCGGGGTGCAGGTAGGCGAGCCACTCGCCGTCAGGTGACAGCCAGTGCGCGAATGCGAGCACCGGGTCGTCGCCAAGCAGCTCCGGCTCGCCGCCGTCGGCTGACACGATCCAGCTGCGAGATGAGTCCCTCGACTGATCGGTATCGCGGTCGCTGACGAAGATCAGTTGCGTGCCATCCTCGGACCATCGGGCGACCGAGTCATTCCATGCGTCATCCGTCAGGTTCCGAGTCTCGCCCGAGGCAACGTCGACGATTCGGATGTCGTTCGGCGGAGCGACGTTGTACGCGATGCGAAGGCCATCGGGCGACCAGAGCGGCGCCGTGCCTCCATCCTCGGTCAGGGATTCGAACCGAGCGTCGGCCACGTGGTAGACGCCAATGCCGCGCTCCGAACCATCGCCGCCCACGGCAAGCATCGATCCGTCCGGAGACCAGGTCGCCGGCCCGTAGGCGAAGTTGTCGTCGACCAGGACCGGCTCGCCACCCTCCGCATCGATGATGAACACGCCCCCCAGCATGGTGCCGTCGGCCGACATGGTGATGTAGGCAATGAGCGAGCCGTTCGGCGACCAGATCGGGGACATCTCATAGACCGCCGGGTCGTCGACCATCTGCACGACGTTCGAGCCGTCCGCATCCATCACGTAGATGCCGCTCGTCTCATTCTCGCGATTGGCCTGGAATGCGATCCGTCCCGGCTCGGCGACCGCCGGTGGCGTCGCAGTTGGCTCGATCGACTCGAAGGCCCCGGTGGTCGGCGACGGCGATGCTCCGACCGGGGGCTCTGGGCCGATGACTCGGGAGAGGTTGAGGCCGATGACCACCGCGGCCGCGACGATCGCGGCGACACCGAGGGCGCGGAATGCGAACATGTCCATGATTCCTCCCCTGCCTTGCTGAGGCAGCGTCGAGGTGTGCGCCAGCATCCGATCGGTAAAGTCCGTCGGAGGCATGGGCGCCGTGTCGTTGAGCCAGTCGGCGAGGCGCCGCTCGGCCGCCTGGTGATCCTCCGCGTTCATGCCGGTCGTCCTCTCGTGGTGATCCCGGTGGGTCGTGCTTCGGCCGCGATGGCGGCGGTCATCACCTTCATGGACCGATGCAGCCGCGACTTCAGCGTCCCCTCGCGCATCCCCATGGCCGCAGCCGCCTCCCTGGTCGACAGGCCGAGGTAGTGGCGGAGCACGACGACGGTTCGGTCTTCGTGGCTCAGCCAGCGGAATGCCCGCTCGATCTCGTCGCGGGCTATGACCGTCTGCGCTGGGTCCCGGTCGCCGGCGAACTGCTGATCCGCCAGCGGCGTCTCGCCTCGCTGGCGCCGGAGGCGCCGTCCCTGGTCGTGACAGGCATTGACGAGCAGCCGATGCAGCCAGGCATCGAACCTGTCCGCCTCACGCAGTCGAGGCAGGTCGCGCCACGCGTTGATCAGTGCCTCCTGGACGGCGTCCTCGGCGAGGTCGCGGCGTCCGGTGATCAGGGCCGCGACGCCGTACAGCCTTGGAATGCGCTCGGTGATCAGGGCCGAGAACGCGTCGTGGTCGCCTCGCTGGGCCTGAGATACGAGGTGGTGGGGCACCGTGGCCTCATGAGTACGTCGTCTTCAATGGCGCTCGAGCGTGCCGATCGGTTGCGTTGCGCCCATCCAATACCAGCGACTGTCCGCCAGCGCCAGCGCGGATCGTTCGACCGCTTCGTCCACGTCGACGATTGGGTCCCGCCGGTCGTCCGCACCGCGACGAAGGGCGATGACCCGCGCCGCACACCATGACCGCCGCATCCGAACTGTCGGGCCGCGCCGCGATCGCTCAGTGAGCCTGGCGGCCGCCCGAAGGCACCCGTATGCCATATCAGCGACAGGCATGACCGTGTGGCCTGGCCGACGGATTCCGGATGGGAACATCCAGGATCACTCAGGATCGGCTAGGCTTCCCGGCCGATGAGCGCGGAACAGCCCGGGTATCGAGGAGCGCTGCCGCCCCGCGGGGAGCGCATGGCGCGGGTGTGGGTCTTGATCGTGATCCTGGGATTCGCATTCATGTTCGTCCTGGCGGCGCTGAACATGCCCAGCACCCTGTTCCCCGAGCCCACGCCGGTGCCGATCCCAAGCCTCAGCCCCGCGCCGAGCGGGAGCGGCAGCCCGGCGCCAAGTGAGAGCCCGGGCGCATCGGGATCGGCGTCGCCATCGGTAAGCCCATCCACGCCAGGGAGCCCATCCCCGAGCCCCTGACGGCCGGTGGTATGCTCCCGCTTCGACGCTCACCGAGGTTGATCATGTTCAGCTTCAGCCGGGTCAAAGTCGCCATTCGTTTCTTCTTCGTGGGCCTGGTCATTGGCGTGCTGCTCGCCCCCCGCAGCGGCATCGCCACCCGACGCATGCTCCGCGAGCGCGCCGATCGCCTGATCAATGACCTGCTCGATGCCGCCACCCTGGGCGCCTACGATCCGGCCAACGGCGACGCGCTGAACGAAGATGCGGACGACGCCGAGGCGAACGAGAAGGCGGCGCCCCGCCAGCGCCGCACGGCGGCATCGGCCAAGTCCTGACCGCGACCATCGACCTTCGCGCCTTCGCCGGATAGACGAGGGGCGCTGTGACGCGAGCGCCACCTCCATCGGATCCGGAGCACGCTTCGCGCGACGAGGACTACAGCCGCGGGGTCCTCTTGGGCACCAATCGAGGCTTGCGGTTCGGCCGGGCCTTGATGCGCCGCGTGCCAAGCCAACCGCGGTGCCAGTTGTGTATGTCGCCGTTCCATGGGCCGGCCGGCCAGTTGATGCGACTGATCGGCAAGGCGCCCTGGCCGAAGAACCCCAAGTACTGCTCGGCCTGCTTCAAGCAGCTGGTCGAGCATCGGGCCGGCGCGGAGATCCCGTGCAGCCTCTTGTTCGCCGATGTGCGCGGATCGACCACCATGGCCGAGTCCATGCGTCCTTCCGAATTCCGCGCCCTGATGGAGCGATTTTTCGAGACGGCCTCCATGGTGCTGGTCGACCATGACGCAATCGTCGACAAGTTCGTCGGGGATGAGGTGATCGGGATCTTCATCCCTGCCCTCACCGGCGAGCTCCACGCGCAACGGGCGATTGCGGCGGGCCGCGCGCTGCTCTCAGCGACCGGGCACGACACCGGGCAGCCGTGGCTCCCCGTCGGCGCCGGGGTCAACACCGGTGTGGCGTTCGTCGGAACCGTTGGCCAAGGTGAGCAAGTGGAGCTCACCGCTATGGGTGACCCCGTGAACGTGGCGGCGCGCCTGGCCTCGGCAGCCGGAGCCGGTGAGCTGCTGGTCACCACCGCCGCGGCGGAATCCGCCCACCTTCCCGACGTCGGGCTCGAACACCGACAGCTCGCCTTGAGGGGGAAGACTGAGCCGACCGAGGTGTTGGTGCTCCTGGCGGCCTAGGCGCCCCCTGATCGGCGGAGTCGACGCCGGCGACTACCCCTGATCTCGGTCCAGGTCCAGGCCCGCCAACGCGGCCGCCACCGTTTGGGCAAACCCGTGTGGGTTCATCAGCCCCATGGCGTGTCCGCTATTCGGCACCGTCATCCACACCATGCCGGTCGCGGTGAGATCATCCTGCGGGGGCAGCGCCTGGTCACTGTTCTCGCCGCCGAGGTAGAACCGCGGCAAGTCCAGCTCGCGCAGCAATGAGCGGATCGTTGGCTGCGTTCCACGCATGACCGAGACCGAGACCCGATGGAGCGCGCGCGGATTGATGAGCTGCGTGATTCCGATGTGCGCGGCCGGCGGGGCCTTCGGGTTCTCGGCCGCTGCCGTGCGCATGCCGGTGAGGAACTCGGCGAAGCCCCGCTCCGCGAAATCGTCCTCGGTCTGCTCGGCGATGCCGGGCGCCAGCGTCCCGCTGAGGTCGATCCCCGGCTCGGCCAGCACGAGGGCCGCTACCGCAGCCGGACGAGCTGCAGCAACGAGGGTCGCGACGGTGCCGCCCATGCTGTGGCCGATCAGCGCGCATCGGTCCACGTCGAGGGCGTCGAGCAGCTTGACGACGGTCTCGGTGTGATCCTCCAGCGTGTAACTGAATGCATCCGGCTTGTCGCTGTAGCCGTAGCCCAGGAGGTCGACCAGCAGCGAGCGACGTCCTCGGAGCGGTGGCTGGACCGCCGCCGGCAGAAGCTCGCCAGTAGACGAGCAGATAAGGCCGTGGATCCACACCAGTGGGGGATCGGCGCCGGGGACCTCGATGTAACGGATGGATGCCTGTCCGTCCTCGACAGCGATCGCACGCATGGACCACCTCCGGCTGCTCCAGCGTTGCTGACCGATCCGGCCAGCGTGCCAAGCCCATGATTACTGCGTCGTCTACGCCGGTCAATGGCGGCGTGCGGGCAGCCCCCGTACGATGCCGCACGTGATATTCCCGGTGCAGACCGAGCGTCTGCTGCTGCGCCCGTTCGACGACGGCGACCTCGACGCCCTCCACGCGATGCAGAGCCGCGAGGACGTGACCCGCTACCTGTACTGGGGGCCGCGGACGCTGGACGAGGTTCGGGTCCAGCTGGAGCGGCTGAAGCGGATGACGTTAATTGAGGATGGGAGCGATGCGCTCCGGCTGGCGGCGGTTGTCCGCGAATCGGACGTGCTGATCGGGGACGTCAGCCTGCACAGCGTCAACCGCGAGCACCTCCAGGCGGAGCTGGGCTTCATCGTGCACCCGGACTACCACGGCCAGGGCTACGCCACGGAGGCCACGGCCGAGATGCTGCGGATCGGGTTCGAGGACCTGGGCTTGCATCGGATCTACGGCAGCTGCGACGCGCGGAATGCCGCATCGGCGCGCGTCATGGAGCGGCTGGGCATGCGCCGCGAGGCGCACTTTCGCGAGACGGAGTTCGTCAAGGGCGAGTGGTGCGACGAGTTCGTCTACGCCATCCTCGCCACGGAGTGGGCGGCGTCTCGCTGACGGCGTCTCGCCGACGGCGTCTCGCCGACCCAGTCCGGGCCCGCGCGTGAGCGCAGAATCGGGGTATGTCCTGGATCCGCAGCTGGCGACGGTGGCAGGGCCGACCCCGGCCGCCGGACGATGCCTCGGCCGAGACCGATCCTACCGAGCGCGCGCGCGAGCGGATGGTCCGCGAGCAGATCGAAAAGCGCGGAGTCCGAGACCCGGAGGTGCTTTCCGCCATGCGACGGGTTCCACGCCACCTGTTCGTGGACTCGGCTTGGGCCTACGACGATCGCGCGCTGCCGCTGACCCACGGCCAGACCATCTCCCAGCCGTTCGTGGTGGCGTTGATGACCCAGGCCGCGCGGCCGGCGCGGGGGTGGCATCGGGCGCGGGTGCTGGAGATCGGGACGGGAAGCGGCTACCAGGCCGCGGTGCTGGCCGAACTGGGGGCCGCGGTGGTGTCCGTGGAGCGCGATCCTGAGCTCAGTGCGCAGGCGGCCCGCAACCTGGCCGCGGCCGGGTATGGCGGAGTCGTGACCGAGGTTGGAGACGGGACCCAGGGCTGGCCGGCGGGTGGGCCGTACGACGCGATTCTGGTCACCGCCGCCGGGCCGTCCATCCCGGCCCCACTGCGCGAGCAGCTCAACCCGGCCGGGGGCCGAATGGTGATCCCCATCGGCGACCGGGAGGGGCAGTGGCTGACCCTGGTCGAGCGCCACGACAACGAGTGGCGCGAGCGGTCCCTGGAGCCGGTGGTGTTCGTCCCCCTCATCGGCACCCACGGCTACGGCGAGGGCCGGATCGACTAGGCAGCAACGCGGGCCGCGTCTCATGACCAACATCCCGCGGTTAGGGGCCATTCGGACCCTGCGACTGAGTCGCGTTCCGCGCTTCACTGGTCACGGCACACACACGAGCGCGCCTCGTCGAGCTGCGCCTGGATTCGCCCAGAGGTAACTGTCATGAGCACAATTCCCGCCAAAGCGGCCGCGGTCCTTGTCGGTGGGCTCCTCCTCGCTGCCTGTTCAAGCCCCGAAGCCGGCGGTGGCAGCGAGCCCCCGGCGAGTCAGGCGCCGCAGAGCCAGGCGCCTGCCGCCGAGCAATACGTCGTCAACGCTGCCGAATTCGTCGATGCGGCCGACTGGGACACCGCGGAAGCGGTGACGATAGAGCTCTCCGAGTTCGCCTTTACCCCGAGCGAGATCACCCTCGAGGCGGGGCAGCCGTACATCCTGCAGATCGTGAACGTCGGCGATGTCAAGCACGAGTTCACGGCCGGGGACTTCTTCCGGACGGTCGCGACCCGCAAGGCCGAGACCGCCGAGAGCGAGGTAAAGGTCCCGTTCTTCACCGAGATCGAGGTCTTCGCGGGGAAGTCAGCCGAGCTGTTCCTGATCCCGCTCATTCCGGGCACGTATGACCTCGTCTGCGAGATCGAGGGCCATTTCGAGGCCGGGATGCTCGGCACGATTACCGTGACCGGGGCGGCGCCCACCTCACCGGCTGTGGAGCTGGCCAATGTGGGTGATGGCCCGTGGGTCCAGGATGCTGCGGCGCTCGTAGAGGCGGCCGACTGGGATGCCAGCCAGGAGCTGACGATCGAGCTCTCCGAGTACGCCTTCACGCCGAAGGACTTCGAGCTCGTCGCCGGTCAGCCATACGTGATCACCGTGGTCAACATGGGCGAGATCAAGCACGAGTTCACGGCCGAGGACTTCTTCGCGTCGATCGCCTTCCGCAAGGCCGAGGACGCCTCGGGTGAGTTCAAAGGACCCGCCCCGCGCGAGGTGGAGGTGTTCGCCGGCGCGGAGATCGAGCTGTTCCTGATCCCGACCCAGCCGGGCACGTATGACCTGGTCTGCGAGATCGAGGGCCATTTCGAGGCCGGGATGTTCGGCACGATCACGGTGGTGGCCGCTCCGTGATCTGACTCCTGCGGAACCGCAACGACGGGGCCTCTCCACGATTGGAGGGGCCTCGTCGAGTGCCCGGGTGGGTCGGGTGGCCGAGCTGGGCCCGGACCTTAGACGTCCGCTATCGCCCGCGGGCCGCCGAGCGCGGGTCAAGGCGACGCGAGGGACGCCGCCAGCAGCAATGGCCAGTCACACATGACTGGCAACGTGCGCAGATGGCGGACGCGGCACTCTGTGAGTCACTGGTGACTGGCGGGGCGCCGATTCCGGCCCCCGCGGCCGCTACCAGTCATCCGTGACTCGGCGCGGCAATTACACCCGCACGGACGAGCTCCTCGGTGTAGATCGCCTCCACACGCTTGACCGATGCGGTCACGCTGAACGACCGCCACCTCCAGGGCTTCGTTCACCGCCCCCGCATCGGTCTGCAAACCGGCGAACACGACGCGCCCGCTGGCCGGGGCTCCTTGCTCCGGAGTCCGTCGCCGGGCCAGAATGCGCAGATGCACATTGCGTCGATGCGCCAGGCAGCAACTGGCCTGCTGGTGATCGCCGTCTTGGTGTCAGGCTGCGCAGTGAGCCCAGGCTCGACGGTGTCTTCGGACCAGGCCACATCACCCACTCAGACCGAGGCCGCGTCGCCGGCTGAATATCTCCGCCTGGTGGCCATCGGTGATTCCATCGCGGCCTCGCAGCGATGTGAATGCGCCAGGTACCCGGATGTCTACGGGCCGCTCGCTGCCAAGGCGCTTGGCCAGCCCGTAGCGGTGCAGAACCGGGCGGTCAACGGCGCGACCTCAGGCGACCTGCTCGAAACACTTGATTCCTCGCCCATCCTGCGGTCGCTGATTGAAGAGGCCGATATCATCACCATCGCCATCGGCATCAACGACATCAACCCGTGCGGAGCCGAGACCGACCGCGCATGCTATGACAGCGCGATCGCCGGCCTCCAATCGAATCTCGAGGCCCTGCTCGGTCAGATCGACACGCTCCAGGGCGACCACCCACACATCCTGCGCGCGACCGCCTACTACAACGTCAAGATCGGGGATCCGGGAGCCGCTCAGTTCGGCCCCTCGTTCCAGGCCTTCTATGCGGAGCAGCTGGCGTCGCTCAATGCCGCGATCTGCGAAGCCGTCGCCGCCCACGACGGGCTCTGCGTCGAGCTGCTGACGGCGTTCAACGGCCCCGCAGGCGATCAGGATGCCGCCCCACTTCTGGTCGACGACCACGTGCACCCGTCGAGGGAAGGCCATCAGGTCATAGCACAGGCGATCGCCGCCTCAGGCTACGCCCCGCTCGGTCCGTAGGCATCAGTCGTCCTGCGGCGGGCGACGAACACGTATTCTCGGCTGTCGTCCGCAAACGGCTCGCCGGCGAAGCCGGCGTACAACGCCTCCAGCTCGAGACCGGCGACATCGATCAGCCCCAGCCACTCGTTCTTGGTTGCCCACCACAGGGAGCTCTTCGCGCCGTCGTCGCGGGTGATGTCGATCCGGTTGTCGCCCACCGAGTACCGGATGGTGTGCGGTACAGGCTCGTCCTGGTGCACGCCGTCGAGGCGCGCGGCGATCTGGTGGTCGAAGGCAAAGACATTCCAGGCGAACCGCCCTTCCGGCCGGAGCGAGGCGGCGACGCGCTCGAAGGTGCGACGGCGGTCGGCCCACGTCGGCAGGTGCAGGAGCGCGCGGAAAGGGCAGTAGATCAGCGCCGCCAGCTCGTCGAGGGCGAGGTCGCGCATGTCGCCCTCGCGCAGGTCGAGCTCCACGCCCGCAACCGCCGCGCGGGCACGGGCCTGCTCGAGCATCGCCGGTGAAGAGTCAATCCCGATGACTCGCTGGCCGGTCGCCTGCGCGACCGGGATCGCGACCCGCCCGTTCCCGATCGCGAGCTCGACCAGCGGCCCGTCCGCCTTGCGCGCGAGCTCAACATAGAAGGCGACGTCCGCCGCCATGTGGGCCGCCCATTCGTCGTAGTGGTTCGCGAACGCCTCGTCCCAGCTCATCGGCCCATGCTCCCATGCTTACCTGGTCGAACGGTGAGCACGCCGGCCCGCGCCAGCTCCTCGCTGTAGATGGCCACCACACGCCTGACCGAGACGGTCACGCTGAACCGATCCTCCACCCGGCGCCGGCCCGAGGCGGCCAGTCGATCCCGCAGCTGGGCATCTCGAGCGAGGCGAATGACAGCGTCTGCGAGGGCTGGCGGATCGGCGGGTGGGACGAGGAGGCCATCTACCCCGTCCCGGATGGTTTCGGGGATGCCGCCCACCGCGGAGGCCACCACCGGGCGTCGGGCGGCCATGGCCTCCAGCAGGGCCAGCCCCTGCGCCTCGCGCAGTGACGGCAGCACGGCCACGTCCAGGGCTTGGGTCACCGCCTCGATATCGGTCTGAAAACCGGCAATCACGACCCTCTGGCGTGCTGCGAGCGGCAGCGAGCCGGCCTGGGCGCGAAGCGCATCGGTCTGTGAGCCCTCACCCACCAGCAACAACCAGGCGTCGGGCACGGCTTCCACGATGGCTGGCAGGGCCTCGAGGAGATACCGATGCCCCTTCTCGGGCTCGAGCCGGGCCACAACCCCGACCAGGAAGGCGTCGGGCGGGATGCCGAGCGCGGCTCGCAACGCGGCCGTGTCCTGGCTGGACCGTTGCGGGCTGAACCGATCCAGGTCGACCCCGTTGGGCACGACCGTGATCTCGGCCGCTCCCCGGCCCTCGGCGAGAACTTTGGTCGCAATGGCCGCCGACGGGACGATGAGGCGGTCGATGGACGGCGTGACGGCCGCCAGGGCGGCGATGTCGGCCGGGGAGCGGATCCGGCTGGAGTGAGCGGTGGCCACGACCACCGGCGTGCCGGCTACCTGGGCAGCCCGGGTGCCGAGCAATTCGGCACGGAACAGGTGGGCGTGGAGCAGGTCGATCTGCCGGCGGCGGAGGTACGCGACGAGCTCGCGGACGGTGGACTCGTCGTCCTCGGGCGGGATAACGGTGACGCGGATGCCCAGCTCGCGGAGGCGCTGGATTGAGCGACCATCGGCCAGTGAGACGGCCTCGATCTCGAACCGGGACCGGTCCAGGTGGACGAGGAGGGCGATGGCGCTTTCCTGCGCGCCGCCCGTCCCACCGGTGGCCAGCAACTGCAGCACACGCGGCCGGTCCATCAGTAGATCTGGTCGTGCGAGCCCAGGTTCACCAGGAAAGCCTCGTCCCCGTCCCAGCGAAAGAGGACACGGAGATCGGCGTCGACGCTGAAGGCCCAGTAGCCGTCGAGCTCGCCTTTGAGCTTGTGGGTGTGGAGGAGCGGGTCTTGGGGGTCGGCGGCGAACCGTCGCAGGGCGGCCCGCAGCATGGATGCCTGGGGGTCCTTCAGCTTCCGGGCTTTGCGAAGGAAGCGGCTGGACGCGGTCAGCCGCACGTCAGCTCCGGATGTCGTCCAGCAGCTGCTCGACGTCGTCGAACCGATGCGCCTCGCCGGCCTGGTACTCCGCCTCCGCCTCGCGAACCTCGGACAGGAACAATTGCCGGCGCAGGAGAAGCAGCTCGGCCTGGTCCTGCTCGTAGCGCTCGGGCTTGACGATGTAAGCCGCTTTCTGCGATCTCTGGAGGATCACGGTCGGCTCGTCGCCGGCCTGAACCTCGTCGATGACATCGGCGATGCGCCTACGGAGGTCGCTGATCGGGACGGTCTTCACGGCCTTACTGTACATCGCTCTGTACAACTGTCAATACAGATGTCGGTACGAACGCCTATCGGGAGCCTACCTCCAGGACCATCGGAGCGTTGTGGCCTTGCCCCTCCGGAGTAGGCTGCGCCCAATGAAGTTGGTGCTGGCCTTCCTGCTCGTCCTGCTGCTCCTGGGCGGAGGAATGAAGCTGGCCGGCATGAACCTGCCGATCCTCGACTTCCCGCTCGGCGGCCCGTTCCAGCAGCCCATCATCGAGATCAACCAGAACCCCGACCTGTTCCCCTGATGGCCGCCCGGGCCGGGGGGCTGACGCGCTGGGCCGCCCTGCGCCACGGTCTGACGCTGGCCGGCTTGCTGTACATCGGCGCAGTCTGGCTGCGGCTGGTCCCCTACGCCGAGCCGGTGCCCGCCTACGGACCGATGTTCGACGCGTACGGGATCTGGAACGCCTGGGACGGCGGCCTGTACGACGTCCCGTGGCTGGAGTACGAGGCCTACGTCTATTCCCCGGCCTTCGCCCAGATCATCTATCCACTCACCCTGCTGCCGTGGCCCGTCTTCGCGGCCCTCTGGACGGGCCTGGCGATCGCGATCCTGTTCTGGATGCGGGTGCCGTGGATGCTCGCCTTTCCCGGCGTCGTCGACGACATCCTGCGCGGGAACATCCACGTCTTCCTGGCCGGGGCGGTGGTGCTCGCGCTGTGGCGCCGGCCCTGGGGGGCGGGGGCCTGGGCCTTCCCGTTCCTGACCAAGGTCACGCCGGGGATCGGGATCGTGTGGCATGCCGTGCGCGGGGAGTGGCGGGCGCTGGCCATTGGCCTGGGCCTGACGGCGGGCATTGTGGGCGTATCGGTCCTGTTCACGCCGGAGCTGTGGGCCGAATGGCTCGCGCTGCTGGCAGCCAACGTGGGATCAGATCCGCGGATCCAGGTCATTCCGCTGCCGTTGGTGATCCGCCTGCCGGTGGCGGTGGCCGTGGTCGTGGTGGCGGCGCGGTGGGACCGGGCCTGGCTACTGCCGATCGGGGTGATGCTGGCCCTGCCGAACGTGTGGACGAGCTCGCTCGCATTGCTGGCCGCGGCCCCCGCCCTGTGGTTGGCTCAGCGGCAGTCCGCCGAGCCCGAGTCGGAGAAGCCGATGTCGGAGGCGGGGACGAACTCCCAGTCGTAGGCGTCAGGGTGGAGCGTGAGCTGCAGGACCCCATACGTCGCGTTGTCATGCGTCGCGCTGGTGGGGAGAACCTTGTTGAAGCCGTACAGCGAGCGGCCCCCAGTGCCGACCACGAACTCGACCATGCCGTCGGTGGCCGCGGCCCCATCGGCGTCGATGGGGACGAATCGCTCGTAGACGTGGTCGTGGCCGGTGAGGACGAGCTCTGCTCCGGCCATGGCCAGGATTCGCCACAGCCCATCCGTCCGCGGGTCGGCGCCATGCTCAGAGCCGGAGCTCCAGCGCGGGTGATGCCAGTAGGCGAGGGTGCATGTGGAGGTGCTAGTGGCCAGGTCCGAGCGCAGCCAGTCGGCCTGGGGGGAGTCAAGGTCGCATCCGCCGACCTCGTCGCAGTTCGAGTTCAGGGCGATGAGGTGCCAGGCGCCCAGATCGAACGAATACCAGCCTTGGCCCGGGGCGCCAGCGGCGGCGCCGAAGTACGCGAAGTAGGGGGCCGCGCCGGCGGTCTCGTACTCGTGGTTGCCCGGGACGGGCCAGGTTCGCGACCGGTGCCGGCCCCACGACGGGTCGTAGCATGCGGCGAACTGCTCCGCGGTCCCGCTTTCGTAGGCGAGGTCGCCCAGGGCGAAGACTGTTCCCTCCAGGCCATCCAGGAGCGAGGCGGTCGCCTCGTCGCCCGCCGAGTCGCAGGCACCGATGTCACCCGCGGCCAGCACGACCGCCGCCTGCGTCGAAGATGTCGGGCTGGGCGTCTCAGTGCGCGCTGGTCTGGTACTCGGCGCTGGCGTCGAACTGGCCGATGGACTGACCGATGGGACGCACGCAGTGAGCAGAAGCGCCAGCAGCGCGATGCTGAATCGCCTCACGAGCACCTCGGCAGGGTGGTGTCCAGGTCCGCGTCGCGCACCGCTTGCCTCGGCTGGAGCAGCCAGCGAGCGGCGCCAGCACCGGGATCTGGCAACTGGCGGTAATCGTTGGCCCAAGTGATCGGGTCACGCCGATAGCCCCAGACGTCGGCGCTGAATCCGTCGGCAGTGTTCTCGTTCAATGGGTTCAGGAAGCGGCGAGTCAGCAGTGAAGAGGGTGCAGTGCCGGTCATAATGTCGAGCAGGCGTTCAGCTCGTGCGGCGACTTCGCCATCAAGCCGGGCCTGCCTGACCACCAGCCACCAGTACAGGGATGACCTGCGGGCTTGATTCTGTGCGTCTTCGAGGTGAGCGGATGCGCTCGGCTCGCAACCCATGACCGCCACGTAGGCGGGTCCTGACGCGAGGCCGAGTGTCTCCTGGGCCAATGCCTCGACATCGCCGCTGCGGCCCGCCATCACCGCTAGCAGTATCGGCTGGAGAGAACGCCCCACCGGCGATGGCTCGTCCCGCAACCATCGCTCGAGCGCGACCTCGATCACATCCAGCGTCGAGACCGTCGGCGGCAGGAGTTCAGTCCAGCCGGGGGCAGCGATTATCTCGGGCCACGCTTGAGCGACCTCACCCAGGGTGGCCAGAGCCTCCTCATCCTGGCCGTCGTCCACCTGCCAACGGACAGCGAGAAGCAGGTTCGTGTAATCGGATCGTTGGGTCTCCATCGCCCGTTCCAGCGCCGCCCAGGCTGAGTCGGACTCTCCGGATGCGAGGTGCGCGAGTGCCAGAACCCGCCAGGCGAGGTCGTCACTCGGGTTCAGGCGGACGGCAGCCTCCAGGTTCTGCGTTGCAGCCGGTACGTCTTCGGCCAGGAGCTGAGCGGTGCCGAGCTGGCGCCGGTACAGGGCCATTCCCGGATCGAGGCTGCTCGCGAGCTGGAGCCGTGGCAATGCATCCTGAAGCCTTCCGCCATCAATCGCGGACCGAGCAGATAGATACGCAACATCCCCCGCTGCGGTTGCGGTCCAGGCTGCGGCGACCACGGCAAAGCATGCGAGCGACGCCAAACGCACCACACGCCGCCCAGCTGGCACCTCGTTCTCCGCGTCGGACTCGCGAGGTATCGCGAACGCGACCCAAACGATCGCCAAGGCAACCAGGAAACCGAAATCGGTTGGATTGGCACCTAGTCCAGCCAGCGCAAAAGTGATCAATACCCAGGAAGCACCCCGCGAGCGACCACGGATGATCGCCGGCAACAACGTGACCGCGAGGACCAGGAGCGCCGCGACCCCGAGCACGCCTGCCTCTGGCAGTACCTGGAAGATGACGCTGTCCGGGTGGCGCGGGGCCCACGCATTGGTGTCGAAGTAGCTCGTCTGCTGAAGGACCCACGGGAAGGATCCTGGCCCATAGCCAGCGATTGGCTTTGAAAGCCAAGCATCGGTCAACGACTCCCACATCGCCAATCGGGCCTCAATGGATGCCGCGGCCAGCAATCGCTCCAGGACGGAGCCGGCGACGCCGCTCAGCGCAATCGCCACCGCCGCAATAGCGAGGGCAAGGCCCACACCGACCTGAGCCCTGCGCCCTGTCGGCCAGTGCCTGACGGCGAATGGAACGAAGAGGGCTGCCGAGGCTACCGCCATCGCAAGCCAGAGATTTCGTGAGCCATCCACGAGCACGATGAGCAGCGTCAGGATCCCAACCACTGTTGCAGCGGCGGTCCTTCGCGGACCGATGCGACCGATCCACCAGCTGGGGTAGAGCATTACGATCAAGAGTGTGAGGTCGTGGCGATGCGCCCACGGGGAGGCAGCCAGGTTGAGGTCGAGCGGCGGGATGACGCTCCAGCCCGTGAGCGACCACCACTCGAGCGCAGGAAGCAGCCATCTCACTGCGGTGAGTAATGTGAACAGCGTGGATAGACAGATGAGGCACCAGGCGAACGCCCGGCGCCCGGCCTCGCTCCCCAGGAGCGAGCGGGCGACGAAGAACGCAGCGGCGAAGAGGAGCGCCCCCAGAAGGGCGTCGAAGGCCTGGCGCGCGAACTGGGCGAGTACCGCAGCGGAAGCAAATAGCAGGAGGCTGAGAAGGACCCCTCGATCGACGCGATCCGCCTGGCTTGGAGCTTTCACCAGGTACGTCAGGATCAGCCCGCCCGCGACGAGCGCGTTCAACAGCCGAATGACGGGATGAAGGTCGCGCGCGCCGAGGTCGCCGAGGATCACGAGGTACGCCAGAGCCAGAACGCCCGCTACGATCGCGATGGTCTGCCGCTGGGGAATCACGCCGCCATGAGCCATCGGTTAATTGTCCCCCTCGTCGCGACGTTGGGACGCAGGAGAAGCCGAGTATTACAAATGGCCGGTAGCGAGGTTTGGCATGGTGAGGTAGACAATCGGTCTGCCATGATTCGCCCCGGATGGGGCCCCCACGCCCATAACCAAACGGATCTCATGACGCGCAGGCTGATCCTGATGCTGGCCGCGCGGTTGGACAAGACGTGGCTACTGCCCATTGGGGTCATGCTGGCGTCCCCCAACGTGTGGACCTCGTCCCCCGACCTCATCCCCGGGTCGGATACCCTGTATGTGGCCTTTCGGTCGGCTCAGCGACAGTCGGCCGTGCCCCCGTCCCCTGCTGAGGAATCGACCTGATGGCCGGCGTCCGGTCGGTCGTCACCGTCGCCCGGACGAGCCCCCTGGTCCGGTTCACGGGATTCATCGCCTTGATGGCCGTCGGAGCGCTTTCCCTTCGCATCTCACTGACCAATGCGTTCGTATTCGCGAAATGGGCCGACGCGATCTCCTACGCGGAAGGCGCTCGTCGCGCTTACGCCGGGATGACGCCGTACACCGAGATGCAGCTCTCGGGGCCGTACCCGCTGGACGCCGCCATCCTGGGCCACGGGTTCGTCTACCCGCCGAGTGGTGCGTACCTCCTTATGCCGTTCACCCTGGGCGAGCCGTTCTTCTACGCGTGGAACGCGCTCAGCTTCGTAGGGGTGATCGGGATCGTGCTCCTGATGGTGCGCCGTGAGGTAGGCAGGATGTCGGGGACCATGGCTCTCGCAGTCGGAGCCGTGGCTGCGACCGCGTTCCAGGTCGGCTTCTCCGACCTGGAGGCCGGCTACATCTCGCCCATGGTGGCCGCTGCGATGGGGAGCATGTGGCTCTGGCCTCGGTGGTCGGCGATCCCGGCCCTACTCTGTGGCCTCATCAAGGTCTTCCCGGCCGAGGGGCTGTTGTGGACCATCCGCAAGAAAGGTGTGTGGAAGGGGCCGCTGCTCGTCGCGGTAGCGATCGGCGCGCTCATAACCATTGCTCACCCGAGATGGCTCACGGACTGGCTGACCGCCCTCGGCAATGCGGAGGCGGCATGTCCGCCGTATGCCCTGTGGTCCTTCGCCTGCGTAGGCCTCCCGGCGGTAGTCGGCTATGTTGCCGGTCTGGCGCTCCTGCTTGCATCATGGCGGGCGAAGCGCGACGACGTGTCGTTCCTGCTCCTGGGCCTGGCCATGACCGTGCCACTCCCCGACATCTACTGGGGCAACCTCATGGTGCCGATGATCGCCGCCATCCCGCTCGTCATCCAGGAGTCACGCCGCTGGCTCGCCGCGGGCGCGCCTCATCCGATCGTGTCCACCAGGCGCTCCGCCAGCTCGATGGAGTAGTTCTGCCCGCGGTCGTGGGGATAAACCTGGAACATGTTGGCGATCCACAGGCCTTCGACGGGAGTCTGAAAGGGGGGAATTCGACTCGCGTAATCGACAGTGACGATTGGCTGGGCGAATGGGGCGGCGAAGCCCCAGACGCGGGTGATCCAAGAGCGTTCGAGGTCGGGGTTGAGGCGTTGTAGCGCCGGCAGCCAGTTGGCCAGCAGCGTGTCGGGATCGGTCTTTAGGACAGGGTCATCCATGGGCCGGTAGCTGCCGAGGTAGACCAGATGCTGCCCACGGTATTCGGCCGCGGACCGCATGTTGGTGTGCTCGACAAGGGCCAGAAATGGAAAGCCCGGATCGTTGAGGTTGATCCAGTACGCATCGGTCAACGGCCGGTCCAGCGCGAGGATCAGGCAGTGGGCACCGAGTGCCGGTCCCGGATCGTGCCGCTCATGCCATTCAGCAGGCATCTCGGGCGTGAGTTTGGCGGTGATTCGAGTGGGGAAGGTTGACACGACAAGGTCGAACTCGTTGGTGGCCTCCTCTCCTCCTCCGTGCGCCACCATGAGCCGGCCCTCCGTGCGCTCGATGCGTGTGACGTCGCGGCCGAAGTGCAGGACGCCGCCGGCGCCGGTGATCCGGTCTGCCATGGCGTTGTAGAGCCGCTGGAACCCGCCACCCAGGTAGCCGAGGCGTGTCGTCCGGTCATGAACACGAGCCCAGAACCAGGGCAGCGCGATGGTGTCGGCTGCGTCGCCGAACTTTGCGCGGAGGAGCGGGTCCCACACGACCTCGGCCGCCCGGTGGCCCATCCGGCCGCGGATCCAGGGGGCGGCCCGCGTGCCCTCCAACCGCCGCGGGCTGCCCAGGGTCTTGAGGTAGGCCAAGGCGAGGCCCATCCGGAACCGATCCCAGATGGGGAGGGGCCGAAATCGGAGAAGAGAAAACGGCGAGTCGAGCTGGTGCAGATGGCCGTCGCGGAGGACGACTGTCCGCGGTCGATGCCAGCTCAGGTCCGAGCCCAGGCCAAGCTCGTTAATCAGGGCAATAGCGCGGTGGTCGCTCTGGAACAGGTGGTGGTAGAACTTCTCAAGCCACGGCCCGTCCGGGCCGCTGGGCTGAAAGCCGGCTGCCAGACCCCCGGGGACCGACTCCCGCTCGAAGACCGTGACGTTGTCGCCCCGCTGGGTGAGGCGAAGGGCTACGGTTAGCCCCAACGCCCCGGCGCCGAGGACCGCGATTCGGCGATCAGCCATCGGCTACCGCTTGGTCAGTCAACACGTATGTAGGTCTTTCCACCCTCGATCTCGGGATTGAAGTCTTCCGCGCGGATGCTAGCCTCCCGCGGATGGCCGGCGGCGTGACCATAGCGAAGATCCCTGCGGATCAGGACGCTGGGCCGGCAGCGGTGCAGTTTGGCCTTGCGCTCGCACTCGTTTGCGCCGCGATCGTCCGGTTCGTGCCGTTCGTGGGCACGGACTTTCCGCTAAATGACGGCGGCCTGTTCGCGACCATGATTCAGGACCTCGTCAACAATCGACTCCTGCTGCCTGCGTCCACCACGTACAACGGGCTGGACATCCCGTTCGCCTACCCACCCCTGGCGTTCTACGTCGCCGCTCTCGCAAACCAAGCATTCGGATTTGAGATCCTCGACGTCCTCCGTGGCCTGCCCGTGGTTCTGAGCCTGGCCACCGTCGTCGCGGTGTACTGGCTTGGGCAGGGAATCATCGGGTCCCGGACCGGAGGCATCTTGGCTTCCCTTGCCTTCGCCCTCTTGCCGAGCAGCTACCAGTGGATGATCACCGGAGGGGGCATCACCCGCGCGTTGGCGTTCCTGCTGGCCATCGTTGCGTTGGGGATTGGATGGCGTCTCCTCCGCAGCCCGGAGCATCGATGGTGGACGGCGGTGATGCTCGGGCTCGTCGGAGGACTGTGCGCCCTCGCTCACCCCCAGGCGGCGGTGTTTCTGGCGACCAGCCTGTTGGTGTTCCTCCCATGGGCGGCCAATTGGAGACACGCGGTCACGCGCGTGGCCGTTTCGGGAGTGATCGGACTGGCTGTGCTGGCGACGTGGCTGGTCCCGGTGTTTGCGGTCCACGGTGCGCAACCGCTCATCTCCGCGATTCGAAGTGGCAACCCTGGTTCGGAGGGTCTGGCTCAGCTCTTCTCGCTCCGATTCACTGACCTGATCATCTTCGATCTCATCACGATTGCCGCGGTCGTCGGGCTGATCCTGGCGGTGAGAAAACGCGAAGTGCATGAGCAACATCCAGGGCCCGACCGCCGACGGCAGCCCGGTCCTTTTCACCGACGGCGCGCCTTGATGCTGCCAATCTGGCTCGTCGTGATCTGGGTCTTGGATAGCCGCGCCGGCTTTGCGTTTGCGATGGTCCCCCTGTCGCTGCTGGCTACCACTGCTTTGCTCGCCCTGAGCACCGCGTGGCTCCCGGCAGGTGACACACCTCCATTCGCCCATATCCGGGGCCACCCGCTCGGCGCGACGTTCATGCTCGCGGTCATCGTTGGGCTGGTCTTCGCGAACTACTTCTCTGGACTGCGCCAAACTTCACCTCTGCACGCGATGAGCAGCGAACAGAGGCAGGCCATCGTCTGGGCCGGCGAACGTACTCCGGGGGATGCGGTCCTCGCGGTGGTCACGGGCAGCAACGACTGGGAGATCGATGCCGTTTCCGAATGGTTGCCCGCCATTGCCAACCGACGCAGTGCCGGAACCGTGCAGGGCTACGAGTGGCTCGGCGACGCGGCCTGGCAGCGCCAGCTGGACGCACACGCGAGCCTTCAGGCCTGTGCGAGCGACGTGCTTCCTTGCGTCCTGGCCTGGGCGGACGAGTTCGACTTCGCGGTGACCCACGTCTTCATCCCCAAGGGAGCGCTGCATGGCCCGCTCAGCGATGCCGACTGCTGTCCGGCTCCGCGCCACAGCGTGGAGCTGGTTGACGGTGCTCGAGTCGTGTACGACGGGCCTGGGGCGACGGTGATCGAGCTGCCCTAGCGAGCGGCGCCCGCTCTGTCGTTCACCACGAAGATCGAGGCGCCGGGACCGTCGTACAGGAGGGCATATTGGTCATCCGCGGCCAGCGCTCCACGCAGTTCGGCGCAACAGTCGGATGGCGAGTTCGGCCCGTGCAAGGGGCCCGAGGGCAGGTACAGGTAGTCGGCCGGCCACTCAGCCAGCCATTCCCGGACGCAGCTGACCGAAGCAGGGTAGACACAGGCCTGGAGGGCTCGATGCGCCGTGACCTGGGCGTAGAAGGCGGCCTGGCCAAGCCACTCCGATCCCTGCACCGTGGCCACCGAGCGGTGGCCGGCGAGGAGGGGGAACCACTCGGAGTCCGGGTCGCCGGACCACTGGCTGTCGGTGATCACCGCGAATGTGGCGTTCGGATCGGTGTTGTCGGACACCCACGCCTGGGCCTCGCGCCGTTCCGGGCTGAGGGCGTGGACGGGAGCGCCGGGATTGAGGACGGTTGCCGCCGAGGCAATCCCCTCGATGAGCAAGCATGCGGCGAGGACCGCCACACCGATCGTCGGAATCCAGGGTGGGGCCGCGGGATGGTCAGCGGCGCCGGACTCCGCGCCGCGGGCAACGAGGGCCGCCAGGTCGACTGCGAGGACGCCGATCAGCATCCCGAACGGGATCATCGCGTACTGGTAGGACAACGCCAGCGACGCGGTGAGCCACAGGGGCAGGAACCACTTGCGGCGGATCAGGGAAAGAACCGCCAGCGCGACGCCGAGGATGGCCAGCGGATCGGTGAAGGGGACTCCGGTGACGCGACCGGCGAATAGCGCGAGCAGCGCAGCGAGCGGATTGGGACCGTTGCTGGGCACGTCGGTCAGGGCGCCGACACCGTGGCGCGAAACGACGATCACCACCCAGGGCAGGACGACGAGCGCCGCGACGCCCAGGGCGCCCGCCGCATGGACGATGGACGAGCGCGTCCGGCCCTCGAGGATCAGCAGCAGCACGCCGCTGATAGCGGCGAAGACCGCGGCCCCCGGATGAACAAGAGCGGTCACTCCGGCAAGGAGCCCCACGACTACGGCCCCGCGACGAGTCGGCTGACGGACCAGCACCACCGTCTGCCAGATGGCGAGGACGGCCAGCAGCAGACCCGGTGACCTGGTGACCCCGCCACCCTGGATCATCCAAACGTAGGACGCCGGCGCGAGCGCATAGGCCAGGACCGCCATCGCACCTCCGAGGTCGGACCGCAAGATGGCACGACCAAGGAGAAACACCGCGGGCACGATCAGTGTGCTGGCGACCAGGGGCAGCCACCGGAAGGTCGCGAAGAGGTCCGCCCCGAACATTGCCTCGAGGGCCCCCGCGCCATAGAACGCCAGCGGCGGATACACGAATGGCAGGTCGGTTCCGTTCCAGGTGACGGTGGCCGGCAAAGCCCAGCCCGCGTCCTGGATGGCGTGGGTCATGGCCAGGAACAGGCCGCCGTCGTTGACCGGGAAGTCTGCCAGGAGCACCGGGATGGCGCGGACCACCAGGCCGGCGACGGTGACCAGGCCGATGAGCAGCCAGGGCATCCGGGCGGGCTTCGGCCGACTATCGGTCACGGCGGACATTGGGGCAGGTACAGGACCTGGCGCTCGTCGCGGAAGGCCTCGCACCACTCCGATCCGTCGGGGAGCGGCCCGTCCAGCAGGCCACGGGTCAAGGTGGCGGTCGGCGGCCAGAGCATGGCCTCCACCCCGTATTCGGCCAGGAGCTGCTCCCAGCCGGGATCGGCCCCGCGGATGGCGCTGTAGTCCTCGAGGACGGACTGGTCATACATGTCATTCCGGCCGTCGATAAATACCCGTGCGCCAGCGTCGTGGCCGGACCAGATGACGTAGCCTCCCCAGCCGTACTCGGCCAGCACACGTGCGCCGGGGTTGGTTTCGAGTAAGACCTCCATGCCGGCAGCCGGGAAATCGGCGGCGATCGACTCCTCGAGGTCAATCCCGGGCGTGCTGGGCAGCACGACGACCGCGCTGACGACGACCACCACCACAGCGGTGGCGGCCTCCATCAGCCGGCGAGCGCGGACCTGGGACGCGGGCACCGGTCCGGCCGCCAGCCGCGCTGGCCAGCGCTCGGCCAGGGCGAAGGCCACGACCGGGACTGCCCACACCGCGAGGAGCGGTGCGTTCCGGAGCGAGAACAGGCTCATGGCCACGCCGCCCAGGGCCAGGATGCTCATCCAGCCGGGGATGCCGGCGACGCGAACACCGAGGCCCACCAGCACCACGATCAGGGCCAGCAGGCCCCAGCTGCCGGCGTGGTGGAAGTCCGGCGACTGCCACTCCTGGATGAAGGCCAGCCCCCAGTCGCCGGAGTCCACGTATCGGAGCGGGTACAGGACGCCGACTGGTCCAGCGGGGGTGAGCATGACCCCGAGCAGGCAGCCGACGAGCGCAATCCCGATCCAGGTGCGCCCCATGCGTCCGGCCATCGGGGTGCGGCCGGCAAGCGTGAACAGGGCATAGAGGACCACCACTCCCAGGCCCACCACCCAGAGGCCGTGGAGGTTCGCCCACAGGATGAACAGGGGGATGAGCCACAGGACGCGGCGAGGTCGGGCCGCGTCCAGACCCCAGAGGAACACGACGAGTACGGCCATGAGCAGCCAGCTGATGGCCTGCGGCCGGATTGTCACGTAGGGGATGAGGACCCACGCGGCCAAGATGCAGGCGAGGGCAGCCGGCCGAAGGGGGACGCCTCGCCGAACGATCGCTGCGAGGAGGACGGCCAGCAGGGCGCCAGGGATGAGTCCGAAGACGACGAAGGGGACCATGACGGATGGCCCGCTGAAGAGGAGGTACATCAGCACCTCGCTCAGCCACTCGTGGAGTATCCACGGCTGGCCGAACCAGGTGAACGAGAATGGATCGGTGGTGGGGACCTGCCCGTTGTCCACGATCAGCTGGCCAGTGCGGATGTGGGTGAAGAAGTCAGGGTCGGTCAGGCCCTTGGCCAGCACGATGACGACCATGATCCCGGCCAGCCCGGCCGCGAACACGGCCGCGGTGGAGGGGAGCCTCAGCACGCGGGTGAGTCTAGTCGGTGCCTCCGCGCACCGGCATGACCTGAAGGTACCGATCGCCTCGCGGGCTTCCCCGACCTCCGTCACGCATGGCAGCATGGCCGCGTGACCGCCTCCACCGGGCGTGCCGCCAGCAGGCGAACCCTGGGCGAGACCCTGCGGCGCGCGTGGCTGTCCGATCCCAGCCTGATCATCCTGGCCGCGGTCGCGTTCCTGCTGGCGGACGTGGCCATCGTCTACATCGCGGCCCGCGGCGACTTCGCCATCGACTTCACGTGCTGCTACCAGCAGGCGGGGCAGCGGCTGCTCGAGGACCCATCCAGCCTGTACGACTGGTCCGATACGTATCTGTTCCGCTACTCCCCGTGGGCGGCGGTGCTGTTCGCCCCCCTCGCCTCGCTGTCGGAGACGGCCGCGGTGTGGCTGTGGCTGGCAATCAAGGTGGCGGTGGTCGTGGTCGTGGCAGTCGGCCTCGCCCGGCGGTGGTCGGGAGACGCCCGCTGGCTGGTGGCGGGCATGGTCCTGTTCTTCCCGCCCATCTGGCACGACCTGGCCCTGGGCAACGTAAGCGTGTTCACCGTGGCGGTGCTCGCGGTCCTGCTCGCCCGGCGCGATGGCGTCGGGGGTGTCATGTTCGGCCTGCTGCTCATCCTCGCTCCCAAGCCGCACCTCCTGCCGCTCGCGATCTGGCTCGCCGTCCGCCGCCCGCGGGACGCGGTGGCGGCGTTGGCCGTGGCCGGGGTGTGGGCCATCACCGGCGTCGCGGTCTTTGGCCCGGAGCTCTGGCTGGCCTGGCTCGAAACCTTCCGCGAGCCGCTGGAGCGGACATTCACCGCGAACATCGGCTTCAGCGGTCTGCTGGGCCCGCCGGGCGTGGTGGTCGGCGTCGTCGCCGCGGTGGTCGTCGGCGCCGCAGCCGTCGTCCGCCGCGGGGACATCGGTCTGGGCCTGTCCTTCGTTTCGGGAATCCTGCTGGGGCCCTATACCTTCATCCACTACCTGTCGGGGCTGGTGGTGGTCATCGATCCCGTCCTCCGTCGCCGGCCGCGCTGGCTGGCGCCCTACCCGTGGCTCCTGATCGTCTTCCCGCTCATTCCGCTGTGGCTGCTGGCGCTGGCGTGGACGATGTGGCGGACGCCGGCTCCGACCGGGGATGTCGAGGTGGCGGCGGAGCCGCCAGCAGCAGCGCCAGGTTGACGAGGAGAACCCGCGGCAAGGCCACCAGCTGGGCAATGGTGGCGAGCAGCCACCCGTACCGCGTCTCCGCGTAGCGCCAGGCCAGGGCGAGGACGACCAGGAAGCCGATCACCCACACGGCGGGATGGATGGCCCGCAGGCTCATGCCCGGGATGGTCTCGGCGGCGGCCGGGTCGTTCAGATAGTAGGCGATGAAGTCGCCGAGCCACGGCAGCTGAACGAGGAGCAGGACGGCGCAGGCGGCGGCGTACAGCCCGGTGGCCCGCCAGTCGCGCCGCCCGACGAACCAGACCAGGCCGATGACCGGGTGGATCTTCAGCATGGTGGCGACGGCCAGGGCGGTCGGGCCTACGGCGGGAGCCAGGGCGGACGAGCCGATCCGCCCTCCCCAGGCGAGCGGCGTGATGGCCAGGAGCCACACCACGATGGCCTGGGAGTTGCCGTTCAGCAGCTGCTGACCCCAGGCCCCGATCAGGAGGGCGGGGACGAGCAACCCGGGAAGCCCGGCCGTCCGGTACCACAGCCAGATGGTGGCTGCGGTCGCCAGCGCGAGGAGGCCGTACCACAGCGGCGGCCAGCCGAGGACCGGGATGACCATGGCCAGCAGCGGCGGATACCGATACTGGTTCTCCTGCCCCAGGTCCGACTGACCCGAGTACGGGTTCTCGCCCGACCACAGCAGCTCGCCGGCTCGCTGGTAGGTCGCCAGGTCCTGGCCGATGACCGTGGTCGGTGCCAGATAGACCGCGCCGGCGATGCCGAGCGCGAGGTACAGACCGATGAGGACCGCCCAGCCCAGCCGTGACCGCTGCACCGGGCGAGGCTAGCACCGGCGAGGTGCCTAACCAGCGGTACGAATGGAGGGGATTCGGGGCGCCGGCGCGGTCCTAGACTCGTGGCCATGTTCCGTCTCCAGGATCCCGGCATTCGGGTCCAGCGCATCCTGCAGGCGGTCGCGCTGGGCTTCGGGATCGCTCTCGCCATCCTGAGCGTGCACACGGGAATCCTGTGGACCGACGGCCAGGTCTACTGGGAGGCGGGCCAACGCGCCGCCGCCGGTCAGCCCCTGTACCCGGCCGGCGTCGATCCGGAGACGGCATACAAGTACGCACCCTGGTTCGCCTGGGCCTGGGCGCTGCTGACGTTTCTGCCCGAGCCGCTTGTCGCCGGTGCCTGGACGGTCGCGATGGTCGCTGCGTGGGCGCTCCCCACCACGGCGATGCTGCGGATGGGATGGGCCGGGCGAGCCGTCGCCGCGCTCGCCGCTCCTCCGCTGCTGATCGCGGCATTGGGAGGGAACGTCCAGCCTGCCGTGGTCGCGCTGCTGTGGGCGTTTCTCGACCGGCGCTGGGGCCCGCTGGCCATCGGTCTGGCTGCCAGCCTGAAGCTGTTCCCGGCGCTGTTCGCCGTGACCTACCTGGCGCGGCGCGAGTGGGGTCGCGCGCTGACAGCCCTTGTGGCCGGCGCGGTCCTGTGGCTGCCGGTCCTCGCCTACGAATTCGACGCGTATCCGTCCGCCATCGGTGGAGCGCTCAGCCTGTGGGTGTTGTCGCCGGTTGTGTACATCGCCGCCGTCGCTGTGGCCGCGGTCTGGGCTCTTCATCGGCCGTCGTGGCCGGCCTCAAGCGTCCTCGTCATCATCGGCGCCAGCGTTCGCTTCATCCCCTATCACCTCGGCTACCTGCTCTGCTCGGTGCCGGCCGCCAGTCAGCCGTCCGGTGATCGCGAGGGACGACGTGAGTCCGCCTAGGCTTGCGACGCGCATTTGGGCGCGCCGCCAGGTTCTGGGCTGGGGCGTCTTTGCCGGAGCGCTGGTGTACTCGATTCTGGTGCTCACCGGGAACGCGCGCTACCACGGGGACGACGTCACTTTCCTGATGGGGGATGCCGCGGCGTACTACTACACGGCCACGCCGTACGACTGGACCGACGATGCGGAGGGCGTTGGCGAATTCCGCTATGCCCCAGCATTCCTCTGGGTCACCGCCCCCCTCCGGCTCCTGCCGTGGGAGCTGTTCGCCGCCGTGTGGTTCGGCCTGCACATCGCCGTCCTGCTGTACCTCCGGGTTCCATGGATGCTCGCGTTCATCCCGGTGATGGACGATGCGTTGTGGGGGAACATCTACACGTTCCAGGCCCTGGCGGTCGTTCTCATCGTCCGGCACGGAACGTCGAGCCTCTGGGCCACGGTGCTGCTCACGAAGGTGACTCCCGGAGTCGGGCTCGGCTGGCATCTCGGCCGCCGTGAGTGGCGAGCCTTTGCCACGGCGCTGGGGGTGACCGTGCTCATCATCGGGATCGGTTTCGCCGTCAACGCCGAGATCTGGGCAGAGTGGCTCGCGGCGCTTCGCGCGGCTCCGGAGAACTACCCGGGAATTGGCGACTCCACCACGCTGCTCATCTTGAGGATGGCGATTGGCGGGGCGATCGCCGTCCTCGCCGGGAAGACCGGCCGAACGTGGCTGCTCCCGATCGGCATGCTCGTGGCGGTCCCGGGATTCTTCATCTACTCGTTCGCGCTCTTGCTGGCGTCGGTCGTGCTCTACCTGGACGCCAGGGCGGCCAGGTCAGCTCAGCCGGGGGTCGTGGCGACCTTGGCCGGACAAACTCAAGGAGCATCATGAGGAAGTAGTAGGGCAACCAGTACGGGCTGATGGCGACACTGGCCAGGCCCAGGCGCCCGCGCCAGGTGAGCCACAGTGCGAGGGCCAACCCGATCGGGACCCACACCAGGCCGATGAACCGCGAGGGGCCGTAGTTGAAGTCGCTCGTCAGCTCGGGTCCCACCCGGAACAGCGCATCGAGCCATTCCGCCGCGTACCCGCTCGCGACGACGATGGCGGCGTGAGCGACGAACAACAGCAGGAACGGCAGCCGCCACTGCGGCCGGTTCCACAGGATCCAGGTCGCGAGCGGGATCATCAGTGGGCGCGGCACGAGGAGGGTGAGCGCCAGGAACAGGGCCGTGGCTGGGCCGTTCCCGCGGAGCGCCCAGGAGCCGGTCACCGCGATGAAGATCATCAGGTTGCCGGTCTGGATGTCGAACCAAAGCGGGAACGTGATCAGGCACACCGCGACCAGCCACCACGATCGGAGGAAGGGCAGGACCGCCACGTGGAGGACCTGCCACAGCCAGAGTGGCGTGAGCGTGACGAAGCCGAGGATCCACGCCGCCACCGGCGACCAGCGGAACGCGTACGGATACTCGAACTCGTACAGGGTGCCGGTGCCGACCCGGCTGGCCGCCTCGATGAAGTTCTCCCAGTCGAAGGCGTAGTAGCCGGTGAACACCGCCTCGACGAGGGGGATGATCGAGTACAGGCTGAGCGCCGCCGCGGCCGCGAGGAGCGCGGCGAGCTGCAGGGATGGCAGCCCGTGCGGGCCGCCATGCCACGATAGACTCACCCGCGATGTCGCGCGCGCCACGCCCATGATCCGGCCCCGCGGCTCCGACCTGCTGCTGCTGACCGTCGCGGCGCTGGTCGCGCGGATCGCGGCCGCTCTCCCGGTCGACTACGCCCCCTATACCGACCCAGCCTACTACGGCATGGTGGCCGAGCAGCTGGCCGCCGGTCACGGGTTCTCGGCCCCGGTCCTGTGGTCCTTCCTCGAGGTCGGCGGCCGCCTCCCGGCCGACCTGGGACTCCCCGTTCCGAGCAACGGGCACTGGATGCCGCTGACCTCGATCGTGGCCGCCGCCGGAATGGCCCTCTTCGGGCCGGACCTGCGGGCCGGGCAGGTCCCGATTGTGATCCTGGGCGTCGCGCTGGTCCCGTTCACGTACCTGGTGGGCGTGGATCTGTACCAGTCCCGACGGGTGGCGGTGGTGGCCGGGGTGCTGGCGATCTTCGCCGGGCCTCTCCTGATCATGTACCCCACCATCGACAACTTTGCGGTCTTCGGGGCCGCCGGGGCGGTCGCCATCTGGGCGGCCATTCGAGCCACCCGACCTGGGCCCTCGGGGTGGTGGCTGGTCGTCTCCGGCGCAGCGGTAGGCCTCGCCACCCTCGCCCGGGTGGACGGCCTGCTGCTCGGCACCGCCCCGCTTACAGCCTGGCTGGTGGACCGCGGGTGGGGACCGTGGACCGATGGGGGTTCGCGCCGGCTGGGCGCCGGCGCCCTGGTCCTGGCGGCTGGCATCGGTCTCGCCGTCATGGCGCCCTGGCTGGCTCGCAACCTGGCCACCTTCGGCTCGGCCTTCCCGTCCGCCGGTGGCCACACCCTGTGGATCACCAGCTACAACGAGCAGTTCTCGATCAGCGCCGACCCGACCTCGGCCTCGTACCTCGCGTGGGGCTGGGCCAACATCATCGGCTCCAAGCTCGCCACCTGGTGGGAGCTCATCTGGAGGACGGTCGTCCTCCTGGGCGGGATCTTTGGGTTCCTGTTCTTCGCCGGGCTGTGGCGCGAGCGGCGCCGCGTCGAGGTCGCCCCCTTCTTCGCCTACTGGCTGGTGATGTTCTTCGCCATGGGGGCGGTCTTCACCTTCCACGCCCCGCACGGCGCGTACTACCACTCGGCCGCCGCCTGGCTGCCGTTTGCGATTCCCATGGCCGTGGCCTCAACCGGCCCGGTGCTCACCGCACTCGGCCGCTGGTGGGCCTTCCTCCGACGCCCACCCACCCATCGGTTCGTGGACGTCGCGGCCCTGGTTGGTGCCATCGTCCTATCGGTCATCGGCTCGCTGACGCTGTACAACCTGTGGGACTACTCGCACGGGCGCGAGGAAGCAGCTGCCACCTACCTTGAGGAGGCCGGCCTGACCGATGACACCATCCTGTATGGCGATCCGTCGTCCCTGTGGCACCTCACCGGAAACCCCGGGGTGCCCGCCCCGTTCGACCCGTACCCGGTGATCGAGCAGGTCGTGCGCGCCTACGACGTCCGCTGGGTGATCGTGACCCTGCGCGAGGGCGGGACCAGCGATCCGCTTGGACTGTGGTACGGCTGTGCCGCGCAGGACAGCGCTGACAACAACGCGTGGACCGGTGGCCCGGACACGACGGCGACTTGGCTGAGCTGTGAGCCGGTGTTCGAGACCGAGGGCGTTCGGATCTTCGCGGTGGTGGATGACTAGTCAGCTGGGGGCTGTGTCGCGGCCGCTCGCGTTCGTGCTGCTGGTCGGCGTCGGCCTCGCGGCGGTCGTGCGGCTCGTTCCGGCGCTGCCTGGCCCCCTCACCCCGGGCGATGGGGGCCTGATCGTGGTCATGGTCGATGACCTCCGGCGTGCCGGATTCGTGATGCCGCCCGTCACCAGTTACAACGCGGCGGACATTCCGTTCGTCTACCCCCCGCTCGGCCTGTACGGCGCCGCCCTGCTGGGCGAGCTGCTGAGCCTGTCCAGCCTGGACAGCGTTCGGCTCGTTGCCACCCTGCTGTCGTTGGCGACGGTGGGCACCTTCGCCGTGCTTGCCCTGCGCCTCCTCCCGGCGGGCGCGGCGGCCGGAGCGGTCCTGATGTACGGGCTCATGCCCCACGCCTACGACCCCATCGTGGCCGGCGGGGGCGTCACGCGCGGGTCGGGCGTCCTGCTGGCCATGCTGGCCATGTGGCTGGCGGCGACGCCGGGCGGTGTCACGGCCCGCCGGGCGGCGGGCGCCGGTGTCCTGCTCGGCCTGGCGGCGCTCGCCCACCCCCAGACTGCGCTGTACGGCGCGGCGGCCTCGACCGTCCTCGTCTATCAGCCGGGCGGCGTGGCGCTGACGGTGAGGCGAGTCGTCACCATGGGCGTGGCCGCCTTCCTGGTCACCCTGCCCTGGCTGCTGGTGATGGCAAGCGTCCATGGGCTAGGCGGAGTCCTGGCCCCGGGGTATCGCTGGGACCCGGCACTCGGCGCGATCAGGCTGCTGGGCCTGACATTCTCGGGGTCGGGCTTCACCGACCTGTTCCTGGTGGTCGGTGTCATCGGCCTGGCCGTCGAGCTCCTCCGACGCCGGTGGCGGCTGCCGCTGCTGCTGGGCTGCCTGATTTTCGCCGGGGAGGCGGACTTCATCGCTGCCGTGCCCTGGTCGCTGCTGGGAGGCGCGGCGTTCGCGTTCGTCCTCGAGGGCATCGGCCCGATGGTTTCACGGCGTGACCGGGCGCTCCGAGCAGGCGTGGCCCTGGTCGCGCTGTTCGGGGCGCTGGTCAGCAGCCTGGGCTCCGTGGTCGACGACACCTCCCGGCTGCAGCGGGTGAGCGACGACCAGGCAGCGGCCATGGCCTGGGTTCGCGACGAAGCCGAGCAGGACGCTCGGTTCATCGTCGCGAGCGTGGTCGGCTGGGGCGCGGACGAGATCAGCGAGTGGTTCCCGGCCGTGGCCGAGCGCCAGAGCGTGGCCACCGTCCAGGGCAGCGAATGGCTGGGTCGGGATGGCTTCCGCGCCCAGCGTCAGCGGCATCGGGACGTCATCCGCTGCACGCCATCGACGGTTCAATGCATGTTCGATTGGGCGGACTCGGAAGGCCTGGCTGATGCGTGGCTCTTCATCCCCAAGGGCCAGGTGAACGGGCCGCTCTCCCCCAACGACTGCTGTCCGGCGCTGCGCGAGACCGTCCGCGACAGCACGCACTACGAGGTCGTGTACGACGGTGCAGGCGCCACCATCGCTCGTCCGCGCGACTGAGTCGCCGCGGTCTCGTCTCATGCGGCTGTGGAGCAGCCGACGCTTCCGGCTTGTGGTCCGGGCCCTCGCGCTGGGGTGGATCGTGTTCTTCTGGCTCTGGCTGATCGGGGCCCAGTCGAACTTCGCCGAGGTCGATGCCGAGGCCTACTGGGGCTTCTCCCTGGACGAGCTCTACCGCGACGTTCAGCTGGGCGACCAGGACGCCTTCCTGTACTCCCCGGTGGTGGCCTACCTGTTCGTGCCCTTCTCCTCACTGCCGTGGGAGGTCTTCTACGCCATCCTGGCGGCGGTCAATCTGGCGGCGCTGGTGTGGATCCTCCGACCGGAGCTGGCCGCGCTGTCCCTGTTCCTGGTCCCGGTGTCCAACGAGGTGGCCCGGGGCAACATCCACATCCTGATCGCGGCGGCGATCGTGCTGGGCTTTCGCTACTCCGGGACCTGGGCGTGGGTGCTGCTCACCAAGGTCACGCCGGGCGTCGGACTCCTCTGGTTCGGGGTGCGCCGAGAGTGGCGGGCGCTCGCCATCGCCCTGGGCGTGACCGGCGCCCTGGTCGCCGCCTCATTCGTCCTCACACCCGATCTGTGGTTCCGCTGGTTCGCGGTCCTGACCGGGAGCGTCGAGATCACGCGCCCATCCGTCCTCGAGATACCCGTCCTGCCCCGGCTCGCAGCGGCCGCCGTTCTCATGGCCATTGCCGCGTGGCGCAGCTGGTTCGTCGTGGTGCCGGTCGCCGCCATGCTGGCCCTGCCCGCCATCTGGGTGAACTCGCTGGCGATGCTCGTCGCTGTCGTCCCGCTCTTGCGGTACTCGACCAGACATCGCTCGGCGCCCGCGCCGGGCGAATCGGCGAGCCCAAGCGCGACGGAGTAGTACTTCCGGGTCCCGAAGTACTGTTGACCGCGCGCACAGCACGCCGGGAGGATGGGCCGAGGGTCCGGTACCAATCGGGCCCTAGTACCTCCCCGAGGATTGAGCGTGGCTCAGGCCCCCGATCGCACTGGCATCGTTCAAATCGACCGTCTCAACGCGCAAGCCGCCGAAGGCCTTGGGCGCGAGGCGCGGCGCCTGCATCGGCACGCCGAGCGGGCGCGGGCCCTGTATCGGCGCCGGCTGGGCACCTGGCTCCAGCTCCGCGCCCGCCTCGACCAGCGTCCCACGGGTCGCGCGAACGGCGCGGCCGCGACGAACGGCGCCGAGGCCGGCGCGGGACTCGAGGCCGACCACGAGGCATTGGTCCGTGAGCTGGCCCAGATCCAGCACCGGCTGAAGCGGCTCGAAGTGGCCGCGCGCCAGCTTGACCTGCTGGTGCGCTACCTGTCAGCCACCGACCCGACCGCGGCTGAACCCACGCTCGACACCACCGACGACTCCGCGGCCGCCACGGCGCTGCGGATCATCCACGCCCAGGAGCAGGAGCGCCAGCGCCTGGCCGAGGAGATCCACGACGGGCCGGCCCAGGTCCTGACCAACGCCATCTTCCAGGTCGAGTACCTCGACCGCGTGGTGGGGAGTGACCCACGCCAGCCGACCGCGCGCCGGGCGACCAGCGCCCACGCCCGCACCGAGCTGGCGCTCCTGCGCAGCATGCTCCGCGACGGGCTGGAGGAAGTGCGCGGCACGATCGCGTCGCTTCGGCCGCCTGCGGTCGACGTGGGCCTCGCCGCCGCGTTGCGCGAGGCCGCCGGCGAGTTCCAGGCCCGCAACGCAATCACGGTCCGGGTCGAGGTGGATGGCATCGACGCCGGGCTGTCGCCGTCGGGCCGCGCATCGGTCCTGCGCATCGCCCAAGAGGCACTTCAGAACGTCCGTAAGCATTCGGCAGCCACCGAGGTCCGGATCAGCCTGGACGGCACTCAGCTCGTGATCGCCGACAACGGGCGTGGCTTCGACGTCATGCGCCTGGCGACCGGCGTGACTCGCAACTTCGGCCTTCAGTTCATGCGCGAACGCGCGGACCTGATGGGGTCGGAGCTGCAGATTGAATCGCGGCAGGGCGAAGGGACGCGGATCCTACTCCGCCTCCCGGAACCCGTCCGCTAGCATCGGGGGCAGGGGATGAAGGTCAAGGAGGAGAACGTGGCACGAGCCAAGACAGCCCCGGTCGAGACCGATTCGGTCGGAACCGAGGAGATCCCGATGGAACGCCGCACCGGGCGTGACCGCCGAACAACGACGGAAAAGACCCGCATCGTCATCGTCGACACCCACACCCTGTTCCGGCGAGGGGTGCGCAACATCCTCGAGCTGGAGCCGGACATGACAGTCGTCGGCGAGGCGGGGAGTGGCCGGGAGGCGATTGCCGTGGTCGAGGAGCTGACCCCGGACGTGGTCCTCATGGACCTCACCCTACCGGCACCCAACGGCATCGAGACCACCCAGCGCATCAAGCGCGAGCTGCCGCACACCGGCGTGATCGTGTTGGCCGGCGGCGACGACGAGGAGCAGCTGTTCGACGCCATCAAGGCTGGCGCCGCTGCCTACGTCCTCAAGGACATCGACCCCAGCGACCTGGTGGCCATCATCCGCCGGGTTCGCGCCGGCGAGTACCTCATCAACGACAAGGTCTTCAGCCGGCCGGCGGTCGCCAGCCGCGTCCTGAAGGAGTTCCGCGAGCTGGCCGTCTACGGCTCCGATGCCCAGCCCATCTTTGCGCCGCTGTCGCCGCGCGAGGTGGAGATCCTGGACAACATCGCCCAGGGGATGACTAACAAGCAGGTCGCCTACACCCTGGGCATCAGCGAGCAGACCGTGAAGAACCACATGTCCAGCATCCTGCGCAAGCTGAGCGTCAACGACCGCACGCAGGCCGTCGTGTATGCGATGCGCCAGGGCTGGATCAAGCTTCCGGAGGACTGACCGCCACTGGTCCGGTGCCGGTCGGTACGGGAGTGCCATTTCGCTTCCCGCCAGACCAGCACAGGATCAGACCACGTCCTCCTGGATTATCCAGGCGGACCTTCATCGGGCGAGGGCCGGCGCCACGCGCCGGACCTCGGGTCTCTCCTCCTCCGGTCGTGGGAGCCGCGCAGCAGCAGGCGCGGCTCTCATGTTATTTCCGGGCGTTGGACGCGGCGCGTGGCAGTCCCGGCTCTTGACAAGGGTCGAGGGCCTCGCGCATGGTACGGCTCCGCGAAGTGCCATGTAGGACCAACGGGTCATGTTCATGTGCCCGATGCCTGCCCTACGCTGGTTTCGCCAATCCTGTGAGGAAAGGAGGTACCTGCAAAACATGCTTCAGTTCATCAGCACTCTTCTCGCTCGCTTCCATCGGGAAGACGAGGAAGGTCAGACGCTCGTCGAGTACGGCCTGCTTCTAGCCCTCATCGCGATTATCGTGATCGTGGCCCTTCTGTTCCTGGGCCCGATCGTCAGCCAGATCTTCAGCAACGTTGCCCAGAACCTTCAGTAGGTTCAGGCTTCTAGCAGACAACGCCTCCGGGCTCCGGCCCGGGGGCGTTGTCATTCCCAGGCGCAGTTCCTCTCTCGCAGGCCACTTCCGAGCCTCTCCCCGGCGCGGCTCCCCCTGTCGCGGGCGCAACCGCCCCGCTCCCTGCACGGCGCGCCATTCCCGACTAGTACCCCCGCCGCCTAGCCCACAAGTCCAGTCGAACCTTCGAGACGGGGTGCGTACACTGTTGACCGCAGTCACAATAGTGCGGGAATCATCCACATCGGATTGACCCGTTTCAGCTATAGGAGACGCTCCCCGTGAAGCGATCCAACCGTCTGGTGATCTTGGTCGGCGTCCTGTTGGCGGTGCTCGCCTTCGTCGGCGTCCTGTTCATCCTGAACCAGCAGCCGACCACGACCACGCCCGAGACCATCCAGGCCACGGTCTTGGTCGCGACTCGGGACATCGAACTCGACGAGGAAGTGACGCCCGACATGGTGGAGGCGGTCCAGATCGACCCCGCCGGTGTCTTGGGGCATCCCCTGGTTGACCCCTCGCAGGTCTCCGGCCGTCCGGCGCTGCTGCCCATTCCGGAGGGCACGCAGGTCAACCAGGAGGCGATCGGGCTGGTGGCGGGGACGGCTACCTGTATCTCCTGCCAGCTCCAGCCCGGAGAGAAGGCCATCGCCTTCCAGGTGGACCGCGTCACGGGCCTCGACTTCCTGATCCTGCCCGGCGACCGGATTGACGTCCTCGTCCGGGTGAACGTTACGGTCCTCCAGCCGACCTCGGACACGATAAATAACCCAACCGGGACACAGCGGTTCGAGGTCGTCCCTGGCCTCGAGGGCAGCACGACCGTGAAGACCGTCCTCCAGAACAAGCGCGTGCTGTACGTTAGCCAGGCGCGGGACGTCCCGGGCCCCGAGCCCACCCCGCCGCCGGAAGGTGGCGAGGCCGCGCCGGCGGCGGCGATCACCAGCGTGATCATCGTATTCGCGGGAACCGACCAGGATGCCGAGCTCATCAAGCTGGCGCAGAACGACGTCGAGACCGTGGGCCCGCTTACGGCGGTCCTGCGTTCGCGGGATGATGACGTGGCCGAGGCCACGACCGGCGTCACGCTCCAGATGCTGATCGAGCTGTACGGCGTGCCGATTCCCAACCTCATCCTGCTTCCCCTCGAGTAGCCGGCGTGCGCAGAGCACCGGGTTTGAGAGGTCGTCGGGCGTGATCAAGGTCCTGATCGTCGACGACATCGCGGAAACCCGCGACCACCTCACCAAGCTGCTCGCCATGGAGCAGACGGTCGAGGTGGCCGGGTCCGCGAGCTCCGGTGAGGAGGCCATCCAGATGGCGATGGACCTCCGACCCGACGTCGTGGTCATGGACATCAACATGCCCGGCATGGACGGCATCGCCGCCGCCGAGCTGATCTCCCAGCGCCTGCCCCAGGTCGCGATCATCATGATGAGCGTCCACGGCGAGGCGGAGCAGATGCGGCGCTCGCTCCAGGCGGGCGCCCGCGAGTTCCTCGTCAAGCCGTTCTCGAGCGACGAGTTCAGCGAGACCATCAAGCGCGTCCACGATCGAGAAGAGGCCCGGCGTCACCAGATCCAGGCGTCCATGCCGGCCGGTCCGGTTGTCGCCGAGGCGGACCCCGATGTCGAGCACCAGGTGATCGCCATCTTCTCGCCCAAGGGCGGTTCGGGACGTACCACCATCGCCACCAACCTGGCAATCGCGATCAAGCAGCAGACCGGCGCACGGGTCGCGCTGCTGGATGCCAATCTCCAGTTCGGCGACGTGGGCGTGCTGCTCAACTTGAATCCAAAGACGAAATCCATCGTGGACGCGGCCGACGGTGGGGAACTGGATAGGGACCTCGTCGAATCGGTCCTCATCGATCATTCGTCCGGCATCCGGGCCCTCCTGGCGCCCCCGACACCCGAAGGGGCCGACCTCATCACGCCGGCGTCGCTGCTGACCGTGGTCGGGCATCTGCGGGCCATGCACGCTTATACGGTGGTAGACCTGCCGGCCGGACTCAACGACCACTCGCTCGCGATCATGGAAATCGCGGACCAGATCGTGATCGTGGCAGCCCTCGAGATCACGGCCATCAAGAACCTGCGCCTGTTCCTGGAGGTCGCCGACCAGCTCGGCTACGAGCGATCCAAGCTTCGGATCGTGATGAACCGCTCGGACACCACGCAGGGCATCCGCCTCGGCGACGTCGAGGGTTCCATCCGGCGCTCGATCGACGGCACCATCGTGTCCGACGGACGGCTCGCTGTCCTGGCCGTCAACCGGGGTGTGCCGTTCATCCTTTCCAACCCGGAAAGCCCGCTGTCGCGGGACGTCAATCGTCTTGCCCAGACCCTCATCGGTGACACCATTGCCACCGCGGAGGAAAAACCCAACCGGCGTGGTATCTTCGCGCGCCGCTGACCAGAAGGAAGCCGCCATGTCTCTCCTGAAGCGCATCGAACGAGCCCAGCCAGGGCAAGAAGCCGACTTCACGCCCGTGCCAGCCGGCATGCCGCCCGCGCCGTCGGGCGAAGGACCGGCCGCTCCGTCCGGACAGGGCCCAACCCGTCCGTTTGCGGGCGGCGCGACGCGCGAGTCTTTCCGCGAGGCGAAGTACCGAGTCCAGAACCGGCTCATCAACGAGCTCGACCCCAAGATGGACCTCAGCAACCAGGTCGAGGTCAAGCGCCAGATCGAAGACCTGTTCGGCAAGGTCGCCGATGAGGAAGGTCTGGCCCTGACGCGCGCCGAGCGGGTCCGCATGCTGGAGCAGATCACCGACGAGATCCTGGGCCTCGGTCCGCTGGAGCCCCTGCTCCGCGACGCGACCATCACCGAGGTGATGGTCAATGGGCCCCAGCAGGTCTACATCGAACGCGAAGGGAAGCTGGAACTGACCGGCGTCACGTTCCAGAACGATGAACACGTGATGAAGATCATCCAGCGCATCATCGCCCCCATCGGCCGGCGGGTCGACGAGTCGAGCCCGATGGTCGACGCCCGCCTGGTGGACGGCTCCCGCGTGAACGCCATCATTCCGCCGCTGTCCCTGGTGGGCCCGGTGGTGACCATCCGGAAGTTCGCCGCCAGCCCGTTCACCGTTGAGGACCTCATCCGGTTCGGCACCGCCACCTCGGAGATGTTCGAGTTTCTCGAGGCGTGCGTGAAGGCTCGCCTGAACTGCTTCGTCTCGGGCGGCACGGGCTCCGGGAAGACGACCACGCTCAACGTGCTGAGCTCGTTCATCCCCGACGATGAGCGGATCGTGACCATCGAGGACGCGGCCGAGCTCCAGCTCCGCCAGGAGCACGTCGTGACTCTGGAGGCGCGACCATCGAACATCGAGGGCAAGGGAGCCGTTCCCATCCGCGAGCTTGTCCGCAACGCCCTCCGCATGCGACCCGACCGGATCGTGGTCGGCGAGGTGCGATCGGGTGAGGCGCTGGACATGCTCCAGGCCATGAACACCGGCCACGATGGCTCGATGTCCACCGGCCACGCCAACTCCCCGCGCGACATGCTGGCCCGCCTGGAGACGATGGTCTTGATGGCCGGCATGGACCTCCCGCTGCGCGCCATCCGCGAGCAGACCGCCTCGGCGGTGGACCTCATTGTCCACCAGAACCGACTGAAGGACGGCACGCGCAAGATCGTCAGCATCACCGAGGTCCAGGGCATGGAAGGCGACGTCATCGTCATGCAGGACGTGTTCGTGTTCGAGCAGACCGGCATCCTCGAGGGCAAGATCCAGGGCCGGCTGAAGCCGACCGGCATCCGACCGAAGTTCGTCGAGAAGTTCGAGGCAGCCGGTATCCACCTGCCCCCCAACACGTTCGGCTCGCCGTTCTGACGGCCCCGGTCCGATGAACATGCTGCCGTTGCTCATCGCCGGCCTTGGGGCTGCCGCCGTGCTGGTGGTCAGCATCGGCATTGCCATGAGCGGCAGCGGCGGCGGCGTCACCGACCGGCTGGAGCGCTACGTCTCGTCACGCGGCGGTCGAGCGGAGGGAGAGGGTGACGAGCGCGAGTCGGCTGTCATTGCCGGCTTGTCGCGCGTCATCGAAGGGCAGGACCTCACCGCTCGTTTGGGGACGGACCTGGCCCGCGCCGACCTGAAACTGAAGCCTGCCGAGTTCATCCTCATCTGGTTGGCGACGCCGTTCGTGATGGTTTTCGCAGGGCTAGCGCTGGGCGTGTTCTTCTCGGCCTTGCAAAGCCCGCTCGCGCTGGTGGCGCTGTTCCTACTCGGCCTGTGGCTGCCGCGCTTCTACCTTGGACGACGGCAGAAGGGACGCCTGAGGTCCTTCAACAAGCAGCTGCCGGACACGATCACGCTGCTCGCCAACTCGCTGCGCGCCGGGTCGTCGTTCCTCCAGGGCATGGAGCTGGTGAGCCGCGAAGCCCGGCCGCCGATCAGTGTTGAGTTCGCGCGCGTCGTGCGCGAGATGAGCCTCGGCCTTGGGCTCCAGCCCGCCCTGGCCAACCTCGTGCGCCGGGTGGCCTCCGAGGACCTGGAGCTGATGGTGACCGCCATCAACATCCAGAGCCAGGTGGGTGGCAACCTGGCCACCGTGCTGGACGCCATTGCGTTCACCATCCGCGAGCGCGTTCGGATCCAGGGCGAGATTCAGACGCTCACGGCCATGCAGCGCTACAGCGGTTACGTCATTGTCATGCTGCCGGTGGGCCTGGCCGTGCTGCTGTTCGTTATCAGCCCCACCTACATGACCCCCATGGTTGAGCGGCCGCCGGAGCTGCTGGGACTCCCGATGGGAATCGTCCTGTTCGGGGTGGGCCTGCTCAGCATGGGCATCGGCTGGCTGTTCATTCGCCGCATCGTTGACATCAAGGTCTGAGCTATGCCTGAAAACCTCCCCACCCTCCTCATCCCCACCCTGGCCGCCGTCGCGGTCCTGCTGATCGTGTTCGGCGCGGCTACCCGGCCCCCCAAGGACGCGGTCCAGCAGCGGCTCGAACAGCTGGTCGTCAAGCCCAGGACGCTCGAAGAGGCGGAGCTCGAGCAGCCGTTCTTCGAGCGCGCGGTCCGACCGCTGGTCGCGCGACTGTCACGTGTCTCCCAGCGGGGCGGTGGGCTCGGCATGGTGGAGAAGGCGGAAGCTCGCCTCCATCGGGCCGGATATCCGGGCGGCCTGCGCGGCGCGGACTGGATGGGTGTCAAGGTCCTGGGATCCATCGTGTTCGCGATCGGCTTCACGATTCTGTTCCTGGGGCTCATGGGCTTCCCGGTCGGAATCCTCTTCGGGATCGGTGGTCTGGCAGTTGGATTCCTGGCCCCCGAGTTCTGGCTGGGACGGAAGATCCGTGGGCGGCAGATGGACATGATCCTCCAGCTCCCCGACGCCCTTGACCTGCTGACCATCTCGGTCGAGGCCGGACTCGGCTTCGACGCGGCGCTGGCCAAGGTGGTCGAGAAGATGGAGGGGCCGTTGGTCAACGAGTTCCGTCAGGCCCTGGCCGAGATCCGCATGGGCCGCCTGCGCCGGGATGCGCTGCGCGACGTGGCCTCACGCGCCGACGCGCAGCCGGTGACCAACTTCATCGGTGCCATCGTGCAGGCCGAGCAGCTCGGTGTGCCGATCGCCAAGGTCCTGCAGATCCAGTCCCAGCAGTTGCGCATCGAGCGCCGGCAGCGGGCGGAGGAAGCGGCGGCCAAGGCGCCGGTCAAGATGCTGTTCCCCATGGTGGGCTGCATCTTCCCGACCATCTTCATCGTCATCCTGGGACCCGCCATCGTCACCGTCGTCCGAGGCGTCGGCATCTGACGTGATGCCGGCGATGCGGCCGGCGATCCTGCTGGTCGACGACGACCCCACCCTGCGCTCCGTTCTGGCCCGACGTCTGGGCCGCGACGGCTTCGACGTCCGCCCGGTCAGCTCCGGGGTGGAGGCGCTGCGGGCGCTGGAGCGGGCCTGGCCGGCCCTCCTGGTGATCGATCTCATGATGCCGGGCATGGACGGCTTTGAGCTGTGCCGCCGGGTCAAGCAGATCGCGGACCTGCCCATCATCGTGCTCAGCGCGGTCGATGCCAGCGAGGCGAAGGTTCGCGCGCTCGAGTACTACGCGGAGGACTACGTCACCAAACCATTCGATCCGGACGAGCTCAGCGCCCGCATCCACCGCGTGCTGCGCCGAACCGAGTCCGGACGCGGCGGGCTGACGCTCGACGGCGGGTCGCTGGAGATCGATCTCGTGCAGCGTCGCGCCAGGGTGGACCAGCGAACGGAAAGCCTGAGCCCCACCGAAGTCCGCTTCCTGCAGGTGCTGATCGCCTCCCTCGACCGCACGGTGCCAACCGATACTCTGCTCAGCCGGGTGTGGGCCGACAGCGAGCTCCCCGACCCGTCCTATGTGTGGGTCACGGTCCGGCGCCTCCGAAACAAGATCGAGCGCGATCCGAACCGGCCTCGGGTGCTGTTGACCGATCGCGGGGTGGGATACCGTCTGAGCACGGTCGGCGCCGCGGCGGGCTGAGGAGCCGCGGGTGGACCTCGGACGCCCCGCACTCCGCATCTTCGCCTTCATCGCGGTCGTCGCCCTCCCGGCGCTGGCTGCACTGGCCCTGGTTCTCGTCCTGGGCGACGCGTGGGTCGCCGAGGTCGGCGTCAGCGTCGTGCTCCTGGTGGTGGGCCTGGGCACCCTGCTGTGGGCCGCCATCGTGGCCGCGGTCGGCTCGCGGAGCGTGACGCGCGACCTGCAGGGAGTCGTGACCCTCGCCGAGCGGGGTGCAGCGACCGGAGCCGAGTCTGGCCTGGCGGAGGAGGAGGGCGAACTGAGCGCCGCCCAACGACGACTCAGGATGGCCCTCGAGGAGCGGAACCAGCAGATCTCGATCCTGGCCGCCGATGTCGCAGCGACGCCCATCACCGGAGGGCCGGCCGAGGTCGCCTCCCGGGTCGTCACGGTCGCGCGCCAGGTCACCCGCGACCCAACCTGGTTGCTCGTCGTCCTGCAGGCCGGTGACCCCGGCCTGCTGCCATCCGGCGTCTACGACGGGGACCCGGATTCCCCTCCCCGCCCGCTCGGGGAGCTGGAGCGGTGGGCGGCGGTCAGCGGAGAAGCGGATCGGCGCGGTCCGAGACATCTCATCGGCCCGTGGGGCGCGGTGGTGGCGGTCGAAGCCTCGGGCGGCGAGGAGCTGAACGCCCTGCTGTTGGCCCCCTGGGAGGGGCGACCGGAGCCGACGCCGGCGGAGCGCGATCTGCTGAGCCTGATTGCCCAGATCGCGTCGACCGCCATCGAGCACTCCCTGCTCTACGCGCGCCTTCGGGCCCAGACCGACGAGCTGAATCGGATGGCGGCTGTCCAGTCCGATTTCCTGCGCGGGATCACGCATGACCTCCAGACGCCGTTGACCAGCATCCGGGCGCTGGCGGCCGAGGTTGGCGCAACCGAAGATCTCGGGGCGTCCGCCCAGCGCGACCTGGCCACCATCGCCCACCAGTCGGATCGTATGCGCAGGATGGTGGGCCAGCTGCTGGCGGTCTCCCGTCTCGAGGCCGGGGCGCTGGAATCTCGCCAGGAGATCTTCCGCGCCGAACCGATCGTCCAGCGCACCTGGGACGCCCTGCGCGACGCGAACCATCGGTTCGCGTTCCGATCGGAGGGTGAGCCACACCTGGTCGTGGGCGACCCGGATCGGTATGAACAGGTCCTGTGGGCACTCCTCGACAACGCCACCAAGTACGCGCCGCCCGGCACCGAGGTGGGGGTCGCCGTGACCGGGCAGGCGGGCACGGACGGGAAGCTCCTGAGCGAGCTGGCCGTCACCGACCAGGGGCCTGGCATGAGCCCGGCCGACCAGGCACGCGCCTTCGATCAGTTCTTCCGGGGTGACGACGCCCGGAAGATGGTGCCGAACGGGAGCGGGATCGGGCTCTATGCGGCTCGGGGCCTGGTGGAGGCCATGCACGGGCACCTGGAGCTGGAGAGTGCTTCAGGCGCCGGGACCACCTTCCGCGTCACCCTGCCGGCCGAGCGGGCCGAGCCCGAAGCCGGCGAGTAGGGCTCCGCTTCCCGACCGACGGCCCCAACAGGGCGCCCGAGGCATCGTCGGTACCGAAGTACGGGTACCCCGATACCGCAAGGTACTCCGGCATGTCAGGTCGGCCGCAAGGTTCGCCCTGACACACTCGCGGCATGGTTATTCACCTGCTCCGACGCCTGTTCCGGCGACGCTCATTCCGCGGCCAGGGACTCGTCGAGTTCGCGATCATCCTCCCGTTCCTGATGCTCGTCCTGCTCATGGCAGTCGACTTCGGGCGCGTCTTCTTCGGCTGGGTGGGCTTGGCCAACGCCAGCCGCATCGGCGCCAGCTACGCAGCTGGTCATCCCGATGCGTGGGGCGTCCCCGGGGACGCGGGCCAGCGCGACAACTACCTCGATCAAATCCTCGCCGACGCGAACGCCCTCAACTGCACGCTGCCGGGAACCATCCCGGACCCGGTCTTTCCCGGCGGGACCGATCTGGGTGATTCGGCACAGGTCACCCTGACCTGCGATTTCACACTGATCACGCCCCTCGTATCTCAGATCCTGGGCAACACGATCACCATCACGGCCGATTCGATCTTCCCGATTCGGGCCGGCCTTGCCGGTGGCGTAGTCGTCGGGAGCCTCCCGCCCACCCCGACGCCGACCCCGACCCCCGACCCGTCGGCAACGCCAGGCCCCACGCCGCAGCTGTGCGAGGTGCCTGGCTTCGGCAGTTACAAGGTCAACGTCGCCCAGACCATCTGGAACGCGGCGGGATTCACGACCACGGTGATCATCAACCGGCCGCCGCAGGGGAACTACACCATCACCACCCAGATTCCTGCCGTGGGCGGCCAGCGGGTCGACTGTGACAGCACGGTCATGACCGTGTTCGGTAACTGACGATGCTGAAACGCCGATCGCAGCGCGGCCAGACCCTGGTCGAGTTTGCCCTCATCCTGCCGATCTTCATCGTGGTCCTGGCCGGCCTGTTCGACCTCGGTCGCGCGGTCTTTGCCTACAACACGATCTCCAACGCGTCGCGCGAATCGGTGCGCGTGGCGATCGTCAACCAGACCCAGGCGGACGTTGAGGCCGAGGCAATGAAGCAGGCGGTGTCGCTGGGCCTCAGCGCCTCGGACGTGACCATCACCTACGGCGATCCAAGCGGTGTCGGGACGTGCAGCTCTCCCTACGGGCTGGGATGCCTGGCCACGGTCACCGTCCAGTACGTGTATACGGCGGCAACTCCGGTGATCGGCCAGATTATCGGTCCGTTCACGATGACCGCCACCACCCAGATGCCGGTGGAGCGGAGGTGCCCTGTACCGGGCGACCCAAACCTTGACCCCTGCCCGTGGCCCTAATAGTTCTTAAAGGAGTTCTGATGTCCCTGTTCCGATTCCTCCAAAGCCAGCGAGCGCAACGCGAACCTCGCGGCCAGGTGCTGGTCATCGTGGCCGGCGGCCTGCTCGTCATGATCGCGATGACCGGCTTGGTGGTCGACGGCGGTTTCGCCTGGGGGCAGCAGCGCGACAACCAGAACGCGGCTGACGCCGCCAGTGAGGCGGGCGCCGTGGTGTTGGCCGAAGCTCTGACCGGCCTGCCACGAGGCGACGCCGAGGTCCTGGCGGCTGTCGACGCGTCGATGGCGGCCAACGGCGTGGACAAGGTCGGCGCCTGGTATACGAATATCCAGGGCAACGTCGTCAACAACAACTGTGTCGAGGTCGGGTCCACGAACGCCGCGGCCGTGGTCGGGGACGGTGTCCTTCCGGCATGTCTGAACGGGCTGCTCGGGGTCCAGGCCGAAACGTCCAAGACGTTCGAGACCTTCCTGGTTCGGGTGATCGGCTTCGACACTCTGACCGCCGACGCCGACGCCACCTCCGTGGCCGGCTACCTCGAGGAGGTCTGCGCCGCCGATGCCGACTGCTACGCGCTTCCAGTGACCATCCCGACCAACGTCACGACCTGCGACGGTAGCGGCGAGAGCGCGGTGTCCAATCCGCCCCAGGAATGGGCGGAGGACGCGGTGCCGCCGTACTACAACGTGCCGCTCACCATCCCGCTGTGCAAGAACAACCCGGGCAACGTCGGCTGGCTGGACTGGACGCCCACGGCCGGCGGAACCTCGGAGCTGATCACCGCAATCGGGCCACCCACGACGAACCCCGAAGTCGGTGTCCCGTCGTGGCAGTACATCACCTCGACCGGCAACGTGAACAGCGCGGGCGTCGAGGATGCCATCAACTACTACGCAGTCAACCAGATCCCGGTCCTGATCCCGATGTTCGACTCGACCTGCAACACCGAGCCCGACGAGCCCAGTCCGGGGACCCTCGACGTCGACCGCTGTCAGCCCGCCAACGTAGGTGGCAGTGGCCAGAACCAGTGGTACCACATTGCCCGCTTCGTCTCGTTCCTGCTGGAGGACCCCAAGGGTGCGTTCCTCAGCGGGTCCGACAAGCCCGACTGCGAGGAGAACGGAAACGGGGCGACGAGCTGCCTGAGGGGCATGTTCGTCCGGTTCGTGACCACGGGCACCGTGGGACCGGGCTCGGGCGCCGTGGATCCCAATGCGGCTGTGGGCATCCAGCTGATCAAGTAGCGCGGCCAGCCGCCGAACGAGGCGGCCCCACGGCACGAGGCCGCCCCTCCGCAGGGCGGCCTCGTTCTTTCCGTTGCTGCGGCGCAACGCGCCGTTGCCAATGCGCAACTGACGGCGGCCGCCTCGAGGGCGGGCCTCAATAGGCTCCGTTGCGAGGGCGCACCTGACGGCATCCTCCGCAAGGTGACCGGCAAGGTGGGGGCGCCTATACTGCGCGACCGCGTCGCCCCGCGGTTCGCCATTCATCGCAGGAGTCATCTGGGTGTTCGCCCTTCCACCCTTGCATTCCCATCGTCGCGGTCAGGCCCTCGTCGAGATGGCGATCATCCTGCCCCTGTTGGCCCTCCTACTGGTCATGGCCGTAGACGCCGGTCGCCTGTTCTTCGGGTGGGTCGCCCTCCACAACGCGAGCCGTATCGGCGCCGATTACGCTGCCGGCCACGCTGACGCCTGGAAAGGAACTCCAAATGGGAACGAGCTCGACGACCTCGCCCGCTACGAGCTCCTCGTCAGCGAGGACCTCCAGGCTCTCGGCTGCCAGGGTGACCCGGTGCCGGCCCCGAACTTCGACCTGGACGGCAACGGGACGGATGACTTCGAGGACGGCGACCTGGTTCAAGTGCAGCTGAGGTGCGCCATCGGGCTCATCACTCCGCTGGCGGAAAGCTTCCTCGGGAGCCCGGCCATCATCCGGGCCCATTCGGAGTTCCCCATCAATCGGGCGATCACCTCCGGCCTGCCGGGTGGCGGGAACCCTCCGCCCCCGTTGGGTTGCGACCCCGGCCAGGCTCGGGTGCCCGACCTGGTCGACGAGCGAAACATCGACGCCCACGGCCTGTGGAGGGATGCCGGCTTCGACCCCGCGAACTACACACCGCAACCCATCGGCCCGAACCGGAACCGGTTCGTCACGTTCCAGTCGCCTGCCGCCGGCACGTGTGAACCGCTGGAGACGGCGACCATGCGGGTTAACCTGTGATGAGAGTTCCTTATTCGTCCCGCGGCCAGACTCTGGCCGAGTTCGCCCTGATCCTGCCGGTCTTCGTGGTGATCCTGGTCGGCATCTTCGACGGCGGACGGCTCGTCTTCGCGTACAACGGGGTGAACAACGCGGCGCGTGAGGGCGGGCGGGAGGCGACCGTCAACCAGACGGAGACCGATGTCCAGGCCCGTGCGGCCCAGCACGCGGTTGCGCTCGACATCGCGCCGTCGGGCGTGAGCGTCGACTTTCGGCTCCCGACCACGCCCAATGATCCCGGCTCCTGCGACTCGGAGCTGGGGACGGCGGACATCTACGGGTGCTTGGCGGTGGTGCGGGTGACATACGTGTACACCGCCGCAACGCCGATCATCAGCGCCCTCATCGGACCAATATCAGTCACCGGGGAGGGGCGCTTCCCGGTCGAGTTCAACTGCATCGACCAGCTCCCGGGCCGGGACTGCCCGCTCGGACAATAGAGGAGACCTTCGAATGAATCCCGTGCCGGCGCCGAGGCGCAGCGAACGCGGTCAGGTCCTGGTCATCGTGGCGGGCGGATTGGTCGTGATCGTGGCCATGGTCGGCCTGGTCATCGACGGGGGATTTGCCTGGAGCCGCCAGCGAGACACGCAGAACGGCGCCGACGCGGTGGCCAAGGCAGGCACGATCGTCGTGCAGCACTACATCGGCGATCTGGATACGCCGACCCCGAACGACTTCGACGTGGCGTGCGCGGTCGCCGCCGCCGCGGCCGAGAACGGCGTCGCAGTGGAGGAAGCGGAATATGTCGATTACGCCGGCGAATCGCTCCTTCCCAACCCGGTCCTGGTGGGCGACTGCGCATCCGACCTCGGGGTCGGCATCCCGGCTGGCGCGCAGGGCGTCAAAGCTCGGGCGTCGGAGACCTTCGACACGTTCCTGATGGCGGTCATCGGGGTGCCGACATTAACCGCGGTCGCCGACGCCATCGCCGTGGTGGGCACCCTGGAGACGATTACCGGCGGCGCGCTGCCTGTGACGTTCCCCCAGACGAGTGAGATTTGTGACTCGACTGAAACGCCGTTCACGGTCCAGGCCGACGACGGGTTTGCGCCGTGGGAACCGTACGAGATCCTCAGCAGCGAGGCGGCTGCAAACTCGTCGAACCTGGCCATCGTCCCGCTGTGTGACGTTGCGCCTGGGTCGGTCGGCTGGCTGGACTGGGACTGCGGCCAGCGGCTCGCCTTGTCGATCACGGAACCCTGCCCGATCACCATCCCGATTCCGGCATGGGTTCACACCCAGACCGGAAACGTGAACTCCCTCGAGGCCGAGCTGAACTCGTACGCGGGCCCCGCAGCAGAGGTCGGCACGCCTACCAACGAGGACAGCGTGCTCGCGCTGCCCATCCACGACTTCACGTGCAGCCAGGATGTCCCGGACAACGTGGAGCCAGAACCTGATGGCGTGGCCCCGGATCCGGGGTGCCCAAGCTTCGAGGACTGGTCCGGCATGGGCAACAACCTCTACTACCACGTCCCGTTCTGGATCGGCTTCAAGCTCGACCAGGCCTACACCCAGGGCGGCGACTTCGAGTGCCAGACAGGGCCCGGCTCGCCCGTCCTGGTCGGGCCCGAACCTCCCGGCAAGGTCGGCTGTCTGAAGGGATGGTTCGTGGCGTACTACCCCGCGCCGGGCTCGGTGGGCATCGGTCCCATCAATCCCGGCGAGGTCCAGAACCTGGCGGTCACGCTCATCAACTAGCCGTCGGGTGGCCCACGCGTACCATCCACGCATGGCGGATTGGGCGCGGGTGACCAACAACTCCCGCGGATCGGTGGCGGTCGAGAGGTGCCGCGTCGCGCGATCGCTGCGGGACCGCACGGTCGGGCTGCTGGGAACCGCGGAGCTCCCGGCCGCGGAGGGGCTGTGGATCGAACGGTCGCCGTCGATCCACATGTTCTTCATGCGCTACCCGATCGATGCCGTGTTCGTCGACCGCAGCGGACGGGTCGTGCGGATCGTGGAGCGGCTGCGCCCGTGGCGGATCGTGGCCTGGGTACGTGGGGCCCGAGACTGCCTGGAAATGCCGGCGGGTGCGGCGCAGGCAGCTGGCATCCAGGTCGGGGACGAGCTGAGGTTGGAGGCCATCGGCTAAGTCCCTGGTGAGCTGGCGATAAGCCGGCATCGGCATAGTGCCCAGGTGGCTGTCCTCGACCTGCTGCTGCCCCCGGCATGTGCGGGTTGCGGCCGCTACGGCGCCGCCATCTGCACTGCCTGCCGAGCGGGCCTGCGCCGGTTGGGGTCGGCTGCGGACCAGTTCCTGGCGCCTGATCCCAGCCTGGTGGTCGGCGACGCCCTGATCCTCGGCCTCGCAGCCTTCGCCCACCGCGACGCCGCGCAACGCATCCTGCGCCGACTCAAGTATGGCGGCGGGCGCCGCCTGGCCGGCCCGCTGGCCGAGATGGCACTGCCGGCCCTGTGCCGGCTGCTGGCGGTCACCGGCCCGGCGACGCTGGTCCCGGTTCCGCTGCATCGCTCGCGGCAGCGCGATCGCGGTTACAACCAGGCGGAGCTGCTGGCCACCGAGCTGGGCCGGCGCGCGAACGTCGCCGTGTGGCCCGCCCTCGTCCGACGACGCGCGACTCAACGCCAGCATGGGCTGGATCGCGCCACGCGCCTGCGCAACCTTCGCCAGGCCATGGCACTGAGCGCGGTCCCTCCCCCTGAGGGCATTCCGGGCGGCTCCAGCGTGGTGCTGGTGGATGACATCCTGACCACCGGGGCCACCCTCGAGGCCTGCGCGGTCATCCTCCGTGGGGCCGGTATCGAGGCGGTCTACGGATTCGCGGTCGCTCGTGAGGTGTGATCCAGTCACCGTAGAGGCGAGGTGTTACGGTAGGGTCTGCCCCCGCGACCCGGAGACCGTGTGTGAAGACCACCCTCCACGCCCGTCATCTCGAGCTCGACCAGCGGCTCAGGGCCCGGATCGAGCGTAAGTTGCAGCGGTTGGATCGCGTAGCCGATCCAGCCGCGCACGCCACGGTGGAGCTCACGGCCAAGGCCTCGCGCGCCGCCGATGCCTCTCACGTGGCCGAGATCACCCTGGTGACGAACGGGGCCACGATGCGCTCCACCTCATCCGCAGCCACCCCGATGGCCGCGGTGGACGCCGTCATCGACAAGCTCGAACGCCAGGTCATCCGCGCCAAAGAGCGTCTGCGAGGCGCGCGACGGTCTGCGCCACCCCTGTCCCGGAGCGCGGCAAGCAGCACGGTGACGCCAACAGCGAGGGAGGAAGCCGGGGTGGTGGAGATCCGGCGGGTGGACATGGTCCCCATGTTCCCGGAGGACGCGATCGCCCGGATGGATGAGCTGGGCCAGGCGTTCTTCGTCTTCCTCAACGCGCAGACCCAGCGGGTCAACGTCGTGTACCGCCGCACGGGTGGCGGCCACGGGCTGATCGACCCGGTCGTCGCGCCCTAGCGGAGGTCAGCCGGCAGGTCAGCCGGCCGTTTCAACCGGCGGCGACCAGTCAGCTACAACAACCGGTCAGGATCGGGAGGAGCAGCAGGGCGGCCACGATCCCGATCAGGGCAATGAAAAAGATGAGCAGCCCAATGGTGGTGATGTCCAGGCCGACCGGGGCCGCGGACGACGGTGTGTCCGGCTGGTCGCGTTCTGACTGGTCGGGCTGGGCGACAGGATCGGACGGATCGGGCGCTTCCACGGGTCCACGCTAGCAGACCGCGTTCCCCGGCAGGGGTCGCCTATGAGCGTCGCCCCGCGGACGGGCCGGGCGGGCCATCGCCGTTCGGCCCAGAAGGCGAGCCGCCATTGCCACCCATGGCTGGGCGCAGCCGCCGCGAGCGGGCGGCAATGTAGGCCTGCATGAGCTCGCGGACATCGGATTCGGTGAGCAGCTCGTCGCCGCGAAGCGCGTACTCCACGCGGCTGGTGGGCAGGAGCTGGCGGGCCGCCAGGCCGGCGAAATAGGTGGGTCCCTCGGCCTCGTCGTGAATCTCGCGCAGACCGCGGGCCAGCTTGGTCGCGGTGCCCAGCGAGGGCATACGGTCGCCCTTGATCAGTCGGGAGATGGTCGAATGGTCGACTCCCGACTGGAGTGCCAGCTGGCGCTGGCTCATCTTCTTTTCCTTCAGCTGGCCGCGTAGCCAGCTGTTGAAGGATCGCGGGGTTTGGAGCGTCATGCACGAGGCTCGTAGGGCGCTCTGCCACCCGCAGCGCGGGTGGTGCGTGCGCGCACCCGCAGCATCCCTTTCGGGAGCCATTGCCTCAATGGGACAAAGGTACCTCGCTCAGGTGCCGGTCAGCGGCTCCTGGCTGGGCGGGTTCCCCAGGCCGGCCCGATGAGCACGCCGTACGAGCGGACTGCGGACGTAGTCCAGGCCGCCCAGGACGATCACGGTCAGGACCGAGATGGCCCGATCGGTGAGCGCAATGGCCACCGCGGACTCCGCACTGACCCCGTACAGGGTGAGCGCGCCAACGATCCCGGCCTCGACGAACCCGAGGCCGGCCGGGGTGAGCGGGATGGCGGTCAGGAGCGCGGCCACGAGTGCCACGAACACGGCGGCCGAGATCCCCACCTGGGCGTCGGGAAGATCGAGTGCCTTGATCACGAAGAAGACCCGCAGCCCTTCGGCCAGCCAGACGAGGACGGTCAGGGTGCCGATCACGGCCAACGCCCGGGGCGTGAGCGCCGCCGTGCTCCCCTCACGGAAGCGGGTGTAGAACCCCTCCACGCGTCGCGGCAGGAAGCGGTCGACGTGGTGGCCCGCAAACCGAAGACCAAGCAGGAGCAGGATGAGGACCGCCGCCAGCAGGAACCCGGCCGCGAAGATGAGGTCTAGCTCCGGACGCTCGCGGCCGCGGAAGCTCCAGAAGCCGGCGGCCAGGGCCAGCGAGAAGATGACGACCACGTCGCCAATCCGCTCCACGAAGATCGTGCCCACCGTGCGCGACGCCGATCCTCCGAAGTTGCCCTTCAGCAGGAAGGCGCGATACAGGTCACCCAGCTTGGCGGGGACCAGGCAGTTCACAAACCACGACAAGAACAGGATCTCGGTGGCGACCCAGTACCGGATCCGGGTCCCGACCTTGCCCAGGATGTACCACCACCGCCCGCCGCGCAGCGGAAAGGTCAGGTAGTAGACAACCAGCGCTCCGAGCAGGAGCACCAGGTCGGCGCCCCGGATCAGGTTCCACGTGGCGGCGAAATCGATGTTGAGCACGACCCGGAAGAAGAGGAACAGGATGAGCACGGCAAAGACCAGCGAGCCGATGGTGCGCAGGTTCAGGAACCGCTGGGCCAGCGACACCTCGCTCTCGGGGATGGCCTCCGCTGCCGGCGCGCCCAGAAACTCGCTCGGCTCGTAGACCGAGTGACCGTGGGGTGGCTCGCTGCTCATCGGTTCGGTCGAGCCCGGCGTCCCACCCATTTGGATGCCACCGCCCATCGGGTGCCAAGGTGGACCAGCTTGGTCGTCCGGCTGCCATGCCACTCGTTATCGGGCAGAACCGCCGACAGCTCGGCGGCGCTGGCGAAGGCCGGCAGCGCGTTGAAGCTCATGGCCACCTCGAGGGCCGTGTGGGAGTCCGAGCACGCGACGCCCGGGATCCCGTGCCGCGCGGCAAATTCGGCGGCCTGCTGGTTGTGGCGCGGGAGGGTGACCCGGCTGTTGAAGACCTCCACGGCATCGATCCGACGACTGGCCGCCAGACGCTCAAGGGGCTCCGGGCGGATGTGGGACCGCCGGAACGGATCGAACGGATGGGGAACCGATACCAGGCCGCCCTGCGCATGGATGGCATCCGCGGTCTCCTCGGCGCTCAGCCCGCGCGGGATCGTGGACTCGATGAAGAGCCCGATGATCTCCCCGTCAGCGCTCGACACCTCCTGGCCGAGGATCACCGTCAGTCGATCGGTCACGCCCAGCCGTTCGGCTCGGTCACGAACGACGACCGAGCCCTCGATCGTGTTGTGATCGGTGACCGCCACGTGGGTCAGTCCCCGCTCCAGGGCGAGCTCGATGAAGCGGTCCTCCCCCAGGCGGGAGTCGCGGCTGTGGCGGGTATGGCAGTGGAAATCCGCGAACGCCAGCCCGCGACGGTCTTCCCCGGTACGCTCGCGGACCGCGGTCGGGGCCGCCACGGTCGCCGTCACACGCTCACCAGGCTCTTGCGGTAGGTCCCGAACTGCTCCAACGCGCGGCCGGTACCGACGGCCACCGAGTTCAGCGCGTTCTCCGCCACGTGACACGGTATGCCGGTCACCTGGGTCAGCAGCGTGTCGAGGCTGCGCAGCAGGCTCCCGCCACCCGACATCACCATGCCCTTGTCGATGATGTCGCTCGCCAGCTCGGGTGGGGTCTGCTCCAGCACGCCGCGAATGGCGGAGATGATCTGCTGCAGCGGCTGCTCGATGGCCTCGGTCACCTCGCCGCTGGACAGCGGGATGGTGCGGGGCAGGCCGGCAATCAGGTCCCGCCCCTTGACCTCCATCTGGAGCGGCTCATCCAGCGGCAGCGCTGATCCGATGCGGATCTTCACCTCCTCCGCCGTGCGCTCCCCGATCATGAGGTTGTACTTGCGCCGAATGTACGAGGCGATGGCCTCGTCGAAGCGCGAGCCGCCGACCCGCACCGACTCCGACACCACGATCCCGCCCAGCGCGATGACAGCGATCTCGGTGGTCCCGCCCCCGATGTCGATGATCATGTTTCCGGAAGGCCCGCTGATGGGCACGTTGGCCCCGATGGCCGCCGCCAGCGGCTCCTGGATCAGGAATGCGTCCCGGGCCCCGGCCTTGAGGGCCGCGTCCCGAACGGCGCGCTTCTCCACGCTGGTCACCCCCGACGGGACGCTGATCATGACGTCGGGGCGAAAAAAGCGGACCCGGGCGACCTTGTTGATCACGTAGCGAAGCATGGCCTCAGTGATCAGGTAGTCGGCAATGACCCCATCGCGCATGGGGCGGATAGCCCGAACGTTCGCCGGCGTGCGGCCGATCATCTCCCGGGCTTCCGCGCCTACCGCCACCAGCCGGTTGTCATCCTCGGAAATGGCAACCACCGACGGCTCGTTGAGGACGACGCCCTTGCCCTGGACATAGACCAGGATGTTGGCGGTGCCGAGGTCGATGCCGATCTTCATGGCGGGGCCGATCAGAGAGCGAAGGGGGTGGGGGCCGAGTATATCGGCCGGCTGACGGGGGTCAGTCGGTAACCCGGCTGATCCGCGCCCCCAGGTCGACCAGCTTGGCCTCGAAGGCCTCGTACCCGCGATCGACGTGCTCGACACCGCTGATGGTGCTTCTCCCCTCGGCCGCCAGTGCGGCCAGGACCAGGGTCGCACCCGCGCGCAGGTCGGGGATCTGGACCGTCCGCCCGTGCAGTGGGGTTGGCCCCGCCACCCGGGCGTGTCGCGCGTCGGACACCTCGATCACGGCGCCCATCTTCACCAGCTCGGCGGCGTACTCCAGGCGGTCGGAGTAGATCGTCTCGTGGATCGAGCTCTCGCCCGAAGCCTGGGTCATGAGCACGGCCAGAGGAGCCTGGAGGTCCGTGGCCAGGCCGGGGTAAGGCTGCGTTTCGACCGCCATCGGTCGGACGCTCCCCGGCAAACCGCCGCGGATCCGAAGCCCCTTCTGACCATCGGCATCCAACGCCTGGTGCTCGACCCCCATTTGGGCCAGCACGTCCATGAACGCGCCCAGGTGCGTGGCGTCAAAGCCGGTGATGCTGACCTCGCCCCCGGTGGAGGCTGCCGCAACGGCAAACGTTCCGGCCTCGATCCGATCCCCGATCACCGCGTGCTCGACCCCACTCAGCGATCCGACACCCTCCACCTCGACCGTGTGGGGGGCCGTCCGCTCGATCCGGGCCCCCATCGTCCGCAGCATCGCGATGAGGTCGTCGACCTCCGGCTCCCGGGCGGCGTTGTCGATGACCGTCGTCCCATCCGCCAGGCAGGCCGCCAGGATGACGTTCTCAGTGCCCATGACGGTGACGTACGGGAACGCGATTCGCGCCCCCCGCAGGCGCTCGGCCCGCGCGAAGTAGTACCCGTTCCTGTACTCGATCGAGGCGCCGAGGGTTTGCATGGCCCTGACGTGGAGATCCACCGGCCGGCGCCCGATTCGATCGCCGCCCGGGTTGCTGATGATGACCCGCCCGTGGCGGGCCAGGAGGGGTCCGAGCAGGATGAACGAGGAGCGCATCTTCATGGCCGCCTCGAGCGGGACGAACAGCCACTCCGGGCCGCGGGCCGACAGCTCGAGCGTGTGCTCGTCGACATCGGTCCAGCTGAAGCCGATGTCGGCCATCGTCTCGCGCATGATCGCCACGTCGCTGATGCGCGGCACGTTGGTGAGCACGACCGGTTCGTCGGTCAGGATGGCCGCCGCCATCATCTTCAGGACCGCATTCTTGGCCCCGGCTACCCGCACCTCGCCCCGGAGGGGATTGCCGCCCTCGACGATGAAGCGGTCCATGGGCGGCCCTAGGCGGGCCACGCCTCCTTCCATTCGTGGCCACCCAGGTGGTGGCCGTCGCACAGACCCAGCCGACCGCCCATGTGGCGCGACGGCAGAAGGGGCTGCATGCCCTCCTCGACCTGGGTAGGCTGGCGGTTGCAGAGCATGTACCGATGCTCGCGCAGCCACTCGTACAGGTGGCCGCTAGAGCAGAAGGCGAAGCGCCGTGTGAAGTCCGGCCGACCGGCCACGTCCGAACCGCCGGCAAGGCCGATCGGTCCGCTCTCGCGCACGATCTCGATCCGGACCGGCAGCGCCCCCGACCGGGCGCCACAGCGCTCGCAGCTCAGCACCGGATCAGGCCGTCAATCCAGGTAACTCGGCTGCATCCGCTGAAACGGCTTGCCCTTCTCGATGCTCACGCGCGCAGCGTAGATCAGCTCCGGTTGCTGCGCCGGGTGGCGATCCGCTCGCGCATGAGGGCGGTCTGCAGCGCAGCGCGGACCCGGGCCAGGTCGACCGGGTCGTGCACCGCCTCCAGGTCCGCCTCGGCTGCGCGTCGCGCCTCGGCCGCGGCCGCGGCATCGATGGCGTCCGAGTGCTCGGCCACGAAGGCCATGACCACGACCTTGTCGGGTCGCACCTCCACGAACCCGCCGCTGATCAACATGAACTGGACCGTGCCGGCCTGGCGAATGCGCAGCTCGCCGGTGCCCAGCGCTGTGACCAGCGGGGTGTGGTGGGGCAGGATGCCCAGCTCGCCCTCGATGCCGGGCACGACCACCATGTCCACGTCGTCGGTGAAGATCCGACCCTCGGGCGATACGACCTCCAGGCGCAGCGTCATCGGCTCATCCGGCGGACGCCATCTGCTCGGCCTGGGCGACAGCCTCCTCGATCGGACCGACCATATAGAAGGCCTGCTCCGGCAGCGCGTCGTGCGTGCCGTCCAGGATCTCCCGGAAGCCGCGCACGGTCTCCTTGAGCTCCACGTATTTGCCATCCCGACCGGTGAACTGCGCGGCTACGAACATCGGCTGGCTCATGTAGCGCTGGAGGCGTCGGGCGCGCGAGACGGTGACCTTGTCCTCCTCGGACAGCTCATCCATGCCCAGGATGGCGATGATGTCCTGGAGGTCGCGATACCGCTGCAGGGTGCGCTGCACCTCGCGGGCGACCTCGAAGTGGTCCTCGCCCACGACCCGGGGGTCAAGCACGGTCGAGGTGCTGAGCAGGGGGTCGACGGCCGGGTAGATGCCCAGCTCCACGATCGAGCGCTCCAGGCGGATGGTCGAGTCGAGGTGGCCGAAGGTCGTGGCCGGTGCCGGATCGGTGTAATCGTCGGCCGGCACGAAGATGGCCTGCAGCGAGGTGATGGATCCCTTCTTCGTGGAGGTGATCCGCTCCTGGAGGTCGCCCATCTCGGTGGCCAGGGTGGGCTGGTAGCCAACCGCGGACGGCATCCGGCCCAGCAGGGCCGAGACCTCGGACCCAGCCTGGGTGAAGCGGAAGATGTTGTCGATGAACAGCAGGATGTCGCGCCCCTCGACATCGCGGAAGTGCTCGGCCATGGTCAGCGCGGTGAGCCCGACTCGCTGGCGGGCCCCGGGCGGCTCATTCATCTGGCCGAAGACCATCACCGTCTTGTCGATGACGCCCGACTCGGTCATCTCGCCGATGAGGTCGTTCCCCTCGCGCGACCGTTCGCCCACGCCCGCGAACACCGAGTACCCGCCGTGCTCGGCGGCGATGTTCCTGATCAGCTCCTGGATGATGACGGTCTTGCCCACTCCCGCCCCGCCGAACACGCCGACCTTGCCACCGCGCTTGAACGGCGCGATGAGGTCGATGACCTTGATCCCGGTCTCGAACACCGCCGACTCGGTCTCCATGTCCTCGAAGCCGGGCGCCTTGCGGTGGATGGGCAACGTGTCAGTGATCTTGACCGGGCCCTTGCCGTCGATTGGGTGGCCCAGCACGTCGAACACCCGGCCCAGGGTGACGGCACCCACGGGCACGGTGATCGGGGCACCGGTGTCGACCGCGTCCACCCCTCGCGACAGCCCATCGGTGGTCGACATGGCCACGGCCCGGACCCAGTTGTTGCCCAGGTGCTGCTGGACCTCCACGGTGAGCTCGCCGATGGTCAGCGCGTTATAGATCGCGGGCAGCTCGCCGACGGGGAATTCGACGTCGACCACGGGTCCCGTGATCTGGATCACCTTTCCGGTGGCCATGGATTGTCTGGCGCTCCTTCTGGTCGGGTCTCGGGCTCAGCTCGCCTGGGCCTCGGCACCGGAGGCGATCTCGATCATCTCGCGGGTGATGGTGGCCTGGCGGGTCTTGTTGTAGACGAGGGTGAGCTCATCGATGATGTCGTGCGCGTTGTCGGTGGAGTTCCGCATGGCGATCATGCGAGCCGAATGCTCGGACGCGATGTTCTCGAGCACGGCCCGATAGATGTCCGCGGTCACGTAGAACGGCAGGAGCCGAGACAGCACCTCGGCCGAGGGCTCGAACAGGTACTCGTCATTGCGGATCGTCCCCCCTTCCTGAAGCGTGGGTTCCTCGACGGGGAGCACCCGGCGGATGGCGGGGCGCTGAACAAGGGTGCTGATGAACGAGCTGTAGCTGATGACGACCTCGTCGTAGGTCTCGGCCAGGAAGTCGTCGATCACGAGCCGGGCGAGGGGCTGCACGTCGGCGAACGTCGGTCGATCTCCGAACTGCGGGAAGTGGGCGGCGATGGGGATTCCAGCCCGTCGCAGGGCGTCGCGGCCCTTGCGCCCGACCGTGATGGCCGAGACCCGGACCGGCTCCTCGCCGCGGGCCGCATCGCCCCGTTCCGAGATCCAGCGCAGCGCGTTTCGGACAGCGTTTGAGTTAAGCGCCCCGGCCAGGCCCCGATCCGTGGTGACCATGACCAGCGCCAGGTGCCGAACCGGCCGGCGAGCGAGGAGCGGCTCGTCCTCATGCTCCACGGCGGCCGAGACCCGGGCCAGGACCTCATCCAGCTCCTCTGTGAAGGGCCGCGCGGCGAGGATCGCTTCCTGGGCACGCTTCATGCGTGAGGCGGCCACCATCTCCATCGCGCGCGTGATCTGGGCGATGTTGCGGATGGAGCCGATCCGGCGCCGGATGTCGCGCAGGGAGGCCATCAGGCGGTCTTCGCCTTCTTCCGGCGAGGCGCCTTCTTGGGGGTCGCCGCCTTCTTGGGGGTCGCCGCCTTTTTGGGGGCCTCCGCCTTGGGGGTCGCCGCCTTTGCGTTGCCGGCCGCCTCCTGGCTCGCAGCCCCCTCATCGGTCGCGGCTGCGTCCTTGGTCTCGGCGGCGTCCTTGGTCTCGGCCGCGTCCTGGCCGCCAGCGGCCTCAGCCGCCCCTGCCGCCTTTTTGGTCTCAGCTGTCTCGTAGCCGGCCTCATGCCGGTACGCCACCACAGCTTTCCGGAGTGCCTCCGTGGTTGCGTCGGAGATGGCCTTCTCCTTGGCGATGCCCGGCAAGAGGCCCTTATGGTTCTGGTCCAGGTACCGATACAGGCCGGTCTCGAACTCGGCGATCTTGGGTGTCGGGACGTCGTCGAGGTAGCCGTTGGTGCCGGTCCAGATGATCGCCACCTGGCGCTCGACCGCGAGCGGGGCGAACTGGGGCTGCTTGAGGATCTCGGTCAGCTTCTCGCCGCGGGTCAGCTGGTCGCGGGTCGCCTTATCGAGGTCCGAGGCGAATTGGGCGAACGCGGCCAGCTCGCGATACTGGGCCAGGTCGAGCCGCAGCCGGCCCGCCACCTGGCGCATGGCCTTGATCTGGGCGTTGCCGCCGACCCGGCTCACGCTCAACCCCACGTTCAGCGCGGGCCGCTGGCCCTGGTTGAACAGGTCTGTCTGCATGTGGATCTGGCCGTCGGTGATGCTGATGACGTTGGTTGGGATGTACGCCGACAGGTCGCCGGCCTGGGTTTCGATGATGGGCAGCGCGGTCAGCGACCCGCCGCCGTGGTCCTTGTTCATCCGCGCCGCGCGCTCCAGCAGCCGCGAATGGGCATAGAAGATGTCGCCCGGGTATGCCTCACGGCCCGGCGGGCGGCGCATAAGCAGCGAGACCTGCCGGTAGGCCCACGCATGCTTGGAGAGGTCGTCGTAGATGCACAGTGCGTCGCGCCCAGCCTCCATGAACTCCTCGCCGATGGCTGCGCCCGCATACGGGGCCAGGAACTGGATGGGCGCCGGGTCGGAGGCCCCGGCCACGACCACGATAGAGTGCTCCATGGCATGGTGCTCTTCCAGCTGGGAGACGATCTGCGCCACGGTCGACAGCTTCTGGCCAATGGCGACGTAGACGCAGACCAGGTCCTGGCCGCGCTGGTTGATGATCGTGTCGATGGCCACCGCCGTCTTCCCGGTCTGGCGGTCACCCAGGATCAGCTCGCGCTGGCCGCGCCCGATCGGGATCATGGAGTCGATGGCCTTGATGCCGGTCTGGACCGGCGTGTCCACCGGCTGGCGGACGATGACGCCAGGAGCGATCCGCTCCACCGGTCGGAATCGATCGGTCTCGATGGCGCCCTTGCCGTCGAGTGGGTTGCCCAGCGGATCGACCACCCGCCCGACCAGGGCATCTCCGACTGGAACCTCCACCACGCGGCCGGTGGTCTTGACCTGGTCGCCCTCTTTCAGGTGCGTGTAATCGCCCAGGATCAGGGCGCCGACCGTCTCCTCCTCGAGGTTGAAGGCCATCCCCATCACCCCGCCGGGGAACTCGAGCAGCTCCGAGGCCAGGGCCCCGGATAGGCCATACACCTGGGCGATCCCGTCGCCGACCTCCACGATGGTGCCCACCCCGGCGACATCGGCGCCTTCGGCGAAGTTCCGGATCTCGTCGCGGATGATCGACGTGATCTCATCGGATCGAATGGCCATTCAGTTCTCCTCAGACCGCGGTCAGGCGCGCCCGGAGCCGTTCCAGCCGGCTCCGGACGCTGGCGTCATAGAGTTGATCCCCGATCCGCACCGAGATGCCGCCGATGAGGCTGGGGTCGACCAGTTCCGTCAATTCGACGTCGCGTCCGGCCAGGCGCTCCAGCGTGTGCTCCAGCGCCGCGCGGTCCTGCTCGTCGAGGGGCAAGGCGCTGCGGATCTCGGCCCGAGCGATCCCACGCTGACGGCGGACGAGCTCCTCGAAGTGCCGTCGCATGGCCGGAATGGCGCCCGGGCGGCCGCGCCGGATCATGAGCAGGACCAGGTTGAGCGGCTCGGCCCCAACCTCGGACACCGCTCGGCGCAGAACGCGCTCCTTGTCCGCGAACGCAACCGCCGGGTGCTCCACCAGCGCGCGCAGCTCGGGCACCGCGAGGGCATCGTCCAGCAGAGCCAGATCCGCCTGCCAGCGATCGAGCGCATCCGACGCCTGGGCCACCTGGAAGGCGGCCTCGGCGTAGCGGCGTGCGGCGGTGTCGCGACGGGCCATGGTCAGTTGTGGTTCTCGGACAGGAACTGTTTCACCAGCCGGCGCTGGGTCGGCGCGTCCATCTCGGCCCCGATCAATTTGCCGGCCGCCTCGAGCGCGAGGTCGGCCACCTCGCCTCGAATCTCGGCCAGCGCCCGGTCCTTCTCGGCCGAGATCTCCTCCTGGGCCCGAGCGGTGATCTGCTCCGCCGATGCCTTGGCCTCGGCCAGGATCTCGGCGCTGGTCGCCTCGGCCGTCTTGGCGGCGCGCTGAACCATGGCCTCGGCCTCGCGGCGCGCTTCGGTCAGCGCGGCCTCACGCTCGGCACGTGCCAGCTCTCGGTCCCGCGCGGCCGTCTCAGCGTCCTCCAGCCCCTGGCTGATCCGGCTCTGCCGATCGTCCAGCAGCCGCAGGACCCTCTTGAACAGAAACCGGTTCAGCAGGTACAGCAGGAGCAGGAAGTTGATGATCTGGAAGCCGAGCTTCCAGATGTCGACGCCGAACGCCTCGAAGAATGCCACTGGGCTGTGAGCCTAGACCGCGAAGAGCAGGATCAGACCGATGACCAGGGCATAGATGGCCATTGCTTCGGTCAGGGCGAGGCCCAGGATGTACGGGACGAAGATCGCGCCCGCAGCGTCCGGGTTCCGACCGATGGCCTCCATGGCCTTGCTGAAGCCGATCCCGATGCCGATCCCCGGGCCGATGGTGCCCAGGCCGATGGCCAGGCCGGCGGCGAGTAGCTGGAATTCCACGGTGTTCAATTCCTCCTTCTGGCTCCGCGTGAGAGGGGGCGGAGCATGCCCGTTGTCAGGCCGTTTCGGTGTGGGACTCGTGTTGCCGATGCTCGGCGATGGCCAGGGTGATGTAGGTCATGGTCAGAAGCGCAAAGACCAGGGCTTGCACGAAGCCGAAGATGAGCTCCAGGCCCAGGAACACGACCGGCACGATGATCGGCGCCAGGGCCAGCATGGTGGCCAGCAGCACCTCCCCCGCGAAGACGTTCCCGAAGAGCCGCATCGACAGGCTGATCAACCGTGACAGCTCGCTGATGATATGGATCGGGGTCAGGAGCGGGGTCATGTACGCCGGTTCGGCGATGAGAAGCTCCTTCAGGTAGCCACGCACGCCGTTGGCCCGGATTCCGAAGTAGACGAAGGCCACGAACGCGATGATGGCCAGCCCCAGGGTCAAGTTCAGGTCGGCGGATGCGGCGCGGATGAGTGGCACCAGCAGCTCCTCGCCGTGCTCGTCGTGGTGGACGATGCCAATCGTCCCGACGCCGGGGAGCAGCCCGATCCAGTTGGCCACCAGGACGAACAGGAAGATCGCCGCCACCAGGCCGACGTACTGGGCCCAGCGTGTGCCGCCGGTCCCACGGACGATCCCCGAGATCCACTCGATTGGCAGCTCGATCAGGCTCTGCAGACGGCCGGGGACTTGCTCGGCGCGACGGACGAACCAAGCGGCTGCCAGGAGCAGGATGACAGAGGTCAGCACGGCACCCACCATGCTGTTGGTCACCGTCAGCGGACCGAGGGCGAACAGCGGCTCCGCGGCGATCTCGACGTGAACCAGGCTGCGACCTCCTTCCGCGCTGAATTACTTCTTCATCGCGCGTCGCGCGACGTCCCAGATGGTCCACATCGCCGCCGCCACCCCGAACGCGGTCCCCATCAGCATCAGCACAGGTCGGGTACCCAACACGCTGTCCAGCAGCAGGCCGCCGAACAGCCCGATCATCACTGAAGCCCCGAGTCGGATCCCCAGGTCGAAGGCGACTCCCCAGTTGTTCATAGTTGATGCCCTGGATCGGTGTCCGGCGGCCGAGGTCGACGGACCTGGATGTAGAGCCAGATGCCGATTCCAGAGGTCAGGCTGCCGAGCACCAGGCCGCCGAGCACGAAAATCGGCGAGGTCCCAGCCTGCGCATCCAAGAGCAGACCGGCGACCACGCCGCCGAGCATCGGGACCGCCATGATCAGGGTCACCTCACCCAGGATCCTGCCCGGCCCGGCGCTCGTCCCTCGCTGCATTTCAGCTCGACTTCGGGCGATCGGAAACCGGCGCGAGTATAGCGCCGTTCAGGCGCGGGTCCACGCCAGGCCAGGGACCGGGAATCGCTGGGCCAGCGCGACGGCCCGTGCCCGCACGGCTGCCTGGGCCGCCGCGTCTCCGCGGGCCGCGATCCCATCCACGATCAGGCGACCGATCTCCGCCATCTCGTCCGGCCCCATCCCCCGACCGGTGACGCACGGCGTCCCGACCCGGATCCCGCTGGCCACCATCGGCGGGTTGGGGTCGTAGGGAATCGTGTTGCGGTTCACCGTAATGCTGACCTCGCCCAGTGACATGTCGGCCTCCTTGCCGGTCACCCCGAACGGCGTCACGTCGACCAGCAGCAGGTGGGTATCGGTCCCGCCCGAGACCAGAGAGGCGCCGTGCTCGGCCAGCGCGGCGCCGAGGGCGCGCGCGTTTTCGACCGTGCGCTCGGCATCGGCTCGAAACTCGGCGCTCATGGCCTGGCCGAAGGCCACCGCCTTGGCGGCGATGACGTGCATCAGCGGGCCACCCTGGATGGCCGGGAAGACGGCCCTGTCGATATCCTTCGCCAGGGCCTCGGTGCACAGGATCATGGCCCCTCGCGGCCCGCGCAGGGTCTTGTGGGTGGTGGTCGTCACCACCTGGGCGTGCGGCACCGGGCTGGGATGCACCCCGGCGGCCACCAGGCCGGCGAAGTGGGCCATGTCGGTCATCAGGATGGCCCCCACCTCATCGGCGATCTCCCGGAAGGCCGCAAAGTCCCAGTGCCGCGGATAGGCGGTGGCGCCGGTGACGATCAGCTTGGGTCGGTGTTCGCGGGCCAGGGTCCGCACCTCATCCAGGTCGATGATGTGAGTCACTCGGTCCACGTGATACGGAACGAAGTGGTAGTACTGCCCGCTGAAGTTCACCGGGGAGCCATGGGTCAAATGGCCTCCCTGGTCGAGCGCCAGCCCCAGGACGGTGTCGCCCGGCTTCAGGAGGGCATGGAAGACGGCCATGTTGGCCTGGGCGCCGGCGTGCGGCTGCACGTTGGCGTGCTCGGCCCCGAACAGCTGTCGGGCGCGGTCGCGGGCCAGGTTCTCAGCTCGATCCACGACCTCGCATCCGCCGTAGTAGCGGCGGCCCGGGTAGCCCTCGGCGTACTTGGCGGTCAGGACCGAGCCGGTGGCCTCGAGCACCGCCCGACTCGGGTAGCTCTCGGACGCAATCAGCTCCAGGTTCGAGCGGGCTCGTGCCTCCTCGTCCTGGACGACCTGCCAGATCTCAGGGTCCTCCGCCTGCAGCGAGGCCCAGGCATCCATCGGTCCATCTCCTCCGTGCGCGGACCCCGGAGTCTAGACCGCCGACACGCCTTCCGGACCGATTGTCACGGTCGCGCCATCCCGGATCGCGGCCAGGTCAGCGGCCGGGAGCACCAGGATCGGGATCTGGACCCCGTACAGCTCCTCGGCGACCGCGGCGCCAAGGGCCAGGATGAGGTCCGGCTCCCCGAGCACGATGGCGGCGGGCGCGGTACCGGCGCGTATGGCCTCGGCCAGGACGCTGGCGGACGACGAGGAGCCGCGTGCGGCGGGCAGCACCAGGACCCGCCCCGTGACCCGCGCTCCATGCTGCGGGTGGCGAACCTCGATCACCCGGCCCGTCGCGGGATCCAGGCCGCCCCACAGGGACAGGGGCTCGTCGAGGACCAGGGCAGGCCCTCGGGCTCGGCCCGGCGCGATCAGCCGCCCGCTCACGCCGTCCCCCATATGGCATCGCGGACGACGTGGCCCGCGACCGCCGATGCGACGCAGTCGGCCTGGCTGCCCAGCACGACCTCCGCGCCGATGTTGCCCGGCGCGTAGTAGGCCCACTTGCCCGAGTCGGTCATGACCGGCCCGTGCGGCGCCCGCAGGATGGGTGCGATGTACGAGCAGGTGTCGACCAGCAGCTCGGCCCCCGCGAGTCGCAACCGGTCCGCGACGCCCGATGCCTCCGCCTGGGCCAGCGTGTCGCGGGCGGTGGAGATGAGGAGCTCAACCCCCTCGGCCACGTGCTGCCCGTCCAGCAACCCGGATATGCGGGTCAGCTCGGCAGCCGAGGCGTGCGGGGTGCCCAGGCTCACGGCCACGATCCGTCCCTCTCCGTGGCCGCCGAGCTCGGCGCGGACGGCCCTCAAAGTGGCCATGTCGATGGTGCGCTCATCGTCCGATTCGGCGTCCTGGAGGGCGGCGGACAGGGTCGGCGCCTCCGGAGTTGAGCCGATGACGTGGACCAGGGCCACCGCGCCCGACGACGCGGCGGCCGCCCCGAGCGCCTTCAAGCGGTCCTCGGAGACGCCGGGAGGCAGGCCGTCAAGCGCGGCAACTCGCCCGCCCGCGATTCGGCCCACCACGATCCCCAGGACCGGGTACAGGCCGTCGTCGTCCAGAACCGCCGGCGGCACGTCGTTCCCGAGGCGGATCACCACCTGGGCCCGCCGCTCCTCAGTGCGATGCAGGCCGGCGTCGGGGACCCGCCCCACGACGGCCGCGGCGATGTCCAGGAAGTCCCCGTAGCGATTGGTCCGGGCGCCGAGCACCGAGTTGGCGAAGACGATGGCGTTCGACTCCCCCCACGCCACCTGGTCGCCGAGACCGGGTCGTGACTCGGCCAGCTGGTAGGGAGCGCAGGTGTAGGTCGGGCGGCAGCCGAGCGCTCGGTAGCGTTCCATCAGCCGCCGGCCGCGCTCCGCCAGATCAGGGTCGCCGCGCCACAGCTCGGGGTGGAGCAGATCGACGGCGCCCACGTTGAGGGTCGTCGGTACGCGGACCGCGGCCCCGCCGTCCACCAGGCGATCAACGAAGTCCAGCGTGGCCTGCCCGTGGTACAGGCACGAGTCGACGTGGGCCGCGCGGATGGGGATCAGTCGCTCGGCCCCCAGGACGTCTGCGGCGCGCACCACCAGGCGCATGGCGAGCGCGGTCCCGGGCCTGGAATCGCCCTCCAGCAGGGCCCGTTCGGACGGCTCCAGGTGCAGGCTCAGCGACCAGCCTCCTCGGCCTCCAGGGCGGCGATCTTGGCGACCCGCCGGACGTGACGCCCGCCCTCGAACTCGGCGTCCAGGAACTCCCGCACGCAGGCCTCGGCCACCTCCACGTTGGTCACCCGGGCCCCGATCGCGATGACGTTGGCGTCGTTGTGCTCCCGTCCCAGCCGGGCCACGACCGGGTTGGCGGCCTGCACGCAGCGAATGCCGCGGATCTTGTTGGCCACGATCGCCTCCCCCGTCCCGCTACCGCCCAGGACGATGCCGCGGTCGTATTCCCCACGGGCAACGGCGCGCGCCACCGGCGCGATGACGTCCGGGTAGTCGACCGGTTCTGGCGAGTCGGTCCCGAAGTCGCGGTACGCGATCCCCAGCTCGTCCAGCATGCGGCACAGCGCGGTCTTGAGCACGAATCCCGCATGGTCGGAGCCGATGGCGACGCGCATTGGGTCAGTCTATCGCCGGCTCCAGGTCCACGACCTCCGCCACCGCCTGCCGGCTGATGGCACCCTCGCGGAGCAGCCGGGCGGGCTCAGCCGTGAGGTCGACCACGGTCGACGCCGTGCCGCCCGGAGCCGGTCCGCCGTCGACGACCGCGGCTAGCAGGTCGCCATGCACGGCGAACGCGATCTGGACCTCGTCCGCTCCGAGGGTCTCCGGTTCGCCGCTCCGATTCGCGCTCGTCGCCAGCAGGGGTCCCGCCAGCCGGATCAAGGCCAGCGCGACGTCATGCGCAGGCACGCGGAATCCGAGCGCATCGCCGCCGTCGGAGGCTGGGAGGACCAGGGTCAGGGGACCGGGCCACCATCGGCCGGCGAGGCGTCTTGCCCGCTCATCCAGGACGTACCCGGCCGCCGTGACCTGGGACGCCTCGGCGACGAGGACCGGGATCGGCTTGTCCTCCGGCCTGCCCTTGAGCTTCACCAGATCCGACCGCTGTTCCTCGCGGCCAAAGGCACAGGCGACGCCATACACGGTGTCGGTGGGGAACGCGACCAGGTGCCCGTCGGCCATCAGCTCCGCGGCGGCGGCCAGGCCCTCGGGCGTCGCCGGCAGGATCTCGGTCACGGGAGCCGCTCCAAGCGGACGATCCGCTCGTGGCCCGCCAGGTCTCGAAGCGTCGAGACCGACCACGCCCCCGGAAGCGCCGCGGCCAGGGTCCGGATCGAGCCGGCCTGGTCCTCGCCAATCTCCAGGATCACGCTCCCGTGGGCGGCCAGGCGGTCGGGCAGGCGGGCCAGCAGCTCGCGGATCACGACCAGCCCATCGGCCCCGCCATCCAGCGCCGGCCCAGGCTCCCAGCCCAGGCTGCCCAGTCCGGCCTTGACTTCGGCGCTGCGCAGGTAGGGGAGGTTGGCGACAACGACGTCGGGAACCTCGGCCACAGTCCCAACCGGGTCGAGAAGATCCGCCACGGCCAGCGTCACCAGACGATCCACCCCGTGCCCGGCGAGGTTCTCGGCCGCCAGCTCAACGGCATCGGGCGCCACGTCGCTCGCCACCAGGCGGAGGCGGCCCAGGGTCAGGGCCGACCGGAAGCGCCGGGCGAGCACGACTGCCACGCCTCCGCCGCCGGTCCCGACCTCCCAGGCCAGGATCGGCCGGTCGTCGCGTCCCATGCGTTCGGCGATGTCTCCGATGGCCGCATCGGCCAGCAGCTCGGTCTCGGGGCGCGGAATGAGCGACCGGCGGTCGGTGGCGATCCGTAGGCCATACCACTCCTTGAAGCCGCGGATGTACGCGATCGGCTCGCCGGCGGCGCGCCGCTCCACCCAGGCGCTCAGGTCGGCCCCCGTCCGCCCCGGCATCGGCTCATCCAGGTGCGCCAGGAGCCACGCCCGATCGCGCTTCATGGAGTGCGCCACCAGGATCTCGGCATCCAGCCGCGGCGTTGGCGAACCCGCCACCCGGAGACGCTCCGTCGCGCCTGCCAATGCCGCGCCTGCCGTGGCCGGGAGGACGAGGGACTCAGCCGGAGGCATTGGCGCCGGCCGCGGCCAGGCGGGCCGCCTGATCCGCTTCCCGCAGCGGCTCGATCACGCGGTCGAGGTCACCGGCCAACAGGCCCGGCAGGTTGTGAACGGTCAGGCCGATCCGATGATCGGTGACCCGGTCAGCGGGAAAGTTGTAGGTCCGGATCTTCTCCGACCGCTCGCCGGTCCCGACCTGGGCCCGGCGCGCCTCCCCGCGCTCCTCCGCCTGGCGCGCCCGCTCAGCCTCCAGCAGTCGCGCGCGCAGCACCGACAGCGCCTTGGCCCGATTCTTGTGCTGGCTCTTCTCGTCCTGGATGGCGACTGCCATGCCGGTCGGCAGGTGCGTGATGCGCACGGCCGAATCGGTGGTGTTCACCGACTGGCCGCCAGGTCCGCTGGACCGAAAGGTCTCGATCCGAAGGTCACCCTCGTCGATGTCCACCTCGACCTCATCGGCCTCGGGCAGGACCGCCACCGTTGCGGTCGAAGTATGGATCCGGCCGCTGGACTCGGTGACCGGCACCCGTTGCACGCGGTGGACGCCGCTCTCGAACTTCAAGCGCGAATACGCCCCGTCGCCGGCGACCTCCGCGATGACCTCCTTGTAGCCCCCCGATGGGCTCTCGCTGGTGGACAGCAGGTCGACGCGCCAGCGGCGCTGCTCGGCGTACCGCTGGTACATGCGGTACAGGTCCGTCGCGAACAGCGACGCCTCATCCCCGCCGGTACCGGCACGGATCTCGAGGATCACGTCGCGCTCGTCGTTCGGGTCGCGGGGCACCAGCAGCCGCCGCAGTTCGGCGTCCAGGCCCGCCAGCCGGCCCTCCAGATCCTCCACCTCATCCCGGGCCATGGCGCGGACCTCCGGGTCGGCGTCCTCCAGCAGGCCGCGAGCCGAGGTCAGGGCCCCCTCGGTCTCGTCGCGCCCTCGCAGGGCGTCCACGATCGGCGCCAGCCGGGCCAGCTCGCGCCCATACCTCTCCAGTAGCTGCGGGTTGGTTGCGGTCTCCGGTCGGGCCAGCAGCGCGCTCAGCTCCTGGTGGCGAGCCGACAGCTCACCCAGGCGGTCCGTCATGCCCGCGCCCGGTCCTCGTCCATGACCCGCTGGAGAGCGGAGATGCTGACCTCGAGCATCCCGTGATCCGGTGGCCGGGTGGTCATCGACTGGAGCCACAAACCGGGCGCGTAGATGGCGCGGACAAGCCGATTGCCGTAGTGCCGGGCGCCGAAACGGACCAGCTCGTAGGCCACCGCGGCCACCACAGGCACCAGCGCGATGCGCGACAGCATGAGCAGCGGCAACGGCACGTTGGCCCGCGGGACGACCGAGAAGAACAGGATGCTGATGACCACCACGATCAGGATGAAGGTCGTCCCGCATCGGGTGTGGGCAGTGCTGAACCGATCCACCGACGCGGGCTCCAGGGCGGCATCGGCCTCGTGGGCGCTGATGGTCTTGTGCTCGGCCCCGTGATAGGCGAACACGCGCCGCACGTCCGACATGAGACCGATGAGACCCAGGTACACGACGAAGATCACGAGACGGAAGAGGCCCTCCAGCAGGTTGGCCACCAGGTCGCTGCCGGCGGCCTCCTCGGCGGCCTCGGACAGGAGCAGTGGCAGCACGAAGAACAGGGCGATCGCGAAGCCGAGCGACGCGATCATGGTGATGGCCAACGTGCCGCGCCCGATCTCGATCTCCTCGCCTTCCGCCGCCAGGGCCGCGGAGCGCATCAGCATCCGGGTTCCCAGCACCAGGGTCTCGTACAGCACGAGCACCCCACGGACCAGGGGCACGCGCAGCCACCGGCCGCCGCTCAGGGCTCGGGGCAGCGGCTCGGACGACGTCCGGATCTCGCCATCCGGCATCCGAACGCTCATGGCGGCCGTGGATTTGCCCCGCATCATGACCCCCTCGATGAGGGCCTGGCCGCCGTAGAAAAAGTCGGGCATCCGGTACTTGCGTGTCCCGGCCACGGCCTGGATCACGAACGGACCAGCCGCGATCAGCTGCTCGGGGATCAGGAAGGCCAGGTGGGGGACGAGCCGCGAGAGGCGGCCGGCGGTCGGTTGCCCCGACCGGGTCAGCGGGAGGCGCGCTCCATCCGCCGCTGGAACCGCTCTACCTGGCCCGCGGTGTCGACGATGTTCTGCGTGCCGGTGTAGAACGGATGGCAATTCGAACAGACCTCGACCCGGATCGACTCGGCGGTCGACCCGACCGTGAAGGTGGTCCCGCAAGCGCAGTGGACCTCAGCCTGATGGTACTGCGGATGAACGCCGGTCTTCATCGGTCAGCCCTCGGCTTCGACCACGCTGACCAGCTTGCGGTCGCGCGTCTCATGGGTGAAGCGAACCCGTCCATGGGCAGTGGCGAACAGGGTGTAGTCGCGCCCCATGCCGACGTTGGGCCCCGGATGGAACGTGCTGCCCCGCTGCCGAACGATGATCGTCCCGGCGAGGATCTGCTGCCCGTCGCCACGCTTTACGCCGAGCCGCTGGCCGGCGCTGTCGCGCCCGTTCTTGGATGAGGATCCAGCTTTCTTGTGTGCCATGCCTACTCTGTCTCCGATTTCGTCTTGCGCGAGGCCGCTGCCTTCCGTGGTGCCGCCGCCTTGCGCCGGGCCGCCGACTTGGGCGCGAGCTTGGCCGTCGTCTTGGGCGCGAGCTTGGCCGTCGTCTTGGGCGTGGCCGCCACTTTGGCCGTCGGCGCCGCCTTGGACGCGGCCTTGGCCGCTGTCGCAGCGGTCGCGATCTCGTCGATCCGGACCCGGGTCAACTCCGACCGATGACCGGTGCGCCGCCGGTAATGAGCCTTGGGCCGGAAGCGGAAGACGATGATCTTCGGACCGCGGCCGTGCTCGAGCACGGTGCCGCGCACCGTTGCCCCGCTCACGGTCGGGGTGCCAACCGTGACGCCGTCCTCGTCACCGACAAGCAGCACGCGGTCGAACGTCACCGTGGCTCCCGCCTCGGCGTCGAGACGGTCGATGACCAGGGTGCGCCCCGGCTCGACCCGATATTGCTTTCCGCCGTTGTCGACCACGGCGTACATGCTCGTTCTCCGTTGGATGGGGGATCAGCGCTCGCGATCAGTTCGCGAAACGCGCACGGACGGACACCGAGAAGGCGCCTCACGCGGACCTGCGAGTCTATCGGGCGACCGGAGGAGTGTCAACGAACAGGAGCCGGTGCCGGATGGTCCGGGTGGTGGCCAGCCCCAGACCCAGGGCGTCCACGACGTCCCGCGGCCGACCCGCTCCGCTCGGATCGAGGCGCAGCTGCATCCGGAGGCGTGCCGTTCGGGCGGCCTCGTCGACCTCAATTACCTCCAGGTCTTCGACGTAGGGCCGGAGATCCCGTTCGGCCGCGTCCGAACGGCGTTCGCTCTCCCCTCGCCGGCGCTGACCGGGCAGGCTGGTCGCAGCCAGGAGTCGGACCACGGCGGACCGTAGATCGTCCGCGGTCACGCCCTCGGGCGTGCTGACTTCGACCTCGTACTCGCCGCCCCGAACCTGGGACGCGGCCGAGGGAAACCCGTGCCACGCCTCGCGGGCGTCGATCATCGCCAGACCGTCGGTCAGGCCCTCCCCCGCCGCGAGCACCCGCTCCTGGGGGACGAGCTCGTCGAACCAGACCTCCACGATATCCCCGCGCAGCTCCACCCCCGCCGGCGCGCTGGCCGCTAGCCGCAGGCGTGGCCGGGGACGCGCGGCGGCGGTCCGGGAGAGGGGGAGCGCGGCCTCGGTCAGGACGCGCTGGAACTCGGCCAGGATGTCCTGCTGGCGCAGCCGGAGCGCGGGCTCGGCCCGAGAGAACAAGATCTGCCAGCGCTGGCGCGGGGCGGTTTCCTGAGGGCTCATGGCCCGACGATGGTAGCGCTCCTGGCACCCACGTTCCCCGCTCGGCTAGGATGCCGGCGCATGGGGTTCGTCGCCCGCCACCGCCTGGAACTGTTCGTCACGTTCGCGATCCTGCTGCTGGCGCTCGCCCTGTGGCTGGCGCGCTCGGCGCTCCCCGTATTCGCGATTGCCATCGCTCTGGCCTTCCTGCTCGATCCGCCGGTGACCGCACTCCAGCGTCGCGGCATCCCTCGCGTGGCTGGCATCCTCCTGGTCTACGTGGCGGTGGTGGCGGCCGTCATCGGGCTGGGATTACTCCTCCTCCCGCCGCTTTTCGATCAGCTCCGCCGGTTCCTGGAGCAGCTCCCAACCCTCGCCGCCCAGTTCGTGGAATGGGAGCAGGCAATCATGGAATGGCTAACCGGCCTTCCGCTGCCCGAACCCATCCGCGACGCGCTGGACTCGATCATCGGGAGCGGGCAGCAGGCCGTCGTGGCTCTGCTGGAGGCCATCGTCGGGCCGCTCCTGAGCCTGATTGCGCGCGCCGCGGGATTCGTATTCGGGTTGGTCGTGGTTCCGGTTTGGCTCCTGTACGTCCTCAAGGATCGCGAGCGTCTGCCGGATGGCATCCTGGGCCTGCTGCCCTCCGGCTGGCGCCCGGACGCGAGTCACGCCATGGGATTGACCACCAGCATGATCGGTCGCTGGATCCGGGGTCAGCTCCTGCTGGGCGCCGTGATCTTCGTCGCCACCCTGGTCGGCTTGCTGGTCCTTTCCGCTATCGGCTTCCGGGAGTTCGCCGACTTCGCGGTGCTGTTGGCACTGGTGGCCGGCGTCCTCGAGCTGGTCCCGATCATCGGTCCCATCATCGCGGCCGTCCCGGCGGTCCTCATCGGCGCATCCATCTCGCCCGGGGCGGCGCTGGCGGCGGTCGCCCTGTACACCGTCGTCCAGCAGCTCGAGAACCACCTGCTGGTCCCAAAGGTCATGGGCGGCGCCGTCGACCTCCATCCGGCGGTCGTCATCCTGTCGCTGATCGTGGGCGCCTCGTTGTTCGGGCTGTGGGGCGCCATCCTGGCCGCCCCCGTCGTCGCCCTCGGCCGCGACCTGTATCGGTACGCCTTCCGGCGGCTGGAGGGTGGAGCGCCGGATGACGCGCGTGCCTTCGCCGGCCACTCCAGATCCGGTCCGTCACCCCCGACCGCACCCCCGACCCCGCCGCCGACCCCGCCCCCCGAAGCCGAGGCTGCCTGACTGGCTCGGCCGCCCCTTAGAAGGTTTCGGTCCGGGTGTGCATCCGAACGGATTGGAGGATCCCCATCCCGAACAGGATAGAGACCGTCGACGAGCCGCCGTACGTGATCAACGGCAACGGGATGCCGGTCACCGGCAGCAACCCGATGACCATGCCGATGTTGACCACGACCTGGAACAGCAGCATGGTCGCCAGGCCCATGGCTACCAGTCGGCCCAGACCGTCGCGCGCTCGCCAGCCGATGATCGTGATCCGCCACAGAAGCAGGCCGAAAAGCGCCAGCAGGATGAGGCCGCCCACCAACCCCAGCTCCTCGGCCACGATCGTAAAGATGAAGTCCGTGGTCTGGACCGGCAGGAACCCCAGCTGGTTGGCGTGGCCAGCCGTCAGCCCCTGTCCCAGCCATCCGCCGGACCCGACCGCATTGAGCGCCTGGACGAGCTGGTAGCACGCCCCCTGCGGGTCCAACGCCGGATCGAGGAAGCACGTCAGGCGCGACAGCTGGTAGTCGGCAAGGGCGTTGAGCACGATGGGTGTCAGGGCGATCGTGATACCGCCCAGCAGGGCCATCCACCCGATGCTGGCGCCGCTGATGAACAGCATGCCGCCGAGGATGGCCACGAACACGAGCGCGGTGCCCAGGTCGGGTTGGCGCAGGACGAGGGCGGTCGGAAGCACCGTCAATAGTGCGGCCCCGATGATCGTCGAGAGCCGCCCGATGCCCTGGCCGCGGCCCGCCAGGAACGCCGCAAGGACGACCACCATGAGCACCTTGCCGATCTCGGAGAACTGGAAGTCAAGCCCGCCGATGGTCACCGACAGCTGGGCGCCGAACACCTCGTTCCCGGCCAGCAGGTTCAGCACCAGCAGGCCCAGGGTGATGAGGTAGATCGGCAGGGCGAACGTCCGCAGCCAGTGGTAGTCCACCGATGCGGCGACCGCCAGCACGGCAAAGCCGATCCCACTCCAGATGACGGTCTTCACCGGTTGCGGGATGACCCCGGGTGGCGACGGGCCGTCGTTCCAGCCGGCGGACACGCCGAGGATGACGCCAAAGCCCAGCAGCAGGACCACGTACAGAGTCAACTGCCAGTCAAAGTCGCGCCAGCGAGCGGTTGGGGCGACCTCGAAGGTGGTGACCGCGACGCCCACGCTCAGTTGCCTCCCGAGAGTTGCCGCAGGGTCACCGGGTCCAGCCGGAGATCCTGGTCGAGGCCGAAGTACTGCTGGAGGAAGTACTTCACCACTTCGGTCGACACGTTCCCGATGACGGTGGCCCGATATGTGAACGTGATGACCGCCAGCGGCGAATCGGTCGCGCCGGGGGTCGAGGGCAGCCAGGCCACGAACCACGAGTGAAACGGCAGCACGCCCTCGGCATCGGGGAGGCCGAATTCCGCCGTGCCCGTCTTGCCCGACAGCGCGCCGGGCAGGCGCAGATCGCTGATGTTGTACGCGTGACCGGTGGTGATGACCTCCCGGGCGCCAATGCGCATCAGGCTCAGGTTGTCGGGGTCGGCCGCCACCTCGTGCAGGACCTCGGGCTCGTACCGATCCACCAGGTTGCCGTCGGCGTCGGCTTCACCGAGCACGATCTGGGGTCGCATCAGGTGCCCGCCGTTGGCCAGCGCGGCATACGCGTTCAGCAGCTGGAGCGGGGTGACCGCAATGACGTTCTGCCCGATCCCGGCCTGGGCCAGCTCCCCGGTGTACACGCCCGTACGACCCTGGGTGTGAGCCCACTCGGTGGACGCGATGATCCCGCTTGCCTCATTTGGGAGATCGATCTCGGTGGGTGCGCCGAAGCCCAGCTCATAGGCCCATTTCGCCAGCCGGTCTACGCCCAGGTGGACGGCCATCTGGTAGAAGAACGTGTCGGAGCTGATCGCGAACGCCTCGACCATGTTCAGGGGGCCGAATCCACGCCGGTTCCAGTCGTACAGACAGTCACCGGCCGGAGCGCCGGGGATCTGGTAGCACCCGTAGGTCTGCCACCGGCGGGCCGAGGTGGTGACCCCTTCCTGCAGGGCGGCCAGACCGGTCACCAGCTTGAATGTGGATCCAGGTGGGTAGATGTCGCTGATGGCATGGTTGCGGAGCGGCAGGTTGGGATCGGTCAGGTACGCCTGGTAGAGCTCGTCGGGGATGCCGCCGGCGAACGCGTTGTTGTCGTAGGCCGGCAGCGACACCATCGCCAAGATCTCGCCGGTCTGGGGGTTCATTACGATCGTGACCCCCTGGCTGACGTTGGCCTCCCGCATGCCCCACAGGAGTGACTCGGTGGCCATCCGCTGGAGCCGCGCGTCGATCGTCAGCACCAGGTTCCGTCCGGCCGTCGGGTCCCGGGTCTCCTCCACGACCTTCACCAGCCGGCCCGATACGTCGCGCTCCCAGCGCGCGGATCCGTACTCGCCTCGCAGTTCGGACTCGAATGCGGCCTCGATCCCCGTCCGCCCGATGGGGTCGTCGTGCAGATAGCCCGCCTCCGCAAGGTGCTCAAGCTCATCGGCGTTGACCGGACCGGTGTAGCCGACGATATGGGAAAGGAGCGTGCCGTCCGGATTGCCGAGCTCGTTGAGGTATTGGCGCCTGGCCACGACCTGGAGCTCGATGCCGGGCAATGACTCGCTCTTCTCGGCAAGCACCAGCGCCGCGGCGCGGTCGATGTCGGTCGCCAGCGGCACCAGGTCGAAGGGCGACCCCGCGAAGGCGTCCAGCCGTGCCGACAGCTCACTGGCGGGGAGCCCCACGAGCTCCGCTACTCGGCGCAGGACCCCGTCCTGTCGTGCTGCAGGCAGATCTGCGGGCCGAACCGCCACCGTCCAGGTCGGCACGTTGATGACCAGCGGTCGCCCCTCGCGATCAAGGACCAGCCCGCGCTGGGACGGAATCGCCACGTCCACGGTCCGCGCGGCCTCCGCCTGCTCGGCGCGGGCCCTCCCTTCGATTACCTGGAGCTGGAAGAGCCGGCCCGCCAGCACGGTGAACAGGAGCAACCCGATGACCCCGAATGCGATGAACCGGGGACCGGATCGCTGCAGATCCGGGTGCTCGAACTGCGTGCCCACCGTCAGATTGGCGACGGCTCGAAGCCGAAGCGGGACAGGGTCGCGCGCGCAGCCACGAATGCCAGCGCCGTCAGCAATCCATTCAGCGCCGCGGTAGGCAGCAGGAGGCCTGGCACAGACGCTGGTTGGGGCAGCGGGGCGCCGCCGACAAGGACCAGCACGATGAGCCCCACCAAATCCACCAGCAGGCTGCCAATGACGCCGCCGATCAGCGCCAAGAGGGCGCCTGAACGACCGACCAGACCGGAGGCGATCGGCAACAAGCCGGCGACCAGGAGCAAACCAAGCGGCACGCTGCCCAGCGGATCGGTGGTGAGCAGGTTCACGGTCAACCCGCCCACGAATGCCCACACGGCCCCAGTACCCAGCCCGAGCAGGGCCGTGACGGTCACGACTGACGCGAGCATGAGATTCGGTCTCAGATCACCCACGGCCAGCGCCGGAGCCAGACTGGCGTGGAACACGCCGGTGATGAAGGCCAGAAGCGCGCTGATGGCGTTGATCGGACGGTTCTCGCGGGTCGCTGCGACTCGGGGGCGGCTGTGTCCAAGTATAGGCTCCGGACAGCTTCCGATCCGGCCTCCAGGGCCTGCAAACGTGCTCGAAAGCCGTGTTTCACGTGAAACATTGAGTCGGCGGTAACCGGTCGAAAAGGGCCCAAACTGATACAATTGAGCGTGCCCGACGGAATTCGCAGCGGAGTGCTCGTGGCTAGGGTCACGGCCTGTACCAACCAGAAGGGCGGCGTCGGTAAGACGACCACCGTCATCAACCTCGCGGCATATCTGGCCCTCTCCGGCACGCGAACGCTCGTAATCGATCTGGATCCCCAGGGCAACGCCTCGACGGGGCTGGGAGCCGACCGACGGGCGCCGGGCACGATCTATGACGCGCTCATTGATCGGGTCGCCATCTCCGAGATCGCGAGGCCCACGGCGATCCCAGGCCTCGACTTGGTGCCGGCCACACCAATGCTTGCCGGAGCCGAGATCGAGCTGGTAGGGATTCCGGCCCGTGAGCATCGGCTTGCGGCCAGCCTGGCCGAGGTGGACGAACGATATGACCGCGTGCTGGTGGACTGCCCGCCGTCACTTGGTCTGCTGACAGTCAATGCGTTGACCGCCGCGGATGGCGTGCTCATCCCGATCCAGGCGGAGTATTACGCGATGGAGGGTCTTGGAAACCTGGTGAACACCATCCGCCTTGTCCGTGGGTCGCTGAACCCGCGACTGGAGATCGAGGGAGTCGTGATCACGATGTTCGATCGCCGGACGCGTCTGTCGGCCCAGGTGGCTGATGAGGTGCGGCGCCACCTGAACGGCACGGTGTACGACACCGTCGTGCCTCGCAGCGTGCGGCTCAGCGAGGCCCCGAGCCACGGACTGCCGATCGCCCTGTACGACCCCAGCTCACGTGGTGCCTTTGCATACCAGGCACTGGCCGCTGAGGTGGCCGCTCGTGGCTGACTCACCGCCTCGCGCGTTCGGGCTGGGTCGAGGTCTGGATGCCTTGATCGCACCGCCCGATGGTGGGGGTGATGCACGGCAGATTCCCCTGGACCGGATCGTGGCCAATCCGCACCAGCCGCGCGCCCGGTTCGAGGGCCGCGACCAGGACGCCCTGGCCGCCTCCATCTCCACTCACGGCGTGCTGCAGCCGGTCGTCGTCCGCGGCCTGGCCAACGGCGATTACCAGCTCATTGCCGGCGAACGTCGCGTACGGGCTGCGCGCCAGGCCGGTCTGACACAGGTGCCCGCCGTGATCCGCGATCCCAGCGAGGAGCAGATGATCGAACTTGCGCTGATCGAAAACCTCCAGCGGACCGATCTCAACCCCATCGAGCAGGCCATGGGCTTCCGGATCCTGATCGAGCGCTTCGGGCTGGCGCACGATGCAGTGGCCGGCCGTATTGGCCGGTCTCGGGCTTCTGTCAGCAACGCGCTGCGCCTGCTGGATCTGGCTCCCGAGACCCAGGAAGCGCTTCTGGAGGGCCAGGTCAGCGAGGGGCATGCCCGCGCCCTGGCGGGGTTGACGGTGTCCGAGCTCCAGGTCGCGGCGCTCCAGATCGTGCTCGAGCGACACCTTTCCGTGCGCCAGACCGAGGAGCTGGTCCGGCGCCGGCGCCGCCATGGACCTGGCGATGAAACGGTCGCGGTGCGAGGGGACCTGCAGGAGCTCGAGAGCCACCTCCGCGAGATCCTCGCCACCCGCGTCGCGATCACGCGGACGCGCCGGGGAGGGCGGATCAGCATCGACTTTGCCTCGGACGAGGAGCTGACCCGCCTGTTCGCGTGGATTGTCCGCACCGCGCCGGAGACCGACGACACCGACCCGATGCGCATCGGCTCGGAGAACGCTTCGGTATGACGGCCCAACCCAGCCGCCGGCGAGCCCGCGCCTCGGCCGCGTACACGGCTGCCGATATCCAGGTCCTGGAGGGCCTACAGGCGGTCCGCAAGCGCCCCGGCATGTACATCGGCTCCACCGATGCCCGTGGCCTCCACCAGCTCGTATGGGAGGTCGTGGACAACAGCATCGACGAGGCCATGGCCAACATGGCGACGCGGATCGACGTCACGATCGGCGCCGACGGTCACCTGGAGGTCGTGGACGACGGGCGGGGGATCCCGGTCGACCGGCACGCCACCGGCAAGAGCGCCCTCGAAGTGATCATGACCGTCCTGCATGCCGGGGCGAAGTTTGGCGGTGGCGGCTACAAGGTCTCCGGTGGACTTCACGGCGTGGGCGTGAGCGTGGTGAACGCCCTCGCAGCCGAAATGCGAGTCGAGGTGCTCCGGGACGGCAAGCGCTACGTTCAGGAATATCGTCGCGGCGCGCCGTTGAAGCCCGTCCGCCAGGTCGGTGGAGAGGCCGAGGCCAACCGTGGCCTCGACTGGGCCCGACACCACGGCACGCGAACCTGGGTCCTGCCGGACCCCGAGATCTTCGAGGACCTCGACTTCAACTGGGAGACGATTGCGACCCGGTTGCGGGAATCGGCCTATCTCAACAAGGGGATCTGGATCCGACTGCTGGATGAGCGGGTCGGTCGCGAAAAGAACTACCTGTTCCAGGGCGGCGTGACCTCCTTCGTACGTCACCTGAACCGCCACCGCGCCCCACTGCACCAGCACCCCATCTTCATGGAGCGGGTCGTGCAGGGCACCAGCGTCGAGGTCGCGCTCCAGTACAACGACGGTTTTGCCGAGACGGTGCTGCCGTTCGCCAACAACATCCACACCGTCGACGGCGGCACCCACGTCACCGGTTTCCGAGCCGCCCTGACCAGCTCGCTCAACGAGTGGGCCCGCCGCGCCGGTGTCCTGTCCGAGAAGGACACCAACCTCAGCGGGGACGACGTGCGCGAGGGTCTGACGGCGGTCATCAGCGTCAAGCTCACCGACCCGCAGTTCGAGGGCCAGACCAAAGCCAAGCTGGGCAACGCCGATATCAAGGGCATCGTCCAAACCGTGGTGTCGGACGGCATCATGCAGCACCTCGACGAGAACCCTGCCGATGGGCGCCGGATCCTCGAGAAGTGCCTGACCGCGGCCCGCGCCCGAGAAGCGGCCCGCAAGGCGCGCGACCTCGTCATCCGCAAGGGCGCGCTGGACGGGATGGCGCTGCCCGGGAAGCTGGCGGACTGCCAGGAACGGGACCCGGCGCTCAGCGAGCTGTACATCGTGGAGGGGGACTCGGCGGGCGGCTCCGCCAAACAGGGCCGGAATCGCCAAAACCAGGCCGTCCTCCCGCTGCGTGGAAAGCTCCTCAACGTCGAGAAAGCGCGTCTCGACAAAGTGCTCTCCAGCGAAAACGTTAGGCCACTGATCATTGCGCTTGGTGCCGGGATCGGCGATCAGTTCGATATCGCCAAGCTCCGCTACCACCGCATCTGCCTCCTGTCCGACGCCGACGTCGACGGAGCCCATATCACGACCCTGCTGCTGACTTTCTTCTACCGGCACATGCCGCTGGTGATCGAGAACGGGTACCTGTACCTGTGCCAGCCGCCGCTGTACCGGGTGAGCACGGGCAAGCAAACGCGATACGCCAGTGACGACCGCGGGCGCGAGGCCGCGGTCCGGGAGCTGTCGCGGGACGGCAAGGGCCGGAACGTCACCGTTCAGCGCTTCAAGGGCCTGGGCGAGATGAACCCTGACCAGCTCTGGGATACGACGATGAATCCTGAGACGCGAACCCTGCTGCAGGTGAACGTCCGCGACGCCGCGGACGCGGATGAGACGTTCAGCACGCTCATGGGTGAGCGGGTGGAGCCACGACGCGATTTCATCCGCAGCGAAGCGCGCAAGGTGCGCAACCTCGACATCTGAGAGGGAGATCGATGCCACCCCGTCACATCGCCGATATTCGTCAGGTCGAGGCCAAGACCGGGCGCGCGCTCGAGGATTGGTGCGCTTTGCTGGAAGCCAACGGCATTGGTGATCGGCGCGAGGCCGTGAATTTCCTGCGCGACGGCCATGCGGTGGCGCACGCCTACGCCCTCGCGATCGCCGACCACTGCCTGCGTGGCAGCCGCGACGCGTACGGCGACGACTTCTGGGACGAAGAGGCCAGCTGGTGAGCCCTGACCGTCCGATCCTGACGCGACATACGCGACATACGCGACAGACGCGACAAGGGGGGCGTGCTTGATGGACAACCGCATGGGCGCGGTGCGCAACGTCTCAATCGAAGACGAGATGCGTTCGGCGTACATCGATTACGCGATGTCGGTCATCGTGGCCCGCGCTCTCCCCGATGTCCGGGACGGCCTGAAGCCGGTCCATCGGCGGATCCTGTTCACGATGCACGAGATGGGGCTGCGGTCGACATCGGCATACCGCAAGTGCGCCGGCGTAGTCGGCGAGGCGCTGGCCAAGTTCCATCCCCATGGCGATGTAGCCCTCTATGACGCCTTGGTGCGCCTGGCCCAGGACTTCAGCCTGCGCTACCCGCTCGTGGATGGCCAGGGCAACTTCGGTTCCATCGATGGGGATCCGGCTGCGGCGTATCGGTACACCGAGGCGCGGCTGGCGGCCATCAGCGACGAGATGCTGTCCGACATCGAGAAGGGCACCGTCGATTTCATGGACAACTTCGACGGCCGCCTCCAGGAGCCAACCGTGCTTCCCGCGCGCTTGCCGAACCTGCTCGTGAACGGCTCGTCCGGGATTGCGGTCGGCATGGCCACGAACATTCCGCCCCACAACCTGGGTGAGATCTGCCGGGCGGTGGAGAAGCTGATCGACGAGCCGGAGTCGACTGTGGACGACCTGTGCGAGATTGTGACCGGACCCGACTTTCCAACCGGCGGGACCGTGTTCCGCTTCTCCGACCAGCGCTCGATCGCGGGGGAGAAGGAGCGCATCGACGCCATTCGGCACATGTACGCCACGGGGCGGGGACGGGTCATGATGCGCGGCCAGGTCGCTCTGGAGGAGGTCCGCCCGGGGCGCATGGCGGTGGTCGTCACCGAGCTTCCGTACCAGGTCAACAAGACGACGCTGATCGAGAAGATGGCCGAGCTGGTCGGAGCCAAGAGAATCACCGATGTCAGCGACATTCGCGACGAATCCGACCGCGACGGCATGAGGATCGTGGTGGAGGTCAAGCGCGACGGGTCACCGCACACCGTGATGTCCCAATTGTTCAAGCACACGGCGCTCGAGTCGAGCTTCTCGACCAACATGCTGGCCCTCGTCGACGGCCAGCCCCAGACCCTGGGCCTCAAGCGGCTGCTCGAGCACTACATCGCCTATCGGCGCGAGGTCATCCGTCGGAGGACCGAATTCGACCTGAACCGCGCCCGCGAGCGGGCGCACATCCTAGAGGGCCTGAAGATCGCGCTCGACCATCTGGACGAGGTGATCTCCACCATTCGCAAGTCAGCCGATGCGGATGCTGCCCGCGAAGCCCTGATCGCCAAGTTCTCGCTGAGCGAGGCGCAGGCCAACGCGATCCTCGAGATGCAGCTGCGCCGTCTGGCCGCCCTGGAGCGCAAGAAGATCGAGGACGAGTACGAAGAGGTCATCCGCCTGATCGCCGAACTGGAGGACCTGCTGGCCAACCCACGGAAGATCCTGCAGGCCATCAAGGACGAGCTGGGCGAGCTGCGGCGGAAGTACGGCGAGGAACGGCGAACCCGGATCTGGGATGACGCGAGTCGCGAGCTCTCGGCCGAGGACCTGGTGGCAGCGGAGGACGTTGTCGTGACGCTGTCGCAGCGCGGCTACATCAAGCGCCAGCAGATCCGCACCTTCCGCTCGCAGCGGCGTGGAGGCAAGGGCAAGCTGGCGATGATCACGCGTGAGGAGGACGCCGTCAGCCACCTGGTCGTGGCCAACACTCATGACAACATCCTGTTCTTCACCAACCGCGGGCGCGTGTTCATCACCAAGGTGCACGCTCTGCCTGAGGCCAGCCGCCACGCGAAGGGCCTTCCGATCATCAACCTGCCCGGGGTCCAGGTCGACAGCGGAGAGTACGTGAGCGCGATCATCTCGCTGCCGCGCTTCGAGCCGGATCACTACCTGGTCATGGCTACTCGCAAGGGGAAGATCAAGAAGACCTCGCTCGCCGAGTACGCCAAGATCAAGGCCAACGGGCTGATCGCGATCAACCTCGTGGACGGTGACGAGCTGCGCTGGGTGGACCTCTCGGACGGCGGGAACGACATCCTCATCGCCACCCGCAATGGCCAGGCCGCGCGCTTCGCCGAACGGGAGGTGCGCGCCATGGGCCGCGACACGATGGGCGTCACGGGCCTCCGGCTCAAGGCCAAAGACGAGGTCATCGGCATGCAGGTCATTCGCGATCCGGGCCAGCAGCTGTTGGTGGTCACCGAGCAGGGGTATGGCAAGCGGACCATCGTCAGCGACTTCCCGGTCAAGCACCGCGCCACCGGCGGGGTGATCGCCAACGCCCTCAACAAGGAAACGGGCGCGGTGGCTGCCGTCCGCCTGGTGGGGCAGGATGATGAAGAAGTGATGCTGATCACCCAGGAGGGCACCATGCTGCGCACCCAGGTTGTGAGCGTGAACAGCTACCGGCGCGCCTCGCGCGGGGTGACGGTCATGAGGCCGGCGGAGGGCGATCGGATCATCTCTATTGCCGTATTCGTGGACGAAGGGCTACCCGAGGAGTCCGAAGGCGAGGAATGAGGCGGTAGAATCGGCCGGCCGGGGTCCGATCCGGCAACGAGCACGGAGCGAGCCGTTGTACGCCGACGAGTTCAGCATCTACTCGGGCAACGCCAACCGGCCACTGGCGGAAGACATCTGCCGCTACCTGGGCACGCGGATGGGGGAGGCCGATGTCTTCCAGTTCGCGAACGAGAACATCTTTGTCCGCATCCTGGAGAACGTCCGCGAACAGGATGTGTTCCTGATCCAGCCCACCTGCCGACCGGTGAACCACTCGATCATGGAGCTCCTGATCATGATCGACGCCTATAAGCGGGCCAGCGCAGGCCGGATCACCGCGGTCATGCCCTACTACTCGTACGGCCGGTCCGACAAAAAGGACCAGCCCCGCGTGCCGATCACGGCGCGCCTGATTGCGGACATGCTCACCGTGGCCGGCGCCGACCGCGTCCTGACCATGGACCTCCACCAGGGCCAGATCCAGGGTTTCTTCTCGATCCCGGTCGACGAGCTGACCGCCGTCGACATGCTGGCCAAGTACGTCACCGGCCTGGGGCTCGAAGACCTGGTGGTGGTCAGCGAGCTGGGCTTTGCCAAGAAGGCGCGGAATTTCGCCGAGAAGCTCAACGCGCCGCTGGCCATCGTCGAAAAACGGCGGCTGGGGAACGACGATAAGGCGGAGCTGAAGAACGTCATCGGTGAAGTGAGCGGGAAGACCGCGGTAGTCATCGACGACGAGATCAACACCGCCGGCTCGCTGATCGAGACGGTCAACGCTCTGATCAGCGCAGGGGCGCGCGATGTGTACTCGTGCGCGACCCACGGCGTGTTCTCGGGCACGGCACTCGAGCGCATCGAGTCCTCGGCCCTGCGCGAGGTCATCGTGACCGACACCATTCCGCTGCTGGATGGTGCCAACCCGGACCGCATCACGGTCCTGTCGGTGGCGCCGCTGTTCGGGGAGGCTATCCGGCGCATTCATCGCGGCGAGAGCGTAGGGGCCCTCTTCTCGTCCGAGGTCGAGCTGGTCGAGGAGATGACCTTCTGGGGCGCCCACGACCAGGACGAGGAAGCCGAGGCGGTCTGAGCGGATGGGCGGGGGTTGAGCGAGTGGGCGAAGTCCGCTTAGGGATTCTCCCCTGGGGACAGGCCACGGACTGGCCGTCCATGGAGTCGACCGCACGCCGGGTGGAGGAACTCGGCTACCAACACCTGTGGGCGTGGGACCACCTGCATGCCATCTTCGGCGATCCCGACCAGCCGATCTACGAAGGGTGGATGACGCTGGCGGCCTGGGCAAAGGTCACCCGGCGGGTCCGTCTGGGACTCCTCGTGGGCGCCAATACCTTCCGCAACCCGGGCCTGGTGGCCAAGCTCGCTACCACGCTCGACCACATCAGCGACGGGCGCGCCATCCTTGGGCTGGGCGGCGCCTGGTTCGAGCACGAGCACGTGGCTCACGGGATCGAGTTCGGAACAGGCTTCGGCCAGCGGCTCGACTGGCTGCACGAGGCTGTCGGAGCCATTCGAACCGTGCTCGACGGCGGCGCAGCCACCAGCCCCGACAATGGCCGCTACCGGTTCCGGGAGCTCCGTCAACACCCGCTTCCTCTGCAGGCGCGCCTGCCGATCATGATCGGCGGGTCGGGTGAGAAGAAGACTCTCCGCACCGTGGCGACCTACGCCAACATGTGGAACGCGATGGGCAGCGCCGAGGTTCTGCGGCACAAGGTGGAGGTCCTGCACGAGCATTGCGCGGCGGTGGGGCGTGACATCGCGGACATCGAGATGACGGTCGGATGCAAGCCGCTCATCCGCGACACGGAGGTGGAAGCCCGTCGCGTGTGGGAAGCCCATATGGCGCTCAACCGCACACCGATGGCCGAGGTGCGCAACGACGAGACCTTCTGGATCGGAACCGCCGAGCAGATCGCCGAGCGGATGCGCGAGTACCGCGAGCTGGGGTTCGACACGTTCATCGCCGAACTGGCGGCGCCCCACGACGTGGAGACGCTCGAACGCTGGATCGGCGAAGTCAAGCCCATGCTGGAGGCCTAGCCCGCATCACGCCCGAGGTGGTGGACCGGGTTCGGGAAGTCGCGAGCCCCATGCTGGCGCTCAACGCCCTCAGGGTCCTGAAGGCCGCCGGACGGACCGTGGACGAGGACGTGCCCTGAGGCCGCCTGTGGGGCACTCCGGAGAGGCCGATATACTCGGCGCAGATCCATGTTGAAACTGTTCTCCCGGGTGATGGACTCCAACGAGCGTGAGGTCCGCCGCCTGGAACCCCTCGTCGAGCGCGCCAACGCGCTCGAGCCCGAATACCGCGCCCTCAGCGACGACGAACTCCGGGGACGGACGGCGCTGTACCGCGAGCGGCTGGCCGAGCAGCTCGGCGACTTGATCCTGCCGGCCGAAGCGCGGGCCGAGACTTCGGACGACGATTCCGAGCTGGTAGGGGGCGACCCGGCTCGGCGCCTGGAGCGCCGACGCGAGGAGCGCGAGCGGGAAATGGCGCAGATCAACGCGGCGCTGGACGGGATCTTGCCGGAAGCCTTCGCCGCCGTGCGCGAGGCCATGCAGCGCGCCCTCGGCAAGCGCCATTACGACGTCCAGCTGCTGGGCGGCATCGTCCTGCACCACGGCACGATCGCCGAGATGCGGACTGGCGAGGGCAAGACCTTCGTCGCGCCGCTGGCCGCATACCTGAACGCCCTGGCCGGACAGGGCGTGCACGTGGTCACCGTCAACGACTATCTCGCCAAGCGCGACGCGCAGTGGATCGGGGCCGTCTTCCATCGGCTGGGGATGGAGGTCGGGTCCATCCAGCATGAGGCTGCCTACGTGTTCGACCCGGACTACCCGGCCACCGATGAGCGGTTGCGGGACCTGCGGCCGGTCACCCGACGCGAGGCGTATGCCGCAGACGTGACCTACGGGACGAACAACGAGTTCGGGTTCGACTTCCTGCGCGACAACCTGGTCACCGATCTCGGACTTCGCGTCCAGCGCGGCCATTTCTTCGGCATCGTGGACGAGGTGGACAACATCCTCATCGACGAGGCCAGGACCCCGTTGATCATCAGCGGCCAGGCCGAGCAATCCACCGACCGATACGTCCAGTTCGCGCGCCTGGTGCCCCGACTCAAGGCGGAGGACGACTACCTGGTCGACGAGAAGTTCCGGCAGGTGGCGATCACCGAGGCGGGGACCGAGAAGATGGAGCGCATGCTCGGCGTCGCAAACCTGTTCGACGACGACTTCAGCATGGCGCGCCACCTGGAGCAGGCCCTCAAGGCGGAGGCTCTGTACAAGCGCGACCGCGACTACGTCGTCAAGGACGGCGAGGTCGTGATCGTCGACGAGTTCACCGGTCGACTCATGCCCGGGCGGCGCTGGAGCGAGGGGCTGCACCAGGCGGTGGAAGCCAAAGAGGGCGTCCGCATCCAGAGCGAGTCACGGACCCTGGCCACGATCACGTTCCAGAACTACTTCCGGATGTACCGGAAGCTGGCCGGCATGACGGGCACGGCCGAAACCGAGGCCGAGGAGTTCAACAAGATCTATGGCCTCGAGGTCGTGGTGATCCCGACCCATCTGCCCATGATCCGCGACGACTTCGCGGACCTGGTGTACGCCAGCCAGAGGGGCAAGTGGGATTCGGTGATCGAAGAAATCGTCGAGGAGCACGAGAAGGGTCGGCCGGTCCTGGTGGGCACCATCAGCGTCGAGGTCAGCGAGATGCTGTCGGAGCTGCTGAAGCGACGGGGAATCAAGCACAACGTCCTGAACGCGAAATTGCACGAGCGCGAGGCGGAGATCGTCGCGCAGGCGGGTCGCAGCGGTGCGGTGACCATCGCCACCAACATGGCCGGCCGCGGCGTCGACATCCTGCTGGGCGGGAACCCTGACATGCTGGCCGCCGACCTGCTGCACCAGCGCGGAACGAGCATCCTGGAAGCCTCGGCTGACGACATTGCGGCCGCCCAGGCCGAGGCCGAGCGCACCTGCGCCCAGGACCGCGAGCGGGTATTGGCCGCCGGCGGGCTGCACATCGTGGGCACCGAGCGCCACGAGGCGCGGCGCATCGACAACCAGCTCCGGGGGCGGTCCGGTCGCCAGGGTGACCCGGGCAGCAGCCGCTTCTACCTGTCGCTGGAAGACGACCTCATGCGGCGCTTCGCCAGCGATCGCGTCCAGGGCCTCATGAAGACAGTGGGGTTCAGCGACGACATGGCGCTCGAGTCCGGAATCGTGAGCCGAACCATCGAGGGCGCCCAGACCCGGGTTGAGGGGTACAACTTCGACCTGCGCAAGCACGTCGTTCAGTACGACGACGTCATCAACCGCCAGCGCGAGACGATCTACGCCGAACGCGATCACGTCCTGGGGACGACCGACCTGTCCGGGACGGTCCTGTCCCTGGTCGATGCCGAAGTCCGGTCCATGGTGGCGGAGGCGACGGCCGATGCCCAAACCGAGTGGAACCGAGACGGGCTGCGCGCGCTGCTGAGCGGCATGATTCCGACCCTGACCGCCGCGGAGCTGGAGGTCATCGACCAGGCCCGGGACGCCGATTCCCTCGCCGACGAGCTGGTGGCCCTGGCTGACGCGCACTACCAGCGGAAGCGTGACGAGTTGGGGGAGCAGACCATGGCCAGCCTGGAACGGATCGTCCTGGTGCGGGTGATCGACGGGCTGTGGGTGGAGCACCTGACTGCGGTGGACGACATGCGGCGCGGAATCGGGCTGCGGGCGTACAGCCAGCGCGACCCGCTCAACGAGTTCAAGGTCGAAGCGTTCCGTATGTTCGACGAGCTCAAGGTGATGATCCGCCGCGACGTGGCACGCACGATCTTTCGGGTCACGGTCCTCCGTCAGCCGGCGACGGCGCCCGCTGCCCGTCTAGTGGAGAGCCGGCCGGACGTGAATGGATCCGGGGCCGCGTCGGCGGGAGCCGCGGCAGCTGTCGCGGCGGCGGCGGGATCCGCGGCCGGGAGCCGGCAGCCCGTTCGAGCCGCCACCAAGATCGGCCGCAACGACCCGTGCTACTGCGGCTCGGGCAAGAAATACAAGCGCTGCCACGGGGCCTGAACAGGGCGGCGCCCGAATTTTGGGGGGTGACAGGCTGAGCGGCTGCGGGTACGATGGGGGCCTCTACGGTTCGTCGGTCCTCGGAGCGGCGCGCCTACGTGGGTGGAGGAGCGTGTGAAGCAACTGGCGGGCGAGGCTCCCATTCAGATCTCTGATCTCCCCGCTTCGGCTCCCCCTCCGTCGGCTCCCCCTCTCCCCCTCGTCACCCGATTCCGGGACCCATCGGTCCCGTACGAGGACCTCATCCAGTGCGAGCGTGATTGCATGCGCTGCAGCTACGCGGCCACGCTCGGCTGTGACGGCAACTGTGGGGCCTGCCCGCGTCAGTCCTACTGCCCGTGCGTCAACCCGGCGAAGCTCCGATCCCGATCGGGCCGCCTGGCGGACGTCGAGCTGACCCTGGTTTCGGACCTTGGACGAAATTAGGAGCGAGGCGCAGCGCCTGGCGCGCCTCGTGGCCGACACGGCGGTGCGGCTTTGACTTGCCTGCGCGGCAATCCGAGCTTGAGGAGCTGACCGCTCGATCGGCAGACCCCAACCTGTGGGATGACCCGGCAAAGGCCCAGTCCGTGCTGCGCCGCGCCGACGAGCTCCGCGCGGAGATCGGCTTCTGGAGCGACCTGAGCCAGCGCGCGACCGGGCTGGCGGAGCTGGCCGAGCTTGCCGCTGCCGACGCCGAGACTGACGCCGCCCTGCAGGCCGACATGGAAAAGGACCTCGAGGCGCTGCGGTCGAGCTGGACGGCCGCCGAGCAGCGGCTCCTGCTGAGCGGTGCCTACGACGAGCGACCGGCCATCGTCTCGATCTATGCCGGGGCGGGCGGCACCGAGAGCCAGGACTGGGCCGAGATGCTGCTCCGGATGTACCTGCGCTGGGCCGAGCGCCAGCGCTATCGGACCGAGATTCTGGACCAGAGCGAAGGCGAGGAGGCGGGTCTGAAGAGCGTGACGGCCAGCATTGACGGGCGCTGGGCGTACGGTCGCCTGCGGAGTGAGCGGGGCGTCCATCGCTTGGTCCGGATCAGCCCCTTCGACTCCCAGAACCGCCGCCACACGTCGTTCGCCCTGGTGGAGGTCATGCCCGAGGTTCCCCCCGATGCCGAGGTCGAGATCCGCGACGAGGATCTGCGAGTCGACACCTATCGGTCCAGCGGGGCGGGTGGGCAACACGTCAACAAGACCGATTCGGCGGTACGCATCACGCATATTCCGACCGGCATCGTGGTCACCTGTCAGAACGAGCGCAGCCAGATGCAGAACCGAGAGCGGGCGATGGCGGTGCTGCGCGCCAAGCTCGTCGAGCGAGCCGAGGAGGAGCGCGAGGCGGAGATGGCCCGTCTCCGCGGCCAGCACATAGAGCCGGGATGGGGGAACCAGATCCGCAGCTACGTCCTCCAGCCCTACACCATGGTCAAGGATCTGCGGACCGGGGTCGAGACCTCGAACCCGACCGCCGTCCTGGACGGGGACCTCGATCCGTTCATCGACGGCTATCTGCGATCGCAGATCGGCGCCAACGGGGACAGTGCGGCATGACCGAGGCGCGACTGCTGACCGATGCGCGGCCGGGGGCCGCCCCGCTGATCGGCGATGAGCCGCTCATCCGGCTGGTGGACGTCACCGTCACCTATCCCAACGGCAAGGAGGCGCTGATCAACGTCGACCTCGAAATCCGGCGCGGCGACTTCATCTTCCTGGTCGGACCATCCGGGGCCGGCAAGTCGACCCTCATTCGGCTCCTCATCCGGGAGCAGGTGGCCACGACCGGCCGCGTCTACCTCGCGGGCCGCGACCTGGCCCGCGTCAGCCGGAGCCAGGTGCACCGCCTGCGGCGTCGGATCGGCGTCGTGTTCCAGGACTTCCGGTTGCTCCCCAACAAGACGGTGCGCGAGAACGTGGCGTTCGCCCTGGAGGTCACCGGGGCCCCGCTGGCCGAGATCCGGCGCCGCGTGCCGCGCCTGTTGGCCCTCGTCGGGCTCGAGGACCAGGCGCAGCAGCTGCCGGCCCAGCTCTCCGGCGGCGAGCAGCAACGGGCGGCCATCGCCCGCGCCCTCGTCCACGACCCGGCCATCCTCATCGCGGATGAGCCGACCGGCAACCTCGATCCGGTCACCGGCTGGGAGATCATGCAGCTCCTGCTGGAGATCAATGCGCTGGGCACCACCCTCGTGGTGGCCACGCACAACCAGGAGATCGTGACCGCGCTCCGACGCCGTGTCGTCGCGCTCGAGCAGGGCCGGATGGTCCGCGATGAGCTGGGCGCCACCTACCGTCGCGGGTAGGATGCCGCGGTGATGGGATTCCTGAGGTTCCTCGGCTTCACCCTGGTCCGGGCCGGGCAGGGCTTTTGGCGCAACAAGATGATGAGCCTGGCGGCAACGGCAACCGTGATCCTCATGCTCGTCCTGCTGTCCGGGCTGGTCATCGTGCTCGGCGGCCTCAACGCGGGCCTGGCCTTTATCGAGAGCAAGGTCGGGGTCACGGCCCGCCTGGTGGACGGCCTAACGCCAGAGGAGGTGAACCAGCTCGTCGCCGACGTGAGCGCCCTGCCCGGGGTGGCGACGGCGGAGTACGTCTCGCCCGAGGAGGCAATGCGGCGGCTCGAGCAGGCGTATCTCGACCGCGGGCAGACCCTCCAGACCGGTGGAGCGAACATCACGCTGTACGCCAGCATCGAGGTCGGCCTCACCGACCCGGCCGCCGCGACATCGGTTTCCGCCGCGCTCGGCGAGCGACCCGAGATCGAGCGCATCACGACCATCCAGGAGCAGTACGACAAGCTGCTTGGCGTGACGAACGTGGTCCGCCTGGCCGGCCTGTCGGCCATGATTCTGGTCGGCCTGACGGTGGTCTTCATGATCGTCAACACGATCCGGATCGCGGTGTTCTCGCGCAGCCGCGAGATCGAGATCATGCGCTTGGTGGGCGCCAGCGACGCCTTCATCCGCTGGCCGTTCATCATGGAGGGCATGCTCTGCGGCCTGCTCGGCGCCGTGGTCACCGTCCTGCTGGTGGCCGTGGTGTGGGGGCCCATTCAGCCCCTGCTGATCGAGATCTTCCAGATGCCGACCGCCGTCGGCGCCCAGTTCTTCACCTTCGTCGCGGTCCTCATCCTGTCGGTCGGCCTGGTGGTGGGGATGCTGGGCAGCTGGATCAGCGTGCGGGCCCACCTTGCAACCGGGGTCTGACCGCGCCCAAGCGTTGCGGGAATAGCACCCGGGCGTAACCGGGCCTTGATCTGACCGGTGCTACACTCCCGCCCCTCCAACATGGACGACGCGACGCCCCCCGACCGGCCCGAATCCGGAGCCGATCCCACGCTCCAGCCCGTTCCAACCCAGGCACCGGTCCGCCCTGGAGCCGGACGCTCGTTGCGCTACGCCGCGCTCTTTGGGCTGGCCGCATTGCTCGGGACCTCCCTCTTCATGGGCGGCTACCTGGCTGCCGGCGGCACCGGGTCCTGTTCCGCCCCGAGCGAGGCGTTCGCGGCGTTCTGCGAGGCCTACGACAAGCTCCACGCCCAGTACGTCGACCAGCTGGACGACAACACGCTGGTGGAGGGCGCCCTCGAAGGGCTGTTCCAGTACGGCGTCGCGGATCCGTACAGCAGCTACATGAACCCGGAGGAGTACCAGAACTCGCTGGGCGACCTGTCCGGGACCTTCTCCGGCATCGGCGCCGAGCTGGCGGTCGAGAACTCGGAGAACCCCGACGACCTGGAGGCCTGCGCGTTGCTGTCGGACACGTGCCTCCTGGTGGTGGTGGCACCCATCGACGGGTCCCCGGCCGAGGCGGCGGGCGTGCAGTCCGGCGACGTGGTCCAGGCCGTCGACGGCGAGAGCGTGAACGGCAGCACGATCCAGGACCAGGTGACGAAGGTGCGCGGCCCGGAGGGGACGGACGTCACGATCACCATCCAGCGCGGCGATGAGGTGTTCGACCTGACCATCACCCGGGCCGAGATCGTGGTGGTCGAGGTCGAAAGCGAGATGCTCGCCAACCAGGTCGGGTACATCGCCCTGCATGGCTTCAGCGCCAACGCTTCCGATCAGTTCAGCGAATCGCTCGGCGACCTGCTGGCCGATGGCGCCGACCAGATCGTGTTCGACCTGCGGGACAACCCGGGTGGGTACATCAGCGCCGCCCAGGAGATCGCCTCCGAGTTCGTGGCCGATGGCCTCCTGTTCAGCCAGGAGTCGGCTGGAGACGAGGTCATCGACTGGGAGGCGACCGACGGAGGTCAGGCGACCGACCCCGCCATCGAGGTCGTGGTCCTCATCAACGGCGGGTCTGCCTCTGCCTCGGAGATCGTCGCCGCGGCCCTCGAGGAGACCGATCGGGCCACCCTCATCGGTGAGCCGACCTTCGGCAAGAACACGGTCCAGATCTGGGACGAGCTGGCCAACGGCGGCGGGGTTCGGATCACCATCTCGCGCTGGTTCACGCCGAACCACAACAGCGTGGCCCCGGATGGCGTTCAGCCGGACATCGTGGTCAGCGTGCCGGAGGGAACGCCCGCGGACGAGGACCCGGTCCTGGATCGCGCCCTCGCCTACCTGGCGACACTGGAACAGGAGGCAGCCTGGCAACCGGCTGTCGCCGCGCGTCCCGCGCTGACGGAGCTACGTGTCGTGGGCTGGGTACCGGAAACCGGGTTGTGGGCCGCCTGGAGCGCGTGCTAGCATCCGCGGCCACGAAAGGAGGTGGTGTGCAATGGACAGTTCCAGGCGCGCCACCACCGAGGCGGTGCACTGACACAGCCATCGCGTGGTAGCGACGGAGGAGCCGGCCGGCGAGGCCGGCTCTTCCATTTCCTGCCTCCCGTCGGGGGCTGATAGGGTTCACGACCGATGCCTGAGCAGACCGTCGCCCAAAACCGTCGCGCCCGCCACGAGTACCACGTCGAGGAGACGCTGGAGGCTGGGCTGGTCCTGACCGGCACCGAGATCAAGAGCATCCGGGCCGGACGCGCCAACCTGGCCGAGGCCTACGCCCGCGTCGAACGCGGCGAGGCATGGTTGATCGGCGCCCATATCGCGCCTTATGCCCAGGCCAGTCGTTTCAACCACGAGCCCACGCGGACCCGCAAGCTCCTTCTGCACCGGGATCAGATCGCCGAGCTGGTGGGCAAGACTCAGATCCGTGGCTACACCTTGGTCCCCCTCCGCCTCTACATTCGCGACGGCCTGGCCAAGGTCGAGCTGGGCCTGGCGCGGGGCCGCAAGGCGCACGACAAGCGGCGCGTGATCGCGGAGCGCGACGCGCGACGCGAGCTCGAGCGGGAGACCAAGATTCGGGTCCGTCTCTGACCTCGTGGTATCCTCGAAGAGCCGGACACCAGGCCGGCGGTTCGTGGGGATGTCAGGTTTCGACAGGGCCCAGGAACCGGGAATCGCGAGCCGAGGTCGCCCGCAGGCCTCGTAAAACCGCGGGCAAACCGTAACTGGCAACCGTCAGTTCGCTCTCGCTGCTTAGGCAGTGAGCATCGACGCCGTCCCCTCTCCCCGGGCGGCGAAGGTGTCATTAGGGGAGATGCGGCGTCGCCGACTCCGGTGAGTGGCGTCAAAGAGCCGAGAGGCAACCGGATAGGGCGCGGAGCACCCCGCCGGTTGGGGGCCCGAGGCCCGAAACCCAAATAGGCCGGACACGCTCGTAGTGAGACCCGGCGACATGGTCTTGGACGGGGAGTTCGATTCTCCCCCATCTCCACCAGCACTCATCAGACGGCGGCCACCAGGCCGCCGTTTTCGTCCTCCTTTTTGTTCTTGATTGACCGATGCCGGCGCGGTACGGTTCCGGCAGCCAGGGTCCGGGCAACGCTCTATTTCGCCCGCGCTGGTTTTGTCGAGAGGAACGCCCATGTTCTCAACCCTGAGCGCGAATGACCGGCTGGCGGCCGTCGCGGCCGTGGTCGTGATCATCACCGGCTTGATCAGCATCGCGACGCAGTGGGGCCCGCTGGTCTTCCTATCCCTGGCCGCTGGCGTCGGTGTGCTGTTTGTCGTCCTGCAGCCACAGATCGCCCCGGCCGTGAAGCTGCCCATGACCAAGGGCGTGCTTCTGCTCGGCCTGGGAGCCATCGCAACGGTGGTCCTTCTCGTGGTCGCCCTGGTCTGGATCGACTACATCCTCACGCCGCCGATCTTCGTCTTCGACACGATCCAGTTCTTCATCGGCGTCGTGGCTGCCATCGTCATGCTCTTCGCGGGCTGGCGTGCGTACCAGGCTGAGAAGGGGACGACTCCGATCGCTGGCTAGGGCCGGCGCGGGGCAAGGCCCCAGGGGGAAGACTCAGCGCGCGACAACGCGCGTGTATCGGTCGCGCAGGATTCTGGTCGCGTCCGCTCTGGTCGGCAGCAGTCGCTGGAGCCGGATCGCGACGGCCTCCCCCGAGAGACCGTCGTCGATCGCATCGAGCACCTCGCGCGTGTCACCACTGAGGCTGCCCACGAGGTGGGCGAGGTCGGCCTGGGTGGCTTCCAGCTCCGCCGGCGGATCGGCCAGCGACGCCAGGAAGAAGGCGATGGCGGCCGCGACCAGCCCGGCCCGTCGTTCAAACGGGTCCGCCGTCGAGTCCCGCAGCGTCAGCCCGTCCGCGAGACCGAAGACGAGCCGGTAACCGTCAACCGCCGGCTCGATGCCGACCCAGGTCCCGTCCGGGGCGAGCCGGCCGATGGCCCGGACCGGTTCCTCGGCCCGCGGCATCCGCCCGCTACTCGACCCTGGTGGCGGGGAGGATCACCACTCGGCGGTTGGGCTCGACCCCGACGCTCTGGGTGCGCACCGTGGCGTGCTCTGCCAGCGCCAAGTGGACGATGCGGCGCTCCATGGCGGGCATGGCCTCGAGCTGGATGATCTTCCCGCTCTGCGCCACCCGCTCCGCGGCCCGGTCGGCTACGTCGCGCAGCTGGTCTTCGCGCCGGCCGCGGTAGTTCTCGACGTCGACCATGATCCGGTTCAGCTGGCCCTCGCGGCGAGCGACGATCAGGTTGACGATGTGCTGGAGGCTGGCCAGCTTCTCCCCGCGACGGCCGATGAGCACGCCGAGGTCAGTCCCCACCACGTTCAGCTTGGCCGCCTCGGTGCCCATCAGGACTTCGACCGATCCCTGCAGCTCCATGAGCCGCAGCAGCTCCTCCAGGACGGCCTTCGCCTCATCCAGGGTGAGTCGCTCGGACTCGGAGAGCTCGTCCATCGGCTTGGCAGGCACGAAGGGTCGGGGCTCGGGCCGCCCCTCGCCGTTTCGCGGCTGAGGAGCCGGTCGCTCGCCCCGGTCGCGGGGAGCGCGCGGTTCTCCGCGCGGAGCGGCATCGCGGCTTCGGCCTCGGCCCCGGGGGCGCGACGGGGGCGCCTCCGCGGCGTCGGCCAAGGCATCCGCCATGGCATCGGTCATGGCATCCCCACCGCCCTCGGAGATCGCGAACCCCTCTTCGGAAGCCCTTTCGGAAGCAGGTTCGGAAGCGGGCATCGAAGCAGATTCGACGACCTCGACCCTCTCGCCGGCACCGGCCTCCTCCGCCCGGGCCGGCGGTTCCTCGGACCGCAGGCTGGTGGCCTCGGCCACCGCGGACTTGGGGGCGGCCAGGATGCGCGCCTCGTCGCCGCCCACGCCCAGGATGCCGCGGCTGCCCTGGGAAAGGATCTCGATGTCGAGATCGGCCAGGTCCGAGGCGAACTCGCGCATCGCGGCGCGGATCGCCTCCTCCACGTTCTTTCCGGTGAATTCCTTGAACGTCATCGTCTTCGGCCCTCCCGGCCTCGTCGTTTCCGACTCGAGCGGCGCTGCCCGCCAGCCCTGGCTGGCACGGGAGCTTCGCGCCCATCGGTCGGTGGTGGTGTGGGGCTCTTGGCGGGTCGGGTCATGCCGATGTCGCCGGCGTCGGGGCTCGGTGCCCAGCGTGGCTGCCAGCCGAAGAGCGGGAAGAGGTTGCCCCAGCCCATGATCAGGAACTGCTGGATGATCAGGTAGGCGGTGTACACCCCCCAGTACAGGACCAGGCCGCTGGGGAAGATGCCACCCCAGACCACGGTCATGATCGGGAACAGGTACGTCATGGTCTGGGTGGTGGTCGCGGTCGGGTCATCACTCCCGGCCCGAGCCGAGGTCATGCGAACCTGGATGAATTGCAGGATGCCCGCGATGATGGCGATGCCGGATATGGCGAAGCCGCCGAACAGGAAGACCGAGAAGGCGTGGTCAATCGTGCCCAGGTTCAGCGACACCCCGGTGAAGGGGTTGGTGAGCCACTCGATCACCGTGTCCACCGGCGCATCGAGCTTCAACGGGGTGATGACCTGGCAGTTCAGAGGCAGGAACGACTGGAACTCGGATGAAATCCCGCATGACCCGTCGAATGGGATGTGGTACTGGTTGTTGCCAAGGGACTCGATCGCCGGGTTGGCGGCCAGGAACGCGTCGAAGCTGGCCTGCTGCTCCTCGGACGGGTCAAAGGTGACGGCGCTCGACGCCCGCGTCAACGCCTGGTACAACGCGAAGAGAATCGGGAGCTGGAGGAGAAGCGGTAGGCAGCCCCCGAACATGTTCACGCCATGCTCGCGGTACAGGGCCGCGGTCTCCTCGCTGACCTTCCGCTGGTTGCCCTTGTGCTTGCGCTGGACCTCGCGGACCAGCGGCTGCATGCGCTGCATCTCCTTCTGGGAGCGGATCTGGCGCACGAACAGCGGCGCCAGCACGGTCCGGATGAGGACGGTCAGGCCGATGATGGCCAGCGCCAGGTCGCTGAAGAGGACGCGATACAGCCCGATCAGGGCGTTGAAGAGGGGGAGGAAGATGACGTCCCAGGGCGGAGTGAAGGTCTCGATCCCGAAGAATCCGGCGGCCAGAATCGGTTCCATGCGGCGTTCCCTAGCGGACCGGGTCGTACCCGCCGGGATGGAACGGATGACAGCGCGCGACGCGCTGGACGCCCATCCACGACCCGCGGAAGAACCCGTAGCGCTCGATGGCCCGGTAGGTGTAGGCCGAGCAGGTCGGCGTGTACCGGCAGGTCGGCGGCATCCAGAACGTGAGCCGCTGGTAAGCGCGGATGAGGCCCAGCCCGATCAGCCGCACGCGATCATGCCGCGGTCACCCCGGCGCGCGCGAGCAGCGTGTCGAGGGCAGCCCCCAACTCCGCGAACGTCGCGCGTCGAGCGTCAGGTTTCGTGATCACCAGCAGGTCCCAGCCCGCTCCCATCTCGCCATAGCGCGCCCGGACCAGCTCACGCACGCGGCGTCGTACCCGATTCCGTTCCACCGCCCCGCCCAAGGTGGCCGGGGTTGCCAGGCCGATCCGGGTGATCGGCTCGTCGGTTCGCCGGGCCCGCAGGACCAGCAGCCGGGTGGCGCTGACGGTTCCGGAGCGCGTCACCGCTTCGAAGTCGGCCCGACGACGGAGCGTCGGATAGGCCGGCACGGCTGCGGTCCGGGAAGTCAGGCGCTCAGCCGGGTGCGCCCCCTCGCCCGACGGCGGGAAAGCACGCGGCGACCGCCCTTGGAAGCCATGCGAGCCCGAAAGCCGTGATTCCGCTTCCGGGCGCGCTTCTTGGGCTGGTAGGTCCGTTTCATCGTCGCGTGCTCACCCTCTGTTCAACCAGGGCGCCGCAGGCCGCCGAACACGCGCGAGGCTGGCGTTTCGCCAGCCTCATCGGTGCGTCGTTGACGGTCTGCGTCGCGTGGCGGCGATTCTAGCCTACCCTCGTCGCGGGGTGTCAAACCCCGGTCGGGGGCCAACTGGCTGCGAAGGATTGCCCGGGCTAGCGGCGGGCGCTACACTACGCCGACCCCCCGGAGCCAGACGCCCACCAAACGGGCCGTGCCCGCCCCGGAGGAGCACCAGAATCTCGGATTTCGCCCGGTCCGCGGCTCCCCGCGGCCGGCCTGGAGGCGTCTGTCGAATGGATGCGAAACAGGTGTGGCGCGCCGTCCTAGGCGAGCTGCAGGTCAGCCTTTCGGCCGCCAACTTTGAAACCTGGCTGAAGGACACCTCGCTCGAAGAGATCGACGAGCACCTGTTCCGCATCTCGGCGCCCAACGGGTTCACCAGGGACTGGCTGGACAACCGCTATCGGACCCTGGTCAGCCAGACCCTGGCCCGCGTGGTCGGCCGGTCGGTGCGGGTCGAGTTCGTGGTGGCCGATGCCCCCGGCCCTGCCCCGGAGCAGTCGAGTGACGAGCTGACGCCGGTCCCGGTCTCCACGCCGAGCGGGAACGCGGTCAACCTCAACGGGCGGTACACGTTCTCGAACTTCATCGTCGGCAGTGCCAACCGGCTGGCGCATGCCGCTGCCCTGTCGGTCGCAGAGCGGCCCGGCCACGCCTACAACCCCCTGTTCCTGTACGGCGGGGTGGGCCTGGGCAAGACCCACCTGATGCACGCCATCGGGCATGCGGTGGCGGCCAAGTTTCCGCGCAAGCGCATCCTGTACGCGACCAGCGAGAAATTCACCAACGACTTCATCAACTCCATCCGCGAGCAGAAGATGGAGGACTTCCGGGGCCGATATCGGCGCATCGACGTCCTGCTCATCGACGACATCCAGTTCATCGCCGAGCGCGAGCGGACCCAGGAGGAGTTCTTCCATACCTTCAACGCCATCCACGAGATCGGCAAGCAGATCGTCCTCAGCTCGGATCGGCCGCCCAAGGCCATCACCACCCTGGAGGAACGGCTTCGCTCGCGGTTCGAGATGGGGCTCCTCGCCGACCTGACCCCGCCCGACCTGGAGACCAGGATCGCCATCCTGCGATCGAAGGCTGAGGACCAGCTGCACCTCATTCCGCCAGAGGTCATCGAGTTCATCGCGCGCAAGGTGGTGAGCAACGTCCGTGAGCTGGAGGGCGCCCTGAACCGGGTCCTGGCCTATGCCTCCATGAGCGGGGCACCGATCAACATCGAGCTAGCGTCGGCGGTGCTCAGCAATGTCATGTACAACCCGCGCAAGCGGTCCATCACGCCGCAGCGCATCGTGCGCGTGGTGGCGGACTACTACGGCGTGAACCTCGATCAGCTGCGCAGCAGCAAGCGGGAGAAGGCGATCGTCGTCCCGCGCCAGATCGCGATGTATCTGATCCGGGAGGAGACCGATATCTCGCTGCTGCGGATTGGCGCCGAGCTCGGCGGCCGTGACCATTCAACCGTGCTGCACGCCTGCGACAAGATCAACCGCGAGATGGCGGAGAACGACGAGCTGCGCCGTGAGATCAGCGCCGTGCGGGAGATGATCTACTCGGAGTGAGGTGGTGGACAACCGGCCTCGGGCTGGGGACAGGCGGGGGAGCGCGAGCCGGCCGCAGTTGACGCTCCGCGGTGCCGGCCAGAGGCTTGTCAGCCGGCCATCGACGAATCCGGCCGGCCGGTCAACCGCGCATCCCCAGGCTGCCAACACGCGCCGGACGGCCTCCCGAAACCAGATGACGGGGATGTCCACACCATCCACACCCCTACTACCAGAGACGACGATTCAAAGACTCTATGCTTCAGGTGAACCGTAGTGAGACGCATTTCATGAACCTCTCCGTCATGCAGGAGAACCTTGCCCGGGGTCTCGGCATCGTCAGCCGGGCGGTGGCCAGCCGGGCCACCCTGCCGGTCCTGGCCAACGTCCTGCTCCGCACGGAGGATGGCGGGCTCAAGCTCACTGCCACCAACCTGGAGATCGGCATCACCTGCTGGGTGCCGGGGAAGGTCGAGGACCCCGGCGAGATCACCGTCCCGGCGCGGCTCCTGACCGACCTGGTCGGATCATTGCCGCCTCAGAAGATCGACCTGCAGCTCTCGGCCAAGGACCGCAGCCTGAAGGTCACGTGTGGTGGAAGCCGCGCCTCGATCAAGGGCATCGAGGCCGACGAGTTCCCGGTGGTGGGTGCCATCGGCGAGGCGCCCCTCACCGCCGTCGACGCGCGCGTCCTGCGCGAGGCCTTGGGTGAGGTCGTCTTCGCGGCGGCGAGCGACGAGTCCCGACCCATCCTGACCGGGGTCCTGACCCGGCTGGAGGGCGACACGATGACCCTGGCCGCTGCCGACAACTACCGGATCGCGGTCCGCACCCTGGTCCTGGCCCGCCCGGTCAACGTCGAGACCACGATCGTGGTACCCGGCCGCAGCTACGCCGAGCTGGTCCGCGTCCTCCCCGACGCCGAGGCGCCGGTCGAGATCACCATCACCCCCAACCGGAGCCAGGTGCTCTTCCACGTCGAGGGGATCGACCTGGTCAGCCGCCTGATCGAGGGCCAGTTCCCGAACTACGAGCCGGTCGTGCCGCGCAAGGACGCGTGGACCTCACGCGCCACCGTCGACCGCGAGGCGTTCCTGGCCGGCACCCGCCGCGCGAGCTTCTTCGCTCGCGACTCGGCCAACATTATCAAGGTCGAAGTCGGCGGCGAGGACGGCGAGGCAGCCGGCGTCACGATCAGCGCTCATGCGGTCGACATCGGTGACAACGCGGACACGCTCGAGGCCACGGTGGAGGGCACGCCCACCACCATCGCCTTCAACGCCCGCTACCTGACCGATGTCCTCGGCGCCCTGGGCGCCGAGGAGGCCATCCTCGAGCTCTCCGGCCCGTTGGCCCCCGGCGTCATCCGGGGGGTCGGCAAGGACGACTACGTCCACGTCATCATGCCGGTGCGCACCGCCTCCTGATGTGATGTGCGTCTCGCTCGTCTCCTGCTCGACCACTACCGGAGCTATGCCTCCGCCGAGCTGGAGCCTGACCCGGGGCTGACCGTCATCGCCGGCCCCAACGGAGCCGGCAAGACCAACCTGCTGGAGTCGGTGTGGGTCGCCGTCTCGGGGCACTCCCACCGGCCCGCGGCTGACGCCGACCTGGTCACGCATGGCGCGCCGCTGGCTCGCGTCCGTCTCGACCTGGCGCCAATCACCGGAGGCGACGTCACTGAACAGGTCGAGCTGGTGCTCCCCGGGGTGGAGCCACCTCCCGGACTCCGGCGCCGGTTGACCGTGAACGGGGTGGCGCGCCGCCAGGCGTCGCTCGCCGATACGGTGCGCGCGGTCCTGTTCCGTCCCGAGGAGATGCTCCTCCTGGTGGGCCCGCCTTCGGAGCGGCGCCGCTTCCTGGACGCCATCCTGGCCCAGCGCTCGAAGGGGACGGCGCGCGACCTGCTGGACCTGGCCCGGGTACTTGCCCAGCGCAACGCGCTGCTGCGGACCATCAGGGCCGAGGAAGCGGACCCGGCCGAGCTGGCCGTCTGGGACGAACAGCTTGCGCAAATCGGCGGCCGGGTTACGGCCGCGCGCGTGGGCGTGGTCTCCGACCTGGCGACCCGCATCGGCCCGCTTCACGATGCGGTGGCGCCCGCGGATGAGCTGGAGGACCAGGTCGGGCTGACCTACGCGGATGCGCTGAAGGATGCCTGGCCCGGTCGCGAGGCTGCTCGCACGGACCCGGCCCAGGCCGACCCGCTGGTCCTCGCCCAGGCCATCCGACGCCGGTTGGAGGACGTCCGCCAGAAGGAGATCTGGAACGGGGTGTCGCTGGTGGGGCCCCAGCGCGACGACCTGGCGGTGACCCTGGGCGGCCTGCCGGTTGCCGCCCACGCCAGCCGCGGCCAGCAGCGGACGATCATCGTGGCGCTGAAGCTTGCGGAGACCGACCTGCTGGCCGAGAGCGGCGGACCGTCGCCCATCGTGCTCCTCGACGACGTGTTCAGCGAGCTGGACCCGGAGCGGTCGGCGCGGGGACTCGACCTGCTCCGGCAACGGGGCCAGGTCCTGGTCACCATCACCGACCCGGCCCTGCTGCCCGCCCGCCACCGGCACCGCGTGCCCGTGTGGAGCGTGGGCGACGGTCGGCTGGCTCGCACCTCCCGGGTGGCGTGAGGAAAGCCTCGTGAGCAAACGGCCGACGACCGAGGAAGCGGTGAGCGCTGTCCAGCGCGCGCTCCTGCAGTGCGTTGGGCCCAGCGCGGCGGAGCAGCTGGCCCTGGCCCAGGCCCGCCTGGCATGGCTCGAGGCCGTGGCCGCGGCCGGACTCACGCCCCACGGCATGTGGAGCCGCCTGGTCAGCGTGAACAACGGTGTGGCTACCGTCGTGACCCCCGAGCCGATCCTGGCCGCCGAGCTCAAGCTGCGTGGCGATCGCCTGGCCCAGGCCGTCAACGAGCTCCAGCGCGGCCGCCCGGGCGCGCTGTACGAGCTGCGCGGCGTAGCCGTGGTGCTTCGGCCGGGGGCGACCGAAGGCCCGTCATGAGCCAGCGTCTGGCGACCCGGTTCGGTCTCGTCCCCGAGGCGGAGCGTGCGCCGGACGCGACCGACCTGGTCCGGGTCAACGAGCCGACCGTTGGTGCCCCGGTCCGGACCAAAGGCAGCCTCTACCTGCTGGCCCAGCTGACGCAGCCCGGGGCCGGCACGGTGCGGGCTGCCCGGCAGACGTTGGAGGCGATCGAGCACGACTACTACTACGACCTGTCGGCCGGTCCGCTCGACACCCTGGCCCGCGCCGTTGCCCAGGCCAACCGGCGCCTCTACCACGCCCGCGGACGGGTGGGCCTGACCCGGGTAGCGCGGATCAGCGTGGTCGGCGTCGCCATCCGCGCCGCGGAGCTCCACGTGGCCAAGATCGGCCCCGCCGGCGCGATCATCGTGCGCGGTGAGCGCATCTATGAGCTGCCACCGCCCCTGCCGGCGGGCGATGACCTCGGCTCCGGCCGGCTGATCGCCGACTCGCTGGGGGAGGCGCTCGAGATCGAGCCGGTGACCTGGTCCGGCGAGCTGGCGGGCGGAGATCGCGTGGCGCTGGTCAGTCGCAACCTGGCGGAGGTGGTCGGGGCCGAGGACACGCGCAAGGCGTTGCTGGACCTGCGGCCAGCGGCCGCCGCGCAGCACCTGCACCGCTTGTTCCTGGATCGGGGCGGCTCGGGCTCCGACGGCCTGATCACGATCGAGCTGACGGCGATCGGCCTCACCGCGACCACCCATCGGCTCGAGCCGGTTCGACCGGCTGACCCGCTGGCGGGGCTTCCGGACCGCAGCCCTGTGCCGGGTGCCGATGCGGTGGGCGGAGCCATCCGGCGCGCCGACCAGGCCGTGGATCACGCGCAGTCGCGGCTCGGAGGCTCGCTCGACCTGTTCATCGGACGTCTGATGGCCCTCATGCCCCGACGTCGGGTGGACTACCCCCGACGGGTGGTGCGCACCGAGGCCCTCGAGGCGCGGCGCCGGTGGCGTCTGGGGGCGCTCGGCATGCTGGCGGTCGCCGGCCTGGTGGCCGCCGGCGTCACCGTGGCCAGCTACCCGTCGGTGGATCCCACGCAGGCCATCCCGCGCCTGACGGTGGCCCGCGAGGCCGTCGCCGAGGCCCAGGAGCGTATCGCCGCCGTGGAGGACCGGATCGACGGCCAGGACCTGGTGGAGCGCGACCCGGAGCAGGCAAAGGATCTCCTGGCCAACGCCGAGCGAGCCCTCGACCGGGCCGAGGGAGTCGGGGTGTCGGAATCGGCGCTCGAACCACTCCGCATCCGGCTGGACGGCCGGCTCGATGCCCTCTACGCCGTGTCCCGCATCCGGGAGCTGACGACCGTGGTGGACCTGGCGGCGGCGTTCACCGCGGTCTCGCCTGAACGGATGGTTGCCGCCTCCGATACGTCACTGTGGATCATCGACACCGGTCGGGGTCGGGTGGTCCGCGTGGATCCGGCGACCGGCACCTCGGAGGTCGTCTACCGGGCCGGCCAGGAGCTGGCCGGGGGCGTGGCCGGCGAGCCCTGGCTGCTGGCCACGGCGGCCACCGACGTGGTCATCGTCGACCGCGCGCGCCAGGCGTGGCGCGCGGACCTTGTGGAGCGCGTGGCGCGCCGGATGCCCCTGGCGGGCATCGAGGACCTGGCCCCGGGGAGCCGGCTGCTGACCGCGCTCCAGCATCGGCCGCCGCTCGAGATCTTCACCCTGTACGCGGTGGACGACGCCAGTGGCGTGGTCTGGAAGTGGACCCCGCCTGCGGTGATCCCGGTCACTTTCCCCGATCCACCCGAGTCGTTCCTCACCGGGGCCGCGGACCTCAACCCGGCCACGGCCCGCGACCTGCGCGCCGATGCCAACCTGTGGCTCCTCCAGCGCGCGACCGTGACCCGGGTCAACTTCGGCACGCCGGTCCCGCAGTCGGACTTCTCGCTGGATCCGCCGCCGGATGCCGCGGTCCGCGAGCCGTTGGACTACCAGTTCCTGGACAGCGCCACCATCGGCGACCGCGAAGAGTTCTTCGTCTACGACGCCGCCAACGCGCGAATCATCGCCTTCGGGCGCGCCGACGGGGCGTTCCTCGGGCAGTGGATGGCGCCCCGCCGAGGAGATGCCGCCGGCCTGCTGGACGAGGTCCTCGGCATGGAGGTCCTGTCCACTCCGGACGGCCCGCCGGCGGCCTACCTGCTGACCCCGGATCGGGTCATCCGCGTCGTGCTCGAGTAGCAGCCATTAGAATCGGGCCGTGACCCAGCTCATTGAGATGGTCGTCGAAAGCGTGCGGGTCCACGTCCTGTCGAGCCAGCACGTGGTGATTCTCAAGGAGACCGAACGGGACCGATACCTGCCCATCTGGATCGGTCCGTCGGAGGCCAACGCCATCGCCATGCGCCTGCAGGGCATCAGCGCCGAGCGTCCGCTCACCCATGACCTGCTGGTCACCGTGCTGGGGGCGGTCCACGGCTCGCTGAGCCGGGTCGTGGTCACCCACGTCAGCGATGGGACCTTCCACGCCCGCCTGTACCTGGAGACCGCCGAGGGCGGGGAGACGGAGATCGACTCGCGGACCTCGGACGCGATCGCGGTCGCCATCAGGACCGGGTCGACCATCTACGTCGACGAACGGGTGCTCGACGAGGCCGGCGTCGAGCCCGAGACGAACGGCGAGCTGGGCGAGGACGACCAGAAGCTGGCCGTGTTCCGCGACTTCGTGAACTCGCTCGACGTCGACCTGGGGCCGTCCGAGGGCCGCCCACCGTCCGAGGGCCACCCACCGTCCGAGGGCCGCCCACCCATCGAGTAGCCGGGGCTCAGGTTCCCAGCGACGACCCCAGCGTCCGCTCCCGGTCGGTCCACAGCGCCCAGCGCAGCCGGAAGATGTCCCGGAAGGTGCGGATGATCTTCAGGAAGCTGGCGCCGGTGTTCTGTCCCGCGGTCCGCGGGTAGTGCGTGACGCCCACCTGATCCATTCGCACGCCCCGCGCGTTGAGCTTGATGAGCAGCTCGGCCGACAGGAACGGCCCCTCGGAATCCAGCCGCAGGCCGTCGAAGACGTGGCGTCGGAAGACCTTCATGGCGCAGTCGATGTCGCGCACCCGGAGCCCGAACAGGACCGACACGATGGCGTTGTAGGTCTTGGCGATGACGAGCCGATGGACGGGGTCGCGCCGCTTGATGCGGTAACCGATGACGGCGTCGACCGGGCGCGAGGTGTCCGCGAGCCGATCGAGCAGCCGGCGCAGCTCGGCCAGGTCGAACTGGAGGTCGCCATCCGAGAAGGCGATCAGCTCCCCGCGGGCATTGGCAAACCCCGCCTGCAACGCGCCGCCGTAGCCGCGGTTGGGCTGGTGGACGACGCGGACCCGGGGGTCGGCGGCGGCCAGCTCATCGGCCAGCTGCGGGGTGCGATCGGTCGATCCGTCGTCGATGGCCAGGACCTCGAGCGAGTCGGCCAGGGGCCCGACGTCGTCGATGGCCCGCGCCACCGTCCGCTCGATGTTCGCTTCCTCGTTGTAGGCGGGGAAGAAGAACGTCAGGGCGGGGCGGGCTGAGACCGATTCGTTCACGAGCCTCCCTGGATTTCGCGGCCGGTCAAGGGGTGGCGCGGATGGTAGCGGAACCCGGCGCTATACTCACCGCCGCCTTGCCGACCCGTCGTTTCCTCGATCCGTTCGGCACCCTCCTCGTGCTCTTACTCGCCGGCCTCGCGCTGCGCGTTCTTGTCGCGGCCGTGATCCTGCCCCTGAGCGGCTTCCACAACGACATCACCGCCTTCGGCGCATGGGCATTGCGCCTGGCCGATATCGGCCCCGGCGGGTTCTACGCGCCGGGCTATTTCGCCGACTACCCACCCGGCTACATGTACGTGCTGTGGCTGCTGGGCGAAGTGTCCCGCTTCCTGGAACCCATCCTGGGGGCCAGCCCCATTCGCGGCCTGGTTAAGGTCCCGGGGATCGCCGCCGATCTCGGGGTGGCATGGCTCATCTACCTCATCGCGGTCCGGTTCTTCGGGGATCGGCCGCCCATTCGCTGGCTCGGATCGGGCGCCCGGATTGGCCTCATCGGCGCCGCGGCCTATCTGTTCAACCCGGGGACCGTGTTCAACTCAGCGGTCTGGGGCCAGATGGATGCAGTCGGGGTCCTCGTCATCCTTGCCGGGCTGTACGCCCTGGGCCGGGGGTGGACCGAAGCCGCCGGGCTGGCCGCCGTAGTGGCGCTCCTGATCAAGTTCCAGTTCGGCTGGCTCATTCCCATCGTGGCCGTGGTCGGGCTCAAACGGCACTTGTTCGGCCGCTCATCGGACCCGACGCTCGCGGCCCGCCCCGACCCGGTCCGCGTCCTGACCTCGCTGGCGGTAGGGTTCGGAACACTGGTGGCCCTGCTCCTCCCGTTTGGGATGACCCTTCTGCCCACCGGGGATCCAACGACCGGCCTGATCGACAAGTTCCTGGCGGCAGCCAACCAGTACCAGGGGCTCACCATCAACGCCTTCAACCTGTGGCGCAACCCGTGGAGTGGACTGCCGCAGGTCCAGCAATGGGGAAACGACCAGGCCATCGCCCTCAGCCTGGGCGGCCTGGGCGTGACGTGGGCCATGGTCGGGATCGCGCTGTTTGGCCTGGCGGCCATCGTCGCCCTGGTGGCGGTGGCGCGGCGCGACGACATGCAGGGCCTCCTCTTGAGCTCGCTGACCATGGCGGTCGCCTTCTTCGCGCTGCCGACCCGGGTCCACGAGCGGTATCTCTTCCCGGCCATCGCGCTGGCGGCCCCGCTGGCGGGGAGGGCCGTCCGGTGGGCAGTTGCGTTCCTCGCCCTCTCGGCCCTGTTCTTCCTGAACATCTACTGGGTCTACTCGGCGGACTGGTCGTACGCCTCCCCTCCGGTCATCAACCCCGGGATCGGGGGCGAGCCGTTTGCCCGCGACCCGTTGCTGGCCGCCACCGTCTTCAGCGACTTCGGCGTCTACCTCGTGTCCCTGAGCGCGGTGGTCGTGCTGGGCTGGATCGTTTGGCAGGCGCTGCGCCGGGAACCTCAAGGGCGTGCCGAGGCCGTTCCCGAGGTCGACGTGGGAGCAGCCGAGGAGGCCGCCGCGGCGGCGAGCGCGGTCCGGGCGGCGCGCGGGCGCCCCGGCTGGCGCTGGCTGCGCCAGGACGCGGTCGCGGAGGACGAACGCGAGCCCCCGAGACGCCTGGACCGATTGGACCTGGCCCTGGTCGTGGGCCTGGTGGCATTGGCCCTCGTGCTGCGCCTGTGGCGGCTGGACGTGCCGCGGTCGATGATCTTCGACGAGGTCTATCACGGCCGCACCGCAGCCGAATACCTGGCCAACTGGACCTGGGGCTGGGACCGCGACCCGTACGAGTGGACCCACCCCATGCTGGCCAAGTACCTCATCGCGGCCGGCATCGTGGTCGCGAACCCGAACCAGGTGAGCGGCAGCACCGAGCTTGATGCGCCGGCGACGAGCCTGGCGGTGGCGCCCCAGAAAACGGCCTCGGCATGGCCCGCCTCGATCGTGTTCACCTCGGATGGGAGCCGGACGATCGAAGCCCGCGACGCGTCCAGCGGCGTGGTCGTGGACAGCTGGGAGGCCGATGGCCCGGTGTCGAGCCTGGCCTGGGACCCGGACACCGGCCGGCTCCTGGCCGGTCTGGGCGACAGCGGCACGATCGCAGCCTGGGACCTGAACGCGTTCCTGAGTGGAGGGGCGGAGCGCGCGCCGCCCGTGATCACGTTCGGCATCGAGACCGGCATGTCCCGCGTCCTGGGGCTGCTCGTGCCGCTCAACGATTCGGTACTCGTCGTGCGCGGCCCGGACGAGGTGGCCGTGTTCGAGCGGGCGACCGGAGCGGAGATGGCGCGCCGCGAGATGACGGTCAGCGCCATCACCTACGCGAGTGCGGTGAGTGGCGACGACGAGGTCAGCGCGCGGGTCATCGTCATCGACCCTAACCGAGAAGTGGTGCTTTCGCTGGACGCGGGGACGCTGAGGACCGAAACCACGGAGACGCCCGAGTCTCCACCGCTCGGGATGCTGATGACCAGCGGGCGCGGGACGAACCAGCTGACCTGGGTGCCGGTCGGTCCGCTGCCGGCCACCGACGAGCACCCGGCCACGACCGGCGGCATGATGATTCTGCGCGGCGGCGGGATCATTCCGGACGACACGATCCCGCTCCCCGGTCCGGCCCGCGCCCTCGGCTGGGACGTGGTGGCCAACCTGGTGTACGTGGCAGGACCACAGCAGGTCTGGGCCATCATGCCCCACGGGGACAGCCGCTCGGGGTACGCGGTCTACGACGAGACCCCGGTCGAGGGCGAGCCGCTGGCCCTGGCCTTCGACGTCAGCGACACCTCCCAGACCGATGACCACGGCCGGCTGATCGTCTCCACCCAGCGCGCCGACGGCGGCGCGCTGGTCAGCCTCGACATCGGCGACAACGCCTACGCCTGGCGTCTGGCGGCGGCGGTGTTCGGGGCCCTGCTGGCCGGACTGGCCTACGCCTTCACCGCGATGCTGTTCCGGCGCCGCTCGATCGCCATCCTGGCCGGGCTGTTCGTGGCCATCGACCTGATGAGCTTCGCGATGAGCAGGATCGCGATGAACGACATCTTCGTCGCGTTCTTCATCGTGGCTGCCTACGCCCTGTTCTGGCCCATCTGGGGCGGCCGTTGGCGCCGGAGAGCGTGGTGGGTGCTGCCCCTGGTGGGGGTCATGATCGGTCTGGCCGCCGCGTCCAAGTGGGTGGGCTGGTACGCGCTCATCGGCCTGTGGTTCCTGGTCCTGCTTCGCTCACAGCTGGGCCGATTCATCCTCGTGGCGGCGACCGGCTTCGCGGCAGTCGCGGTTGGCATGGGCGCCCCATGGCCCGATTCTCCGTGGCCGCCATGGGCCTTCACCCTCATCGCGCTCGCCGTGCTTGGCCTGGCGCTGGCGGTGGCCTGGGTCCGGCCGGTGCGCCTGTCCGGCTCCGAGCTGTGGGCTGTCGCCTCGACGGGGGTGGTGGTCGGCGCTATCGGTCTGTCCTTCGTCATCGCATTCCAGACCCTCGACTGCGGCGCCTCGCCGTGCCGTCAGCCAGGGGGCATCGTCGAGCTGGGCTTCGGGATCCTGTTCCGCGGCCTCGAGGCCCGGTGGCCTGCCGTTGTGGCCCTCGGCATCGCGGCGTTCCTGCTGCTCGCCCGCGGCACCCGCAGCCTGCTGCGACCGGGGAGTGACGCCCGATGGTTCCACCCGGCCGAGATGGCCGGCTTCGCGTGGCCGTGGATCTTCGTGTGCCTGCTGATCGTCCCGCTCGCGGCGTACGTCGCCACCTTCATCCCCTGGCTGGACGTGGGCCACTCGTTTGCGATCCCGAACAGCGGCCCCGGCTACGCCTGGTCAATGGATGAGCTCCACGCCCAGATGTTCGGCTACCACTACGGCTTGCAGGCCGGGCACGCCGCCTCGTCGCCGTGGTGGAGCTGGCCGCTGGACCTCAAGCCGGTCTGGTTCTACAGCCATTCATTCGACCTCCTGCGCGTAGCGGTGACCTACAACGGCGGGAACCCGGTCCTGTTCTGGGCCAGCGTGCCGGCCATCGGGGTGGCGCTCCTGCTCGCCTGGCGTCGGCGTTCGTGGGCGCTCCTGCTGGTGGTGATTGCCTTCGCGTTCCAGTACCTGCCCTGGGCGCGGATCGAGCGAGCGACCTTCCAGTACCACTACCTGACCGCGGTGCTGTTCGCGTTCGTGGCGGTCGCCTACGTCCTGGACGAGGTGCTGCGCGATCGATGGTTGCGCGACTACGGGATTGCGTTCCTGATCGCCGTGGGCGTGACGGGGCTGATGATCTACCCGCTCAACTCGGCGCTGGCCATGCCCGACTGGTACGTCAACGCCGCCCGCGCCCTGCCGCCGTGGAACTACGCGTTCCAGTTCCCGGGGCCGCCCCAGGGGGACCGGCCGCCCCTGATCAGCACCGATCTCTTCGTCCTGGGGTTGGCCACCGTCGTGTCGTTGGCGGCGGCGTCGTTCGCGTCGTTCGGGCGCGACCTCCTGGCCGGCCGGATTCGCGAGCGGTCGGGCTCCTCAGCTGCTGCGGCGGAGGGCGGTAGCCAGGACCAGGACGCCGATGACGACCAGACCGATGGGCCAGACGAGGTCCCAGTTCAGCCAGGGTAGGAACTCGGCGGCCAGGAACCAGACGCCGATCACGATCAGGATGGCACCCAGGATCACCCGACCGCCAGGTCCGCCCGCCGCGTGGGCAGGCGGGGGCCACGACGCGGGAGCAGTGTCGGCGGCGGCTGCCGCGGCTGTTTCATCTCCCGCTTCTCCCGATGCTGGCGCGGCCGTGGTCGGCGCGGCTGCCCCTGTCGGGTGTGGCTCCTCAGGGACGACTGCCCACATGACCAGGTAGACGACGAAGAACACGCCGCCTGAGAGGAAGGCGAGCAGCAGCCACAGGACGCGAGCGATCGAGGGATCAAGGTCGAAGTAGGTGGCGGTTCCCGCCGCCACCCCGCCGATGCGACGATCGACCACCGATCGGTACAGACGACGGTTCATGAGCAGCCTCCCTCCGGGTTGAGCGTGAACGCGGCGGCGTTGCCGCTGAACACGATGTCGATCCGGATGTCCGCGGACGCGTATCCCGGCGTGCGCCACACGTCTCCATCCTCGGTCAATCCCTCTTCGTCGAGGTTGTGACCCACCGCGACGTCACTGCCGATGGTGACCTGCAGGCCGATGCCATCGGGCACGCAGACGTGGAACTCGCCCGCATTCGCGCTCAGCCGGACCGATCCGACCGCGGTCTGATCGGAGAACTGGAGGCCGGCCGATCCCGCGTTCAGTGACGCCTCCAGCGAGTCCACCTCCGCGTCCGAGAGGTCGACCGTAAAGGCCGCCGCGTTCCCGTCCATCAGGATCGCGCCCCAGTGGCCTCCGGCCAGATCCAGAGTCGCGTCCCCGGCGTTGAGCGAGGTCGAAATGTTCGTACCGTCGTCCTGGGGGAGTGCCAGCGCCACGTTACGGCGTCCGCCCAGCGACACCGCGTCGCCGGATCGGATTACCAGGTTCCGCTCGGCCGAGGCCAGCTCGAGATCCGAGGCGGACTCCTCGTCGGCCTCGACGATCCACTCCGGGGCGTCTCCGCCGCTCACCTCGAGGGTGACGCAATTGAGATCTAGCTCGACGTCGCCGCCACTCCCGCCGAAGGAGCCGCTTTCGAAGGCGCCCAACGGGGCGGGGTCACCGCCACCACACGCAGTCGGGAACGAACCCCCGCTCCCCACCAGCCCGCCAATCAACGCGCCGAGAAGGATCCCGGCCAAGCCGATGGCCACCACGCCCAGGCTGCCGGCGAAAATGACCGCTACGCCGGCGCCGATCAGGATCAAGGGCCACCACCGCGAGGCCTCGGCCAGGATCTCGTCGTTGATGTAGCCCTGTTGAATGGCCAGGATCACCACTCCGGCGGTGACAAGTGCGGCGCCCCAGAAGATGGCGCCGCGCGGCGCGGATTTCATGGCGACTGACTCCCCTCCGAGCTAGGACTCCCATTCTGGCACCCGTCCTGTCCGGACTCCAATGCCATTCGGCCCGTTTCTTGACACCGTCCGACCCCCGCCCGTAGACTCCGCCGGCGACCAACGCCGGGTGTAGCCGCCACCCGCCATCCTTCCCGTTCGCAACGAGGAGCCGCATCGCCATGACCTGCACGCTCAGCGCCCCGCGAAACGGGAGATCTACGCCCGCGACCAGCTGACGATCCGGCGGCACCGCCGCCGACTCAGACCCCAGCCGTGGGCCGATCCGGACCACGGCCTTTTTGTGCCCGGTCCGCATCGGTCCAGCCGACAACATCGGTCCAGCCGAAGACATCGGTCCAGCCAGAAGGAACTCCAGATGCAGACCGGCATCAGCCCACAGACGAAGACGGTGACCGACGAGCGCCCCACCGCGACGGTGGAGACGCCGCAGGTGGTGCTGCCTGAGCCGGTGCTGCCGTTGGCCGTCACGGCCGAGCACGTCAGCAAGCGGTTCCAGGTCGGCCGCAAGAAGCGGCCGGTGGTGGCCATCAACGACGTGTCGATCCGGATCGAGCGCGGCGAGATCTACGGCATCCTGGGCGCCAACGGGAGCGGCAAGTCGACCCTCATCCGGCTCTTTTCAACCCTGCTGACGCTCGACACCGGACGGGTGGAGATCTTCGGCCATGACATCGAGCGCGACGAGATGGCCGTCAAGCGCCTGATCAACCGGGTCAGCGTGGACGCGGCGTTCTTCAAGAAGCTGTCCCCGTTCGAGAACCTGATCTACGCCGCGCGCCTGTACGGCATGGACGCCCGGCTGGCGCGGGTCGAGGCGATCCGCATCCTGGCCCGGCTGGGGATCGCCGAGAAGCGCCTGTCCCGGCCGCTGGAGCAGATGAGCCGGGGCATGCAGCAGAAGGTGGCCATCGCACGCGCCCTGCTGACCAGCCCGATCCTGCTCCTCCTGGACGAGCCGACCACCGGCCTGGATCCACGGTCCAAGCTGGACGTCCAGACCTTCATCGAGGACGTGCGGGACAACCACGACGCGACGATCGTGCTGACCACCCACGACCTGGACGAGGCGGAGCGGCTGTGTCGGCGGATCGCGATCCTCAACGACGGGCGGATCGTGGCCGAGGACACCCCGGCCGGCCTGATGGCGATGGTCGCCGCTGAGCACGGCCAGCCTCCGACCATGGAAAGCGTGTTCATGACCTTCACCGGACGGTCGCTGGACGACGACGTCGAGGAAAAAGAACCGGAAGAGGACGAGTAGATGGCCATCCTGACCCGCGAGCTGAGGGCCTCGTACGCCTTCGTCGAGCGGAACTTCAACCTCACCAAGCGCTACTGGGGCTGGGAAGTCGCCTTCCTGGTCTACTCGGTGGCGGGCGCCCTGGCGGTCGCCCTCATCGGTCAGTCTCAGAACGACCAGGTGCTGTTGCTCACCCTGGTCGTTGGCGCCATCTTCTGGAACTACCTGTCCATCCTGTTCAGTTTCATCGCCGAGACGGTGGCCTGGGAGCGCTGGGAGGGGACCCTGGAGTACACCTTCATGGCTCCCGTGCGGCGCTGGACCCACATGCTGGGGTCGACCATCTTCGCGGTCACGTACGGGATGATTCACACCGTGGTCATGCTCGTGGTGCTGGCGCTGTTCTTCGACCTGAATCTGGCCCAGGCGGATCTGGGCACGGCGGCGGTGTTCATGGTCCTGGGCTCGTTCTCGTTCATCGGGATCGGGATCATGACCGCCATCCTGCCGCTCATGTACGTGGAGCGCGGGGCGCAGATGACCTTCGTCCTGCAGTCGGTCCTGCTGCTGATCAGCGGGGTGTACTACTCGGTCGAGATCCTGCCCGAGTGGATGCAGTTCCTGAGCAACTTCAGCCCGGCAACGTATGTGCTGGACGCGGTGCGGGAGGGGCTGATCAACGGCACGTCGGTCACCGCGCTGCTCCACGACGCCTGGCCGTTGGCCCTGATGGGGTTCGTGTTCATTCCCCTGGGCCTGTGGGCCTTCGGGCGGGCCGAGCGCTACGCCAAGCGCACGGGCAGACTGAAGCGGGTGGGCTGACATGAGCTCGAAATTGACCGATGTCCAGGTCCGGCTGCGACCGTACGCCGGGGAGGCCGACATCCCGATCCTCACCCGCATCACGAACGATGCCGAGGCGGCCGACCAGATCAGCGACCGCCTCACCGTGGAGCAGATGACCCTGGAGCTGCGTCCCGACGAGAAGTGCGACCCCGCCCACGACCTGGTCGTGGCCGAGGTCGACGAGACGACCGTTGGCTTCGCGAAGGTCGCATGGATCGACACCAACGATGGGCTGCGCGAGTACCGATCCTGGGGCGAGGTGGATCCGGTTTGGCGCCGGCGCGGAGTCGGCTCCGTGCTGTTCGCCCGCGCGCGAAAGCGCATCTCTGAGGTGGCGGCCAGCCATGACATCGATCGGCCTCGGGTGGCCGGCTGCTGGGCCGCGGAGACGGACAAGGGCGCGCACGCTCTGTACGAGCGGAACGGCTACCGGCCGGCCCGGTGGTTCTTCCACATGACCCGTGACCTGGCGCAGCCGATCGCCGACCTCCCGCTCCCCGAGGGGCTCGAGGTGCGGCCGGTCACACGCGAGGACTCGCATCGGCTGTTCCTGGCCGACAACGAGGCGTTTCTCGACCACTGGGGCGGAGTGGACAGTTCGGACACGGCGTTCGCTCGCTGGTCTGAGGAGTCGAGTTTCGACCCCTCCCTGCACGTGGTGGCCTTCGACGGCGATGAGATCGCGGGCGCAGTCATCAACGCCATCTACGCCGATGCGAACCGGCAGCTGGGTGTCGAACGGGGCTGGTTGGACTCGGTCTTCACCCGGCGCCAGTGGCGCGGTCGCGGGCTGGCCCACGCGCTCGTCGCGCGCTCGTTGACGCTGCTGCGCGACCGGGGCATGGCCGAGGGGATCCTCGGCGTCGACGCGGGCAACGAGACCGGGGCACTTGGCGTCTACACCGACAACGGATTCGTCGTCAGCGAGAAGTTCACCGCCTATCGGCGGCCATTCGAGGTGGCCTAGGGGCCGACGCGCTTCGCGAGGACCTCGTCGCGCACCTCGTGGTAGTACGCCACCAACTGCTGGGTGACACGCTCCCAGGAGTAGTCCTCGGCCTTTGCGCGGCCGGCCTCGCCCATCCGATGTCGCAGGTCCGGATTCCTGGCCAGCTTGTACAGCGCCGCCGCGATGGCGCGTGGGTTGCGCGGCTCGACCAGGTAGCCCTCGACATCGCGCGAGACCACGTTCTTGTAGCCGTGGATGTCCGAGGCCACGATCGGCAGGCCGGCGGCCATGGCTTCCAGCAGGACGATCCCGAAGCTCTCCTGGCCCGTAGACGGGGCACAGAAGATGTCGGCACTGGCGAAGTAGCGGAGCTTGGCGGCCTGCGACACGTGACCCACGAACTCGACGTCCCGGATGCGGCGGGTCGCCGCGTAGCGCTTGTACTCGCGGAGTCGCGGACCCTCGCCGACCACGATCAGGCGCGCGTCGACGTGGCGCTTCCGGAGCCGGTGGTAGCCCCGCAGGAGGTACGACATGCCCTTGCGGTCCTCCATCCGACCAACGAACAGGATGTTCAAGGTCCCGTCCCGCAGTTCGTCGAAGGGCTGCGCAGTGGCAAACGGCTCGATCTCGACTCCATTGGGAATGATCCGGTAGTCGCCTTCGAAGTAGCGGCCGATGAAGTGGCGGGCCGCGCCGCTGACCGCAATCCGGCCGTGCAGGCGCGCGGCCAAACCGGAGCCCGCCCGGCGTCCGAGCCAATAGGACGGGGAGAAGCCGCCGAACGCGTGGAAGGTCGCCACGTTGACGGTCCTCGATTCCCGCAGCACCACAGGGCACAGGAACGGGACGAACGGCTCGTGGAAGTGGAGGACGTCGAAGCGGTGGGCCGCCAGCAGATCGCGGATCCGGGGTCTGAGCCGCCAACCGATGGTCAGGCGGCCGACGCTTCCGTTGCTGGGCACCGCCCAGCCCGTGCCGACGCGGATGACGTGGCCCTCGCTGTCGCGCTCCGGACCGTACTTGGGAGTGATGATCCATGCGTCGTGACCAAGCGAGCGCAGCTCCTCGTAGGTGTGCCGTACGTGCTCGTTGACCCCGCCGGGGTGCGGAAAGCCATACGGACTGACGATCCCGATCTTCAGCGGGGCGCGTGCAACGGTCGGGCCGGTCGGCTCCGCACGGACGTCGAGTCGGGCGGCCTCGGGGGCCTCAATCACGCTCATCGCCACTCTCCGGACGGGCGCAGAGTATGCCCCAGCTTGCGGGCCTTGGCCACCAGCTGACGGCCGTACACCGCCACGTTGTGGCTGGTGCTCCAGTGGCGGCCGACCGCCTCGACCGCACCTGCTGCCAGCGCGGCCCGGAATTCGTCCGCCGTCGTGCCGTCGAAGGCAGTCCAGGCGCTGCCCACCGTCTCAAGCACGTGGGCGTCCGAGCTGCCCAACCCCGGCAGATGGAGGCGCTCGGCGTTCAGCTCGGCCAGCGCCGCGTGGCGCAGCCGCCCGCCGAGGCTGGGGTTGATCAGCTCGACCGCGTCGAGGTGGCGTTCGGGGCGTGGATCGGTCTGGAGGCGGACCAGGCTCCCGCGGCCGAGCGACAGGAAGACGCCCAGGGCGTGGGGCGCCACCGCCAGGCCGCGCTGCTCGTGAATCCGCTCCACGGTCTCGGTCACCGAGCGGAACGGCGGGATGGGGCTGGTCAGGAACAGGCCGAGCAGGTGACCGCTGCGGGTGGTGATCTCCTCGCCCACCACGAGCCCGAAGTGGTAGTCGCCAGCGGCATGCATGGCGTGGGCGCGCAGGGCGCCGTCGATCCGATCGTGATCCGTGATGGCCACCAGGTCCAGACTCGTCCGCTGCTCGACCCAGTCGAGCAGGTCCACCAGGCGCGCGGTGCCGTCGGAGTACAGGGTGTGGAGGTGGAGATCGGCCATGCCGCGCGCCCCACTCCGGGGTCCGGATCGGCTCATGGTGGGCCCCCGCCGCCAGCAAGGAGGTCGGGCAGCTGATCGGGCGTCAGGTCGGCCCAGATCGGCTGGAAGGCGCCCCACCATTGCTCGGGCGCCCGGGCGATGTGATCGGCCAGGACGTCGGTGATGCGCTGGGTCAACGCCGCCACGTCGGCCCGGCGGTTGCCGGTTGGTGTCCATGCCACGAGATCGGCGCGGGCCGCGAAGCGATTCGGGGCGGTGCGGCGGATCGTGCCCACCACCACCGGGGCGCCGGTCAGGACGGAGATCGTGGCCGGACCATCCGGCACCCGCGCCGGGTGGCCGAAGAAGCTCACCACCAGGCTGCTCCCGCTCAAGTCGCGGTCGGCAGCGATGGCCACCAGCTCGCCGTGGCGCAGGCCATCGAGCACGCGACGGCCGCTCGGAGGCGGCACCATCTCCCCCCCAACGCTGCCCGCGCCGCGGCGCGAACGCAGGTACGCGAACAGCTCCGGCGGCTCGATGCGCTCGACCGGGGCCACCCAGCGCAGGCCGCGGGCGGCAAGCCAGATGGCCCCTGGCTCGGGATTGCCGAAATGGGCGGATACGCCGATGACGCCGCCCGCTCGCGCCAGCGCTTCGACGCCGGCCGCATCGTCGAGAACCAGCATCTGGTCGATATCCCGGCGGCCCTGGCGTGGGAGGCGGATCACCTCCAGGTAGTAGCGGGCGTGGGCCACGAATGCCGCGCGCACCAGTCGCCGAAGCTCCGTGCCGCGGGCCGGCCGGCCTGTTGCGGCGCACACGCGGGCCAGGTTGGCCGCCACCAGCCGGCGCCGCGCGGGGGCAAATCGGTACCACGCCAGCCCGAGCCGGTCCGCCACGGCGTAGGCGGCACGAGACGGGAGAAGGCCGACCAGCGCATCGCCGAGCTCCAGGCCGGCGCGCAGGACCAGGCCGCCCGGGCGCAGGCTCATCGGCCGCCGATGGTCCAGTCCTCGCCCGCCCGGGCTCGAGCCAACGCCGCGTCCGCAGCGGCCCGGTCGGCCTCGGTCTGGGGCCACACCGGGCGGAACATGTACCACTGGCCCGGGTCGCCGGCGATGACCTGGCCCAGGGCATCGGCCAGGGCCTGGGTGGCGCGGTAGACCTCGGCCGGCTCGGAACTGGTGGCCCGGATGACGGGGTATCCCCACGCCTCCAGCCGGTCGTCATCGGTCCGTCGCGCGCCGATGGGCAGGATGGCGGCACCGGTCCGCGCCGAGATCACCGCCGGCCCCGCCGGGAACGTGGTGGCGGCTCCCAGCAGCTCGACCGGGACGTCGCCGGGTCGGTAGGCGCCATCGCACAGGAGGGCGAGGTTGCCGCCGCTCTGGAGCACCTTGTACAGCCGGCGCAGGTTGCGCCACCCGATGACCTGCACCCCGAACGCTCCACGCACCGCGGCCAGGTGGTCGTACAGCCGTCCGTACGTCGTGTCGTCGCCCACCACGCTGATCTTTTCGCCCTCGACCATCAGGGCTGGGGCCAGGAGATCCATGGCGCCCACGTGAACCGCGCAGATGAGGAGTCCCTTGCCCTCGGTGCCCTGCGCGACGGCCAGGTTCTCCCAGCCGTGGAATGTGACCCGCTGCCGGGCCTCCACCGGGTCCAGGGCCGGCAGCCGCATGACCTCGGCCAGGTAGCGCCCGTAGTTCTGGAACGCGCGGCGCGCGGCGCGCGACACTCGTGGATCCTCAACTGGGAGGCCCAGGGCCTGGGCCATGTTGGCCCGGATCACGGCGCCCTTCGCGCCGGACACGTCATAGGCGCCGTTGGCGAGCGCCGCCGCCGCCGGCAGCACGACCCCACGAGGCAGCGCGCTCAGGGCGCGTTCGGTCGCTCGGTAACCCCAGTACGCCAGTCGCTCACGCCCGCGCTCGCCCCCACGCGCGGCATGCGGCCGCGCCCGAGCCCGAGTCGGGCTTTCCTCAGCGGTCACGGGCGGACGCCCTCAGCCAAACCTTCAGCGCCGGGCGGCGGCTTTGGCGCGAGGCGCCCGCGGGGCATGCCTGGCCCGTACCGGACGCGGCGCCTCGGTGCCGTCCAGGGTCTCGTTGTCCTCGCCTCGGATGAAGGCCTCCACCCGCTCCCGGGCCACGTCGTCGTGGATCTGGATGGGCGGCGACTTCATGAAGTACGAGGACGGCGCGACCAGCGTGCCGGCCAGCCCGCGGTCCAATCCCAGCTTCGCGCAGCGGATGGCATCGGTGATGACGCCGGCGCTGTTCGGCGAGTCCCAGACCTCGAGCTTCAGCTCCAGGTTGAGCGGCACGTCGCCGAAGGTGGTTCCCTCCATCCGGATGTGGCACCACTTGCGGTCCTTCAGCCACGGCACGTAGTCCGACGGCCCGACGTGGACGTTGTCCGGGCCAAGTTCGTAGTCGAGCATCGAGGTCACCGCGTTCGTCTTGCTGATCTTCTTCGACTCCAGCCGCTCGCGCTCGAGCATGTTCAGGAAGTCGGTGTTGCCCCCGAAGTTCAGCTGGTAGGTGCGATCCACCCGCACCCCGCGGTCCATGAACAGCCGGGTCAGGACGCGATGCGTGATCGTGGCACCCACCTGGCTCTTGATGTCGTCACCGATGATCGGCAGGCCGTGCTCGGCAAACCGGCGCTGCCAGTAGGCCTCGCGACCGATGAACACCGGGATGGCGTTGATGAACCCGACGCCCGCCTGAAGCGCCTGCTCGACGTACCACTTGGTGGCGTCCTCGCTGCCCACCGGCAGGTAGGACACGATGACGTCGACCTCCCGCTCGCGGAGGATGCCGACCACGTCGGAGGTTTGGCCGGGCGCCTTCTCGATCACCTGGGACAGGTACTTGCCCAGCCCGTCGAGGGTCATGCCCCGATCCACGGTGACGCCCAGGTGGGGCACCTGCTGGAACACGAACGTGTTGTTGGGCGGCGCGTAGATGGCCTCCGACAGGTCCTTGCCGACCTTGTTCTTGTCAATGTCGAAGGCCGCCACGAACTCGATGTCACGGATGTGGTAGCCGCCGAGGTCGACGTGCATGAGGCCCGGAATCTGGTCCCCGACACGGGCGTTCTCGTAGTAGTGGCGCCCCTGGACCAGGCTCGAGGCGCAGTTGCCCACGCCGACGATGGCGACCCGGACTTTGCCGTCCGGGCGACGCTTCCCGTTCCGCCCGTTCGACGCGATCTTGGTGTTGGTGGCCACGATGTTCAGATCTCCTTGTCTTGACCGATGGGGGCAGGCAGGGCGGCGGAAGCCGCCTGCTGACGAACGTTCCAGATACGCTGGGCGACAGTCGCCCAGGCGAGGATGGCGATGAGACCCATCGCCACGATCAGAGCGATGGAATGGCCGAGCCCGGCCAGCGCCAGGCCCAGGACCAGGATGATCAGCCGCTCGGGTCGGGGCGCCAAGCCGTTGGAGGCGGTGAATCCGGCGGCCTCGGCCCGCGCCCGCGAGTAGCTGACCAGGAACGAACCGCTCAGGGCGAGGGCGGCCAGCATGACCGGCACGAAGGGTTGCGCGGTGCGATCCAGCCAGAAGGCGACGATGCCCAGGTAGACGAGGGCTTCCCCGGTGCGGTCCAGGGTGCTGTCCAGGAACGCCCCGAAGGGCGTGGCGCCGCCCTGGGCTCGGGCCAGGCCGCCGTCGATGGCGTCCAGACTCGCGCCCACGGCCAGGAACACCGCGCCCAGGAGCAGGGATCGCTGCCACACCAGGAGCGAGGCCGCGGCGACCAGGATCAGGCCGGAGACCGTGACCGAGTTGGGGGAGACCCCCGCCGCGGCCAGGACATTCACCACCGGCGCAACGGCCACCCGACCCGCTTCCTTGAGCCGGGCCGAGAGGAGCGCATCGCCCCGGGGCGTTGGGTCAGCGGACACGAAGCACGCCTCCCGCATCCAACCCTTGGGTGGCGGCCACGCGCAGGTCACCTGCCACCAGGCGTTGCTGGGCGGCGGTCAGCGCCGCGAAGGCGGCGGGTCGCAGGGCGCACAGCTTCTCGCGACCGTGGGGCCGCATCTCCACCAGCCCCGCCGTGCGCAGGATCCGCAGGTGCCAGCTGATGAGCGGCTGAGAGAGGCCGAATCGAGCCGACAGCTCATTGACGGGGAGCGGCCCCGACTCGCCCAGGATGGCGCAGATGCGGAGCCGGGTGGGGTCGGCCAGGGCGCGGTACAGGTCGCGCAGCAGGCGGAGGTCGCGGGTGGCGATCGAGTCGGCGGGCTGAAGGGTCATGTGTGTCGCTCGAGTCCCCTTGAAGAGAACAGGTAAGGTGGTCTTTATATAAGGCCGTGCTTATCCTATCCCCCGGAATGGGCAGGTGTCAATACGCCCTTCGCCGATCGCGACGCGGTAGAGTCCGGCCATGCCGACCTCCACGCCGGACGCGCTGTGGTCGTCGCCGGCCGCCGGTCGCCTGCGGCCGGTGGCGGTGGAGGTCGTCGACCTCGCTCGCCGGGTTGGCAACCGGCCGATCCTGGACGGGGTCGAGCTGGCGGTACCGGTCGGGGCACGTGTCCTGCTGGCCGGGATCGACCCCGAGGCTCCTTCGCTCCTGTTGCGGATCATGGCCGGCCTGGCGCGCGCGGATCGGGGAACGGTGACCCTGGCCGGGCTCCAGCGCGAGACGGCCATTCCCGAGGGCTGGGTGCGGCGGATCGGGTTCGTTGGATCGGATCCAGGCATTCCGCGATGGATGACGGCAGCCGAAAGCCTTGACCTGGCCGCGCGCCTGTCCGGAATCGACGGAGCGGAACGACAGCGCGAGATCGAAGAATCCCTCCAGGCGTTCCGGCTGGGCGCCATCCGCGACCGTCCGCTGCAGCATGCCGGGCGCATCATTCTCGAACGGACGGCGCTGGCAGCCGCCCTCCTCCCCGACCCCGAAGTCCTCCTCCTGGATGAGCCGCTGCGCGCCCATGCTGCGCCCGATCGACTGCGGCTGCTCCGCATCCCGGGCGAGCGCCGAACCGTGCTCATCGCCAGTCGCTACCCGGCCCAGCAGGGCGGTGTTGTCGACCGGGTGGTCCTCATCCGCGACGGACGCGTCGCGCTTCACGCGCCGATTGGCGAGCTGGACGCCCAACGTCTGCCCCTCTCGTTGCGCGGCCTGACCGCAATGGCCGACCTGGTCCCATGATCCTCACCGTCCACGTCGCACGTCAGCTGTGGATTCAGCTCCGGCTGCTGGGCCTGCTGGTCCTTCCGGCCATCGCGGCCGTGGTGGCGGTCGTCGTCGACGGCCAGTTCGGTTCGGAGGCCGGTCGCCTGGCGCTGGCGGTTGGCTTCGGGGTGGCCGCCGTCCTGAGCGCCGCCCTGGTGGGCACAGGCTTCAGCGAGGAAATCGGCTCGGGCGCCGCAGCGTGGCTGGTGGTCCGGGCCGTGCCCCGGACCGCGCTCATCAGGGCTTGGCTGGCGCTTCCGGCGCTGGCCGTGCTGGTGGCCTTCGTACTGGCCGGGATCCTGGCCGCCCTCGCCCTGCCGCCTCCGTTGGAAGGGGCGCCGGGTCCAGTCGCGGTGGCGGTGACGGTGGTCGCCGCCGCCGCTCCGGCGCTGCCACTGTCGGCGGCTGCGCTGGCCATCGCCGTCGACGCTTCGAGCCGGGTGACGCTCGTGGCGGTCGTCGGGGGAGCCGCGATATTAGCCCTGCCGCTCGTCCTCTTGGGTGAGACGGCCGTCCATCCCGCAAGCGGCTACTGGCTGGTGGCCGGGATGGTCCCCGCCGATCGGCCGATCACGGTGGGCCTCCAGGCCATCGGCCTGTGCCTGACGCTGGCCGCCTTGGCCTGGGCCGTCGCCGCCTTGCGGTTCCGGCGGCGCGACCTCTGACGGGTCGAGATCAGGGCTGGATGGGCAGTGCGACCACGATCAACTCGCCCCAGTTGCGGTTGAAGCCCTGGGAGGTCTGGAGCGTCAGCCGTTCGTGGTCGGTGGCCGCCGTCCAGCGGCCTCCCTCCTCGCACCCGGGGCCCGCATAGAGGAGGTCCAACGGCGGGCTCGGCATTGGCTCGGCGTCCGGGTCGGGGCAGGACACGTTGGCGTGGACCTCGGTCACGCGGTAGCGGAGGACCTGGCCGTCGGACATCAGGATGCGCACCTCGGCGCCAAGCTCGACGTTCCACAGGCCGATGAACAGCGGCCGCAGGGCGTGCGCCACGATGTACGAGTTCGTTCCGCGGCCCGGGTCCGAGGTCTGGGCGAGGAGGAAGGCGCAGCACTCGCCGAGCGGCTGGCCTGGCGCGAGCCGCTGGACAGCCACATTGACGCCCACCGATTCGACCTGGATCTGGGTCGCCACCCAGTCGCTGGGGATCGGCGTGGCTTCGGGGGTGGCCTCGGGCGTGCCATCCGTCGAGGGTTCGGCCCCGGGCGATTGGGTCCGGGCCACCAGGCTGGGGGTCGGGATGGGCGCCAGGCTGGGGCGGGCGCCCTCGTCCAGGGGCAGTTGGCCGGACAGGATCAGGACCACCCCCAGCAGGGCGAGGGTCAGCGGGAGGGCCAGCCCCCGGGGACGGCGGGTGGTCAAGCCGGCAGCCACCCGAGCAGGATGCCGGGGAAGATGCCGAGCAGGAGCACGCCGGCCACGCTGAGTCCCAGCGCCAGGCGGCCGACCCCGGAGCGCTCCACATCCGCCGGCTCAGCCTCCGGGTCACGCATGTACATGTAGACCACCACCCGCAGGTAGTAGAACGCGGCCAGGGCGGCATTCAGGGCGATGGCCACCGCCAGCCAGGCCAGGCCCGCGTCGACCGACGTCAGCAGGACGTACAGCTTGGCAAAGAACCCGACCGTGGGCGGGATGCCCGTCAGCGACAGGAGCAGGACGGTCATGGCTGCGGCCAGGGCCGGCTGACGCCCGGCCAGGCCCGCGAATGAGCCCAATCCGCCGTATCGGCGCACGTCGCGCTGCAGCATGCCGACCACCGCGAAAGCCGCGATGTTCATCACCGAGTAGCCGACCAGGTAGAACACGACCGCCTCGATGGCCTCGGTGGCAACCTTTGGATCTGTGGCTGCTGCAAACGCCGCCAGCCCGGCCAGGATGTAGCCGGTATGGGCGATCGAGGAGTAGGCCAGCATCCGCTTGACGTTGGTCTGGGTCAGGGCCACCACGTTGCCAAACGTCATGGTCACCACCGCCAGCACGACGAACACGTCCAGCCAGTCGGTGCGCAACGGGCCGAGCGCTTCCCCGAAGAGGCGCAGCAGCAGGGCAAAGGCCCCCAGCTTGGGGCCTACTGACAGGAACCCGGTGATGGGCGTCGGGGCGCCCTGGTAGGCGTCCGGAGTCCAGAAGTGGAACGGCACCGCCGCCGCCTTGAAGGTCGCCCCCACGGTCAGGAAGCCGATCGCCACCAGCACCGCCCCGTTCATCAAGCCGCCCGAGAACACCTCGGCGATCTCGGTGAACACGGTCGAGCCGGTCAGGCCGTAGGTCCAGGCGATGCCGAACAGGAGGATGGCGCTCGCAAATGACCCGAGCAGGAAGTACTTCAGCCCGCCCTCGTTGCTGAACCGATCGGTCTTGTGGAAGGCGGCCAGCAGGTAGGCTGGCATGACCATCAGCTCGAGGCCGAGGAACAGGGTGATGAGATCCGCGCTGCTGGCCAGGACGAAGATGCCCAGGGTCGAGAACAGCAGGATGGCGTTGAACTCGCCCAACGGCAGGCGGCGGACGACCAGGTAGCCCGGCGCGAACAGGGTCGTCAACACGCCGATACCGACCGCCGCCAGCTTCAGCACCAGCGCCAGCCGGTCCACGGTATAGACCCCTCCCGCCAACGCCCCGCTGGGCGGGGTGGTCCAGACCGCGCCGATGGCCAGCGCGGTGGCCGCCAGGCCGGCCACGGTCAGCGGGGTCAGCAGCCACTTGCGCTCCCGGGGAAGGAACAGGTCGACGGTGATGATCACCAGGACCGAGATGGCCAGGGCCACCTCGGGCAGGAGCGCGTACAGCGCCGCGGGGTCGTTCATACCGGTCTCACCACGGCCAGGCGACCAGGTTGAGCCCCGCGGCGCCCTGGACCGCGTCGAGGATGCGCTGCACCGGCCCGGCGGTGGCCTCCAGGACGGGGGCCGGGAACACCCCCAGTGCCACCACCAGGACCACCAGTGGGGCCAGCGACAGCCACTCGACCCGGGTCAGGTCATGCAGGCCGCCCCAGGCCCGGCGCATCCAGTCCGACGGCACGGCAAAGAAGGCGCGCTGGAACATCCACAGCATGTAGACCGCGCTGGCTATCACGACCAGCATGGCCCAGGCCCCCACCCAGGCCGAGTACTGGAAAGCGCCGAGCATGACCAGGAACTCGCCCACGAACCCCGACAAGCCTGGTAAGCCGATGCTCGCGAAGGTGAACAGCCCGAACAGGGCGGCGTAGGCCGGCAGGCGGGCGTTCAGACCGCCCATGTGGCTGATCAGCCGGTCGTGGGTGCGTTCATAGATGACGCCCACCAAGAGGAACAGGGCGCCGGTCGTGATCCCGTGGCTGACCATCTGGAAGATCGCGCCCTGCAGGCCCTGGGTGTTGAAGACGAACGCCCCCAGCATCACGAAGCCCATGTGCGACACGCTCGAGTAGGCGATCAGCTTCTTCAGATCGGGCTGGACCATGGCCACCAGCGCGCCATACATGATGGCGATCAAGGCCAGGCCGATCATGAGCGGCGCGAAGGACTGGGCCGCGTCGGGCAGCAGCGGCAGGCTGAATCGCAGGAACCCGTAGCCGCCCAGCTTGAGCAGGACCCCGGCCAGGATGATGGAGCCCGCGGTCGGGGCCTCCACGTGAGCATCGGGCAGCCAGGTGTGGAACGGCCACATCGGTACCTTGATGGCAAAGGCCAGCCCGAACGCGATGAATGCGCCAGCCTGGAGCAGATCGGGGAAGGGGACGCCGCGCAGGGCCTCGTAGCTGAACGTGAACGTCCCGCCCGGGAGGTTGGCGTTGGCGATGACCACGGCCAGGATGGCGACCAGCATGAGGAGCGAGCCGACCAGCGTGTAGATGACGAACTTCAGCGTGGCGTAAATGCGCTGCGGCCCACCCCAGATCCCGATCACCAGGTACATCGGGATCAGGCTCAGCTCCCAAAAAACGTAGAACACGAACAGGTCGAGCGCCACGAAGACGCCGAGCATGCCGGCCATCAGGAGCAGCATCGCGGCGTAGTACTCCTTGACCCGCATCTGGATCGGCCCCCAGGAGTACAGGATGCTGACCACGCTCAGGACCGTGGTGAGCAGCACCAGCACTGCGCTCATGCCGTCCACCCCCAGCTGGTAGCGGATCCCGAATGCGCTGATCCAGGGAAGGTCCTCGCGGAACTGGAACTCCGCCCCGGCGGGGTCGTAGCCCACCAGGAATAGGCTGAAGCCCAGGCTTCCCATGGCCGCCAGCAGGGCCACCCAGCGGATGAGCCGATGGTTGGTGCCCGGCACGAACAGCAGGGCCGCCACGCCGAGCAGCGGCGTGAAGACGATCAGCGACAGCACCGGCAGGCCGCTCATGTCAGCGCACCACCGTGGCATAGACCAGCAGGACGATGACCAACCCGGCCGCGATCCCCAATCCGTAGTTCTGGACCCGCCCGGTCTGGGACCTGCGCAACCCGCCGCCCAGGCGCTGGGCCAACCAGCCGACGCCGTTCACCGCCCCGTCGATGACCTTCACGTCGAACCACCACAGGGCATTTGAAAGCACCACGCCGCCGCGAGCGAAGATGAGCTGGTACAGGTCGTCGAAGTAGTACTTGTTCAGGCTGGCCCGGTACATGCCCGGCCCCAGCCCGAACGGGAAGCGCTCCACAAAACGCGCGGGCGCCTCGGGATCCTGGATGTACCAGCGCCGGGCGAGCAGGATGCCGGCCAGGCCGACCGACGCCCCGGCCAGCAGCAGCAGCCCGCCAAGGCCGAACAGCTCGAAGCCGTGCGCCTCCCCGTGCTCCATGGCCTCCGCCAGGATCGAGCCGGGCTGGATACCGGCCCCGAGCCCCTCAGCACTGGCGAAGACCTCCTCCAGCCACAGATGGATCGTGCCGCCCTCGGGCGGAATGCCCAGCAGGAGCCCGGCCAGCGCGGTAGGGACGGCCAGGATGACGAGCGGCGCGACCATCGTCCGCGCGCTCTCGTGGACGTGCTTCCAGGCGGCCGCCGGCCCGCGCCACGAGCCGTGGAAGGTCATGAAGATCATCCGGAAGGTGTAGAACGCGGTCAGGAACGCGACCCCGATGCCCACCGCCCAGTAGATCGGGTAGCCGCGGGCGAAGGCCTCCGACAGGATCTCGTCCTTGCTGAAGAACCCCGCGAAGATCGGGATCCCGGCCAGCGCCAGGGCCCCCACGAGCATGGTCCCGTACGTCCAGCGCATGCGTTCCCGGAGGCCGCCCATGAAGCGCATGTCCTGCTCCCCGCCGGCCCCGTGGATGACCGATCCGGAAGCCATGAACAGCAGGCCCTTGAAGAAGCCGTGGGTCAGCAGGTGGAAGATGGCCGCCGCCCAGGCCCCGATCCCCAGCCCGAAGAACATGTACGCCAGCTGGCTGACGGTCGAGTAGGCCAGCACCTTCTTGATGTCGTTCTGGGTGACCGCAATGGCCGCCGCCAGGACGGCGGTGAACACCCCGATCGCGACCACCACGCCCATTGCCTCCGGCGAGTGGGCAAAGATCGGGTTGGCGCGGGCGACCAGGTACACCCCGGCGTTGACCATGGTCGCGGCGTGGATGAGGGCGCTGACCGGGGTGGGGCCCTCCATCGCGTCCGGGAGCCAGACGTGCAGCGGGAACTGGGCGCTCTTGCCCACTGCCCCTGCGAACAGGAGCAGGGCGATGAGGGTGATCTGCCAGCCCTCGAGGCCGCCGATCCCCGCGAACACCTCGTCGAACGTCAGCGTGCCGAGCAGGGTCCAGATCAGGATCACGCCCAGCCCGAAACCGAAGTCGCCGACCCGGTTGACGATGAACGCCTTCTTGGCGGCTCCTGCCGCGGACGGCTTCTTGTACCAGTAGCCGATGAGGAGGTACGAGCACAGGCCGACCGCCTCCCAGCCCACGTACAGGAGCAGGAAGTTGTCGGCCAGGATCAGCAGCAGCATGCTGAACATGAACAGGTTCAGGTAGGCGAAGAAGCGCCAGACGCTGCGGTCGCCGTCCATGTAGCCGATGGAATAGACGTGGACCAGCAGGCCCACCGTGCTGACCACCAGCAGCAGGACCGCGGTCAGCGCGTCCACGAAGAACGTGATCTCGATCCGGAAATCACCCGACACGATCCACTCGTAGACGGTGACCCGGTACTCGGCGCCTCCGAAGATGACCGCGCCGAAGATGGCCATTGACGCGGCCCAGGCCACGGCCACCAATGCGACCGGGACCCACCACGAGCGGTAGACCGGCCGCGGCCCGCCGGGCGTCACGTGACCGGGCTGCCCGCGCCCGTCGTTCAGCTCGTCGGGGATGATCCCATCGGCCCCGTTGGCGTTGGCCAGGTCGTCGGCGTGGCCCCGGTGGGGCGAGGTCTCGCGCTGCTCCTCCTCGGTCGGGACGCCGCGGTACCCGGACTCGTCGACCGCCTCGGCGTGGGAGGCGTGCGCGTCGCCGCCCGTGTCGTGACCGGCCCCGGCGCCGTGCTCGTCATCGTGCTCGGCGTGCTCCGGAATGCGGTCGAAGCGCGGCCCAACCAGCACCGCGAACAGGAAGCCGGCCAGCGGCAGGGCCGGGATCAGGGCGACGAGCGACTGCAGGTCCAGCGCGTTACTCCTTCAGATCGGCGTAGTCGTCGACCTCGGCGGTCTGACGGGTGCGGATGATCGCGATGACCAGGGCCAGGCCGACCGTCGCCTCGGCTGCCGCGACGGCCATCACGAGCAGCGAGAAGACGGCGCCCGCGTCATCGGTGGCGTAATAATCGAACGCGTTGAAGGCCACCAGGGCCAGGTTGACCGCGTTCAACATGAGCTCGATGCAGATCAGCATCATGATCGCGTTGCGTCGGGCCAGGAAGCCGAAGGCCCCGATCCCGAACAGGGCGAGTGACAGGAACAGGTAGCCGTTGAGGCCCATCGGTCAGTTCATCCGCTCGTCTTCTTCGGGCCGTCGGGCGAGGTAGATGGCGCCGATGATGGCGGCCAGCAACAGGAAGCCCACGATCTCGAACGGCAGCGCGTAGTCGTTGAAGAGGGCGGCGGCCAGGGCGTCGAGCTCGACCGGGATGATCACGCTGGGGTTGGGCCAGTCGGTCTGGAGCAGGGCCCAACCGACGAGGGCCACGATCCCGATGGCGACCAGGGCCGCGAACGGCGCCTGGCGCTGGAAAGGTGCCGGCAGGTTGGCGTCGCCGGCCTGGGTCAGCATGATCGCGAACAGGATCAGGACGCTGATGGCCCCCAGGTAGATGAGGACCTGGGCGGCGGCCACGATGGGCGCGCCGAGCAGGGCGTACGTGCCCGCCAGGGCTCCGAAAGAGACCATCATGGCCACCGCGGAATGGATCACGTTCCGCAGCAGGACGGCCGCCAGGCCGCCGCCGAGGACGCCGGCGGCGAGCACCACGAAGAGGACGGTCGAGATGTCCAGAGTCGAGGCTCCCGTTCGAGACCGAGCGCTCACACGGCCTCGCTCGAGAGGCCGTGACCGATTCTACGGCAAGAGCTGATCGCCCTCGCGCCCGGCGGTCACCTGCAGGCCGTTGGCGGTGGACGCGGCCAGGTCCGCGGCCGCCATGGCCAGGACGTCCATCTGATCGTCGGTTCGTGCCGGATCGTGGTGGAACAGGACCAGCTTGCCGACCTGGGCGCGGCGCGCGAAGGCAATGGCCTCGCCGACCGATGAGTGGCCCCAGCCCAGCCGCTCGGCACGCTCTTCGTTCGTGTATTGGGCGTCGTGGATGAGCACGTCCGCCCCGCGCGCCAGGCGCAGCCCGCTCACCCAGGATGTGTTGCCATCTCCGTTCCCCGTCCCGAGCGCCGGCTCGTGGTCGCTCAGGTAGGCCAGGGAACGGCCGTTCTCGCTGACCCGAAAGCCGAGGGTCGCGCCGGGATGGATGACCTCATCGGCCAGGATGGTGAATGGACCGATCCGGAACGGCTCCTGTGGAGCATCGTGAAAGTCGAAGTTGGCACGCAGGTCGCGCAAGCGGATGGGGAACAGGGGCGGGGAGAGGTAGCGCGTCAGGCGGGCGCGCAGATGGAGCGTCGGCGAGGGCGGACCCCAGATGTGGATCTCGCAGCCGGGGCGAAAGATCGGGGCAAAGAAGCCCAGGCCCTGGATGTGGTCCATGTGGAGGTGGGTCAGCAGGATGTCGATCCGCCCCGCCTCCATCGCGACCTCAGCGCCCAGGCGCTGGATGCCGGTCCCCGCGTCGAGGACGAGCAGCGTCCCATCGTCGCCGCGCACCTCCACGCAGGCCGTGTTGCCGCCATAGCGCGCGGTCTGGGGGCCGGCGGCCGCCACCGACCCGCGGGTGCCCCACAGACGGACGATCACGCCTTGGGGGACTCCCAGAACATCGTCACCGAGCCCATGATGTCGCCGTGGCCGCCGGTCAGCGGGAAGGCGGTGACGCCGATCCGGCGCGCGACCCCATCCCCGCCCGTGATCTCGATCGTGGCATGGGCCGGTTCCCCCTTTCGCAGCGCGATGATCGGGGGCAGCGCCTCGGGCGGCAGCGGATTGCCCGATAGATCCCGGGGCCGGAAGGACGTGGTCCAGGTCTCGAACGGCATCTGGTCAACGTCGTCGGCCCGCACGCCGAGGGTCGGCTCGGCCGCCTCGTTGAAAAAGACGAGATCCCCCTCGCCGTCGATGACCCACATCGGAATGGACAGGTGCTCCGACAGCTGGCGGAGCAGGATCATCTCGATCGGCTGCTGGGGAAGATCGGTCATTCCGCCCGAGGATACCGCCCAGCGCCGGCCCGGGCTCGGATCTAGCGGGTGGGGCGCTCCCGGTCGGACATCTCGAGGATGTCGAGCATGGGCAGGTCGCGCTGGTACTCGCTGAACTCAAACTCCGGGCCGCAGCGGAGCGCGTCGTAGGGGCAGGCGTCGGCGCAGATGCCGCAGAAGATGCAGCGGCTCACGTCGAGCTGGTACGTCTCCAGGATCCGCGGCCGCGGCATGAGCGCCCCCACCGGGCACGTCTCCGCGCACCGCCCGCATGACACGCACGGCGTTTCGTTCAACGAGACGTAATCGGCGGTCGTAACCAGCGAGTCGAAGCCCTTTCCGATGAAGTCGTAGCACCCGGCGCCCACGATGTCCTTGCACACCTGGGCGCATCGGCCGCAATCGATGCAGCGCGAGTAATCGCGCAGGATGAACGAGTGGGTCTCGTCCCGGCCGTAGCCGTGGTTGATGCCGACATACGGGTTGTCCTGGATCGACCGCTCGTCGATCGTCATGTTCAGGGTGGTCTCGTACTCGATGGCCGCCTCGCGCAGGTCGCAGTGGCCAATCGCCTCGCACGTGCACTGCAGGCAGCGGGCGGCCTCGCCCATGGCCTGGTCGTGGGTGTAGCCGTGCTCGTACTCTTCGAAGTTCGTGCGCCGTTCCTCAGCGCCCAGCTTGCCCATCACCGCCTGGGGCTCCTTCACGTCGTCGGTGAAGGGCACGATGGTCAGGAACGAGGGCTGCGGCTCGGACACCATGCGCCGCACCTGCGGGTCGTCCAGGTCGTGGCCGCGGAGCCAGTAGTCCATGGCATACGACGCCCGCCGACCGTCGCCGATGGCCTCCACCACGGTGGTGGCCCCCAGGTTCACGTCGCCGGCGGCGAAGATCTTGGGGATGCCTGTGCGGAACGTGTTCGCATCGGCCACCAGACGCCCCTGGCGGCTGACCTCCAGCCCGGAGCGGATCTCATCGGGCTCGGAGTCGATCCACGCCAGCTCCGGCCCCTGGCCGATGGCACCCAGGACCGTGTCGCACTCGATGATGAATTCGGTGCCGGGCATGGGCTCCGGCCGGCGCCGGCCCTTCTCATCGGCCTCGCCCAGGTGCATCTTCTGGAACTCGACCCCGGTCACCTTGCCCTTGGCATCGGTCACGATGCGGACCGGCGCGGCCTGGAAGGTGACCTTGGCGCCTTCCTCGGCGGCCTCGTGGACCTCGTCCTGCGCTGGCATGTCCTTCAGGTCACGGCGGTACACCAGGTTGACCTCGGCTGCGCCCTGGCGGAGGGAGGTCCGGGTGCAGTCGATGGCCGTGAAGCCGCCGCCGATGACCACCACGCTGGCCCCCTTCAGGGCGGGAACCGGGATGCCGCGGGTGCTGTTGTACAGGTTCTCCAGCGCGTTGACGGTCCCGTCGGCGTCCTCGCCGGGAATCCCCATCTCGTTGGGCTTGTAGCAGCCGATGCCCACGAAGATGGCGTCGTAGCCCTGCTCCACCAGATCGGCCAGGTGGAAGTCGCGGCCCAGGCGCATGTTCGGCTTGAAGGTGGCGCCCAGCTCCCAGACGTGGTTCAGCTCGCGGTCCATCCAGCCGTTGGGCAGGCGGTACTCGGGAATCCCGTAGCGGAGCATTCCCCCCTGCTCGGGATCGGCCTCGAACACGTCGCAGTGATGCCCGCGCAGCTGGAGGTAGTAGGCCACCGTCATGCCGGCGGGCCCTGAACCGACGATCGCCACCCGGCGCCCGGTGTCCGATTCCTTGGGCCACGGCAGCGGGGCCGGCGCGTCCACCTCCAGGACCCGGTCGGCGCAGTACCGATGCGAGTCGCGGATGGCGATGGCGGTGTCCACCTCTTCGCGCCGGCAGTGGGTCTCGCAGGGGGCGGGGCACACCCGACCCAGGATGGCCGGGAAGGGGAGCGAGCGCTTCAGGATGCGGGTCGCCTCTTCCCAGTTGCCCTCCGCGTTGGCTTTCAGGTAGCCGGGGATGTCGACCCGGGTGGGGCACTTGAACTGGCAGGGCGGCAGGCAGTACGCGTCGTGGTCCGAGAAGATCAGCTCCAGCACCAGGCGGCGGTTCTCGATGACCCGCTCCGAGTGGGTGGTTATGACCATCCCCTCGGCGAGGTCGGTCCCGCACGAGATGGGCGTGTTGTCCTGGCCGTCCACCTCGACCACGCAGATCCGGCAGGCACCGTACGGGGACAGCTTGGGCTCGTAGCACAGGGTGGGGATCTCGAGCCCAAGCACCCGACAGGCCTGGAGGATGGTCTGGCCCTCCTCGGCCTGGACCTGGCGGCCATTGATCGTGACCGTAATCTTGCGCGTGCCGGGCACCACCGGCCAGATGGGGGCGTAGTCCTCGAAGGGCCCCACCATGCTGCTGTTGCCTTTCCCGTTGCCGTTGCCTGCGAAGGTCATCGGTCCAATCCTATGACGCCAGCGGCGCCAGCAACGGGGAGACCGGGTCCGTCTTGCACGAGCCCGCCAGGCAAACGCCCCGCTCGGCGTGGGCGCGGTACTCGTCCTCGAAGCGATCCAGGGTGGTGAGCATGGGTTTGGGGGCGAGCGATTCGAGGCGGCACAGGGCGGTGTCGGCGATCTTGGCCGACAGCTCGCGCAGCAGGACCAGGTCGTTGGGGCGCGGGGTGGCGGCCAGGATGCGGTCCAGGATCTCAACCAGCCGCAACGGACCGATCCGGCACGGGACGGCCTTTCCGCATGCCTCGCGCGCGGAGTAGTCCAGCAGGAAGCGGGCGGTGGCCACCATGCAGGTGGCGGCGTCGGTGACCAGGACCGATCCCGAACCGATGTGAGCGCCGGCGGCGCCCAGCGCGCCGTATTCGTAGCCCGTGTCAGACAGTTCGTTGGCAGCCAGCGCGCCGGCACCCGGTCCACCCACGAACGCGGCTTTCACGGTCCCGGTCGACCCGCCGGCCAGCTTGACGATGTCGGCGACCACGGTGCCCATCGCGACCTCCGCCAGACCCGGGTTGCGCACCGCGCCGGCGATGGTGACCAGCTTGGTGCCCGGCGCCTCCTCGGGCCCGACCTTGGCAAAGTCGCCTGCCGAGTGGCCCAGGATCCAGGCCACGTGGGCCAGGGTCTCGCCGTTGTGGACCAGCGTCGGGACGCCCCACAGCCCGCGCGCGGCAGGATACGGGGGGCGGATGAGCGGCATGCCGCGGTCGCCCTGGAGGGCGTGGATGAGGGCCGTCTCCTCCCCCGCCACGTAGGCGCCGGAGCCTTCCCACACCGACACCTGGACCGATACGTCGGTGCCCAGGATGAGGTAGCCCGCCAGGTGGGCGGCCTCGGCATCCGCCGCCGCCTTGCGGAGGCGCTCGATGCCCGCGGTCCAGTCGCGCCGCACGGCCAGAATGGCCTCCGAGGCCCCCACCGCGGCGGCGGCGATGAGCAGCCCCTCCAGGACGAGGTGGGGGTTGCCCTCGGCCAGCGCCCGATCCCCCAGCGATGTCGGGTCGGCGCCCATCAGGTTGGCGACCGCGATCTTCCGCTCACCGGGGGCGGAACGGGTGGCGCGCCACTTGTCGGCCACCGGGAACCCAGCGCCCCCTCGGCCGCGGAGGCGGGACGCGAAGATCTCGGTGATGACCTCGTCGGGGGAGAGCTTGGTGATGGCGCGGGTCAGGCCGCGGTAGCCACCGGCCTTGCGGTACGCAGCCAGCGACTCGGGGTCCAGCTTCCCGATCCCGGCCAGCAGGCGGTGCTCCCCGCCGGGGAGGATCCGGATCTGCGGGGAGAGGCCGGCCGCCATCAGGCGCTCGCCCCGGCGCCGAGCTTCTCGGCGCGGGACTTCTCCGCCCGCCGGGCGTAGATCAGGTGGCGTGCCTCGTCGACGTTGAGCGGCCCGTATACCAGGGTGTCGATCCGCACCGCCGGCGCAATCGCGCCCGCTCCCACGCTCGCATCGGTCTCCAGGGTGAATGCGCCGTCATCGGTCGTCTCCCCGGCCCGTACCCCCAGCTCCTCCTCCAGGGCCGCCAGGAGCTTGTCGCCTCCGGCGAAGCGGCACGCGGCGCAGTCGCACACCGTGACCAGGTGCCCCTCGGTCGGCAGCAGCCGGAAGCCGCCCAGCCCGGCAGCCCCGAAGACCTGGGCCCAGTGGATCGTCATCCTGTCGCTGATCCGGCGCAACGCGGGCTCGGGCAGGTACCCGTATCGGGTCTGGACCGCGACGAAGATGGCCACCAGCGACTCCGGACGCCCGCCAAATCCATCTACGACCTGGTCGACCCAGGCGTCATCTACCGCTTCCTCCCAGCGCGCCGCGTTGCGCATCGGTCTGGATGGAAGGCCGGCCCGTCGGAAGGCGTTGGGGTCCCGGCGCTCGTCGTAGATCTCGGGCAGCCCGTATCGGATCTTGTTGCCCTGCGAGTCGAAGCCGCTCATGTCAATGGCTTCCACCGGGCACACCATGGCGCACTGGAAGCAGACCTCGCACTTGTGCTCCCCGAACGGGTCGTAGATCAGGTCCAGCCGACCCCGCCAACGCTCCGCCATGGCGGGGCGCACCTCGGGGTACTGCTGCGTCACCTTGGGGCGGAAGAGGTTGCGCAGGGTGACGCCCATGCCGGTGAGCAGGCCGGAGCCGGGGATCGCCATGTGTCAGGCCATCACAGCTTGAAGATCAGGACCACCGCGGCGGTCACGAACAGATTGATGAGCGCCAGCGGGAGGAGCGCCTTCCAGGCCATGCCCATGAGCTGGTCGACTCGCACGCGGGGCAGGGTAGCCCGCACCCAGATCGCGATGAACACGAAGATGTACGTCTTCAGGAAGAACCAGACCAGGCCGTAGACGGTGCCGGCGAAGCCGTCCAGCTGGGCCGGGAAGGGCCACGGCGCCAGCCACCCGCCGAAGAAGAGGGTGACCAGGATGCCGCACATGATGAAAAGTGCGACGTACTCCGCAAAATAGAAGAAACCGAATCGCATGCCCGAGTACTCGGTGAACGGGCCGGCCACGATCTCCGAATCGGCCTCCACCATGTCGAACGGGGTGCGGTTGATCTCCGCGGCGGCGGCGATGAAGAAGATCGGGAAGCCGACCAGCTGCCAGATGACCGCCCAGCCGTGCTCCAGCTGCCATTCGACGATGTGGGTGAACGACAACGTCCCGGTCAGGACCACCACGCCCACGATGGACAGGGTCAACGGGATCTCGTAGCTGACCATTTGGGCCGCACTCCGCAGCCCGCCCAGCAGCGCGTACTTGTTGTAGCTGGCCCAACCGGCGACCAGCATCCCGACCACCGACAGACCGATGATGGCGAAGAAGTAGATGACGCCGATGTCGGAGTCGAAGGCCACAAGGCCCGGGGCGAACGGGATGACCAGCATGCTCATGGCGGCCGCCATGAACACCATCCACGGCGCCAGGGTGAAGACCGGGACGTCGGCTCGATCCGGCGTCTGGTCCTCCTTGGCCAGGATCTTGAAGCCGTGGATCGCGCTCTGGAACATCCCGCGCGGGCCGACCCGGTTGGGGCCGTAGCGGAGCTGCATGAGGGCGATGATCTTCAGCTCCAGCTGGCCCACGATGAACGCGGTCGGCACGGTCAGCAGCAGCAGCAGGGTCGTTGCCGCCACGAAACGGCCGACGCCGAGCAGGGTTTCGATGGTCGCCGGATCCATTTCGGCCCCCTACTTGTCCACGCCGCCCATGATCGGATCCAGGCTGGCCATGATCGCCATGGTGTCGGCGATGAGGTGCCCGGGCATGAGCTTGGGCATGACCTGCAGGCTGATGAAGCTCGGGTCGCGCATGCGGAACCGATACGGGTTCGGGCCGCCGTCGCTGATGGCGTACACGCTGTACAGCCCACGGGGCGACTCGATGGCCGCATAGGCGCGTCCGGGGCGAGGGCGGATGATCCCCGGCACCTGGGCCTGGACCGGGCCGTGGGGCATCTTGTCCACGATCTGGTCGATAAGGTGGATGGACTGCTTCAGCTCCGCGATGCGCTGCATGTAGCGGGCATAGGTGTCGCCCTCGGTGTGGGTGATGACGTCGAACTCGAGCTCGTTGTAGATGCAGTACGGGTGGGCCTTGCGGACGTCGAACGGCACCCCGCTGGCCCGCAGATTGGGTCCGCTGACCCCCAGAGCTATCGCTTCCTTGCCGCTCAGGGTGCCCATCCCCCTGGTCCGAGCCCGGAAGATCTCGTTATCGGTCAGGATCTTCTCGTTCATCTCGACGTTGTCCAGGACGTTGGCCCGCCATCGGCCGAGGCGCGACATGAACTCGTCATTGGTGTCGAAGTTCACGCCGCCCACTCGGAAGAAGTTGAACAGCATCCGCTGGCCGGAGATGGCGGCCAGCATCTCGACCACCTCGTCGCGGTTGATGAAGCCGTACAGGATGGGAGTCAGGCCGCCGATGTCGAGCGCCAGGAAGCCCATCATCAGGCCGTGGCTGAACACCCGGTTCAGCTCGACCACCAGGGCCCGGATGTACTCCGCCCGGCGCGGTGCCTGGATCCCGTACAGCTTCTCGAACGCGATCGCCGGCGCGTGCTCGTTGTGCATGGCCGACATGTAGTCCATGGGGTCCACGTAGGTCAGGACCGTGGTGTAGGTGGCCTCTTCGCACAGCTTCTCGATCCCTCGGTGCAGGTAGCCGAGCACAGGGTCGATGTCGATGACCACCTCGCCGCGGACCTTGACCACCAGGCGCATCACGCCGTGGGTGGAGGGGTGCTGGGGGCCCATGTTGACGAGCATTTCGCCGTCGCCGAGGGTGTAGACCTCCTGCTCGCGCTCGGTCTGGGGCGGCCGGTCGGGGGGCGGGACGATGTCGAAGCCGAAGAACTCCTGGCGCGGCGCGCCGGTGGCCATGGCGTCCAATACCAGCGGGTCGGGGATGCGCGGCTCGTCGGAGCGTGGCTCCTCCGCGTCCTCAGCTTGCGGCGGCTTGGTGGTCGTCACACCGGGCCTCCCGGCTCGTCGCGGTGCGCGGCGGCGTCCGCCAGCTTGCTCAGGTCCCAGGTCTCGGGCCGCTCCAGCGGGCGGTTGCCGGCGGCGGCGGAATCGGCGGCGTCATCGGGGAGCAGGAAGTCCTTGCGCTGCGGGAAGGACCGGTAGTCCGGCGACATGTAGATCCGCCGCAGGTCGCGGTTGCCCTCGAAGACGATGCCCATCATGTCGTACATCTCGCGCTCGTGGAACATCGCCCCTTCCCACAGCGAGGTGATGCTGGGCGTCACCGGATTCTCGCGGTCAACCTTGACCCGGACCCGCAGCCAGGTGGGGTGGCGGTCCGAGTACAGGTGGTAGACGACCTCGAACCAGTTGCCGACCCCGTAGTCGACCGCGGCCGCATCGGCCAGGAAGAAGAAGCCGAAGTCCGCGTCGTCGCGCAGGGTGCGGAGCGAATCGACGATCTTGTCGCGGGGAACCTGGATCTCGACCGTGTCCTCGTCGGTCCACAGTTCGCTCGCCGCGTCGGCGAGCCGGTCGCCCAGCAGCCGGACCAGCGGGCCCGCCGCGGCCGGTGCGCTCAGCGCACGTCTCCTTCCCAGGATCGGAGGTCCGGACCCCGGTCGGCATAGGTGGCCCACTGGCCGCGGCGTTGCTTGACCAGTTCCTGGAGCTTCATCAGCCCGTAGATCAGGCCTTCGGGGCGCGGCGGGCAACCCGGCACGTAGACGTCGACCGGCATGACCCGGTCCACGCCCTGGACGACGCTGTAGCTGCGCTTGAAGCGTCCGCCGGAGGTGGTGCAGGTGCCCATGGCGACGCACCACTTGGGCTCCGGCATCTGCTGCCACAGGCGCACCAGCGGACCGGCCATCTTGGTGGTCAGGGTGCCGGCCACGATCAGGACGTCAGCCTGGCGCGGCGAGGCGCGGAACGGGAACATCCCGAATCGGTCGATGTCGTTGACGCTGGTGGCGGTGCTCATCATCTCGATGGCGCAGCACGACAGGCCGGACAGGAGCGGCCACAGCGAGTTGGCCCGGATCAGGTCCAGGATGTAATCGGCCCGGGTGGGGATGACCTCCAGCAGGCCATGGAACCCACCCTGGGGGTGGTTCTCCATCCCGAACTCGCCCAGCAGCGGATCGTCGCCGGCCGCGTCGGGGATGACGATCGGCTCGTCAGCTCGGGGAGCGGTTGTTATCGCCATTTCAGGTCACCCTTCTTCCAGGCGTAGAACTCGCCGTACATCAGGACCACCAGGAAGATCCCCATCAGGATCATGCCGGTGAGCGTGAGGTCGCGAATCACGATCGCCCAGAGGTAGATGAAGATGATCTCCACGTCGAAGGCCACGAACAGCAGGGCGTACAGGTAGAACGCCAGCCCGAAGCGGGACCAGGTGTCACCGATGGTGTCGATCCCGCACTCGTAGGGCAGCCCCTTCTGGGCCTCTTTGCGCCGATGCGTGATCAGCCACGAGAACAGAATCGTGCCGAACACGAACGTCGTGGCGGCGAAGCCGAATCCCAGGACGTAGAGCAGCCCGGTCTGGTCCATCGTCGTTGTGCTCGCTCGAGCGGGCCGCTACGGCCCGCAATGCGGATCAAATCTCCTGATCAGAGTCTATCAGGAGAGCCTTCCGACGACGAACTCGGCTACCTGCCAAGCCAGGCGGCGTCTGTGAGGATGCGGAGGCCGTCGCTGACCAGAGTGTGGGCGCCGAGTAGGAACGGGACCGATGCGGACGCCGCCGCCGTGGTGAGGTCGCGGAGCCACGGAGTGGCTATAGGCGAAGGGTCGCCGAAGTCGGAGGCATAACGCTCTTCTGGCGATGGCCAAGCGGCGGTGTCCGATGAGCCGGCAAGGGACGCCATCACGACCCGTGTATCGATGATGACCGCATCGCCGAGGGTCGCCAGGTGCTCCATAAGCGAGGCGCCCCCGTGTTCCGTCACCCAATCCGCGAGTAAGGATCGTGGACGGTGGCCGGGTGCCGCTCGCATCCCACGCTCCTCCACGAAAAGGCGCACCCGGCAGGCGGCCTGCTCCTCGAGGTAGGCGAAAGCGCTGGACGGAACGCGGCCGGCCACAACCAGCTCCGCATTCCGGTTCCTGAGGACCGCCAGCAGATCCTCGAGGCGCGGGATCTCCAGTGATCGGCTGCCGGGCAGTTGCGCGCCCTCGAGGAACGCGACAATCGCCGGATCCAGCGTCCGCGTGCCGGCGATGCGCGTCGCCAAGCGCAGCAGGGCGAGATCGAGCGGCGTGTCGACGTCGAATCGGGTCCAAGGCGCGTCAGAGAGGTCGCGGACCGTGAAACCGGCCGCTTCCAGGGCTCGCGGGGCGCCGTTATCGGCTCCCAGTCCGGCCAAAACTCCCAGCGCGGCACTCAGGTCGCCGGCCACAACGAACGCATCGGAGCTGAAACGGTTGTTGGTGACCACCTCTCCGGCGATCGGGCTCAGCAGCGCGTCCAACGCCTCATCCCCGAGCATGGCCAGCGCCCCGGCGCCGACCCAACCCAATGCGTCTACTCGGTCGCCGGCCTCGTCCAACGCAGCTCGGGCAGCGCGCGAGTACCAACTTCCCCAGTGAAACGGCCCGGCCTCCACCGCCGGCGGGATCAGCTGCACGGCGGCGCCCTGGCGGGCCAGCCGCTGGCTGAGCTCCGCGGCCAGCAAGTGCCGGCCGGTGGCCAGCCCCGCTGCGTACGAGCCAAACGGTGCCTCGTCGGCGGCGGGGGCGCCCATCAGGACCAGCGGCGCGGGGCGCTGGTCGCCGCTCATCCCGAGGCGCGGTCCAGCAGGTCGTGGAGCTGCTCGAGGTGCATGAGGTCGTGGACTCCGCAGAACAGGAGCCATTCCCCGCAAAGCAGCCGGGTGCCGATCAGCGGATGGTCGAGGGGGCATGGATCGGTCTCGTGGCCGGCGATGGCCGCGGCCGACAGGGCCATGGAGCGACGGCTCTTGTTCAACAGCATGAGCAACGTCTCGCGGTCGGCATCGGCCGGGCCGGGGATGCCCGGCGTGACTACGGGCGGGGGATCGGGCCACTCGCCACGAGCTGCGAAGGCGGCCGCCGCGGCCAGGTAGCGCCGCGACCCCGTGGCGTGCGCGAAGGCCTGGGCCACGTTCCAGTCGTCCTCGCCTCCAGGCGCTAGGAGGAGCTCCTCCGGCATCTCGGCCAGGACCGCCTCGAGAGCGTCGGCGATTGCCTCCTGCTCGGCCAACACACGAGGGGCGCTTCCCGTTCCCGCCCGGCGACTCAGCTCGGCGCGGATCGCCGAATAATCCTTGCTGAAATCGGCAGGATCGATGAGCCGCCAGACGGCCAGCACGTCCGGCGCCCCGAACTCCAGCTCGTCCACCCAGGCGCGCGAATTTGCGCGCATCACTATCGGTCTCTACAAGCGCTCGAAGCGCTCGACGGGAAGGACGAAGACGGTGGCCCCGCCGACCTCGACCTCGACCGGGTAGGGCATGTAGAACTCGCCCGGCTCCATGATCGGGGGCATGGGGTTCACGAACTGCTTGCGGGCGTGGCAGTTGGCGCTGATGAGGGCCAAGACGGCGTCCACCTGGTCGTCCTCGCACCCGATCAGGATGGTCGCGTTGCCCTGCTTGAGGAACCCGCCCGACGAGTTCAGCCGGGTGGCGCGGTACTCCTTTTCGAGCAGGGCGTCGACGAGGGCTCCGGCGTCCTCGCTGTGAACGACGGCGGTGACCAGCTTCATCGGCCGCAGTATGCCCTACCGATGCAGGAGCGGCGCCACCAGCTCGCGGATGGCTGCGTCGGTTTCTTCGACCGATCCGGAGGCGTCCAGGACCCGGTACCGACCAGGTTCGGCCGCGGCCAGATCAAGGTATGTGCGTCGCACGCGCTCGAAGAAGGCAGCGCTCTCCGTGTCTTCGAACCGGTTCCAACGGTCGCGCCGCTTGCGCCCGAGGCCGATCTCGACCGGCACGTCCAAAAGGATGGTGAGGTCCGGCTTCAACCCGCCGGTGGCGAACGCCTGGAGGTCGCGCAGGGCGTCCATGTCGAGGCCGTAGCCGCCTCCCTGGTAGGCCATGGACGAGTCGAGGTAGCGGGCGCAGACGACCCACTCGCCCCGCTGCAGGGCGGGGAGGATGCGGCGCTCGACATGCTGGGCGCGACCGGCGGCGAACAGGAGCGCATCGGCCTTGGGATCGAGGTCGTCGGAGAGCGTTCGGATGTGGAGAAGCAGTCGCCGGATCTCCTCGCCCACCGGAGTTCCGCCCGGTTCGGCGGTCAGGGTCGTCGGCACGCCGCGGGTGCGCAGCCATTCGGCCAGGTGGCGGGCGGCGGTGCTCTTGCCGCTGCCTTCGGGGCCCTCCAGGGTGATGAACAAACCTAGCGCCAGGCGCGCCCCTCTTCGGGAAGGAGCTGAACCCGGCGGTTCGGCTCGCTGCCCCGCGAGCGGCTCATGAGGTTGTGCTGCTCGGCCATCTGGTGCTGAAGGCGCCGCACGTAAGCGTTCTGGGGCGCCAGCTCCATCGATCGGCCGCTCTCCTGCACCAGGCCGATGGCCTCTGCGGTCTCGCGCAGGGCGGCCTCCTGGGGATTGGCCTCCAGCTCGTACAGGTTGGCGAGCATGGACTCCATCTGGAGCAGCGTATTCGTCTTCAGCACGAACAGCGGGGTACCGCCCGCCTCCGCGTCGCGCAGGGCCGGTGGCTTGCGGCGGTAGTACGTCCGCAGGGTGATGACCGCATCCGATTCCTCAAGGTCGCGGGCCACGGTCACAGGCACGCCCAGCTCGCGGACCGCCTGCTCCAGGCGCTTGCGGCTGACGCCATACGGGAACACGGCCATGGGCCGCATGCTCGCCACACGCGTTTCGCGCTCGCGGGCGGTCGTGGCCTGGGCCACGTCCGAGGAAACGTCCGATGCGAGCATCGCCTCCTCGATCGACCCCTGACCCCGCCCCCCGGGGAGCGGCTGGAGCCCAGACAAGCCGGTGCGCCGGCTGAACGTACCGTGTCCGCCCGGCTCGGGCGTCACGAACATCGAGCTGTTGGAGGCTGCCTCCTGGATCCGGTAGTCATACTTGGTCGCGGCGCGCACCTCGCCTGCCTCGTCCCGCCAGCGCGACTCGGGCGGCACCATGTGGCCGCGCAGGATGGCGTCTATCGTCTCTGCCACGCTGCGGTGGACGATGACCCGGTCCCGCTCCACGATCTCGACCACCACGTCGAACGTCGGCGGCGCCTTGCGCTCCAGGACGCTCTTCTGGGTCCCGCGCCGCCGGGCCTCCTCGTCGCCCAGGGTCACGGTCTGGATCCCACCGATGAGGTCGGACAGGGTCGGGTTGAGCATGAGGTTGTCCAGCGTGTTGCCGTGGGCGGTGCCCACCAGCTGGACACCCCGCTCGGCGATGGTCCGGGCCGCGACCGCCTCCAACTCGGTCCCAATCTCGTCGATGACGATGACCTCGGGCATGTGATTCTCGACCGCCTCGATCATCACCGCGTGCTGCTCGGTGGGGGTCCGGACCTGCATCCGCCGCGCGTCACCGATCCCCGGATGCGGGATGTCCCCGTCGCCGGCGATCTCGTTGGAGGTGTCGACCACCACCACCCGCTTGCCCAGGTCGTCGGCCAGGACGCGAGCCACCTCGCGCAGCATGGTCGTCTTGCCGATCCCCGGCCGGCCCAGGATCAGCAGGCTCTGCCCCGACTCCACGATGTCGCGGATGATGTCGATGGTTCCGAACACGGCCCGCCCGATGCGGCAGGTCAGGCCCACCACCTTGCCGGACCGATTCCGGATGGCGCTGATCCGATGCAGGGTGCGCTCGATGCCGGCCCGGTTGTCGTCACCGAAGGCGCCGATGCGGTCCACCACCCAGCCGATGTCGGCCTCGGTGACCTCACGCTCCAGGAGGAGCTCCTCACTATGCGTGAAGCGGGCCTCCGGCCGGCGGCCCAGGTCCAGGACGACCTCCAACAGGTCGGCCCGCGACCCCAAGCCGCGGACGCGCTCGATGACCTCCGGGGGCAGCGCCCCCAACAGGGCCTCGAGGTCGTCGGTGGTTTCGAGTTTCGCCACGCGTTCCTCCGCGCTCGGTTGCCTGCTCAATTGACCGCCGGCACCATCGCCGGTTGGCGTGCCGTGGCCCTCACCTCGCGTACCAGCAGGGTGACTCGTCCCACCGGTGCGAAGCCTGCGTCCGCGGCTGCCTGTAGTCCCGCCGACTCGTATGTTCGCACCGGAGCCAGGATCCCGGCGGCGAGCGCGTCCGCGGGCAGGCGTCCCAGGACAGCGCTGAGCATGGCGGCCCCGTCGGTTCCGTCGCGGACCAGGAAGCGCAGGTAGTGCGGTCCCACCCGGCTCGCCCCGTGCTGGGCGAATCCCCCGGCCCGCTGGTCGAGTGGCGCAAGCCAGGCACTGACGGCGGAGAAGTGGAGGATGGGGTTCAGGCTGGAGCGCGGGACGATGGCCTCGTGGCCCGCCGACTCCCAGTCCGCGGCGCGGTAGTCCTCCACCCTCGCGACGGCGGGCGGGGTGCAGTGGCTCCACAAGTCGAACAGGTGCCAGGCGTCGGGCGCCCCGGCGGGCTGGAGGTTGATGTCCGCGGCGACGGCTCCCCGCCTGGGCAGCCGATTCCGGAAGCCGCGGCGCAGCCAGCTCCGCCCGGTGCTCCCCGGCTCCTCGGCCGGGCGGTACAGGATCTCCTCTTGGGCGTATGCCATGAAGCCTGCCGTCCCGAACAGCTGGAGGTTCTCGGGCACGTCCGCGCAGGCCACGTGATAGCGCGCAACGTCGCGCTTGGCCCCCTCTGCGATGAGGGCCTCGAGGAGGGCCCAGCGCACCTCGCCGGCCATCGGCCCGTCGGCGGCGTCGAGCTCGATGATCACCCAGTCGTCACGGTGCGGCTCAGTGATGGCCCGGCATGAGCCGATCAGCGCCCCGTCCGATTCGGCCACCAGGTGGACCGATGGCGGGCGCAGTGGGATCCACGACGGGATGAGGGTGGACAGCTGGATGCCGGGACTCCCCGCTGGGGCGGGTACGCCCAGGCTGCGCCGATACGCGTCCGACGCGGCATGGACCTGTCCCGACAGCTCGGCCAGGGCCTGGCGGTCGGTCAGGCGCGCGGCACGCACCTCGCCGGCATCGTTGGCCACGCTGTTCATGCTCGCGTCTCGACCCCGATGAGGTCTACCAGCGCGCGGTGGAAGCGCCGATCCCCGGTCAGCTCGGGATGGAACGCGGTGGCCAGCAGGCGGCCCTGGCGCACGGCCACCGTGCGCCCCATCGGATCGGTGGCCAGGACCTCGACCCCCGGTCCCACATCGGTCACCACCGGCGCGCGAATGAAGACCGCGTGGAGCAGCTCGTCCCCCAGGGCCGGGACGGCCAGGTCGGCCTCGAACGAGTCCAGCTGGCGCCCGTAGGCGTTGCGCCGGACCTCGATATCGAGCAGCGGCAGGATCGGCTCATCGCCATCGGTGATTCGGCGGGCGAGCAGGATCATGCCCGCACAGGTGCCCCACATCGGCGCACCCGAGGCCGCCAGGCTGAGGATCGGCTCGGCCAGGCCGTAGGCGTCGATCAGGCGCCGCATGGTGGTGCTCTCCCCGCCGGGCAGGATGAGGGCCTCCACGCCGGCCAGGTCGCGTGGAAGGCGGACCTCCACTGGCTCCGCGCCCACCTCGCGCAGCGCGGCGGCGTGCTCGCGAACGTCCCCCTGCAGCGCCAGGATGCCGACCCGTGGCCGGCGCTCTGTGCCTACCAACCCCGGGTGGCCAGCCGCTCCTCGGCAGGGATCTCGGCCAGCTCCAGGCCACGCATCGGCTCACCCAGCCCCGCGCTGACCTCGGCCAGGATCTCCGCGTTGTCGTAGTGGGTGGTGGCCTTGACGATGGCCCGCGCGACCTTCTCCGGATGCTCGGCCTTGAAGATCCCGCTGCCTACGAACACGGCCTCCGCGCCGAGCTGGCGCATGAGGGCCGCGTCGGCAGGGGTGGCGACGCCGCCGGCCGAGAAGTTGGGGACCGGCAGCTCGCCCAGCTCGGCCACCTGCCGGACGACCTCCAGCGGGGCGCGCAGCTCCTTGGCGGTAGCGAAGAGCTCGTCCGAACGCATGGTGCGCAGCTGCGCGATGCCGGACCGTACGGCGCGCATGTGGCGCACGGCCTCGACCACGTTGCCGGTGCCCGCCTCGCCCTTGGTCCGGATCATGGCCGCGCCCTCGCCGATCCGGCGCAGGGCCTCGCCCAGGTCGCGGCAGCCGCACACGAACGGCACGTCAAAGCGGTGCTTGTCGATGTGGTGCGCCTCGTCGGCCGGAGTCAGGACCTCCGACTCGTCGATGTAGTCGACCTCCAGGGCCTGGAGGATCTGGGCTTCGACGAAGTGGCCGATCCGGCACTTGGCCATGACCGGGATGGTGACCGCCCGCTTGATGTCCTCGATCAGCTTGGGGTCGCTCATGCGGGCCACCCCACCGTGCTTGCGGATGTCGGATGGGACGCGCTCGAGGGCCATCACCGCCACCGCGCCCGCTTCCTCAGCAATCCGGGCGTGATCGGCGGTCACGACGTCCATGATCACCCCGCCGGCGAGCATGCGCGCCAGCCCGACCTTGGTCGCCCAGGTCGAGGTTTGGGTGAGGTCGTGGGTGGTTGGCTCGGTGGTCGTCATCAGGCCCGCATTGTACTCGCGGCCCCTCGAGGATCCGATCGGTGGGCCTGGTTGCCGGGCCTCGTTGGCGGCTCCGCTATCATCGCGCGCACGGAGGCTCGGATTGCTCAACGCACCAGTCCTGGTTCTCAACCAGAATTACGAAGCCCTCAACGTCTGCGACATCAGGCGCGCCTTCCGGCTGCTCGGCGCCGAGAAGGCGGAGCTGATCGCCCGCAACCACCAGGTGATCCACACCGTCAGCCGCGCCTTCGACGCGCCATCGGTCATTCGCCTGGTGTATCTCGTCCGCCGGCCCCAGCCCCGGGTCAAGCTCTCGCGGCGCGAGGTGTTCGCCCGGGACCGCCATAGCTGCCAGTACTGCGGCACCGCCACCCACGACCTGACGATCGACCACGTCGTACCACGCCACCGCGGCGGCCGCCACGAGTGGGAAAACCTGGTCGCCGCCTGCCGGCGCTGCAATCATCGCAAGGGTTCCAAGACTCTGGCCGAGTCGCGGATGGCCCTGCGCCGCGAGCCGCGCGCCCCGCGCGCCGACGCGCGCTACCTGTATGGCTCCTATCTGACCGATGAGCGGAACGACGCTTGGCGGACGTTCCTGTTCCTGGACGAGCCCAAGCCACGGAACTGAGGCTCCCCGCCCCGGTCACCGCCGTCCTGGGTGACCTGGCTGCCGCCGGTCACGAGGCCGCGCTGGTCGGGGGCTGCGTGCGCGACCTGGTCCGCGGGGTCGAGCCCGGCGACTGGGACGTGGCCACGTCCGCTCCTCCGGACGTGGTGGCCGCGCTGTTCCCGGACTCCACCTGGGTCAATCCGTACGGGACCGTAACCGTCCGATCCGGACCGATGGCGGTGGAGGTGACGACCTACCGCACCGAAGCCGGGTACCGCGACGCGCGCCACCCGTCGGAGGTGCGGTGGGGGACGCGGCTCGAGGACGACTTGGAACGACGCGACTTCACGATCAACGCCATGGCCTGGGTGCCCGATGACCTGGCCGCGGGGCGCGGCCACGTGGTCGACCCGTACGGCGGGCAGGCGGACCTGGCGGCCGGCGCCCTGCGCGCGGTGGGGGACGCGGAGCAGCGATTCACCGAGGACGCGCTGCGCCTCCTGCGGGCCGTGCGTTTCGCCACCACCCTGGGCTTAACCCTGGACCCCGCCACGGAGGCCGCCGCGACGCGGCTGGCCCCGGCCGCGGAGCAGCTCTCCGGGGAGCGGGTGCGCGACGAACTGCTCCGGCTCCTGGCCGCGGAGGAGCCGTCACGCGGGTTCTCCCTGATGGAGCGGCTGGGGCTGCTGGGCGTGGTGCTTCCCGAGCTGGCGGCCCTGCGGGGCGTGGAGCAGGGCAAGGTCCTGGGTGGCGACGCCCTGGATCACTCCCTGAGGGCCGTGGATGCGCTGCCGGCCGCGGACCCGGTGCTCCGCCTGGCCGGATTGCTCCACGACGTGGGCAAGGCGCCCACCGCTGCCGACGGCCACTTCATCGGCCACGAGTCGGTCGGCGCTCAGCTCGTCGAGCGCCGCTTGCGGGAGCTGGCCTTCCCCCGCACCGAGATCGATCGCGTCAGCCACCTGGTGCGTCACCACCTCATCCACTACACGTCCGACTGGTCCGATGCCGCCGTGCGCCGCTTCCTGCGCCGCATCGGCGCCGGCCAGCCGCTGGACGATCTGCTGGCGTTGCGCCGCGCCGATACCGCCGCGTCGGTCGGACCGGAGCTGCGTGACCGCGCCGCCGACGAGCTGGAGCGGCGCCTGGCCGCACTCCGGGGAGCCGCGGTCCTTTCGGTCCGCGAGCTGGCGGTGGATGGGGATGATCTCATCGCGGAGCTTGGCATGGCGCCTGGCCCGGAAATCGGGCGGATCCTCGACGAATTGCTGCAGGCCGTCCTGGACGACCCCGCGCTCAACAACCGGGAGCCGCTATTGCGGTTGGCCCGCGAGGCGGCGACGGCCGGCCAGGGTGGTGCGTCGAAGCACCACAACACCGGACCTGGCGCTTCGGAATCGGCCTAGCCCGCTGCTACAATCGGCGACCCGGACCCATCGGAGGAGCCCTTCCCCGCATGAGCGTCAGTACCCGACGGGCTGCCCTGCCCGTCCATCGGTCTGTCAGCTAGGTTGGCCGCGTGCGGATCCTGGTCGTCGGTGGTGCCGGCTTCGTGGGCTCGACCAGCGTCGAGACCTTCATTGACGCCGGTCACGACGTCACCGTTTACGACAACCTGAAGTTCGGGCACCGCGATGCGGTGATCCGCGACGTGCGCCTGGTGGTGGGCAGCCTGAGCGACCAGAACCGGGTCGAGCGCGTTCTGCGCGAGCATCGGATTCAGGCGGTCCTTCATTGCGCCGCGCGCTCGCTGGTCAGCGAGTCGATGGAGAAGCCGGAGCTGTATTACCGCGAGAACGTGGCGAACGGCGTCAAGCTGCTCGAGGCCCTGCGTGAGCGACGCGTGAACCGGATCGTGTTCTCGTCCACGGCCGCGGTCTATGGCGAGCCCAAGCGGGTGCCAATCGCCGAGGCGGACCGGACCGAGCCGATCAACCCCTACGGCGAGACGAAGCTGGCCTTCGAGGGCGCCATGCGCTGGTACGCCGCCTGCCATGGCTTCCGCGCCATCAGCCTGCGCTACTTCAACTGCGCCGGCGCCACCGAGCGCAACGGCGAGGACCACGACCCCGAGACCCACCTCATCCCGCTGGTGCTCAAGGTGGCCGCTGGCGAGTTGCCCGACGTGCGGATCTTCGGCCAGGACTACAACACACCCGATGGGACATGCATCCGCGACTTCATCCACGTCCGCGACCTGGCTACGGCCCACCTCCTGGCCCTGGAAGCAACCGGCGAGGCGGAGCCCTCGTTCGAGGTCTACAACCTGGGCTCGGCGGCCGGGTTCTCGGTCCGCGAGGTGATCGAGGCCGCCCGCAAGGTGACCGGCCGCGCGATCCCGGCCCGCGTCGTCAAGCGCCGGCTCGGCGACCCGCCACGGCTGGTGGCCTCATCCCGTCGGGCTCGCCGCGACCTGGGCTGGCAGCCGCGGGAGTCGTCGCTGGAGCAGATGCTGGCCGATGCCTGGGCCTGGAAGCTGTCCCATCCGACCGGCTATGCCAAGCGCAAGCCGCGCGCCCCGCGCCATCACGGGCGGGGAGGTGCGGGCCAGTCGTCGGATGGTGTGGCGGCCGCGGACGCCGGACCGACCGCTTCCGTCGAGCGGGTTTCGACCCGGGTCAGCTACTAGGCGGAGCCGTCTCGGCCACCTCAGCGGCCGCGGATGCATCGGCCGCCGCCTGAGCCTCGGCCGCCTCGGCGGCGCATCGGCGGCACACGCCGTAGAAGTCCATCCTCGCGTCCTCGATCTCGAACCCCAGCTCGCGTCGCGCGCGCCGGCTGATCTCGGCCACCAGCTCCTCCCCGACCTCCTCCACCGTGCCGCAGACGCGGCACGCCAGGTGGTGGTGATGGGCCGGGCGGCAGGCGACGTAGGCGTAAATGTGGCCGTCGCGCTCCAGCCGTCGGGCCAGGCCGGCCTCGGTCAGCGCTTCCAGGGTCCGGAACACGGTCGCGCGGCCCAGGTTGCGGTGACGGGGGCGCATCCGCTCCCATAGCTCCTGGGCTGTGACCTGGTGGCGCGCAGAGGACAGTGCTGCGGCCACGGCCAGCCGTTGGGTGGTGACGCGTTGGCCTGCCAGCCGAAGCCGGCGCGCGGTCGCTGCGCTCACAGTTGCGCTTCCAGCCCCCAGGTCATGGCCATGATCGCCGCCACGCCGACCAGCGTGGCCACGATCACCCAGCGCGAGCCTTCATTGCGGTGAGCTTCGGGTAAGAGCTCGGCAGCGCCGACGTACAGGAAGAAGCCCGCGAAGGTGGCCAGCAGGGCCCCCAGAATCGGATCAGGGATCGGGATGATCGCGGTCACCGCAGCCCCGAGCACCGGTGCCAGGCTCACGACGAAGACCCAGCGCATGGTCGATGATTGCGGTACGCGGCTGGCGAGCAGCAGGCTCACGATGCCGATCCCGTCGCTGAACCGATGGATGACGACGACCAGGCTGACGACGAGGCCGAGCTCCGGGCTGGCCTGGAATGCGGCCGCCATGGCCACCCCGTCGAGAAGGCTGTGGACCGACATCGCGCCGGCCCCGATGAGCCCCACGTGACGGTGGGCCGCGTCGTCGTGGTCGAGCTCGGTCGCCGTTTCGTGGCCGACGTGCAGGAGCGTCACCTTCTCGATCACGTAGAAGGCGAGGAAGCCCACCGCCGCGAATAACATGGCCAAGTTCGTGGCACCGGCCATCAACTCCACCGATTCGGGTAGCAGGTCGAAGAACGCGGCTCCGATCCGGATCCCGGCCCCGACCGCGATGACGTAGCCCACCTGCCGGACGAGCCGCAACGCCATCACCCCGCCGCCCAGGGCAGACAGGACAGCGGTGGCCGACATGGCGACCAGGAGGGGAGTCATACCTGAGACGCAGTATCAACGCGTAATGGGCCGCCGTCAAGGCGCGGGAAGCGCCCGTGCTACGATCCGAGCAACCGATCAACAACCTGCCGGAGCCACTGCTTGCCGCCAACCCCGACCACGCCCCGTCGCCGAACGCGTCGCCGCGCGCCGGTCCCGCCGCCGCACACCGACGGCCGCCAGCCCACCGCCGAACCGACTGCCGAACCCCTCTCCGCGCTGACTGCGGCCGTGATGGCCGCTGCGGCCGGGTATCGGTTCGGGGACATCGAGGTCCCGGTCACCATCGCCCGCGCCCTGGAGCAGATGGGCTACGTCACGCCCACCGAGGTCCAGGCCCGGGCTATTCCGCCCCTCCGGGCGGGCCACGATCTCATCGGTCAGGCCCAGACCGGGACGGGCAAGACGGCCGCGTTCGGGATCCCCATCGTCGAGCACGTGGACCCCGGCTCGAAATCGGTCCAGGCCCTGATCCTGACCCCCACCCGGGAGCTGTGCCAGCAGGTCACCGCCGAGATCGCCCGCATCGGGCGCTTCCGGAACGTCAAGACGGTGGCCATCTACGGCGGAGCGGCCATGGACCGCCAGATCACCGCCCTCCAGCGCGGAGCGCAAGTCGTGATCGGCACCCCGGGGCGCGTTCTCGACCTCATCCGTCGAGGGGAGCTGCGCCTGGAATCGGTGCGGACCGTGATCCTCGACGAGGCCGACCGGATGTTGGACATGGGCTTCATCGTGGACGTGGAGACGATCCTGGCCCGCTGCCCGCGCCAACGCCAGACGGCGCTGTTCAGCGCCACCATGCCGTACGCCATCCTCCGCATCTGCGATCGGTTCATGCGCCGCGACGCGGACCACATCGCGGTCCGTCCCGAGCTGAAGTTGGTCGAAACGGTCCGCCAGATGGTCTACTTCGTGGCCGAGCAGGACAAAGTGGCGGCCCTGATTGAGCTGGCCGATGGGTTCGGGTTCGATCGGCTCCTCATCTTCCGCCATACCCAGATCGGCGTGGATCGGCTGAGCGCCTCGCTCAAGCGGCGGGGCAGGAACGCGGCCGCCCTCCATGGCGGCCTGTCCCAGCGGGAGCGGGAGAAGACGCTGGCCGCTTTCAAGGCGGGGGAGATCCAGTTCCTGGTGGCCACCAATGTCGCCAGCCGCGGGCTGGACATCACCGACCTGCCGTACGTCCTGAGCTACGACATCCCCGAGGACGCGGACACCTACGTCCACCGGGTGGGTCGCACGGCGCGAATGGGGCGTGCCGGCACGGCCATCACGTTCGTCGCCGAGTGGGATCTCGACGCGTGGCAGGCCATCCGGTCCGAGGTGGGCATGGAGGTCGAAGAGGGGGAGCTGGGCCTGTACCGATGACCGATCAGCCCTTGGGCGACGAGCCGATCCGCCCCCAGCTCGCCACCGAGGCGAGCGTCGGAATCAACAGTCCGCATTGGTCGTTCGAGCCGTACTGGATCGGGGAACGGCTGCTGGCTCGCGTCGCGGACGGCGAAATTCGCCTGACCGATGCCGGCGGACACGCCGTCGACGAGTTCTACGGCGACCTGGCCGAGGTGCTGCGGACCTCGGTCGACGCCGACCAGGCGGTGCTGGACGGGATCTGGACCGCACAGCCGTTCCTGGGTCGCGGATCGGCGGCCGAACGCTGGTCCGAAGCGCTGGCCGACGAGGCCGGCGATCTGCCCGAGGACGGACCCGATCCCGCGCAGCTGGAGAAGCGGCGCGCATTCGTGGTCGTCGACCTCATCGAGCTGGACGGGCAGTTCTTGGGTGAGCACCCGTACCAGGAGCGCCGCCGCCTCCTGTCGGGGGTGGTCAGCGAGAGTGTTCGGCTGCGGGTCACGCCCTCGATCAAGATGCCACTCCGGTCGTGGTTCCACGCCTGGCAGGAGAACGGATTCAGCCGCGCGGTGGCCAAGCACGCCAACTCGCGCTACCGGCCCGGGACGTCGAACGAGGACTGGATCATCATCACCATCGACCCAGACCGGCACCCCGGCGTGACCGGCCTGTTCTGGAAGGGACGCAAGAAGCGCGAGATCACCCGGTGAGCGTCGCCTCCGCCCTCGATGCGCGCGGTCGGTCCGCAGTGCGGGGGGTCGGCCAGGCGGACCTCATGGTCGGGATCCCCAGCTTCGGCAACGCCGACACCATCGGTTACGTCGTCCGGGCCGCCATGGCCGGCATGGTCCAGTACTTCCCGGAGTTGAAGCCGGTCCTGGTCAACGCCGACGGGGGATCGCCCGACGACACGCCACGGGTGGCGGTCAGCACGGAGAGCCCCGCCTACCTCGAAAAGATGATCCTGGTCCGGCCGCCGCATCGGCTGCGACGGGTCGCGGTCACCTACCGCGGGCCGAGCGGCAAGGGGTCCGCCGTCCGGGCGCTGCTGGAGGTCGCCCGCGAGCTGAAGGTCGAGGCCCTGGTGCTGGTCGACTCCGACCTGCGGAGCATCGTGCCCGAGTGGATAGAGCTGCTGGCGGGTCCGATCCTGAAGGGCGGCTACGACTACGTGGCCCCTCTGTACGCGCGCCACAAGTTCGACGGGACCATCACCAACCAGATCGCCTACCCCCTGACGCGGACCCTGTATGGGCGGCGGATGCGCCAGCCGATCGGGGGCGAGTTCGCCTTCAGCCGCGACCTGGTCAACGCCCTGCTGGAACTCGACGACTGGGACGAGGCCACGGCGAAGTTCGGGATCGACGTCTGGATGACTCACCACGCCCTGGCCGCCGGGTTTGCGGTGTGCCAGACCAGGCTGGGGGCCAAGATCCACGACCCCAAGGATCCCGCCTCTGACCTGGGACCCATGTTCCGGCAGGTGGTCGGCACCCTGTTCCGGCTGGCTGGCTCGATGTCCGAGGCGTGGCTCCCGGTCCGCGGCTCGCAGCCGGTTCCCGAGTACGGCTTCGAGCGGGTGGTGCTGCCAGAGGCGATAACGGTCAACCAGGCCAAGCTCGTGGACGCGTTCGAGACCGCGCGCCTGGCCCAGCGCCAGGTGTGGAAGCGGACCCTGGCCGGGGAGCAGCTGGAACGGGTGCTGGCGCTGCCTGCCGAGGACCCTGCGGCCTTCACCTTCCCCTCGGAGCTCTGGATCCGCTGCCTCTACGACGCGTTGCTCGCCTTTCAACGGCCGGGCATCGACCGCGACGCGCTGCTGGCGGGCCTGACCGGGCTGTACTTCGGGCGTACCGCGGGCTTCTTCAATGAGGCTCGTGAGATGACCGATGAGCAGGCCGAACGGCTGGTCGAGAGCCAGGCCCGCGAGTTCGAGGACCTCAAGCCCTGGCTGGTCCGCGCCTGGCAGGCGCAGTCGGCCGGGGGAAAGGTCGGGGGGCCGGGCTGATGGCCCGCCGGCGTGGTCCGTATCGGGTCCTCATGCCGCTGGCCAACCCGCGCACCGCGCGCGACCTGATCCGCATCGGTTCCCACCTCGCCCACCGGCGGCCCACCGAGATCACCGCGCTGGGCATCGTCGAGGTCCCCGAGGGCGTGTCGCTGGCGGAGGGCGCCAGCCGCGCGCGCCAGGCCCGCCGCCTGCTCCAGCGGGTGCCTGACTTCCGGGACGACGCGTCGGTCGAGGTCCATACCGCGGTCCGCATCGGCCGCCAGGCGTCGGAGGGGATCGTGGAGGCGGTGGCCGAGATCGGGGCCGACCTGGTGGTCTTCGGCTGGGGCGGCCCCCAACCGACCGGCCTGCGGCACGCGGTCTTCTCGACCACCATTGACCAGGTCGTCCGTGAGGCCCCATGCGATATCGCCGTGGTCAAGCAGCGCGCACTGGGAACCGTCCGCTCCATCCTGGTCCCGGTTCGGGGAGGTCCGAATGCCGAGCTGGCGCTCTCGCTGGCCACCGACCTGGCGCGCGGCTTCGGCGCTGAGCTGGTCGTTCTGCACGTGGTCCCGCCCGAGGGTGGCTCGGCCGCGCTCGAGGACGAGCGGGCGGCGCTTGGCCGCCTGGTCAGGCGTAATACCCGAGGGGTCAAGGTCCGCCAGCTGCTGGTGGAGGCGCCGACCGTTCGGGGCGCCATCCTGCAAGAGGCCGCGAACCACGACCTGGTTGTGGTCGGGGCCTCTGCCCAGCCGACCGGAGCCGGATCGGGCCGGCGCCTGTTCGGGCGGCTGGCGGAGACAGTCGCCAGCCGCGCCAAGCCAACCGTGATGGTGGTCAAGACCCGACAACCGTTCACCGCAGTCACCTTCGAACATCTCCGGGCCGAGACCGGAAGCCTGCCCGCCGCGGACGCCGCCATCGAGCAGACCCGCAGCCTGCCGAGCGTGGTCGACCGCTGGTTTGCCGAGAACACGTTCGACACCAGCGAATTTCGCGACCTCAAGCGCCTGGTGGACCTCAAGGAGCGCCAGGGCCTGACCATCAGCGTGGGACTACCGACCCTGAACGAAGAGAAGACCATCGGGCTGGTCATCCGTCGCATTCGCGATGCGCTCATGGACCGCGTGCCGTTGGTGGACGAGCTGCTCGTCATCGACTCGGCCTCCACCGACCGAACGGTGGAGATCGCCCGCGAGCTGGGGGCACCCGTCCGCCAGCACGACACCATCCTCCCGGAGCTGGGGAGCCACGTCGGCAAGGGCGAAGCGCTGTGGAAGAGCCTGTACGAGCTGCGCGGGGACATCGTGGTCTGGGTCGACACCGACATCCGCAACATCCAGCCTCGCTTCGTGTACGGCCTGCTGGGCCCGCTCCTGCGCGAGTCGCGGATCCACTACGTGAAGGCCTTCTACCAACGGCCCCTGACGGCTGGCGGGCGGCGCCAGCCCGACGAGGGCGGACGGGTGACAGAGCTGACCGCTCGCCCGCTCATCAACCTGTTCTTCCCCGAGCTGTCCGGCATCATCCAACCCCTGGCCGGGGAGTACGCGGGGCGTCGCGCGCTCCTCGAGTCGGTGCCGTTCTTCACCGGCTACGCGGTCGAGATCGGGCTGCTCATCGACATCCTGGACCGCGTCGGCCTGTCCGGCATCGGGCAGGTCGACCTCGAGCGCCGCATCCATCGCAACCAGTCGCTGCTGGACCTGTCGCGGATGGCCTTTGTCATCCTCAAGGCCGGGATCACCAAGCTGGAGGAGCGTCAGCGGATTGAGCTGCTGACCGACATGGGCGAGCGGATGAAGCAGATCCGCCAGGAAGGTGACAAATTCAGCCTGGAGGTCCGCGAGGTGGGGGACGAGATTCGACCGCCGATGAACACGATCCCCGCCTACCTCGCGAGGCGCAAGGAGCTTTCCCGATGAGCCCGCCGCTGCGCGTGGTCGTGGCTCCCGACTCGTTCGGGGGTGCGCTGGACTCGGTGGCGGTCGCCGAGGCCATGGCCCGCGGCTGGGCCTCGGCGCGGCCCGACGATGTGGTGGTGAAGATCCCGATGGCGGACGGGGGCGAGGGGACCCTGGCCGCGATCGCCGCAGCTCGGGGAAGCGCGGCCACCCGGAACACGGTGATGACGACCGATCCCCTGGGCCGGCCGATCAGCGCGGACTGGCTGGCGCTCGACGGCGGTGCAACGGGGTTCGTGGAGATGGCGGCGGCCAGCGGGCTGGCGCGGCTGGCCTTGGCGGAGCGGACGTCGACCAGTGCTCGGTTGGCCACGACCCGGGGGTCGGGACGGCTCATCGCGGCGGCGCTGGATGCCGGCACGGGACGGATCGTGGTTGGCCTTGGCGGATCGGCCACCACCGATGGCGGGGCGGGGCTGCTGGTCGAGATGGGGCTCCGGCTGCTCGACGCCCGCGGGGGCCAGGTGCCGGACGGCGGCGCGGCCCTGGCGACGTTGGACCACGTCGACGCCGACGGGCTCGATCCGCGGCTGGCCGAGGTCGAGATCCTGATCGCTTCCGACGTCACCAACCCCCTGACCGGGCCGAACGGCGCAGCCGCGAGCTACGGGCCGCAGAAGGGCGCGGACCCCGACGCCGTCGCCGAGCTGGACGAGGCCCTGGTGCGCTGGGGAGCCGAGATCCGACGAGCGACGGGTCGCGACGTGGCGGAGGTCCGAGGCGCCGGCGCGGCCGGCGGGACAACGGCCGGGCTGCTGGGCTTCACCTCCGCCGAGCTGCGCTCCGGCGTGGAGGTCGTGGCCGACCTGGTGGGCCTGGCGGCGGCCTGCGAGGGGGCGGACCTGGTCATCACCGGGGAGGGGCGGGCCGACGAGCAGACCCTGGCCGGCAAGGCGGCGCTGGGGGTGGCCCATCATGCCGGCAATGCCCCGGTCGTCCTGCTGTGCGGCGGCCTGGGCCCAGGCGCCGAGATCGTCGAGGAGTCGGGGGCGTTCGCCGTGGTGCAGCCCATCATCGATCGACCACTCGGCCTGGAAATCGCCATGGCCGACACCGAACGCCTGCTGGCCAATGCGGCTGCCCGGTTGGCGCGCAGCATCGACATCGGTCAGGGATTGGGGAGCCGAGGCTAACGTGCGAGACGTCGACGAGATCGTGCGGCGCACCGCATTCACGCTCCGGGTACCGATCGGGGCCGAGGCCGAGCCACCCCAGCGCCTGTGGTTGGCCGCCGGCGGAACGGACTTGAGGGCCGAGTTCTGCACCCCAACCGTGCTGCTCTGCTCACCCGACCACGCGGACGCGTGGGCCACGCGGCAGGATGGTCGGGGTCGGATCGTCGACCTGGGCCAGGCCTCGCGACTCGGAGCCGGGGCCTGGGCCGGGTATGCCCGCGAGACCGCGAGGCTGGGAGCCGCGTGACGGACGCCGCACGACCTCGCAGGGTGCGATCGCGGGTCAACCGCCGCCGGCTGGCCGCGCTGCGCCGCGTGCGGCGCGCGCGCATCCGTCCCATCCTGGAACGCCTGGCTGACCGATACGGAATGCCGGTCTGGTCCGGTCCGCGGCTGGACCCCGTCGCGGAGCTGGTCCTGACCGTGCTGGCCCAGAACACGGCCGACACGAATTCGCACCGCGCCTTCGTGGCCCTGCGGGCTGCCTACCCGTCGTGGGACGCCGTGCTGGCTGCGCCGACCGACGAACTGGCAGACGTCATCCGGCCCGGCGGGCTGGCCCCAACCAAGTCCCGCCGCATCCAGCTCGTTCTGGCCGAGGTCCACGACGCCACGAACGGGACCTGGGACCTCGGGTACCTGCGGGAGTGGCCGCTCGAGCGGGCCCGCGAGTGGCTGGTGGGCCTGCCCGGGATTGGGCGCAAGACGGCATCGATCGTGCTCCTGTTCGCGTTCGGCCGGCCCGCGCTGCCGGTCGACACCCACGTCTATCGAGTCGCCTCCCGGCTGGGCCTGCTCCCGCCCAAGACCGACCTGACCCGGGCCCACGACCTGCTGGAGGAAGTGGTGCCGCCCGAGGCCATGTACGCCGGGCACGTGCTGCTCATACGCCACGGGCGGGAGGTGTGCCGCGCCCCGCGCCCCATCTGCGGCCTGTGCCCGCTCACCGACCTGTGCCCGTACTTCGCCCTGGTCCAGCGCGGAAAGGCGCGGATGGCCCCCATTCCCCGTTCGCTGGAGCGCGGGCCGCGCTACCACGACGAGCTGCTCCACGGCTGGGCGCCGCCCTCGGTCAGGTTGGGGAGCGCAAAGGGAGAGGCGCTAAAATCGGCCGGCGATCGGGCCGAAGTAGCTCAGGGGTAGAGCAACGGTTTCGTAAACCGTCGGTCGTGGGTTCGAATCCCACCTTCGGCTCCAGTCTTCTGAGCACGAAGTTGCCCCGCTCACGAATCGGAGGCGCGATCGTCTGTTCGGTTTGACGCCCCGGCTGCGACCTGAACGCCGGCTCGCCGCGAATGCGGCGATTTGACCCGCGGCCACCGCCGGCGATACCATCGGGTGCTACCACGAGGCCCCGCGACGGGGCCCGCTCAAGTTGCGCAGCTCCATGAGCACGTGCAGCCGCGACGCGTGTTCGCAGATCCGGACCCCGCTGCTCAGGTCCACGATCTCTGCTGATGCACGTGGTCGTCGCAGCCATCAGGGCCGGGCATGGCGTCGCTCCATCCGCGACACCTGCTGTGCCCGCGCCGGGAGGTGAGGATGACCGCGACGTGGCAGGACCTTCCGGCCCTGGCCTTGGTAGGGACCTATCCGCCTCGGCGTTGCGGGATCGCCACCTTCACGCGTGACCTGCGCGACGCACTGGTAGATCTCACACCGCCGGGCGCGCGCACACCGCTGGTGGTCGCGGTAGACCGCGGCCGCCGGGACCCGCCCCGGTATCCGCCCGAGGTCACCTTCCGCCTGAAGCGCTCCGACGCCGAGGCGTATGTCGCCGCCGCCGCCCACCTGGCCGTCGCTGGTACCGAGGTCGTCTCGCTCCAGCACGAGTACGGCATATTCGGTGGCCCATCCGGCCGTCACGTCCTCGGGCTCGCGGCGGCGTTGCGGGTGCCCCTCGTCACCACCCTGCACACGGTCCGCCCCCATCCCACACCGCTCCAGCGCGCCATCCTCGTCGAGCTGGTGCGGCGATCGGCGCGTGTCGTGGTAATGAGCGAACGTGCGCGGCACCTGCTCAGCACCGAATACGAGGCCCCGTCCGATGCATTGCAGGTCATTCCCCACGGCGTACCGCAGATCGAGATAGTCGACCCAGCCGAGGCACGGGCCCGCCTCGGCTTGCCAGAAGGGCCTCTCATCCTTTCGTTCGGCCTGCTTGGTCCAGCCAAGCGCCTCGAATTGGTGATCGATGCCCTCGCCAGAATCCGCGATCGTGTCCCACAGACTCGATTCGCGATCGTCGGTGCCACGCACCCAGAGGTGCGGCTCCGAAACGGGGAACGCTATCGCGCTGCCCTCGCTGCGCGGGCGCAGGCGCTCGGCCTCGAGCGTCACCTCCTGTTCGTGGATCGCTACGTCGATGACAACGAGCTGGTGGCCTGGCTGCAGGCCGCGGACCTCTTCGTCACCCCGTACGGGAACGCCGAGCAGGCTGCCTCGGGGACGCTGGCATATGCCGTGGCCGCCGGTCGAGCGTGCATCTCGACACCCTACGAGTACGCGCGGGAGCTCCTCGCCGACGGCCGCGGGGTCCTGTTTCCATTCGACGACGTCGAGGCGCTCGCCGACCGGCTGTTCGCGCTCCTCACCCATCCCGTTGAGCGGCAGAAAATCGGGAACCGCGCACGCGCGCTGGCCGCCGACATGAGTTGGGACGCCGTCGGCGACGGCTACCGGGCAATCTTCTCCCAGGTGGCCGGCGAAGCGCGCCATGCGCTGCGACCGGTCCAGATGATCGGGCCAGAGGCCGCCCGGTCTGACGGTCGCGTCACCGCCAAGACTCTGCCGGCGCGGGTCCTCCCGCGGATCGAACGGCATCATCTTTCCCGCCTGGGGACCGGGCGCGGGATCTGGCAGCATGCGATTGGCGAAACTGCCGATCCGCGCCACGGCACCTGCACCGATGACGTGGCGCGTGCCCTGGTGGTGGATCTGCTCCACGCGGAGCAGGCTCCAGGGCCAGCGGTGACGGCCTCGATTCACCGATCGCTGCGCTTTCTGGATGACGCCTATGACCCAGCGGCGGGACGCTTCCGGAACCTCCGGAGTGCCGATGGTGTGTGGCTTGAACGGATCGGCTCCGAGGACTGCCACGGCCGCGCGTTGCAGGCGCTCGGGGAGTTCCTGGCCCGCTCCGACGACCATGTGGCGCGTCGCCTGGCGTCGAAGCTCTTCACCACCGCCCTGCCGGCTGCGCTGGCCTTCGCTCACCTCCGGCCACGCTGCTACGCGATCCTAGGCTGCGCGGCCGCCCTGCGTTCTGCGGGGAGCCCAGCGCTGCGGCAATCGCTCGCGAGCCTCACCACAACGCTGGCGGCATCCATCCCGCCTGCAACTGCCGATTGGCCATGGCCAGAGGCGACGGTGACCTACGACAACGGGACCCTGCCGCAGGCGCTCCTCAGCGCCGGCGACTTGCTGAACCAGGACCGCTGGGTCGAGCTCGGCGCCCGCCTGCTGGACTGGCTGCTCGCCGCGCAGACGGACGCCGACGGACACCTGGTCCCCATCGGGAACCGCGGCTGGTGGCCCCGTGGTGGGCGCCCGGCGTCCTTCGACCAGCAGCCGATCGAAGCGACGTCGCTGCTGGAGGCCGCTCGCGCTGCCCTGATCGTGACCGGTGATGCCCGCTGGCTGGACGACATGGAGCGCGCCTACGCGTGGTTCCTCGGCGAGAATCATCTCGGGCTGGCGTTGGCCGTCCCGCAGGCCGGAGCCTGCCACGACGGGCTGGGTCCGTATGGGGTGAACGCGAACTGCGGCGCCGAGTCGACGCTCGCGTGGCTGCTGGCCGTGGAACGGATCCGCGAGGTTCGGCAGGCACCCGCTAGCCTGCGTGGCCTGCAGGCGGCCGTGAAGGTCGCCCGCTAGAGGCGCACCCGGCGCCTCTGCGGCGTCGGCCGGGGGGAGCTGCGCAGGTACTCGAGCACATCGTCCAGGCGCGCGGTGGCGAGCGCGACGGACGTATCGGCTGCGCCGTAGTACACGCGGAGCTCGTTGGTCGCCCGATGCAGCACCCAGCCGCACGGGAAGACGACGCCGCCCACGTCGCCGACCCGCTCATAGGGCTCAGTCGGCCCGATCACCCATTCGTCGCTGCGTCGCAGGACGGTCCTGGGGTCCTCGAGATCGAGCAGGGCGAGCCCAGTCCGGTACAGGGCGCCGCTGGCCGTGAGATGACTACCGTGGTACATGACCAACCAGCCCTCGGGGGTCTCCAGCGGCGGGGGTCCCAGCCCGATCTTGGCCGAGTCCCACCACGCGCCCTCGCGTGGCTCGAGGAGCAGGCTGAAATCGCCCCAGTGGCGTAGGTCGGGCGAATAGGAGATCCACATGCTCGCGTTCCCGTGCACCGGCGTCGGACGGTGGATGACCGCCCATCGGCCGCCGAATCGCCGCGGAAACAGGGCGGCGTCCTTGTCCTCCGGCAGAAGCGCCGCGCCAAACCTCCGGAAGGATCGGAAGTCGGCCGTGCGTGCAAAGGAGACGAGCGGGCCGCGCCGGCTGTAGGCGGTGTAGGCGATCACCCAGGCCTGCATCTCCTCAAGCCACGTCAGCCGCGGATCCTCGATGCCCCACACCTCCTCCGGGTACCGCACCGGGGCGGAGCGCAAGCTCGGCTCACTGTTGATTCGCCAGTCGCTGACCCCGTCCCGGCTGCGGGCAACGGTGAGGTGGCTGATGCCGCGGAGGTCCTCCACGCGAAGGAGAAGGACGGTCTCACCGTTGACCTCGGCTGCGCCCGGGTTGAAGACCGCGTTCGCGTCGTAGGGAAGGTCGGCTGCACGAATGATCGGATTACCGGGAAAGCGCGTGAAAAGGGCGCGGCCGGAGGACATTGGCAGTGAGTCTAGACCGGCTCGGTCGGCGGGTTCGACGAAGTCCGGTAACTTCGGACCGCTCTATCTACCTACGCGAGCGCGTCATTCTAGAAGCCGCCCCGCGGGGTCGATATTCCCCGCTCGCGCGAGCCACGATCGGAGCTCCACGGAGACCGCCGGAACGGGTGCGGGTTCCAGCGCCATCCGGGCGTCACTGCCGCGCCCGACGATGAAATTGACCTCCATCGCCGGATCCAGCTCCGGGAAGTCCGAACGGTTGTGCGCACCACGGCTCTCTTCGCGCGCGATCGCCCCCCGCAGGGTGGCTTCGGCGGTGCCCAGCATGGCCTGGACGTCGAGGACGTGGGCCAGGTCGCCCCATCCCTCTTCGCTGGGGCGCACGTCGACGCTCGGCAGCGCTGAGCGGACCTCGTCCAGCATGCCGAGTGCCCGCTCCATGTCGCTGGCTTCGCGCACCACGCCGCAGTGCTCCCACATGATGTTGCGGACCGCGCGCTGCAGGGCCCGGCTGAGCTCGGTACCGTTGTCGATCAGCCTGTCGAGGTCGGCGTGTGCCTCGTCGGTGACTTGTTTGGAGCGAAGCCGCGATTCGCGCTCCAGCGAAGATCGCGCCGCTGCCTCACCGGCGCGCCGACCGAACACCAGAGTCTCCACCAGCGAGTTGCCACCCAGCCGGTTGGCACCGTGCAGTCCCGCCGTGCATTCGCCGGCGGCGTACAGTCCGCCAACGTCGGTGGCGTGGGTCGGCGGATCGACCACGATCCCGCCCATCGAGTAGTGCGCCGTGGGCGCGACCTCCATGGGCTCTTTGGCAATGTCGAGCATCTGATACTCCACGAACTGGCGGTACATCCGCGGCAGCTTTTCCAGGATCACGTCCTTGCCCAGGTGGGTCACGTCGAGGAAGACGCCGCCGTTGGGGCCGCCCCGGCCTTCCTGGATCTCGGTGTAGTTGGCCAGGGCGATGCGGTCGCGGCTGCTCAGCTCCATCCGCTGGGGGTCGTAGCGCTGCATGAAGCGCTCGCCTTCGGCGTTGTACAGTCGCCCGCCTTCGCCGCGCACGGCCTCGGTGACCAGCGTGCCGGCGGCCTCCTCCGGCAGCAGCATCCCGGTGGGATGGAACTGGACGAGCTCCATGTCCATCAGGCGCGCCCCGGCCTGGAAGGCCAGCCACATGCCCTCGCCGTAGTTCTCGTCGCGCCGCGACGAGCTGCGACGCCAGATGCGCGTATGCCCGCCGCCGCACAGGACGACTGCGTCGGCCTCAAAGACCGTGCGATCCCCGGTGTGGAGATCGAAGGCAAGCGCACCAAAGCACTGGCTGTCGGCGGTGAGCAGGCGCGAGACGTACTGGTCTTCGATCACCGGGATATCGAGCTTCTGCACCTGTTCGGCCAGGGTAGACAGGACGGCTCGCCCGGTGTAGTCCCCGGCGTAGCACGTGCGCCGAAACGTGTGGGCGCCGAAGTAGCGTTGGTCAAGCTTGCCGTCGTCGGTGCGCGCGAATGGGCAGCCCCACTCAGCGAGCTCATTGATTGCCAGCGGTGCCTCGCTGGTCATGATCTCGACGACGCGCGGGTCGCTCAGGTAATAGCCCTCTCGCATGGTGTCGGCGAAATGCTGCTGCCATGAGTCCTCCGGGTCGACGGTGCCAAGCGCCGCGTTGATACCGCCGGCGGCGAGCACGGTATGGGCATCCAGTCGGCTCCGCTTGCCGATGACCACCACGTCGACACCGGCCTGGCGGGCCGCAATCGCAGCTCTGAGGCCGGCCCCGCCGGTCCCGATGACCAGGACGTTGCACGGGCGCGTGCGGCTCTCTGGTCTGGGGCTCATACGGTCGCCAGCTCTCCGAGGCCGGCCGTGCCGGGCGCAATCATGTCGTCACGGTCAATCCCACGACAGTGTCAACGCGCACGAATCGGCTAGTCGCCATCGAGGAAGTGCGTGATGCTCATCCCTACTTCTTGGCGGACTGGTAGTAGGGATTGGTGCCCGACGCGTGGTCGGTGGTGTCGACGATAGCGACGATCTCGGGAACGGACCGCTTGATAGCAACCTCCACCCCTTGACGGAGGGTGACGTCCACCTGGGCACAGCCGACGCATCCACCGCCCATCGAGATGTAGGCCGTCCCGTCCCGGACCTCGAGGAGGTCGATGTAGCCGCCGTGGGCGGCAACGCCGGGATTGACCTGCGTGTCGAGTACCTCCTGGACCCGCACGGCGAGTGGATCGGTCCAGCCGACGTTCGGGTTGTCGATCGCGATCGCCCCGCCGGATACGGTGGCGTCCAGGCCGATCGTGGCGCCGCGCAGTCGCTCGGCATCGGCAGCCGCGACATAGACGACGCCGAGCGGGGTCTCGACGACGAGGTCCGCCGGGTCGACCCGGTCCGGCCGAACCAGAGAGAGGTCATATGCGAAGCTCGCTCCGCGCCGACCGGCAATCGCCACGCGAAGCCGGGCGTCGGGGTAGCCGGCGCTCCTGGCGGCCGCCGCGACCTTGGCCTGCGCCTCGCGTGTGATGAGCAGGAGCGGGGCGTCCATTTCGCTGAATCGTACAACTGGCGCAGAATTCGGCCATGACCCGGATCCTCCTGCTCCTCCCGACGCGGACCTACCGTACGGCCGACTTCCTCGCCGCTGCGGATCGGCTCGGGGTGGACGTGGTGGTCGGGGCGGAGCGACGGAACGTGCTCGAGTCGGTGGCCGGGGCTGGGACGATCCGTGTCCAGCTCGACGATGCCGAGCGGGGCGCCGCGACGATCGAGCGGTACGCCCGCGAACGTCGGCTCGATGCCGTCGTCGGCGTCGACGACGGGTCGACCCTAGTGGCCGCCGCGGCAGCCGAACGGCTCGGCCTGCCGCACAACTCGGTGGCCGCGGTCGAGCGGAGCCGTGACAAGGCGCACGCCCGCACGGCGTTCGCGGCCGCCGGTCTGCCGACCCCACGATTTGCAACGTATCCGGCCACGTCAGGCCCGGCCGCCCTCGCTGCGCTCGCGGCCGATACCCGCTACCCGTGCGTCGTGAAGCCACTCGATCGGTCGGGGAGCCAGGGCGTCATCCGGGCGAACGACCCGGCCGAGCTGGTTGCCGCCTTCCGGCGGGTTGCCCGAATCCTCGGTTGCGATGAGACCGCCGCCACCGCCGCCACGGTCGGCAAGCCCGCGGCGCCCGCCAAACCTGCGCGCGTCCCCGGGATCCTGGTCGAGGACTTCATTCCCGGTGTCGAGTTGGCGATCGAAGGCCTGCTCCGCGCCGGTGAGCTCGAGGTCCTCGCGGTCTTCGACAAGCCCGACCCGCTCGACGGACCGTTCTTCGAAGAGACTCTCTTCGTTACCCCGTCGCGCCTCTCCCCGAAGCGACGACGCGAGGTTGAGGCGACCGCCGCCTTGGCCACTCGGGCGCTCGGCCTTCGCGAAGGCCCGATCCACGCCGAGGTCCGCCTGAACGACGAGGGGGCGTGGGTCCTCGAGGTCGCCGCTCGCTCGATCGGCGGGCTGTGCGCTCGGACCCTTCGATTCGGCGCCGGCGTCAGCCTGGAGGAGCTCATCCTCCGCCACGCCGCCGGCCTCGACCTGCCGCCCCACCACCGCGAGCGGTCCGCGTCGGGCGTCCTCATGCTCCCGATCCGGCACGCCGGGCGGCTTCGCGAGGTTCGCGGTCAGTCGGCCGCCCGGGCCGTCCCCAACATCGACGGCCTGTCGATCACGATCCCGCGCGGGGAGGCGCTCGTTCCGCTCCCCGAAGGTGACCGGTACCTCGGCTTCCTGTTCGCCCGGGCCGCGAGTCCAGCTGCGGTGGAGATGGCCCTCCGCGTTGCCTGGTCCATGCTCGAGGTCATCATCGACGAGGCGGATGGCTCAGTGCGGACGGCACCCCCGGACCCACCATCCTGACCGTTGCCCGGAGGCAGGATCCTGTACCAGCTTCCTCGCTGAGAGTGGCGCGACTCGGACTGCGCCGGCAACTTCTGACCAATACCGCGCTACCGGCAACTTCGGACCGCTATGTCTACTACCCCACTCACCAACTGGCACCCGCCTTAAGGCGCCCGTAGACTCCCCGCAGTTGCCCGACTGGAGTTCTCGTCCCGCCGGCCCCAGCCGAGGCCCTGGACAACGTTTCCAGGGCTGCATCTAGCGGGTGACGCCCCTGCTGACGCCCCACGGGATGGACGGGAGCGCTACCTGCGGATTTCGGCGGACGGCAATTCTGCGGCGTCCACTCTCAGTGAGCATGACACGACGCCAGTGGACGGAGCTGGCCGCATTTCGTAAACCGTCGGTCGTGGGTTCGAATCCCACCTTCGGCTCCAACATCGAGCACGAAGCCAGGCCAGAAGGCTTTGACCTCGACCGTTTGTTCGGTCAGAGCCCCTGTTGACGCTCACCACCGGAGCCGGCGCGGTTGGACAACGGCTGCCGGTGCGGCTGATCCTGTGTCGCGAAGGTTCGTTGCCGGGGCGTTTTCGGTACGAACGGCCCTGTTCGAACCTGCCGAGGGCACTCAGGCTGACCATAATTCAACGCGGCCGCGGAGGTGTAGGGAGGCCTGAGATGGGAAGCGAAGAGGGAGCCACGGTGCCATGACCCAGCCTTCAACGCAGACGGGACCTGAGCGGACCAGTGGGGTTCATTCGTACCAAGAGCTGTATCTGGCCCTCGACTACGTTCCCGCCGCGACTGACTTGCTGGTTGCGTTCAAGCTCGCCCCGCGTGAGGACACCTCGATGGAGGAGGCCGCGGCGGCGGTGGCGGCCGAGTCCTCGACGGGGACCTGGACCGAGGTGAGCGAGGATGACGAGGGCCTGGCCTACCAGCTCCGGGCGCGGGTGTACCGGATCGCCGCCGACGTCGCCTTGATCGCGTACCCGATTGACCTGTTCGAGTTCGGCAGCATCCCCAACATCCTGTCCAGCGTGGTGGGCAACGTTTTTGGGTTCAAGGCGGTGAGCGCGCTTCGCCTGCTCGACATGCGTATCCCCCTACCCCTGGTCGAATCGTTCCCAGGGCCTGCGTTCGGCATCTCCGGCGTCCGGGAGAAGCTGAACGTTCATGGCCGGGCGATGACCGGATCTACCATCAAACCCAAACTGGGGCTCTCGCCCGCCGAGCATGCGCGGCGCGCCTACGAGACGCTGCGGGGCGGGATCGACACCGTCAAGGACGACGAGAACCTGAACAGTCAGGCTTGGTCGCCGTTCGACGAGCGCATCCGGCGGACACTGGAGCTCGTGCAACGCGCGGAGGCCGAGACCGGGGAGCGCAAGGGCTATTGGGCCAACGTCACCGCCGCCGAGACCAGCGAGATGCTTCGCCGCGCCAACCTGGTGGCCGACGAGGGCGGCCGGTTCGTGATGGTCGACTTCCTGACGGCGGGTTTCGCGGCGACTGCGTCGCTGCGTGCGGAGACCGAGCGGCTGGGCCTGGCGCTGCACGCGCATCGGGCGATGCATGCGGTGATGGATCGCCACCCCGACCACGGCGTGGACTTCTTGGTCATCGCCAAGTGGGCGCGGCTGATGGGCGCGGACCACGTCCACGTCGGCACCGGGGTCGGGAAGCTGGAGGGAACCATCCAGGAGATGGGCGAGCGGCGTCGAATGATGACCGCCGCGTTCGCGCCGGCCGGGGGTGGGACGCTGTTCGACCAGGCCTGGGGCGAGCTCAAGCCCCTGGTTCCCGTCGCCTCAGGCGGGTTGCACCCGGGCCACGTTCCCCAGCTCGACGAGGTCTTCGGGACGGACGCCTTCTTCCTGTTCGGTGGAGGCGTGCACGGCCATCCGGGCGGCAGCCGGGCCGGTGCCACCGCCGCGCGGGTTGCGGTGGAGGCGGTGGCCGCCGGGCAGACGCTCGCGCACGCGGCGCGTACCTGCCCCGAATTGCGCCAGGCGCTCGACCTGTGGTCGGGCGTGAGGTTCTGATTGATGGCGGCGACGAACTTCCATCGCCCGATCATGGTGGCCGTGGGAGGCGACAGCGGCAGCGGCAAGACGACGCTGGTCAGGGGCCTGTATCGGATCTTCGGCGCGGAGCGGATCACCAACCTGTGCCTCGACGATTACCACAAGCTGGACCGAGCAGAGCGCAAGCGGCTCGGCGTGACCGCCCTCAACCCGGCCGCGAACGACATTGAGCTCATGGCGCGACAGGTCGCCGCTGTTGCACGCGGCGAGACCATCTCGAAGCCAACTTATGACCACTCGACGGGGACCTTCGGCCAGCGCGAGGATGTCGAGCCGCGCGAGATCGTCGTCATCCGCGGCCTCTTTCCGCTGATGACCGCGAACCTGCGAAACGCGTTTGATGTTCGCGTGTGGCTGCAGCCGCAGGAGGAGCTGAAGTGGGCCTGGAAGGTTAAGCGGGACTGCGCGGAGCGCGGATACAGCGTGCCGGAAGTCATCCGCCAGATCGTCGACAGGCGCGATGACCATCGGCGGTACCTCGCACCCCAGCGCGCGTACGCCGATATGCTCGTCCAGTTCTACCCACCGGCCGGCTATTTCCGGGCCGGAACCGCCGTCGATCACGACGCCCATCTGAACGTGCGTCTCAGGCTCGGCCCTGGGCTTCCTCGGCTCGACCTCGGCGACGTGTTGGCGAGCGCCGCCGCGGACGAGCCACCCCCGATTCGCCTCGAGCAGGAGGCGGACGCTACGGGCGCTTCCATCCTGGAGATCGACGGAGCGGTTTCGCCCTCACGCTCTCTCGAGCTCGATGAGCGAATCTGGGCGCACATGGAGACGCATCGTCACCTCCGTCCCGGGGAGATCGGCAGTTACCTCGACGGCAGCGTGGAGCGGCACTCCGACCCGCTGGCGCTCACGCAACTCCTCATCGCCTATCAGGTCGTGCAGGCCGGCTTGGAGCGCGGGTTGACGTTCGGAGCCTCCGCGGCCTCGGCGGCGGCGAGCGGCTGAACCCACTGCCGGAAGCGCTCGACGAGCAGGGCCTTCTGCTCATCGGTCGAGGGCGGCTACTCAGTTAGATGTCGGCGCTGAACGTGTCGCAGTCGTTCGGGTCGCCGCTGTCGAGCCCGACGCGGAACCACGCCTGACGCTGCTCGGACGAGCCGTGCGTCCAGGTCTCGGGGTTCACCTGTCCCTGCGTCTGCTCCTGGATCCGATCGTCGCCGATGGCTGAGGCGGCGTCGAGCGCCTGGGCGACCTGCTCAGGCGTGATCGGCTCCAGGTAGCCCGTTTCAACCGCATTGCTGGCCCACACCCCCGCGTAGCAGTCGGCCTGGAGCTCGGTGCGCACCGCATGGCTCTCGGCACCCGTTCCTCCGCCAGGCTGGAGGTCCCCGAGCAGGTTCTGGATATGGTGGCCGTACTCGTGCGCGATGACGTACGCCTCGGCGAAGGGCCCACCTTCGGCGCCGAAGCGGGTCTCCAGCTGGTCGAAGAAGCCGAGGTCGATGTAGACGCTCTCGTCAGGCGGGCAGTAGAAGGGGCCGACCGCGCTCGAGGCCGTGCCGCAGCCCGTGTTGACCGCCTGGGTGAAGAACGTGGTCAGGGCCGGGGTATAGCCGTCCACGGCCTCAGTCCAGTAGGCCTGGACGCTGTTCACGTAGCCGACGATGCGGCAGTCGTCGCGCAGGTTGGCATCCGCCCCCGTCTGGCATTCCTCCGTCAGGTCACTCTCTTGGCCGGTGCCGACCGTCTGGCCCTCGAGCAGCCCCGGCGGCAGCTGGGACGGGTCGCCGCCCAGCGCGACAAAGAGAACCAGCAGAATCACGCCGCCGATGCCACCCCCGACCGCCAGCACGCCTCCCTTGCCTCGCACGTCACGGACCTGCCCGGGGTCGAGGCGCGCGCCTGGCTCGAAGGTCATCTCGTCCTCAATCCGGTTTGCATCCTTGCAGTTTGCATCTTTACCCGTGCTCAGGAGGGACCTAAGGGCTTGACGAAGCCAGCGTCCCACTCGATGATCTCACGGGCGTTAGTTCCGACACCAGTCGCCCCAGAGCACGGAGGTTTATCGGCCCATGGGACAGACGAACGTCAACGTTCCGAGCGATGGCTCGTCAGGTGGCTACGGAGCCGGCATGATCGTCGGGCTTGTCGTGGCGATCCTGGTCATCGGCTTCATCGTGTGGTACTTCCTCTTGGGTGGCAGCGGGGGCGGAACGACCGCACCTCCGGCTGAAGAGCCACCCGCCCCCGCCCCGAGCGCGTGGGTGATCCGATCTCTCGGCTGACCGGCAAACCGAAGGGAGTGGAGACATGAGCATCATTGCGTGGTTAGTGGTGGGGGCAATTGCCGGCTGGATCGCCAGCAAAGTGGTTCCTGGTGACGAGCGTTATGGATGGCTGGGCGGCCTGGTGGCCGGCATCGTTGGCGCCGTGCTTGGGGGCTTCCTCTTCAGCTCGCTGACCGGCGAGGACTACACAACCGGCATCAACATCTCGACACTCGTCGCCGCCACCGTGGGCGCGATCATCGTCGTCTTCCTGTTCCAGATGGTGACCAGTCGACGACGGCCTATGTGACCCAGCACGCGGGCGAAGCGTGAAGGGTGCCCGGGCCGCGTAAGATCGGGCCGTGGTACAGCGAAACCCGCGGATCGTGGTCACCGTGCAGTCGCCGGAGCACGCGCGCAACGAAGAAGTGGCGTGGCGCAAGAACGACCGCTACTTCGAGGGGGTGCGGCGGCACGGAGGCGAGGTCATCGTCCTCAACGAGGACAGCAGCCCCGCCGAGCGTGAGGCGGCGTTCGTGGCCATGGATGGCCTGCTCCTCTCCGGCGGGGCCGACCTGGACCCCGCGCTGTTCGGCGAGGAGCCGCACCCGACGACCGTGGTGGAGCCCGGTCGCGACGCCCTTGAGCAGGCCGCATTCGCCGTGGCCGAGGAGCGCCGCGTCCCGGTGTTCGGCATCTGCCGCGGGATGCAGGCCATCAACGTCTTCCGGGGTGGGTCCCTGGTCCAGGACCTCGAGGGCCACACCAGCCCCGCGTACCCCGCGCCGGAGGCCACCTCCCATGACCTGGACATCGAACCCGGCACGCGGCTCGAGGTGATCCTGGGCGAGACAGTGGCCTCGGTAAACACCTACCACCACCAGGCCATCCGGCCCGAACAGGTGGGGCAGCGCCTGCGCATTAGCGGCTACAGCGCGCATGCCGACGGTGACCTGGTGGAAGCCCTGGAGGACACCGATCCGGACCGCTGGCTGATGGCAGTCCAGAGCCATCCCGAGCGGACCGAGTTCACGTCGCCCGAGTTCGAGAACCTGTGGGCCTCGTTCCTGGCCGCGGCCCGGGAGTACGCCGCGCGCTGAGCGCCAACCCTGGCGGGCGGGGGTCAGGACTTGATCCGGAGCCCCTCCGGGTCGTACAGCGGCTCGGCGCTCACGGTGCAGCCGACCCACTCCCCAAAGACCTCGACCTCGCCCCGGGTGCCGACCGCGCCCAGCTCCACCGGAAGGTAGCCGTAGGCGATGCTGGCCGCGACCGTGAACCCGTAGCCCCCGCTCGTCACCCGGCCCACCACCGCGCTCCCAACCTGGATCGGCTCATTGCCCAGCGCCACCGCCAACGGCTCGTCCAGCACCAGGCAGCACAGGCGCCGATCAAGGCCGGCGTCGCGTGCCGCCAGCAACGCCTCGCGACCGATGAACGGGACAGCCTTGTTCATCCGCACCGCGAACCCCAGGCCCGCCTGGTCGGGGTTGTCGTCAGGGGTGATGTCGCTCGACCACACCCGATAGCCCTTCTCCAGCCGCAGGCTGTCGATGGCCCGATAGCCTCCGGCCACCATCCCGTGGCTCTGCCCCGCCGCCCACAGCGTGTCCCACAGCCCCGCCCCGTGCTCCATGGGGGTGTACAGCTCCCAGCCCAGCTCCCCGACGTAGGTGACTCGCAACGCCTGCACCGGCGCCTGCCCGACCGAGATGTTCCGCGCCGTCAGGTACGGAAACGCCTCGTTCGACACGTCATCCGCGCTCACCGATGCCAGGATGTCGCGGGCTCGCGGGCCCCACATGCCCAGGCACGCCCAGGCGGAGGTGACGTCTGCCACTTGGACCGATCCGTCCTTCGGCGCATGCGAGCGGATCCAGCCCAGGTCGTGGTTGCCGAAGGCCGTGCCGGTGACGATGAAGAACCGATCCTCTCCCAGCCGGGTCACCGTGAAGTCGCACTCGATCCCGCCCCGCCGGTTCAGCATCTGGGTGTAGGTGATGCGGCCCACCGCCCGGTCGACGTCGTTGTCGCACAGGCGCTGGAGCAAGGCCAGCGCGCCTGGGCCGCTGATCTCGATCTTCGAGAAGCTCGTCTCGTCGAACAGGGCGGCGGTCTGACGGGTGGCCTGGTGCTCGGCGCCGATGGCGGGCGACCAGTGCATTCCGGCCCAGCCCCGCGGGCGAAGGGACTCGTCGCCGGCCGGGGCGTTGGCGTCGAACCAGTTCGGCCGCTCCCAGCCCGACTTCTCGCCGAACGCGCAGCCCAGCTCCGTCAGCCGGGAGTAGGTCGGGGACATCCACAGCGGGCGGGCCGACTGGCGCTCCTCTTTCGGGTAATGGATGTCGTAGTACGTCGCGTAGTTCTCGTGAGCGCGTGCCAGGGTGTAGTCACGCGAGCGGTACTGGGCCCCGAAGCGGCGGATGTCCATCTTCCACAGGTCGTACTCCGGCTCCCCGTCCACGATCCAGCGGGCCAACTGGCGACCGACCCCGCCAGCGCCGGCTATCCCGTGGGCCGAGAAGCCGGCCGCCACGAAGAACCCGCGCACCTCGGACTCGCCGAGGATGAACTCGTTGTCGGGCGTGAAGGCCTCCGGGCCGTTGACGACCTGTCGGACTCCGGCCTCGGCCATGGCGGGCACGCGCCGCTGCGCGCCGCGGCTGATCTCCTCAAATCGCGGCCAGTCCGGCGGCAGGAGCTTGCCATTGAAGTCGGCCGGGATCCCGTCCAGGCCCCAGGCCGCCGGATTCCGCTCGTAGCCGCCCATGACCAGCCCGGCCACCTCGGGCCGGAAGTACACCAGGTTGTCCGGGTCGCGCAGCTGCGGCAGGTCGGCCGTGACGCCGGCAATCGGCTCGGTCACCAGGTACTGGTGCGCGAACGGGATGCTGGGCACCGTCACATTCGCCATCTGGCCGATCTCGGGCGCGAACATGCCCCCGGCGTTGACGACCACCTCGCATCGAATCGGCCCCTCCTCGGTCTCGACGCCGGTCACGTGCCCACGCTCGACGGCAATCCCCGTCACCCGGGTCCGGGCCCGGATGGACACCCCGTTCTGGCGGGCGCCGGCGGCCAGGGCCTGGGTCAGGCCCGAAGAGTCGAGATAGCCATCGGTGGGCAGCCACGCGGCGCCCAGGACGCCGTCGGTCGACATGAGCGGAAAGCGCCGGTGAGCCTCATCGGCCGACACGAGCTCCATCTCCAGGCCGTAGGCCTTGGCCCAACCGGCCTGGCGGCGCAGCTCCTCCATCCGCTCCGGCGAAGACGCCAGGCGGAGGGAACCGACCTCCCGCCAGCCGGGGTCGACCCCGGTCTCGGCGGCCAGCTGGCGGTAGGTGGCCACCGAGTCGACCATCATCCGGGTCAGGGTCGGGCTGGCCCGCAGCTGCCCCACCAGGCCGGCCGAGTGGAACGTCGATCCCGATGTCAGCTCGGCCCGATCGACCAGGGCGACATCGGTCCAGCCCAGCCGCGCCAGGTGGTAGGCGATGGCCGTGCCGCCGACGCCGCCCCCGATGATGACCACCCGGACGGCGTCAGCCACCCTCGACCTCGGTCAAGGCCCGCTCGAAGCGTGGCTCCGCCGCGTGGCGCAGCAGGCGCGCGAAATGCCCGTCGGCGTACTCGACGAAGTCCACGTCGAGGGTGCTGATGGCCTGCTGGAGGACGCCCCACATCGCCTCGCGGAAGTCGGAGACCACCCGCATCAGGGCCACTCGCGCCAGGCGGGCGGGATCGGGCACATCGGTCCGGTCGTAGGCGGACAGGAGCGCCGCATCCTCGTCGGCGGTCAGCTCGTGGTTGATGCTGAAGTTGCCCAGGTCGAAGAAGGGATCGCCCATCCCGGCGTACTCCCAGTCCACGATTCGGATCCGCTCCGTATCGTCGATGAAGTTCGCGTTGAGCAGGTCGTTGTGGCACGGATGGAGGGGCAGCGGAGCGTCGAGGAGGGCCCGCTCGATCCGGCGGCCGGCGGCGTAGGCCGCCTCCCAGTCCGCGGGATCGGGGACGCCGCGCGCGGCCGCCAGTGCGCGATAGGCCTCGGCCACGCGCAGCGGGACGAACAGGCCGGGGATGGCCGGGCCGCCATGGATGCGGCGGATGGAGTCCGCCACGCGGGCCAGGGTCGCCGGGTCGTGGACCTGTTCCAGGGAGACCGGGGTGCCGACGATGAAGCGCGTCACCAGGTAGCCCTCGGGCCGGATGAAGGCCACCACCTCGGGCCCGACGCCCACCCCGGCGGCGGCCACGGTGGCCGCGTGCTCGACCTCGCGGCTGATGCCGAGCAGGTGGGTGTCGTTCCCGGCCAGGCGGATGACGTACCGATCGGCTTCGCCGGCCAGCGTGATCAGGAAGTTGCGGTTGGTGATCCCGCCTGAGAGCGGGACGAAGGTGAGGTCGCGACCGGCTGTCTCGGGAACCCGCTGCAGGGCGTCGGTCAGCTCGTCTGCCAGCTCGCCGCGGAGGGGCTCATCAGCGGGAGGCGCGGGGGGATCGGTCAACGAACGCAGCCCTCGTGGTCAGTGCGGAAACGCGAGCGGCTCGGACGCCGGAGCGCCGAGCCGCTCGCCTGGGGGGCGCGAATGGACCTTACGCGATCAGGGTCTCGCCGGTGGCGGTGTCCGCCTCCAGGGTGGAGGTGTCTTCCTTGCCGCGCTGACCGGTGGCGAAGTAGTAAATCACCCCAAGTCCGAGCACCGCGATCACCACCGTCTCGAAGACGGGCCACGCTGGCAGGTCGCTCAGGAACTCACCCTGCCATTGCAGGAAGGTGTTGATCGGTGGGTTGGTCCAGATGCTCCGCAGCTCGTTTCCGAAGTCGCCGAACATCGGGCTCTCCCACAACCCGATATTGATGACCATAGCGGTGCCCCAAATCAGGGCCAGGATATTGATGATCGTTCCCCAGCTGCCGAGCTTGAACCAGGCGCCCTGGTGCGGCCAGCCGCGCCGGCGGGCCCGGAGCACGCCCCAGTTACACATCAGGTAGCTGAGGTAAATCATCCCGGTAGCGGCAATCGCAAGGTAATACGCGGCGTATCCGCCGGTGATCAGGAACGGGATGGCCGCCAGCACTCCAACCCCGACTGCGGCATTGGCCGGCGTCTTGAAGGCCTTGGTGACGTGACCCCAGGTCCGGCCGAAGGGCAGGCGCCCGTCACGACCCATGGAGAACATGAGACGCGTCGTGGCGCCCTGGATAGCCAGGGTACAAACCGAAACGGCGGCCAGGATCACCACGAGGTACAGGTCGCCGAACGTGAACTCCGCGAACAGGACCTGGTTGAGGTTCTCCTGGATGGTGGTCGCGAACGGGAAGCCGAAGGCCTGGCCCTCCGCGACCGCGGCGCCAACGTCCTTGAAGGACAGGATGATCGCCAGCAGGAAGATGAAGCCAGCAATTCCCGACAGCCAGATGGCCGACAGGACGCCACGTGGGGCTTGGCGGCCTGCGTCCACGGTTTCCTCGCCGAACGTCCCGGCGGTGTCGAAGCCGTAGACCACGAACAGGGCCATGAACATGCCGACCAGGAACACAGCGAGATAGTTGCCGCCTGCCAGGTCAGCCGTGAACGAGGTGTCGAACAGGATGGCGGGCGACTGGTGGTTGGCGAAGAAAAGCAGGACCAGCGCCAGAACGACCATGCCCAGGATCTCGGCCCCGACGCCGATGTTGTTAAAAATGCTCAGCAGCCGCACGCCGAACGCGTTGATCACGGTCGTCACGATCAGCGTGATAAGGCCGATGAACGACCACATGTTGAGGGTCGGGATGGGGCTGGCGGACAGGTAGTCGAAGCCAATCAAAGGGGAAAGCACCAGCGGCACGGTGGCCGCGACGGCGGTGACGGTCAGGACTCCGGCCCAGAAATAAGTCCAGCCGGTGAACCAACCCAGGGTCTTGTTGGAGAGTCGCTTCGACCACTGGTAGATCGAGCCCGCCACCGGGAAGTGGCTGGACAGCTCGGCGAAGTTCAGGGCCACAAAGGTCTGGCCCAGGATGACCAGGAACCAGCCCCAGATGAATGGCGGGCCTCCCACCCCGATGGCCACCGCCTGCTGGGTGAAGGAACCGGTCGCCACGCTGATGTAGCTGAACGCGACCGCGAAGTTCGAAATGAATCCGAGGGTTCGGTTGAGCTGCGGCCGGATGCCGAGCGATCTCAGGTGGGCGTCGTCACGCGCGACCTGGTCCGAGTGGGCCTGATCCACAGTCAAGAAGGGGCCTCCTCCATCCGAATTGGGCGAAAACCAGACGCGAGGGACGCGGGGGATCAGCAGCCCGCAGGATCAGCCGTTGGGCGCAATCGTTGGCGAGTATGGGCGCGGCCTTTCGGCCGCGTCAACGACTATTTTCGGCTCAGCGGCTGCGGACCAGCTCGGCCGGTGTGACGGCCGTGTACTGGCCCTTGTTGCGCACCGCTTTGGCCAGCGCCACGTCATGGGCTCGGGACTCCTCGGCGTCGTCCAGGGGCGCCAGGGTGACCGGCTCGCCCATCTTTCTTTCCAGCGCGATCCGAATCAGCTGGTCCGCGAGCCACGGGTTCTTGGGCAGCACTGGCCCGTGCAGGTAGGTGGCGTAGACGTTGCCTCGCACCGCGCCCTCGGTACCGTCGCGGCCGTTGTTACCCGCCCCTGCCACCATGGTCCCGAAGGGCCGGGCGTCGGGCCCCAGGGTCGTCAGGCCCGAGTGGTTCTCAAAGCCAACCACGGTCCCGGTTTCGCCATTGAGCGTCACCTCGACCGCCGCGTGCTGCATGAAGCGCTGCGATCCGGCGTGCGTTTCGAGGTCCAGGATGGCTGCCCCCTCCATCGGTTCGCCTACCGATGGGACATACCGATGCCCGAGCAGCTGCAGCCCGGCGCACACGGCGAAGATGACGACGCCCTGGTCAGCCGCCTCGGTGAGGGACGGCACCTTGAGCCCGAGATCCTTCGCGACCACCTGCTGTTCCACGTCCTGGCCACCGTGGAACATGATCAGGTCGAAGGTCGTGAAGTCAGGGGTGTCACCCTGCTCCACGGTGACCACCTCGGTCGGGATGCCGCGCCAGGCGCAGCGCTGGACGAGGGCCATGACGTTGCCCCCGTCGCCGGCCACGTTCAGCAGCGACGGGTACAGGTGCGCGATGCGCAGAGTCGGATAGTCCATCACGCCTCCCAGTATCGCCCAACCCAGCCGCGGCGTCGCATCTCCTCGCGGAGCTCGATGGTCGGCGTGTAGCTGGCCAGGATGGTGAGCGTGCCACCCGGTGGGATGCGGGCCAACGCGGCGTTCAGGGCGGGTACGCGTTCGGGGACGACGGTCATGCGGCTCGGGTCCAGACCCGCGTACTTCAGGCGGTTGGCGATCTCATCGGCGCGCAGCCCGGACACCGTGGCGTGCTCGATCCGGTCCACGGCGCTCTCGAAGTCGACGTCCCACAACCATGCGAAGTCCTCGCCGTCGACCAGGGTGTTGCTGACCGCGATGAGCAGCTCCTTCGGGAGGTCCTCGGTGGCCAGCGCCCGCAGGGTGGTGTTGTACGAGGTGGGGTTCTTGGCGAAGCCGAGCACGACCTGGTGACCGTCGCCGCTGATCCGCTCCAACCGGCCGAAGGCGGGGCCAACCGACGCCAGCGCCTCGGCGGCGTGGTCGATTCGGACGCCCAGCCCGAGTGCCAGGGCCAGCGCTCCGGCCGCGTCGTAGGCGACATGCACGCCGGACTGCGGGATGGCCAACTGAAGCTCGCCGTCCGGTGTGCGGACCGTGAGGTGGGTCGCCGCCAGGCCACGGACCTCGACGGCGGTCACCGCGAGGTCAAGCCGCGGTCGGGCCAGGCGGCAGGCCGGGCATCGCCATTGGCCCATGTGCGAGAGATACACCCGCTTGTACTTGAGATCGGCCCGGCACCGCGGGCAGCGGATGGTGTCCGCCGCGCGGCTGATGGCATCGGTAGAGGCAGGGAGATCCAGGCCAAACGTCACCCGCGGGCCCGTTCGTCCGGAGGCGAGCCCGGCGACGATGGGGTCGTCGGCGTTGACGACCAGCAGGCTCTCGGGCGGCAGGGCTGCGGCGACCGTCTCGAACGTGTCCGCCACGGCATAGATCTCGCCGTAGCGGTCCAGCTGGTCGCGGAACAGGTTCGTGATGAGCAGCGCGCGGGGCGGGATCTCGCGCGCGATCTGCGGCAGGGCGCCCTCGTCCACCTCGCTGAGCACGATGGTGGCCGGAACGCGACCCCGAAGGTCGGACGCCGCGACCGCGATCGAGGTGACCCCCTGGACCAGGTTGGCGCCGGCCTGGTTGTGGGCCACCGGCAGCCCGGCGGCACGGAGGATGGCGGCCGTGAAGCGGGCCGTGGTGGTCTTGCCATTGCTGCCGGTGATGGCGAGCACCGGGATGCCACGCTCGCCGACCAGTGCCTCCAGGATCTCCGGGTCGATCCGTCGCGCCACCATGCCGGGCAGCGACGTCCCGCCGCCGCGGCCGGTGGCGCGGGCGGCGACCGCGGCCGCCTTGCCGGCCACCAGGGCGGCGAAGCGACGAGCGGTCAGGGGGCGGGCGAGGGAGGGAGTGGGCAGCTGATAGGGCAGCACCGTTGCTGCCGCGGACGCTCGTTTGCGGCGCGGGCGCGGTTTGGCGGTCTTCGCCTCCGTCGGCATCGGTCAGGTCAGGTCGACGAAGACGTTCTTGACCTCGGTGTACATGTCCAGCGCATGCATCCCCAGCTCGCGCCCCATGCCGGACATCTTGTAGCCGCCGAACGGCGCCTCGATGTGGACGCTGCTGTTGGTGTTCACCGACAGGACGCCGGCCCGGACGCCCTTGGCGACCCGGATCGCCTTGGCGAGGTCGCGGCTCCAGATCGACCCTGACAGGCCGTAAGGGGTGTCGTTGGCCAGGCGAACCGCCTCCGCTTCATCGGTGAACGGGATGACGGCCACGACGGGGCCGAAGATCTCCTCGCGCACGATGCGCATGTCGGTCCGGCAGGCGTCGAAGATGGTCGGCATCAGGTACGCGCCATCGTCGAAGGCGTCGTCGCTGGGCGGCTCGCCGCCGTAGATCAGCTCCGCACCCTCATCGCGACCGATGGCGATGTAATCCGCCACCCGCTCCCGCTGACGCTGGCTGACCAGGCTGCCCATCTCGGTCTTTTCGTCCGCGGGGTCGCCGATCTTCAGGTTGCGGGTGGCCTCCGTGAACAGCTCCACCACGCGATCGTGTACCGATGCTTCCACGAAGATCCGGCTCCGCGCGCAGCAGTCCTGGCCGGCGTTGTCGAACACGGCGTACGGCGATTCGCGCGCGAACTTCTCGAGATCCGCGTCGGCGAACACGATGTTGGGGCTCTTGCCGCCAAGCTCCAGGCTCACCTTCTTCACGTTGCCGGCCGCCAGGCGCAGGATTTCCTGCCCGGTGGTCGTCTCGCCGGTGAAAGCCACCTTGCCGATGCCCGGATGGGCCGCGATCGCGGCTCCGGCGGTCCCGCCCGGGCCGGTCACCACGTTCACGATACCGGGCGGGAAGCCGGCTTCCAGCGCGAGCTCCGCGATCCGGACGGCGGTAAGCGGCGTGTACGAGGCCGGCTTGAGGATGCAGGCGTTGCCCGTGGCCAGCGCAGGTCCCAGCTTCCAGCTGGCCATGTTCATGGGGAAGTTCCACGGCACGATCAGTCCCACCACTCCGATTGGCTCGCGAAGCGTGAAGTCGAGGCCCGGCTGGCTGACCGGGATCGTCTCCCCGAAGTGCTTGTTGGCGGCGCCGGCGTAGTACTCGAACACGAGCCCCACCGCGAGCGCCTCGCCCCGGGCGCCGGCGATGGGCTTGCCCACGTTCTTGCTTTCGAGTTGAGCGAGCTCCTCGAGGTGGTCCTTGGCCAGGTTGCTCAGCTTCTGAAGGGCGCGGCCGCGCTTGGCGGCCGACCACGAGGAGAACCCCTTCGGATCGTCGAGCGCCTTCTGGGCGGCGGCCACGGCCCGGTTGACGTCCTCCGCGCCGCCCAGTGGGGCGCGGGCCAGGAGCTCACCAGTAGCCGGATTGGCGACGTCGAACGTCTGCCCGTCGGCGGCGTCCACGCGCTCGCCGCCGATGATCATCTGAACGGTGCCCAGGATTGGCTCGGCAGTGCCGGGAGCCTGGGTCTGGGTGGTCATGGGAGCCGAGTATACGGTGGGTGGCCGTGGCCCTCATTCATGGCGGTTCGGGATTCCTCCGGCGCGCGGTGCAGCGCGAACACGATCAGCGCGTACCTAGAAGTAGTTGACGCTGATGCCGCCGTCGATCACGAAGTGCGCGCCGTTCGTCCAGCGCGACTCGTCCGACGCCAGGTAGATGGCCACGCTGACGATCTCCTCCGGCTTGCCGAAGCGGCCGGTCGGGTTGCGCGCCAACCGCGTTTGTCGGGCCGCCTCGTCCTTCACCAGCCAGTCCATCAGCATGGGCGTCTCGATTGGTCCGGGGCAGATGGCATTGGAGCGCACACCCTGCGGCCCGAATTGAACGGCCAACGATCGAGTCAGGCTCAGGACCGCTCCCTTGGAGGCGGTGTACGCATCCTGCGGGACCGAGCACCCCAGCAGGGCCACGAACGAGCTGATGTTGATGACCGATCCGGACCCCTGCTCCGCCATATGCGGGATCGCGTACTTGCAGCCCAGGAACACGCCACGCACGTTGATGGCCATCACCTGGTCCCAGGTGGCAACGTCGGTGTCGACCACCGAGTGATCGAGCTCGGGCATGACCCCGGCGTTGTTGTACAGGACGTCGACCTTGCCGTACCGATCCATGGCTGCCGCCACCATGGCGGCCGCATCGGCCTCCTTGGAGACGTCAATCTGGACGAAGGCGGCCTCGCCGCCGGCCGACCGAACCAGGTCCATGGTCTCGGCCCCAGCCTTCTCGTCGTATTCGGCCACGACCACCTTCGCGCCCTCGGCCGCGAACATCTGGGCCGCCACGCGGCCCATCCCGCTGCCGGCCCCGGTGATGATCGCGACCTTGCCCTCGAGACGCATGGCTGGAGCTAGCCTCGCTCCAGGTATCGCTCGCGGTCCCAGGGATGGACGACGGCGTCGTAGGTCTCCTGCTCGACCCGCGCCGCGTTGAGGTAGTGGGCCACGACATCGGCTCCGAAGATGTCCACCGCCGCCTCGCTCGCCTCCAGCTCGCGGATTGCTTCGTGGAGCGCGCGCGGCATCCGGTCGCAGCCAGTGGCCACGTACCCGTTGCCCTTGTACTCCTTCGGAGGCTCGATCTCGCGCTCGATTCCCAGCAGCCCGGCGCCGACCACGGCCGCGTAGGTGAGATACGGGTTCATGTCCCCGCCCGGGAAGCGGTCCTCGATGTGGAGCCCCGCCTCGTCGCCCACGATCCGGAAGCCGGTGGTCCGGTTGTCGCGTCCCCAGACCACATTGACCGGGGCCCAGGACGCCACCGCGTAGCGCTTGTAGGAGTTCACGTTCCAGGCCCAGAAGATGGCCAGCTCTCGGGCGTACTTCATCATCCCGCCCAGGAAGTGGCGCATGGTCTTCGACATCCCGTAGGACTCCGCCTTGGGATCGTGGAAGAGCGGCTTGCGGCCGGTCTTGTCCCATAACGACAGGTGGAGGTGGCCGCTGGAGCCGGTCCACGTGTGGTCCGGCTTGGCCATGAAGGTCAGCCCGTAGCCGTTCAGCCAGGCGATCTCCTTGGCTCCGTGCTTGAAGAGCACCGACTTGTCGGACATCTCCAGCACGTCGCAGTAGTGGATGTTGACCTCGTGCTGCCCGGGTGCCGCCTCGCCTTTGCTGAATTCGACCGGGATGCCGGCCTCGGTCATCAGGTTGCGGAGCCGCCCGTGGATCGGCTCGCCCTTGGTGGCCTGGAGGAGGTGGTAGTCCTCGTTGTAATAGCCGAAGCGCTGGAGACCGACGTAGCCCTTGGCGTGCGCCTGCTCGTAGGTATCGGTCAGCAGGTAGTACTCGAACTCGGAGCCGGCCATGACCCGGAACCCGTGCCCAGCGGCGCGGTCCACGACTTTCTTCAGGATCGTGCGCGGGGAGATCGGGATTTCGTGGCCATGATGGTCGACCGTGTCGGACAGGACGATGGCTGTCTTCTCGAGCCAGGGCACGACGCGGTAGGTGTCCCATACCGGGTCGGCGATCCAGTCGCCGTATCCGGTCTCCCAGCTCATGAGCGCAAACCCGTCGGGCGTGTTCATCTCCATGTCGGTGCCCAGCAGGTAGGTGCAGAAATGGGCGCCGTGATCGATGGCCCCGTTCAGGAACGCCTGGCCCTGGACTCGCTTGCCCATCAGCCGGCCCTGCATGTCGGTCAGAGCCACGACCAGGGTGTCGATCCGTCCGTCGCGGACGGCGGCCGTCAGCTCCTCGCGCTTGGGGTGGCTATCGGTCTTGGCCATGCGTCCTCCGGTAGCAAATCGGGCCGGCCGGATCGCCCGGCCGGCCCGCAGCGTGGATCGGGTCAGGTAATTGTCAGGTCCTTGCCGTGCCGAGCTGTTCGGCTGCCTCCTCGAACTCACGCTCGATCTCGGTGAGCTCCTCCTCCCGACCCATGACCTTCGGTCCCTTGAAGTTCCGACGGGCCCAGCCGAAGTAGTAGACCAGGAGGAACAGGACAACGGCCAGCATGAACGGCCAGCTGATATTGCCCGCGGTCGGCCACGAGAAGAGCACCATCAGGACCACAATCCATCCGAGCGAGATGTAGGCGACGGGCCTCGACCAGCGGCCGAGGCTCCAGACCCGCTCCTGCTTCCATCCGTCGGTGATCAAGCCAAGCAGGATGGGCACGCCATAGGCGGCGTACAGGAAGATCGTGCTGATGGCGGTCACGATGACGACGGCGATGTTGCGTCCCACCCAGAACGCCAGGAAGGTCAACACGAAGGCGCCGACCACGACCACGATCAGGGCGTTGGCCGGGGTTCGGAACCGGTGGGAGACCTTCTTCATCCAGCGTGAGCCGGGAATCCCGTCGTCACGGCTGAACGCGAACAGCATCCGGCCGGCGGATGCCACCGACGACAGGCCACAGAACGCCATGGCGATGGCGATTCCGCCGCCCAGGATGGCAGCCAGCCCCGCGTCGAGGTTCTGATTCAGGGTGTACAGGACCGCCGCGCCGTCTCCGAAGTAGTACTGGCTGGCCTGCACCATGTCGTCCAGCTGGCCGAACAGCGGGAAGAGGTCCGGGAGGTGGAGCGTAATGGCCACCAGGAAGATGTAGCCGGCCACGGCCGAGACCGCGACGGACATGAAGATGCCCCACGCGCTGCCGCGTCTCGCCCCAACCGTCTCCTCCGCCACGTGCGCCGAGGCGTCGTACCCGGTGTACGTCCAGTTGGCCTGGAGCAGGCTGAAGGCGAAGGCGATCAAGATGGGGTAGCTCACGGCAGGCCCGTATGTGAGCAGGAGCCAAGGGTTGTCGCTCCCGGGTGGGATCCTGTTCTCCCACGAGTTCAGCGTGTCCACCGGCTGCAGGGCGAACAGGGTCAGCCCTGCATCTTCGGTCGTGGACTGGGTCCCGAGGAGAAACAGGGCGCCGGTGATGGCCACCACGAACGCGATATGCCACCACACACTGATGTTGTTCAGGAGGGCCACGACTCTCACGCCGGCGATGTTCAGTACCAGCTCGACGGCCAGCAGCGCCGCCATGGTGGCCAGCCAGCCCGAGAAGTACGGACCCGAAGCAGGGTCGCCGAAGATCGGCGTGCTGTTCGTGAAGGCCCCGCCGGTAAGCGGACCGATGATCGTGGCGTTGATGAAGAACGCCGCCGCGAAATTGATGCCGGCCACGATCGCGAATTGACCGATCAGGTTGAGCCAGGCGGTCCACCATCCCCACCCGATGCCCTTCATCTTGCTCGCCCAGTAATACAGGCCGCCGGCGGTGGGATACGCCGACGCGACCTCGGCCATCGAGGCCGCGATCGCGAGAACGAAGACGGTGACGAGTGGCCAACCAATCAGGCTGGCGGCGGTCCCGGCCCAGGCCAGGCCATAGTCGTACAGGATGACCGCGCCGGTCAGGATCGAGATAATCGAAAAGCTGATGGCGAAGTTGCTGAATCCGCCCATCGTGCGGAACAACTCCTGGGCGTAGCCCAGGCGATGGAGGTCGCGGACGTCCTCGCGGATGACGTCCTCGCGATTGGGCTCTTGCGACATCGGTACCTCGCTGATGTTCAGCCGTGGGCGAACTCCGCGCCGTTGGGCGGCGGGAACGCGAGCATGCAGGGAAAGGGATGCCGGTTGGCGGCTCCTTTCTAGCCGCGCAGCGGAGGTCCAGCGGAGAGCGGGCTGGACGAGCGCGGACGCGGCGTGCCGCTCGGGACTATATCGCGGGCAGGGGACCGAAACCAGCCTTTCCGGACGCGGCGTCGCGTAGGATCCGCGATCTGAACCTGCCGCCATCGGCCGGAGTAGTAGGCAGGAGGTCCTGAGCTGCTCGGCTATGCCCTTCGTCGCCTGCTCTGGGTGGTCCCTGTCGTCCTGGGGGCCTCGATGGTGGCGTTCACGATCATGCACGTCGCGCCCGGCAGCCCGTGGAACCGCGAGGGGCGACAGCTCGCTCCAGAGCTCGTCGCCCGGCTGAACCAGGAGCTGGGCCTGGACCAGCCGTTGCCCCTCCAGTACCTCGCCTGGCTGGGTCGTCTGCTGCAGGGCGACCTCGGCATCGGCAGCACGACTACCCGCTACGAGGTCGCGGAAATCATCTTCCCGGCGATCGGGACCTCGCTCGTGCTATGTGGCCTCGCCTTCGCGCTGGCCCTGGCGGTGGGATTGCCGGTGGGCCTCGTGGCCGCCCTCCGTCAACGCACCCCGATCGGCCTGGTTGCAACCGGGGTGGCTCTGCTCGGCATGGCCCTGCCGGCCTTCGCCCTGGCTGCGTTCTTGCAGCTGGTGTTCGTGCCGCCGCACTTCAGCGGAGTCAGCGGCCTGCCCCGACCCGCCGAATGGGCGACGAGCGTGGAATGGATCTTGCCGACCATCGCCCTGGCGGGGCTTCCGATGGCGCAGATCGCACGCCATACGAAGGCGAGCGTGCTCGAGGTTCTTCACGCGGACTATGTCCGCACCGCCCATTCGAAGGGCCTGCGAGAGGAACAGGTCATCCGATTCCACCTCCTGCGGAACGCAGCCATTCCGGTGGTGACCATCGCGGGCTCGGTCCTGGCTCTGCTCGTCACCGGCTCGATCGTGGTGGAGCGCGTGTTCGACATCCCCGGGCTGGGCAACCTGTACTACTGGGCCATTCGCGGTCGCGACTACACGCTCCTGATGTCGATTACCGTCGTCTACGCCCTGGTTGTGGCCATCGCCAACGCGGTCGTGGATGTGGCCTACGGCTTCATCGACCCTCGAATCCGGGATGGCAGTCTGGCGCGACCGCTGGAGACGACCGGTGGCTGATGCCGGCTCGATCGCCGAGCGGGCTGCCGAGGTCCGCCCGGAGCCGAGTCCCGGCTACTGGGCCGACGCGCTCCGGCGCCTGTTGCGGGCGCCAGCCGGGGTCGGGGGGCTCGGGATCGTGACGGTATTGGTCGTGATCGCCGTCGTCGGCCCGCAGCTCCTGACGTGGACCTACTACGAGCAGGACCTCGAGGCGGTCCTCGCCTACGGCGGTCCGATGCCGCCGGGGTCGCCCCAGCACCCACTGGGGACCGACGCCCTCGGTCGCGACCTGCTGGCTCGAACCGTGGATGGGGCCCAGGTCTCGCTCACGGTGGCGCTGGTCGCCCAGCTCGTCGTGCTGGGCATCGGCGTTCCCATCGGCCTGGTCGCCGGGTGGCGGGGCGGCCTGGTCGAGACGGGGCTCATGCGGTTCACCGATGTCATCGGGACATTCCCGGACCTGCTGTTCATCATCATGATCTCGGCCGCAGTGGTGGATACCCCCTTGTTCGGGGTGCTGAACGGGCTGCTGGCCACGTTCGTGGCCATCGGTCTGATCTCGTGGGTGGGCACCGCCCGGCTGGTCCGGGCTGAGACCCTGTCCCTCAAGCAGCGCGAGGACGTCGAAGCCGCGCGGGCCATCGGCGTCCCCGAGGGACGCATCGTGCGCCGACATATCCTCCCGCAGGCTGCCGGGCCTATCGCGATTGCCATCAGCCTCGGCATCCCGATGGCCATCCTGGCCGAATCTACCCTGTCGTTCCTGGGCCTCGGGGTGCAGATCCCGCGCGCATCCTGGGGCAGCCTGGTGGACGCGGGGATCGACAATTTCACGGTTGCGCCCTGGCTCGTGTTTCCACCGATGGTGGCCCTGGGCCTGGCCCTGGTCGGCTTCACCTTGCTCGGTGACGGGATGCGCGACGCCCTGGATCCGCGCGCCTCGCGGCGGCGGTGAGCTAGCCCTCTCCGCCCGGAGCCGAGCCGCGGTCCACTTCGCCTCGAGCTTCGGCCCCACCCTCCGCACCGGCCTCGCCCTCGGCGCCCTCTTCGCCCTCGGCGCCCTCTTCGCCCTCGACCTCGGCCACGGGCTCCTCTTCGATGACCCGCGGCGGCATGACCTTGGCCACCAGCTCGTCCGGGTCGTTCAGGACGGTGACCCGCTCGGCATCAAACGGCAGGTCGCTGACATGGATGGCGGCCTCCAGGTCGATGAGCGGCGTCACGTCGACCGTGATCTCATGTGGAAGGTCGGCGGGCAGGGCGCGGACCTTGATGTGGTCCAGCGCGGTGAACAGGCTGCCGCCGGTGACCTCGATGGCCGGCGCCTCCCCGATGAAGACGAGCGGGACATCGACCTGCATCTCGACGTTGAGGTCGGGAAGGAAGAAGTCGACGTGCACCGCGCGCCCGCTCAACGGGTGGCGCTGGACGGACTTGATGATGGCGCTCTTGACTCCGGCCCCGGCCACCGTCAGCTGGAAGATGGTCGTCCGCCCCGCGGCGTGGTACAGGGCCTCGAAGCGCTTAGCGTCCACCTGGACCGGGACCGACTCGGCGCCTTTCCCGAACACCACTCCGGGCACCGTGCCTGAGCGCCGGAGGCGCTTGGTCTGCTTGCCAAGCACGCTGCGGGTGTCGACGGTGAAGTCCAGGGTCATGGGTCGGCCGTTCTCCAGGTCGAGGTGGGAAGCCGGATGGTACAGGCGGACCGATGGACGGGCAAACGGGCGGAGGCCGGGAAACGGCGAACGCCGGGCATCGGTCTAGAATCGGTGGCCGTGGCCGCCAGCATCATGATCGTCGAGGACGAACCGGCCGTTGCCCACGGGGTCCAGGTGGTGCTGGAGCGCGAGGGCTACGGTGTGAGTGTCATCCCCACCGGGGAGGAAGCGGTCGCCCGCTTCAGAGAGGTCGCGCCCGACCTCGTCCTTCTCGACGTCCGCCTGCCCGGGATCGACGGTTTCGAGGTCTGCCGTCAGCTGCGGCGCGAGACGCGGGTTCCGATCCTGTTCCTCACCGCCCGGACGGACGAGGTCGACAAGGTGGTCGGCCTCGAGATCGGAGCCGATGACTACCTGGTCAAGCCGTTCAGCCTGCGCGAGCTGACGAGCCGGGTGAAGGCCCTCCTGCGCCGCGCCTACGGGGAGCTGGCCGACGTCCAGGCCACCGACACTCTGCGGCGCGGCGACCTCGTGATCGACCTCGAGCGGAGACGTGTGACGCGGGACGGGGAGCGGATAGGCCTCACCACCACCGAGTTCGACCTGCTGCGCCACCTCGCCGCGCGCCCGGGGCGCGTGTTCACTCGCCCGCAGCTGCTGGAGCTGGTCCGCGACTACGACGCCGCGGTCGAGCAGGACGAGCGGACGATCAACGTCCACATCAGCCACATCCGCGACAAGATCGAGGCGGATCCCGACCGGCCGCGCTACATCCGAACCGTCAGGGGCGTGGGCTACGCCTTCGGCGAGGACTGAGCCGACGCCCATTCGCCGATTCCTCCGCCGCTTGGACGTCCGACTGGCGGTGGCCCTGGCGGTGACTGCCCTCATCGCGCTGCTCATCAGCGGCGTGGCGCTTAACCAGATCCTGCCCGGCTACTTCGAGCAGCAGGGCAAGGCGAGCACCGAGACCTCGGCCCAGGCCACGGCCCTGCTCATCATCGACACCGTCAGCCGATCGGCGACGAGCGGGCTGGGCGAGTTCCTCAACGACCGCGAACAGCGCGAGGCGCGCATCATCCAGCCCGCCGCCCAGGAGGCGGCCGACGGCCTGCTGGTCACGGTCGAGGTCTTCAACGTGGTCGACGGCTCGGAGGCGGCCTTCGCTGAGCCCCAGGACGTCGAGGCCGCCACGTCCCAGGGCCTGGCCGCGGACCCGCTGGCGCCGTCGACGCGACTCGCGTTCTCCGTCGAGCTGCCACTGTCCGAACAGCCGCTGGCCCCCGACGGGACGTTGCAGCTGGAGGTCGTGGTGTCGGCGCCCTATACCCCGCGGGACGCGACCCTGGCCCAGGTCCGCGCCGCGTTGGTCGGTGCCGGGGCGCTGGCCCTGCTGGTGTCGCTCGGGGTCGGGGTGTGGGCCGCTCGCCGGCTGACCATTCCCCTCGACCGGCTGGGGAGCTTCTCGAGCCGGCTGGCCCACGGGCAGCTCGACGCACGCGTGCCGCCGGCCGGCGTCGAGGAAATCGATCAGCTCGGCGACCAGTTCAATCTCATGGCCGACCGGCTCACCGAATCGCTGCAGCTCCTCGAGGCGGACCGCGACCGGCTGCGTGAGTTCGTTGCCGACGTGAGCCACGAGCTGCGCACTCCGCTGGCGGCGCTGCGGACCTACACCGAGCTCCAGCGCGACGGGGGCGTCGACGAGGAGACCCGACACGAGTTCCTGGATCGGTCCAGCGAGCAGCTCACTCGGCTGGAATGGATGAGCGCCAACCTGCTCGACCTGTCGCGCATCGACGCGGGTATCTTCCCGATGGACGTGAAGATCGGCGATCTGCGCGAGCCGATTCGGGCCGCCGTTGAAGCCAGCGCCGAGGCGGCCGCGGGCCGGGGCATCGGCGTGACCTATGCCGCGCCCTCCACCATGGTCGCCATTCGATTCGACCGCGAGCGGATCGTCCAGCTGGTGAACAACCTGGTCGGCAACGCCGTCAAGTTCACGCCCCGCGGCGGAACGGTGGCGGTCCAGATCCTGGACCAGGCCGACGCGGCGCTGATCGAGGTCAGCGACACCGGTCCCGGCATCCCGCCCGCGGAGCTGCCGCGCATTTTCGAACGCTTCTACCGCGGCACCAACCTCGGCGAGGCTCGGGCGTCGGGGAGTGGTCTGGGGCTGGCCATCGCCCGCTCCATCGTCGAGATGCATGGGGGGTTCATCGAGGTGACCAGCGTCCTGGGCGAGGGGGCCGTGTTCCGCGTCGTCCTGCCCCGCCAGGGTGCCGCCGCCGCCGGCGAGCTGGCGAGCGAACCCCCTTCGGTCACCGCTCATTAGAGAATCTTCACCGTCGTACGGCTGCGGGCGTAATCGTCGAAGCGCCACACTGCAAACGTGACCGGACCCGATCCTGACGCCGACCCAACTCTGCCCCGCGCGGTCGAGACCGACCGCTACGGCGCCAGCGGGGAATCCACTCCCATCCCACCTCGCTCCGACAGCTGGTCGTCGGCGCCGGCATGGTCGACCCGCCGATCCCTGCCTGCCGAACCACCGCCTCCAGAGCCCACCCGGCGCCCGCGCCTGATCGGGTTCGTGGCCATCGCCCTGGCCGCCGGGTTGGTATCCGGATCGCTCTCCGGCCTGGCGGTGGTCAATCTGGTGGGCGTCCAGCCGCCCGGCACGACCACTCTGCCCCCGGGCGAGAACGTCTCGCAGATCACCCTAGAGGAAACGTCGGCCATCACCAACGCGGTGGCCAGCGTCGCGCCTGCCGTCGTGACCATCAGGGCCACTCAGACCACCGGCGGAACCGGCAGCGGGTCGGGCTTCATCTTCGACCCCGATGGCTGGATCTTGACCAACAAGCACGTCGCTGCCGGCGCCGCCAGCCTGACCGTCACCCTGGCCGACTCGCGCACCTTTGAGGCCACCCTCATCGGGTCCGACACCCTGACCGACCTGGCTATCATCAAGATCGACGCCGGGGAGCTGCCGACCGCGCCCATCGGCTCATCTGCGGCGCTCGAGATCGGTCAGCTGGCGATCGCCATCGGCAACCCCTTGGGCACCTACCGTGACACGGTCACGACCGGGGTCGTGTCGGGGCTTGGTCGCCAGATCGTGGCCGGCGACGGTGCCAGCTCGGAGCAGCTCAACCACCTGATCCAGACCGATGCCGCCATCAACCCTGGCAACTCGGGCGGGCCGCTGGTCAACAGCCTCGGCCAGGTCATCGGGATCAACACTGCGGTCGCGACCAGTGCCCAGGGCATCGGCTTCGCCATCCCGATCGACTTCGCCAAGCCGATCATGGCCCTGGCCCTCAGCGGGCAGGAAATGGCCCGGCCATGGGTGGGCGTGTACTACACCATGATCACGCGCCAGATCGCCACTGACCTCAGCCTGCCGGTCGAGGAGGGTGCCCTGGTCGACGTCGGCCCCAACGGGGCGCCGGCGGTGTTCCCCGGCAGCCCGGGCGAGCAGGCCGGACTTCAGGCCGGCGACATCATCACCTTGCTCGGGGGTCGGCGTGTGGAGGAGGGTCGGGACCTGGCCACTCTCCTGCTGCCCTACCGGCCGGGTGACGTGGTTGCTGTGACCGTGCTGCGGGGCGGCGAGACGCTCGAGATCGAGGTGACGCTGGGAACCCTGCCGGTCGAGCGCTGATCGATCAGCGCGCTGATTCGCGCGCCCGATGGAGCCGCAGACGGACCTCGGCCCCGCCAGAGGGGCCCGGCAGAGATGCCATTGGCTTCCGGACCGCGACCTCCACCTCGGTCACAGCAGGCCAGCGGTCCAGGATGGCCCGGCCGATGCTCGCGGCCAGGGACTCCATGAGGTGGAAGCTGTCGTCGCGGACCCGCGTCGTGACCAGGATCTGCAGGGTTGCGTAGTCGACGGTGTCCTCGAGGCGGTCACCGGCGGCCGCCGCGGACAGGTCGGCACTGACGGCCACGTCCACCTCGAACGGCTGCCGGCGGGAGCGCTCGTCGTCCCCGACGCCGTGCCGGCCCTGAGCCTGGATGGCACGGATCGACACCCGCCCGGGCGCGGCCTCCGCCGGCCGCGAGGCGTCGGCGGGCGCCAGGTCGATCCGCCGCACAATCGCGTCCGCTACCCGAACGGCCCGTGCGATGGGGGCCACGTCGTGGACGCGCACCACGTCCGCGCCTGAGGCAATGGCCAGCACGACGCTGGCCGCCGTCCCTTCCAAGCGGTCGCCGGCCGGGGCACCACCCAGGATCTCGCCGATGAAGCGCTTCCGGCTGGTCCCGATCAGCAGCGGCAGCCCGAGGGCTGCCTTCAGCTCCGCCAGCCGATGGAGGACCTCCAGGCTGTGGTCAGGCGTCTTGCCGAACCCGATTCCCGGGTCGACCAGGAGCCGATCCGCCCGGACCCCGATTCCGGCCGCCGCTTCGGCGGCGGACCGGAGCCAGTCGATGACCTCGGGCAGGACCCCGTCGGGGTACTCGGCCACGTCCTTGTTGTGCATGACCACCAGGTACGCGCCCGCCTCGGCGGCCGCCACCGCCGTCCCCGGGTCGCGGCGCGCGGCCCACACGTCGTTGACCATGCCGGCGCCCGCTGACAGGGCCGCGCGGGCCACGCTGCCCTTGGCGGTGTCGATGCTTACCAGGACCTGCTCCCCGAATTCCGCGACCAGGGCCTGGACGACCGGAAGCGTGAGCCGCGTCTCCGCGTCCGCGTCAATCGCGGGGTGCTCCCCGTAGACCGCCGCGGGACGCGACGACTCGCCCCCCACGTCCAGGATGTCGGCCCCGGCGGCTACGAAGCCTCGCGCCAGCTCGACCGCCGCCGCGACCACCTCGGCCTCGGACCGACCCGCGACCGCCAGGCCGTCGCCGGAGAACGAGTCCGCGGTCACGTTCAGGATCCCCATGACGTAGGTGCGCTCGCCCCAGCGCAGCGGGGAGAGTGGTCGTGACGGCATATGGGTCCTCAGGCGTCGGGCTGCTCGCCGGTCAGCGTGGCACGAATCGCGCCGACCAGGTACAGCGAGCCGGCCACGACCACCGGCCCGGCGGACGGACCGAGTGCGGCAGCCCGCAGCAGGGCCTGGTCGGGAGTCGGTGCCGTCGTGCCGGCCTCGGCTCCCCGGAGGTGGGGAGCGACCCGTCGCCAGGTCCGCAGCAGCCGGTCGGGCGGCAGGGCATGCGGGTCCGCAACCGCGGTGAACACCGGGCGCGGCTCGAGGGGCGCAAGCGCGCGCAGCACAGCGGCCACCCGCTTTCCGCGCATGGCCCCGAACACGAGGGGGAAGCGGCGCACGCCCAGCTCGCCCAGCGCCCGCGTCAGCGCTCGCGCCCCGGCGGGGTTGTGGGCCCCGTCGAGCAGGACGTCGCGGCCCCCCGCCGCCGCGCCGAACAGCTCCAGGCGCCCCGGCCAGCGGGCGGCGGCCAGGCCGGCCCGCAGCGCCTCCTCGCTCACCGTGACCGGCCGGCCCCGCCGCTCCCCGTCCTCGCGCAGCGCGTCGAGCAGGGCGGCTGCCACCGCCGCGTTCATTGCCTGATGGCTGCCCAGCAGCCCGACCCGAAGGTCACGCACCCAGCCGTGGGGCGTTCTCAGGTCGACCACCACCCCGTCCCAGCCGCTGTCCACGACGCGCGCCTCCCACCCCTGGCCGGGGCCGGCCCGGCGGAGTGGCACGCCCAACGCCGCGCACCGCGCGGCAATGGGAGCCAGGCCCTGCCCGCGGGCGCCGGTCACCGCCAGGTCACCGGACTTGATGATGGCCGCCTTCTCGCCGCCGATGGCCGCCAGGGTGTGTCCCAGGTGACGCTCGTGGTCGTGGGTCACCGTGGTGACGGCCGCCACCCCCAGATCCGCCGCGTTGGTGGCGTCCAGCCGGCCGCCGAGGCCGACCTCGACCAGGGCGAGATCCACCCTGGCCCGCGCCAGGGCCAGGAAGCCCGCCGCGGTCAGGACTTCGAATTCGGTCGGTGGCCCGCCCTCGTCGACGATGCGGTCCGCTTCGACGAGCACGGACTCGACGGTGGCGCCAAAGGCCGCTGGAGGCAGCATCTGGCCGTCGACCAGGATCCGCTCCCGGTACGCGACCAGGTGCGGCTTCGGCATGGACCCCACGCGCACGCCCGCCTCGTGCAGCACGGCGCCAGCCAGCGCCACCACGCTGCCCTTGCCATTGGTGCCGCCCACCAGGGCGCCATGCAGCTGCCGCTCCGGATGGTCGAGCCCGGCCAGCAGGCGCTCGATGCGCGCCAGGCCCAGGCTCACCCCGAAGCGCCCCCGGCGGCGAATGGCCGCTACCGCAGCCGGGTACGCGAGGGCCGCGCTCAGTCCTGCTCGTCCTCGTAGAACACGCAGTCGCGGTACTGCCCGGTCAGGCACAGGTCGGTGACATATCCGCTGTCCAGGTGGACGCCACCGCGCACCCGGCAGCGCGACACCGTGCCTTCCTGCTTGGCCAACGATCGGAGAAGATGCGGGGCGTCGACCGGGATCCGATCTCCCGACCCATGGGTCACGAAGAAGTTCGGACAGCTGTGGCGCCGGGGCCGGCTGAAGCCCAGCGGCGCGCCACGCCGCCCGACGTGCACCGCCAGTGGCTCGGCGGTCGCGGTGGCGGTGGCGGTAGCCGCGAACCGCTTCTCGGCGATCGCACATCGGCCCGGCTCGCAGTCGGTGTCGTTGTGGCAGCAGGCGCGGGCGGGGCCCAGGCCCTCCACCGCCCACAGCTCCCAGCACGGCCGGCGCAGGATGAAGGCGGGGCACCGGTAGCGGATGGCGAGATCGCAGTTCTCGACCTCCCAGCACATCGTGCGCCGCTCGTCGCCCTCGCGGCGGTCGCCCGGCGACGAGGTTTCGGCCTGACGGCGTTCGGGACCGGTCCGGCGCTCGGGCCGGATGACGATCTGGCGGGGTGGTGGCCGTCCCTCCATCGGGTGACTGGCCTACAGCCAGTCCCTCAGGCGCTCTTCGATCACCGGCTGCGGCATGTAGCCGACCAGTCGAGCAGCCTCGCGTCCGTCCTTGAACAGGATCAGGGTCGGGATGCTAAAGATGCTGTAGCGCATCGCCAGCTCCTGGTTCTCATCGGTGTTCAGCTTGGCCACGCCGATCTTGTCGGCGTGTGAGTCACCGATCGACTCGACCACCGGCGACACCAGTCGACACGGGCCGCACCACGGGGCCCAGAAGTCAACCAGGACCGGCTTCTCGCTGTTCAGCACCTCGGACTCGAACGTCGTCTCGTCGACGGCGACGGGGGACATCGGCACATGACCTCATTGGCGGTGGACGGTGAAGCGTCGGCCATCCTAGCACCGCCGGCCGGTCAGCCCGGGCTAGGTCGAAGGCTCGGGCATCGGGGGCGGGGGTGTCGGCGTCGGGACCGGCGTGGGCGGAGGTGTCGGGAGTGGCGTCGGGCTGGGGGTCGGCCCGGCCGACAGCACGATGTCGACCTGCGAGCCGGCTTCTACCGTCGTGCCCGCCGCGGGGGTGGATCGGATCACCGTTCCCTCCGGCTGGTCGGAGGGCTCTTGCGTGACGAGACCAAGCTGCAGCTGAGCGGCGACCAAGGTGTCCCTCGCCTCATCCCGCGTCTGCCCAGCCAGGAGTGGGACCTCGACCGTCTCCTCGCCGGAGCTCACGAAGACCCTGATCCGGTCGCCCTCGTGGACCTGGGAGAACGGCTCGGGATCCGTCGATACGACCTCGCCCTCGGGCACGTCCTCGCTGGACTCGGGCCGCTCGTCCAGATGGAGGCCCAGGCGGTCGGCCTCCGCGCGGACGGCCACGATCGGGTCCCCGACCCAGTTGGGGAGGGCGAACACCTCGGCGCTGGGGCTGGCCTCCGCGTCGGGCCCGATGGCTCCCAGCAGGCGAGCGGCCAGGAAGCCCATCGCGCCCAGCATGAGTACCGCCAGGACGGCCAACAGCCAGATCCACCACGGCTGCCCCTTCCTGGGGGGCGGGCCGAAGGCAGGCGGAGGCACGAAGGGCGGTCCGAAGGGCGGCCCAGACGGGGGTTCGGGCTCGAGCGGCGGCGGGACGACTGGTGGAGGGACGACGAGAGGCGGGGCCACCGGCAGCGGGGCCACGATGGCAGCCGTCTCCTCTTCGCTCGGCCAGTCGCGGAGGGCCCGCGCGAAATCGGCGGCGCTCGCGTAGCGACGGGCCGGGTCCCGCTCCAGGGCGCGCATGACCACCGCATCGAGACGAGGCGGGATGGGCCGGATCCCGGTCGACAGGGGTGGTGGCGGCTCGTTCAGGCGCTTGAGTGCCACCCCGGCGGCGGAGTCGGCCTGGAATGGGCGGCGCCCGCTCAGCATCTCGTACAGCACGATGCCCAAGGCATAGATGTCGGATGGCGGGCCTACCTCTTCGCCGGCCGCCTGCTCCGGGCTGAAATAGTGCACCGAACCGATCGTGGTCCCGGTCACCGTCATCGACGCGTCGGTGATGGCGCGCGAGATGCCGAAGTCCGTGACCAGGGCCCGCCCCGCGGGCGTGATCAGGATGTTGCCGGGCTTGATGTCGCGGTGCACCAGCCCGTGGCGATGCGCGGCGTCCAGGGCATCCGCAACCGCGGCTCCGATGCCCACCGCCTCGTTGACCGCGAGCGGGCCGCGCTCGCGAAGGACGGCGGCCAGGTCCTGGCCCTCGACCAGCTGCATGACGATGTACTGGTCGCCGCCGTCGGGATCGGTTCCGAAGTCGTAGACCTGGACGATGCTGGGATGGGATAGCGAGCCGGCGATCCGCGCCTCATTGCGGAATCGAGCCGCGAATCCGGGATCGGCGCCGAACTGGGGGCGGAGGATCTTGACCGCCACCTCGCGCTCGAGCTGCTCGTCCATCGCCCGCCACAGAGTGGCCATGCCCCCCTCGCCGACGAGGGCGATGAGCTGGTAGCGGCCCGCGATGACCCGGCCCTTGGCCGCCTGGCTCATGGCAGCTAGTCTCGCAGGTCGAGGCCGCGGAGGTAGGTGCGGAAGTCGTCGGCCAGGTCCGACTCCAGGGCCAGCGCCACGTTGGCCTCCAGCCAGCCGATCCGGGTGCCGGCGTCGTAGCGGTGGCCGGCGAACTGGTAGCCGTACACGGTCTGGTCGGCGATGAGGGACCGAATGGCGTCGGTGAGCTGGATCTCGCCCCCAGCGCCCTGGGGGGTGTGCTCGAGCTCGTCGAAGATGCGCGGGCTCAGGACGTAGCGGCCCAGCACCGCCAGGTCGGACGGGGCCTCGTCCACCGGCGGCTTCTCGACCACGTCGGCCAGCTCCCACAGCCGGCCTTCGCCGCGGGTGGTGCGCACGATCCCGTAGCGGCTGGCTTCGGCGGGCGGGACCCGGGTGATGGCGATCACCGATCCGCGGTGCGCGCTGTGGGCCTCCATCAGCTGCGCGATGACCGGGGCCCCACCGGGGTTGACCATGACATCGTCGGGAAGGAGCACCGCGAACGGCTCGTCGCCGACCAGCTCCTTGGCCATCAGGATCGCGTGGCCCAGCCCCAGCGGCTCCTTCTGGCGGACATACGCGATTGCGCCGTACTCGGACTGGTGGCGGACCGCGCGCAGGAGCTCGATGTCACCCCGATCCTCAAGCCAGCGCTCCATCGCCGGGTGCGAGTCGAAGTGCTCCTCGATGACGCTCGTCCCCGAACCGACGACGATGATGATCTGCTCGATGCCCGAGGCGACGGCTTCCTCGACCGCGTACTGGATGACCGGCCGGTCGACGAGGGGCAGGATCTCCTTGGGAATGGCCTTGGTTGCCGGCAGGAATCGGGTCCCGAAGCCGGCGGCGGGGAGGACCGCCTTGCGGACGCGCGCGGTGATGCGAAGGTTCCTCCAGGTGGCTGGCTGTCAGCGGCGCGGGTCGGTCCTGCCGGGCGGGTGGACGGACGGTTTCACGCGGCGGCCAGTATACCGATGGGCGGGCAGCCACCCGTCAGCCGGCATCGGTACAATCGCCGTCCGATGGTTCGCAGCCTGTGGCGCACGCTCCTGGGTCCCAGCCGGGACCCCCGGATGGAATACATCAGCCGTCCACTCCCCCGCGACCTGCCCGATGCGACCGTGGTCGAGGCGCTGGGCCGGGCGCTGGCCGTCAACCCCGATCCCTACTACTTGGTCGAGACCCTGCCCGACGCGCTGCGAGAGGTCACCGGGCGTGACTACGAGGTGCTCGACCGCTCGGTCCAGGACGTCACCGGCACCCATCTCAAGCGCGCGGTCATGATCCGCGACGGCGACGTGGGCCATTGGCCGGGCTACGACGCCATGCGCTACTCCCTGCTGGCCAGCCCCGAGGAGGCCGCGGCCGCCCGCGAGGTGCTCTCCGAACCGCCCTCCCGGATGCCGGGCTGGGAGCCTCCGCCCCCTGCCGGGCCGACGCCGACCGATACCCCCGCCGAGGACTAGGCACCGCCGTGGGCCGTCAGTCGTTGCCGCGCGAGCAGTGGCTGGTGTTCGGAGCCGAGTGCCCAACCTGCGGCGAGATCGTGACTGAGGCCGATGTCTACACCTGGCGGCCCTCGGCGGACGATCCGAAGCTGCTCCTGCTCCACTGCCCCGAGTGCGGGGAGCGGATGGAGATCCATCACGTCTAGGGTTGGCGCCCCCAACCGGATTCGAACCGGTGATCTCCACCTTGAAAGGGTGGCGTCCTAGGCCTCTAGACGATGGGGGCGGTCGACCACATGGTAGGCCGATGTCGGTCTACAGGAAGAACAGAAGGCCGACCCAAATCGCGCCCGAGATGGCGACCGCGGTGACGATCAGCATGAGCCCGGCCGCCACGGCAATAGCCGCCGAACGGCCCTGCGCGCCCCGGGCCGCCGCCCGCTGCGACCCCCTCCAGCCCTGGATCGCGGCGAACACCCCGACCCCGGCCGAGAGGAAGGTTGCGACCAGGGTCAGGATGACGAACAGGTCGACGTTGCGCGTGAAAAGCGACAGCGCGATCAATGCTCCCGATACGGTCAGGCCGACGAAGCAGATGACCGCGGTCCGCCACAGCGGGGAGAGGCGCCGCGGTTGTGGCTGGGCGGTCACGGTCGTTTCAGTGACGGGCTGCGTTGCCAGGACACCATTGCCCGCAAGGGTGGCCGGACCGTAGGCGCCCGTCAAGCGGGCGCCTAGACTCCTCCGATGGCGCCCCGCAGCTCCCCGTTTGCCGCGTTCGCGACCGCCGCCGACGACGTGGCCGCCACCCGCTCCAAGCTGGCCAAGCGGGATCGGCTGGCGACCTACCTGCGCGAGCTGCCCGCCGGCGACCTGCCGTCGGCGGCCACTTTCCTGTCGGGCAAGCCGCTCCCCGGCGCCGCGGACCGCCTGGGCCTGGGCTGGGTCCAGCAGGCGGCCGCGCTGGCGGCGGCCAGCGGTGTGGACGAGAGCGCCATGTCGGCTGCCTGGCTGCGCCACTCGGACTTCGGGGATGTGGCCGCGGAGCTGCTCGCCGGCCGGCAATCGGCGGGGCCGCCGCTTACCGTGTCCGATGTGGCACGCGGCTACCGGGCCATGTCCGATGCCTCGAGCGCCGAGGCGCGGGTGGCCCTGATGGCCGACCTGTTCCGGCGCGCGACCCCGGCCGAGGCCCGCTACGTGGGCCGCATCGCGGCGCGCGAGCTGCGCATCGGCCTGCGCGAAGGGCTGCTCGAAGAGGCCATCGCCGCTGCTTTCGCGGCGCCGCTCGAATCGGTCCGCCGGGCGCTCATGCTGCTCGGCGAGCCGGGCGAGGCGGCCCAACTGGCCCGCCGGGGAACGCTCGACCAGGCCGCGCTGGACCTGGGTCGGCCCATCCGGCCCATGCTGGCGACTCCGGTCGGCGACGCGGCCGAGGTCATGCGGCGGGTCGGGTCCGAGGCCTGGGTGGAGGACAAGTACGACGGCATCCGGGCTCAGCTCCACCTCCGCGACGGCCAGGGTCGGCTGTTCAGTCGTGACCTGAAGGAGATCACGGTTTCCTTCCCGGAGGTCACGGCGGCCGTCGCGGACCTGTCCGAGTCGCTCGTGCTCGACGGTGAGCTCGTGCCCTTCAAGGCGGGCGCGGTGCTGGACTTCGCGGCTCTCCAGACTCGTCTGGGCCGAGTACGGCCCGACGCCGCCCTTCTCGAGCGCGTGCCCGTCGCCCTGGTCGCGTTCGACCTCCTCCATCTGAACGGAGCGGACCTGCTGGAGCGGCCACTTCGGGATCGGCGCACCGCTCTCGAGCGCCTCGAGCTCCCCGAGCGAACCGACGCCCGGTTCCTGTACGCGCGCCTGAACCGGGCCCGCTCAGCGGAGGAAGTGGACGAGCTGTTCGACGCCGCCCGTGAGCGGCACAACGAGGGGCTGATGGTCAAAGACCCGACCTCGGTCTACCAGCCCGGCCGGCGCGGCCTGGGCTGGCTGAAGCTGAAGAAGGCGCTGGCCACCCTGGATTGCGTGGTGGTCGGCGTGGAGTGGGGCCACGGCAAGCGTCGCGGCGTCCTGTCGGACTACACCTTTGCCGTGCGCGAGCCGGACGGTGCCTCGCTGGCCGTCATCGGCAAGGCCTACACCGGCCTGACCGATGCCGAGATCGCCGCCTTCACCGAGCATTTCCTGCGCACCACGGTGCGCGACTTCGGACGCTTCCGGAGCGTGGTGCCGGAGGTCGTGGTTGAGATCGCGTTCGATCGGATCATGCGCAGCGGTCGGCACGGGAGCGGGTTCGCGCTGCGCTTCCCACGGATCGTGCGAGTGCGCGACGACAAGACCGTGGCCGAGATCGATGACCTGGCCACCGTGGAGACCCTGTACCAGGCCCAGGCCAGCGGGCGGATCCTGCTGGCCACCGGGCGTGGCGGCAGCGAGGCCCGGATCGCCGCCACTGGCAAGCTGGACGGCGAGTAGCTCACACGCGGTAGCATCCCAAGGTGACCGATTGGGACAGCGGTGAGTTTGGCCCTCAGGTCGTGCAGGTCCAGGTGGAGCTGTACACCTCCGGGTATCGGGTCAGCGGCCGGATGGCCACCCGCTTCCGGCGTGTCGCCGACATCCTCAACCTGAGCAGCTCCACTCACCTGATCGTCGAAGAAGCCACCGTCACCGACTACGCGGACCCCGGCTCGACGCGCACGGCGCAGCAGGTCATGGTTCCGGTTGAGGCCGTCCTGTTCGGGAGCAGCAGCGGGGTGGACGACAGCAGCGCCGATGAGCTGCGCATCCCGAAGCGCCCGGTGCAGACCCAGATCGCGGTCCGCCCATTCTGGCTGACCGGCATGATCCATGTCCCGCAGGGCAGCCGCCCGATGGACGGTTTGCTCAACGCTTCGGACCGATTCCTGGCGCTGACCGACGTGTCGGTCGTCTGCGCCGAGTACCCGCAGTTCAACCGCCAGTCACCGGTGCTGGCCGTCCAGCGCAGCCTGGCCGAGGTCCTCCTGTCGTCCGACGACGAAGCTCCCGAGGAGCTGCTGGCCGACATCCTTCCCGAGGATGCCGTTCGCGACTGGCTGCCCCCGGAGGAACCGGCCTAGCCCCGGAGCGGCCTCTCGAGCGCTCCTCACGCCCCGAGCGCCTCGAGCAGGCGGCCGGCGCTTCGTCCATCCAGCTGGCGGACTCGCCCCACGCGTTTGCCCCACCACGGGGCGTTGTCGATGGTCACGACCTCGGTGACCGGGTCGCTGGTGAGCTCGATCCGGCTGTGTCGATCCGGGAAGGCGATGGCAGCCTCGATCGGCAGCCGGGTGCCGAGCGCGTCCGTCATCCAGCGCCCGACCTGGTCCACGATCCGTCGCCCGTCGCGGGTGGGATCGGTTCGGCACGGCACCCACCCCCGTCGCCCCCGAGCGTCGTATTCCCAGGCCCGGCCGCGCTGGCGGAAATGGCCGTTCCAATGGCGGACGAGCAGCGCCCGCACGCCGCCGGGCCCGATGAGCAATCCGTGCAGGCCGCGATCGACACCGGGGATACGGGGCGACAGTACGAGGACGTACGAGTCGTCCAGGACTGGCGCCAGCAGCTTTTCGAGGGCCCGCCCGTCGGCCTCCGCCGTCGGGTCCCGCCGGGCCCGCAACCATTCGAATCGGCGCGGCGGATGCTCCGGCGTCAGGACCTGCATCGTTTCAGCTTCCCATGCGTGGGCGGCGCCGGAGCGCTGGTAGAGTCGCCCCGTGCCGATGCGGGTCCTGGCCACGTTCCCCGCGCCCGCGTCCTCGCTGCGGGCCGACGCGGAGACCGGGTCCGGCTTCACGGTCACGATCGACAGCCCGGATGCCGGGACTCCAGCCGGGGCCTCCCCGCGCGAGGCGGTGCTGGTGGGCCTGGCCGGCTGCACCGGGATGGACGTGGCGGCCATCCTGGCCAAGAAGCGCCAGGCGCCCAGCAGCTACCAGGTGGCGGTGGAGGCCGTAACGGCTGCGCGTCCGCCGCAGGTCTTTACCCGGATCGTGATCGAGCACCAGCTCAGCGGGGCGGTGGAGCCCGAGGCCCTGCACCGGGCCATCGAGCTGTCGGCCACCCGCTACTGCCCGGTCAGCGCCATGCTGAGCCGGTCGGTGACGCTGGAGCATCGGTATCGGCTGCGTCAAGCCGGGCAGCCCGATCGGGAAGCGCTTGTGGTCATCACCGGGCCCGATCGATCGAATGCGTAGGTCGTCGGCCGATATGTCACGCGGGGAGTCTCGGATGGGACGCCTGAATCGGCAATGCCGCTGAACGGGCACCCCAGTAGTACTGGCGCACCGGCTGCCCTCTGCTGAGCAGTTGGCGGAGGGGTGTAACCTAACCCACCCTATGGCACGCGCGATGTGGCGGGGGGCGATCCAGTTCGGACTCGTCACGATCCCCGTCAAGCTGTACCTCGCCACCGAGTCGACCGGAATCGGGTTCAACATGCTGCACGCGAGCTGCCTGAACCGGATCCAGATGAAGATCTATTGCCCGCATCACGACGAGGTCGTGCCCCGCTCCGAGACGGTCCGAGGCTATGAATGGAGCAAGGGTCGGTACGTGGTGGTCACCGACGACGATCTGGAAGCCGTGCCGCTGAAGACCATCCGGGCCATCGAGATTGCCATGTTCGTGGACGCCCAGAAAGAGGAGCACGGGGCGCAGTTCGTGAAGAGCGCCTACTACCTCGAGCCCGATCCGGTTGGCAAGAAGGCGTTCTTCCTCCTCCGCGAGGTGCTGGCCGACACCGGGAAGAGCGCCATCTGCAAGGTGGTCATGAAGGACCGCGAGCAGCTGGCCGCCATCAACCCGTACGCCGACACCATGTTGCTGACCACCCTCCATTGGCCCGATGAAATCCGCTCTGTAGAAGAGCTGGCGGTGGACAGCAGCGGTATCGAGATCAAGGCCTCCGAGCGCAAGATGGCCGAGCAGCTCATCGCGTCGATGACCGGCGAGTTCAAGGCCGAGGAGTTCCAGGACGACTACCGCCAGGCGCTGATGGGCGTCATCGAGTCCAAGGTGGCCGGCGAGGAGCCGACGCCGATCGCCAAGGCCGAGCCGACCCGGATCGGAGACCTGATGGCCGCGCTGGAGGCCAGCGTGTCCGCTGCTCGGGAGGCGCGCCGCGATGCGGCCGCCGGTGGACCGGCTGCCAAGGCCAAGGCGGCAGGCGGAGCCAAGGCTGCCAGCCGAGCCAAGAAGGCCGAGCCGGCCGCCGCCGGTGAGCGTCAGACCCGGCGGCGCAAGACCGCCTGAGCGCCGGCGTGCCGGCCGAACAGCTCCCCCTGCCGGAGCTTCCCGCGCTCGACTCTCCCCGGCTCCGTCTGCCGGATCGCGTCAACACCATGCAGCCGACCGAGGTCGACGCCGCGTTCGACCACCCCGACTACTTTTTTGAGCCGTGGTGGCCCGGTGCCCGCGCGGTAGCCTCGGCGGAACGTGGCCGCGTTCGGCTCCAGGTCGCCGGATTGGCGGATGCCGAGGGCGCATTCCCAGAGCTTGGGGAGCTGCCCGATCAGCTGGCCGAGGACGGGGTCGTGCTTGACGGCACCCTGCTCGTGCTGGATCCCGAGGGTCGACCGGACCCCGAACTCCTGCGCGCCCGACTCAGTGGGCGGCAGCCGCATGCCGGCCGCGCGGCGTACGTCGCCGCCGACCTGCTGTGGGCGGCCGGGGAGCCGATCACCCGGCGCTCGTTCCGAATCCGGCGCGAGTGGCTGGGGGCGATCCTGGCCCCGGGCGACCGGATCACGGTCGGGCATGGATATCCGGACGACGGGACCCTGGTGGCCGAGGCCCTGGCACGGCTGGGGATCGAGGGCCTCTCCGCGCGCCGCCTGTCGGCCCGATACCGCGCCGGCGCGGCCGGGGACGCGTGGCTGCGGGCGCCGGTGTTACCGGCCCAACCTCGGCCCCGGCCAACCCTGGCCCTCATCCTGCGGCTCCCGCTGGGCGAGCCTCAGGCGTAGCGCTCGGTCGCGCCCCGCACCGCTCCGGCCACCGCCTCGCGCAGCTCCGGCGGGGCAAGCACCTCCACCTGGTCGCCCCAGGAGAGGACCCAGGGCCGGATCTCGACGATGCCCGCCACCCGGACGGTCAGCTCGACTCCTCCGTCGGGGAGGTCGGTGAGGACCTGCGAGCGATGCCAGATGGTCTCCCGGACGCGGCGCGCCACGCCGGCATCGAAGCGCAGCCGAACGTCGACCGGCGGGGTGGTGTCCGACGACCAGATGCCCCACGAGTTGGCCAGGAATTGGTCCGGGTCGAACGCGTCGGGGATCTCGTATCGGTCGAGGGTGAGGGTCGCCTGACGGATGCGCTCCACCTTGTAGGTCCGCATGGCGTCAACGGTCTCGTCGTGGCCGATGAGGTAGATGCTGCGTCCGGCGGCGAACGGCTCCAGCAGGTAGGGCCGGAACCGTGTGTGGCGGGCCGGGCCGGTGCCGGAGTCGTACGTGATCTCCACCACCCGGCCCTCGGCCCAGCCGCGGGCCACGACGTTGAAGATGGCCGTGAACGGCTCGTTGAGGCGCTGCTCGCCGATGACCAGCATGGTGGCGGTCACATGGCGCGCGATGGGCTGCGGGAGCTCACTGGCGATCTTCATGAAGGCGCTGATGACGACCTGGTCCGACTCATCGGACCAGCGCGCGATGAGCCGCGCGGCGAGGAACAGGACGATGGCTTCCGGCACGGTCAGGTGGAGTGGCGGCAGGAAGAAGCGGCGCTCGATCCCGTAACGGCCTCGACCGGCCTGGAAGATGGGCATCGCCAGCTCGTCCTCGAGGGCGCGCAGGTCGCGGTACACGGTCCGCACATTCATGCCCGTCAGGCGGGCGATCTCGGACACGGGCACGCCCTGCTCGGTGCTGCCCTTGGCGTACAGGATCGAGGCCACCGCCAGCAGACGCGCCAGCCGATCGCGCTTGCGGGCCGGGCCGGCCAGGTCGTCATCCATGGGTCTGGCTTGCCAGTCTAGGAGGCGCTGGGACTGGGCGCCGGGCTCGTGGTCGGCGCGGGGCTGGGGGTTGGGGGTGGCTCACCGGGGAGGAGGGCGATCAGCGCCTGGTTGACTTCATCGCTGACGCCGATCAGGAGGAACACGAACTCGTCTGCGGCCCAGGTGTAGACGTGGGTGCCAGGCAGGGTCGCGTCGTCCGAGGGCCGAACCCAGACCCAGTGCCCGGCGACGTCGGCCAGCTCCCAGGGTTCGCGCTGGAGGCCGGCGATGCCCACGTAGCGGCCGGCCGTGGCAAGGTAGGGCTCGAGGTCGGGCGTGGTCACCGCCGATGGGTTCACCCGCACGGCATACAGGCTCAGTCGGGGTTCCCGGACGAAGGCGATGACCAGGGTCTGGAACCGGGCGCCAAGCTCCCCGTAGGCCGCCTGACCGATGTCGCCCGGCGTGATGGCGTAATCCGCGATCGGCGGCTGCTCCACGGCCCACGCCCCGACCTGGGCCGGGATGAGGGCCGACAGGCTGGGATCGGGTTCATTCGTGAAGCGGGGGGTGGGGACCGGGGTCGGGGACGGGGTGGGAGTCGGGGTCGGGCGCGGCGTGAGGCTGGGGGAGGGCGTGGGCGAGGGGGAGGTCACACAGGCGGCGGAGAGGGCGGCCACCAGGAGCGCCATCGCCGCAGGGCGCAGCGGGACGCGGCGTCGATCACGCATGGGGGGCCGAGGATAGCACCCGGCCCGTCGTGGGCCGGACGAGGGTCAGGCGGCGGACGACTTCGCGCGGCGGGCGTCGCTGCGGCGGCGGCGCTGCTCTTCGGCGCGTCCGGGGTCGACCGGCTCTGCGGCCTTCCGGCTGCGGGTTTTCGGCGCTTCGCCCGGCACGATCACCCGGTCGCCTCCCGCCTGCTTGCCGCTGTAGAGCGCGCCGTCAGCGGCCGCGATCAGCGCGTCCTTGCTGGCGCCGTGGTCCGGGAAGAGCGCCACGCCGATCGTGATCGTCACCGGCGCCGCGCCGCGTTCCAGGGAGACGGCGGCCACTAACCGCCGTGCCCGCTCCGCGACCCGTTGGGCCTCGGGCAGGCCGACGCCCGACAGGATGATCGCGAATTCGTCGCCGCCATATCGGTACACCCGGTCATCGCTGCGGGTGGCGGAATACAGCGCCTCGCCCACGGCGTGCAGGAGCGCGTCGCCGGCCGGATGGCCGAAGCGATCGTTGTAGGTCTTGAATCGGTCGAGGTCCATCATCAGCAGGCCAAGCTGGCCCTCACCGGACTGCCCGCTCTGCACCGCCTCAATGGCGGACGTCAGGTCGCGCTGAAAGGCCCCGTGGTTGGCCAGCCCGGTGAGGGCATCGGTCAACGCCCGCAGGCTCATGGCGTGGTGCTCGTCCGCGTTTCGCAGGGCGACCGAAGCCTGAGCGGCGAACAGCTGCACGAGCTCGAAATCGGTCTCGCTGAAGTAGACCTCCTCGCCGCCCACCCGGCCGACGTTCATGGCGCCGTTCACCTGGCCGTCGCTGATGAGGGGCACCACGACCAGCGCCTCAGCGTCGGGCGGCGTGCCCGGGATCTGAAGCGCGCGGGGGTCGGCCAGCGCGTCGTTGGCCAGCACCGCCTCGGCGTGCTCGACCACCCAGCCCATCAGGCCCCGCCCGAACGGGATGATGTAGCGGGCCACCTCCTCGGCGTGCTCCTCGCGGGTGAGGACCGGGACCAGGACCTGCTTGACGTGGTCGGCGCGGTAGATGGACAGGTTGTCGTAGTGGACGACCGCCTTCAGCCCGTCGGCCACCACCTCCAGGATGTCCTCCTGCTCCAGGGTGCCCATGACCCGGGCGCTGACGTCGAGCAGCTTGCGCTGCGAATCCAGCTGGCGGGCGAGCTGGCTGGACTGCTCCTCCAGGCGCCGATAGCTCCGGGCGTTGACCAGCGCCTGGGCAGCGTAGCCGGCGAAGATCATCATCGTCTGCAGGTCATCGGTCGAGAATTGGTTGACGCCCAGCTTGGACAGAGCGATGACGCCCACCGAGCGGCCCTCGTAGACCATGGGCACCACCAGCATCGACTCCTCGATCTCCTCGGTGCCCTCGATGGTGTGGCCCCGCCCGTCGTTCAGGGCATCGTTGCTGAGGATGGGCTGCGCGTTGGCGGCCACCCAGCCGGTGAACGATCCGGGACCGATGTCGACCCGCAACAGGTCGCGGAAGTCCCCCTCCCCCGTCAGGCGGTCGGTGAAGGCGATCGGCTCGCAGGTCCCCCGCTCCCAGTCAACGGTGTAGATGCGGATGTCATGGAAGGCCGCCAGGGTGCTGGCCTCGGCCACGATCGCGTCGGCAATGGCCTGCACATCGGTCAGCCGGTTCAGGCGGGCCGACAGGTCGTGAATGGATCGCATGCGCGCCGCCTGTTCGGCGGTCGAGCGGTACAGTCGCGCGTTGCTGATGGCCACGGCCGCCTGGTTCGCGAACGCCTGGGCCAGGGCCAGCTCGTCGTCGGGCCAATCGCGGTCCCGCGCGTGGTATAGGCCGATCACCCCCACCGCGCGGTCGTGGGTGACGAGCGGCACCAGGCACGCGGTTTTGATTCCCTCGTCGCGGTAGACCTCCTGCATGACGCCGGTGGTGGGGTCGGTGTCGGCGTGGCGGGCGACGAACGTGCGCCGCTCTCGGACGGCCTGGGTCCCCAGCGATGCGCTGGTCAGGGTCAGCCGGCTGATCATGGCCTGGAAGGCGGGGCTGATGCCGCGCTCGGCGGCCAGCTCGAACGGATGCTCGCGCTCCTCGTTGATCATCCACAGGCCGACGCGGTCGGCGTCGAAGAGGCCACGGGTGCGGTCGGCGATGTCGCTCAAGACCGCGCCCAGCTCGAGCTGGCCGGTCAGCTCGCGGGTTACGCCGGCCAGGGCGCGGGCCCGAGTCAGCTCGCGGCGGGCCCGGGCGATGGCCCGTGCGTGGCGCAACGCGACACTGGTCGTGGCGGCCACCGCGCTCATGAATCGACGCCGGCTTCGCAGGAATGCCCCTTTCAGGTCGTCGGCCAGCAGGAGCACCCCGATGCGCTCCTGGCCGATGGTCAATGGCAGGCGCAAGCTGCCGTCGGGCCCGAAATCCTCCGCGTCGGATGGCCAGGCCAGGGTGGGCGGAGGCGGGGCGCTGTGCCCTGAGTGTGTCTCGAGGACCAGCCGATCGTCGCGCACGAGGTACACCGCCACTCGGGCGATGGCTTCGACCGTGCGCAGCGACTCGACGGTCACGCGGCAGACGGCGGCGACGCTGCCAGCCTCGACGGTCCCCTGCGAGATTCGGGTGAGCACGGCCGCCTCGGCGTCGGCATCCGTGCTCCGGGCTGAGGGAGTGAGCGCACCATCGGAGCCGGTCGACTTCCCGGTGCCCTCGGCCAGCAGCCGCTCCACGTCGGCGCGGCGGTAGCGCCGGTCACCGCGCGGGTTGATGCGCCAGGCGGCCAGCCGTCCGCTCTCGGTCCAGGCCCGGACGGTGTTCGGGTGCACACCCAGCACCGCAGCCGCCTGCGCCACGCTGATCAGCGCGTCGGGCCGCGGAGGACTGGCGGAGCCTGAAGCCACGAGATCCCCGTTATCGCGTCGCCCGAACCCCGAATGGAGGATCTGGTAGGCGGCGTGTGGCCCATGCTAGAAACGATAGGTCTGCGGCTCCATGCCCCGTTCGTACCTCCCCCGGTCAGCCGGGCAGGACCAACAGCACCCCGATCAGCCCAGCCACCGCGACGACGGCGCCAACCAGGCCCACGGCGAAGCCGGCGAGCATGCGGGTCCGGCGGGGACCGGCCAGGAGGCGCATCGCCGTGTCGAGCTCGACATTGGCCGCCAGGAACCCGCCGGGCGGCGGTTCGAGCCGCAGTCGACCGTGCTCGTCTCGGCGCGCGATGGCCAGCACGATGAGCTGGTCCACCAGGCTCAGCTGGCGGGTCGTCGCCCGTGCCCGGTGGAGAGGTCCCAGCTCGCCCGCGACGCGGTCGATGGCCGGGCTGTATTTGTCGCCGAGCTCGGCGGGCGAGCCCTCCCAGACCCGCGGAATGCCGATGAGCGGCTCGGCCATCTGGGCCAGATCAAGGCGGACGGAGGACGACCGTTCCCACAGGTCGATGGGTCGCGCCTCCCGCAGGCGCTCGATGACGCGCCATCGGCCGTCCGGCAGCTGCACCTCCACGTCGCGGTGGAGCGCGGCCAGGCGGTCCCCGTCGGGCGTCACCAGGGGGTTGGCGCATCGCACGCGGCCCTCGACCCGCACCGGTCCGGGCGGCAGCTGGTCACTTGCGGCGAGGTCCTGGAGCGTCGCCAGCGGCGCGGCGCGGGCGCCGGCCAGGCGTCGCCCGGCTCGTGTGTCGGCTCCACTGGAACGGATGAGTGCGGCCCCCAACCCCGCGCCCAGCAGGCCGATGGCCACGGCCAGGATGGGCAGGGCGGCCTCGCTCACGGCCGCGAGTATGAGGCGCTCAAACGCCGGACCTGTCGACCGCGATATCGGCCACCTGCGCACCGCTGGCCTGTCGCAGGTGCTCGGGGGCGACCGAGAAAACCGCGTCTGGCCGCCCGGCCGCCGCCCAGACCTCGGCATGGTCCAACAGGCGTCGGTCCATCAGGATGGGCAGGGGTCGAACATGACCGATGGGTGGGACGCCGCCGATGGCAAAGCCGGTGGCGTCCCGCACCGCATCGCCATCCGCCCGATCGACCCGTTGGACTCCCAGGATGGTCGCCAATCGCCCCGGGTCGAGCCGATCGTCTCCGGAGATCAGCGCGAGCACTGGTCGGCCGTCGGCAACGAAGACGAGCGACTTGACGATCTGGGCCACCTTGCAGCCCACGGCCCGTGCGGCGTCCTCGGCCGTGCGCGTCCCCTCCGGGAAGCGCTGAATCGAGATCTGCAGCCCGGCCGCCGCGGCGGCCGCGGCCACCCGGTCATCGGCTCCTGGCATGCGACCCATGGTACGGGGAGTGCTAGGCTGCGGGGCACAGGACCACGACAGGGGAGCGCCTCGGCGCTGAGAGTGCGGATGGGTCCGCAGACCCTCGAACCTGACCTGGGTCATGCCAGCGTAGGGAGTCGAATCGTGAAGGCAGTCATCGTGGCGGATGGGGAGCACGCGCCAGCTGACCGGCGCCAGCTGACGGATGCCGATCTGATCATCGCCGCCGACGGAGGCGCCGATTGGCTGGATGCCGTCGGCGTTGCCCCGCATCGGCTGGTGGGTGACCTCGATTCGGCCGATCCGGCGGTGGTCGAACGGTTGGAAGGGGCCCAGGTCCCCGTCGAGCGGCATCCCCCCGAAAAGGACGCCTCGGACCTCGAGCTCAGCCTGGAGGCGGCGGCCCGAGCCGGGGCGGACGAGATCGTCGTGCTCGGTGCCCTGGGCGGAGCCCTCGACCACCTGCTCGCCAATGTGTTCCTGCTGGGCTCCGACGCGGCGGCTGGTCGGGCGACTCGGCTGGTCCACGGATTGACGTCGGCCCGTCTGCTGACCGGCCCAGCTCGCGCAGAGCTGCACGGGCCTCCCGGATCCCGCGTCAGTCTGCTCGCCGTCGGGACGGCGGCGGATGGCGTGACGACCCAGGGCCTGCGCTGGCCGTTGGTCGACGAGCGGCTGGAAGCCGGGTCGTCTCGCGGGCTGGCAAATGTCGTGGAGGCCCTCCCGGCCGAGGTCTCGCTAAGCGCCGGCCGTCTGCTCGTCATCGAATTGGCGGATGGTGAAGGAGATCCGGCGGAATGAGGTGGCGAACCGTCGACATCGTGGTCACCGCGTCGCTGGGCGTCGCGTTCGGCGTCGTCTTCTGGGCCTGGGGCCTGGTCTTCAGCACGATCGGAGCTGGCACATTCGCCCCGCCGTTGTACATCCTGTCCGGGGTTTGGCTGATCCCGGCTGTCCTGGCTGCGCTCATCGTGCGGCTGCCGGGCGCCGGCCTGTTGGCCGAGTTCATGGCCGCGGCGGTCTCCGCCCTGCTCGGGTCGGTGTGGGGGCTCGACGCGCTGGCCTCGGGGCTGATGCAGGGCGTCGGCGCCGAGCTCGTGTTCGCCCTCGGGCTGTACCGGCGCTGGACGCTGCCCGTCGCGCTGCTTGCCGGCGCCGGCGCCGCCATCGGTGAATGGATCCATGACATGACGTTCTATTTCGTCGGGGTCGACTTCGCCATCCAGCTCACGTATGGGGCCTGGATGCTGGTCAGCGGCGTGATGATCGCCGGGCTGGGATCGTGGTATCTGCTCCGTCTGCTGCGGCCGACCGGCGTGCTGGCCGCCTTCCCGTCGGGGCGAAGCGGTCCGGAGCCCGCCAGCTGAACGCGAGCCACGCCCCGCCGGCCCCGGCCATCGAGGCTGTTACATGGGGCTGGCGGCACGGCAGCCGGAGCACATGGGCGGTCCGGCATCTCGACCTGGTTGTCCAGCCCGGGGAGCGGGTCCTGCTCCTCGGTCCGTCGGGATCGGGCAAGTCCACCCTCCTGGCGGGTCTGGCCGGCCTGTTCGACGAGCGCGGAGGGGGCGAGTCCGAGGGCCGGTTGCGCGTCTTCGGGGAGACTCCGGCCACCTCCAGGCCGCGCTGTGGCCTGGTCCTCCAGGATCCCGAGGCCCAGCTGGTCATGAGCCGAGCCGGTGATGACGTCGCCTTCGGGCTCGAGAACCGGGGGGTCCCGACCAACGACATCTGGCCGCGGGTTCGGGCCGCGCTGGATGCGGTGGGCTGGGCCTACGGGCCCAACCGCCCCACCGAGCAGCTGTCCGGCGGTGAGCAGCAGCGCCTGGCGCTGGCCGGTGCGTTGGCCCTCGAGCCCGACCTGCTCCTCCTCGACGAACCGACCGCCAACCTCGACCCCGAGGGAGCGGGCCTGGTCCGTGAGGCGCTGGCCCGAGTGCTGGAACACCGCGCCACCACCCTCATCCTGGTCGAGCACCGCGTGGCGGAGTGGCTCCCCCTCGTGACCCGGGTGGTGGTCCTGGCGGCGGGCGGAGGCATCCTGCTGGACGGGCCACCTTCCGAGGTGTTCGTCGGGCACGACGAGCTCTTCGCCCGACACGGGATCTGGACGCCCGACCACCGCGGGCAACGCCCGGCGCGACCGTTGTTGGCGCCGCAGCCCGAGTCGTTGATCGTGACCGAGCAGTTGTCCGCCCAGGCGCCGCTGGGGGACCGACCGCTGTTCGCGCGTCTCGACCTGGTCGTGCGGTCTGCCGAAACGCTGGCCATCGTGGGCCCCAACGGTTCGGGGAAATCCACGCTGGCACACCTCCTGGGCGGCCTTCACCGGCCGCAGGCCGGGCAGGTCAGCGCCAGCGAGGCCCTGGCCCCCGGGCATGCCGGCTCCGCCGTCTGGCAGTGGCCCGCCCGTCGGCTGGTGACTCGCATCGGATCGGTATTCCAGGACCCCGAGCACCAATTCCTGACCGGCCGCGTGGCGGATGAGCTGGCGCTCGGACCGCTGCGGGCCGGGCTGGCGGAGGCGGAGGCCCGCCGGCGCGCGTTGGAGCTCGCCGAACGTCTCCACCTGGATGCGGTCTGGGAGGCGAACCCGTTCACGCTGTCAGGTGGCGAACAGCGGCGCCTGTCGGTGGCCACCGCATTGGCCACGGCACCGCTGGCCCTGATCCTCGACGAGCCAACCTACGGCCAGGACCGGCGGACCTGGGACGAGATGCTCTCGCTGCTCGCCGGCCTGGCCGACAGCGGCCGGGGCGTCGTGCTCGCGACGCACGATCGGGCACTCGTCGAGGCGCTCGCCGATCGCACCCTCCACCTGCCGCCGGGCGCCTGACCGATGCACCTGCGCCGGCCCGCCATCGCCAGTCCGACCGCGTTCCTCCCGGCGGCGAACTCGGTTGCCAAGCTGGGCGCAGCGCTGATCGTGATGCTGGTTGCGTTCCTCTCGCGCGACCCGGTCACCCCCGCGATCCTGTTGGGCGGGGTGGGACTGGCCATGACCCTTACCGGGCTCCGCCCAACTGATCTCGCCCGCTTGGTCGGTCCCCTGCTGGTCGCGGCTGCCATCCTGGGCGTCCTGAACGCGCTGCTGGCCGGAACGCCGGTCGGCTCGTCACCCGGGGCCGTCGTCGACCGCGCGACGATTGGGCTGGCGCTGGGCCTGCGGATTGCGGCAATTGCGCTGGCCGGCAGCCTGGCCCTGGCCACCATCGATCCGGCGGACCTGGCTGCCGGGCTCATCGGTCAGCTCCACGTCCCGGACCGGCTGGCCATCGGCGCCCTGGCGTCGCTGCGTCTGATCCCGATCCTGGGCGCCGAATGGCGGACCATCGGGCTGGCCCGGCGCGCAAGAGGGGTGGATGCGGGCCGCAACCCGGTGGCCGCCCTGCGCCTGGCTCTGAGTGCGCTGGTAACGCTGCTGGTATCGGCCATCCGACGCGCGACCCGGCTGGCGCTGGCCATGGATGCGCGCGGTTTCGACGGCCGGACGGCTCGGACAATGGCCCGACCGCCGCGCATGCGTCGCGCCGACTGGCTGCTCCTGGCCGCGTCCGGCGCCCTGGGCGTGGCCGCGGTGGCCATCAGCATGGCGCTGGGGATGTGGGGGTTCATCTTCGGCTGAACCGGAACCGGGTGGCATGATGCCCGTGCCATGGCCCGGGATGAGGAGCTGCGCATCACCGCCGGCCAGGTCAGCCTGAGCGCCACTCTGACCCTGCCCGACCCGCCAGCGGACGGGAGCCCCGGCGTGGGCGCCCGCCCGCCCGCCGTGCTCCTCCTCCCCAGCCTGCTGCCGCGGGACCGCGAGGGCCGCTTCGATCGCCGCCGCCATCCCGGGTGGTTCCGCCCCGCCAGCCGCACCCAGACTGGCATCCTGGCGCGGGCGGCGGCTGCCCTCGCGGCGCGTGGGGTGGCGACGCTGCGCTACGACAAGCGCGGCTGCGGGCGGTCGGGTGGTCGCTGGGCGGAGGCCGGCCTGTTCACCCTGGTCGACGACGCCCGGGACGCGATCGGGGTCCTGCGCGGCCACCCCGAGGTTGACCCCACCCGGATCGGCATCCTGGGCCACGGCGAAGGCGCATGGCTGGCGTTCAGCGTGGCCGCTGCCGATCCCGCGATCGGCCCCCTGACCCTCATCGGTGCACCGGCCCGAGGCCTGCGCGATGTCCTGCGTCGCGCCGTGGCCGAGCGCGCTCGACGTCGCCAGAGCCACCGCGCCGAGCCGGGTCATCCGTTCGTCGTCGCCCTCGACCGCGGCCTGGAGGAGCTCATCGAACGGGCGGATCGGGGTGAGCCCGAGATGGTCCTCAGCCTGCCGGGCGGGCGGCGCGCGGTCATCGGCCTGCCGGCCTGGGAGCAGGCGATGCAGGTCTCGACCCGGGCCCTGGCCACACTCCAGCGCCGCTCGGTGACGATCGTGCACGGCGAGGCCGATGCGTGGGTCGATCCCGACGAGTCCGCCCTGCTGGAGGCGGCCCTGCGCGATGTCGCGGCCCCATGCCGCCTCCTCGTCCCCGGTGCCGGCCACGACCTGGACGAGGCTTCCGCAGACCTGTGGCGGGATCTGGCAGCTGACCTCGCCGCGCGTCTCCAACCGCGCCGCCTGCCGACCGTCTTGCTGTCGATCGGCCTGCGCTAGGATGGCCCGGCCGTGAGCTACCCCCAGCCGGGCGAGACCGCCCCCGCCTTTTCGATGCGCGCCGACGACGGAAGCGTGGTTACTTCCGAAGGCCTGGCCGGCCGGCGCTACGTCCTGTTCTTCTATCCCAAGGACGATACGGCCGGCTGCACGGCGCAGGCCTGCGGACTGCGCGACGCGTGGGATGCCGTGGCCGACCTGGACACCGAGATCTTCGGCGTCTCGCCGGACAGCGTGGCCAGCCACGTCAAGTTCCGCGACAAGTACGGCCTGCGCCATCGCCTCCTGTCCGATGAAGGACATCGCGTGGCCGAGGCCTACGGGACCTGGGTCGAGAAGTCGTACCTGGGCCGGACGTACTTCGGGACCGAGCGCACGACCTTCGTCATCGGGCCCGACGGGCGAGTCGAGCACGTCTTCCCGCGGGTCAAGCCCGGCGAGCACGTGAGCATGCTGGTCGAGGTCCTGGCCGCGTGAGCAGTCGCGAGGTGGCGGCGACCGTGGCGGTCGCCGTCATCGGCCTGGTCGTCATCGGTGCCGTCCTGGGCCTGGTCGCCCTCACATCGCCCGTGCCGTGATCTGGCTGGGGACCGGCGTAGCCGTCACCGTCTGGCTGATCGGGCTCCTGCTGCAGATCGGCCCCGTCGTCCACTTGCTGCTTGTGGCCGCGGCGGGCCTGTTGGTCGTCCAGGTGCGGCGCGACCGCGGCGCCGCGGAGTCGTGATCACGACACACGACCTGTCACCGCGGTCGGCCACGATCGAGCGCGGCTGACCATGAAGCTGCTCCTGTTCGCGGACCTCCATCTCGACGCGCCGTTCGCGTGGGCTCGTCCCGCCACCGCCGCCCTGCGGCGCCAGAACCGGCGCGCGACCCTGACCCGGATCCTGGAGCTGGCTGAGGCGGAGCGGGTCGACGCCATCCTCAGCGGAGGGGACCTGTTCGAGCACGACCGGATCTCACCTGACACGGTCGAGTTTCTGCGAGCCAGCTTCGGCGGGACAAATATCCCCATCTACCTCGCCCCCGGCAACCACGACTGGCTGTCCGAGGCCAGCCCGTACGCGGTGACGGACTGGTCGCCGAACGTCAACCTGTTCACGGAGGACCGATTGACCCCGGCCGGCCTCGCCGATGGGCTCACCTTGTGGGGTGCGGCGCACCGGGCACCGGCCAACACGGATGGGTTCTTCGCGACCTTCCGGCCCGACCGGGGTGGGATCCACCTGGCCCTGGCGCACGCATCCGAGCGCGGGTTCCTGGCCCAGCAGGGGAGCGGCAAGCTGCCCCACGCGCCCTTCGATGCGGGTGAGCTGGAGGCGTCCGGGTTGGCCCACGCATTCCTGGGCCACTTCCATGTCCCGCGCGACGCGGATCGGTACACGTACCCGGGCAACCCCGATCCGCTCGACTTCGGAGAGACCGGGGAGCGGGGTGCGGTCCTGGCATCCGTCGGCGCAGACGGCTCGGTGGTGCGCGAACGCCGATTGGTGGCGACCTCGGTCGTCCATGACGTCGAGGTGTCGCTCGACGATGCGGCCCACGGCGACGACGTGCGGACTCGGGTCGAGGCGGCGCTTGCCCCCCTCGGCGGCTGCGTGCGGGTGACGCTGAGCGGGGAGATGGCCCCCAGCGTAGAGGTCGACCTGGCCGGCCTGACGACGCTCGGTGCCCACCTCGAGGGGCTGGTCATTCGCCCCGGGTCGGCACGCGTGGGATACGACCTCGACGCCATCGGCGGGGAGGCCACCGTCCGAGGCCAGTTCGTGCGGCTGGCAACGGCAGAGGTGAAAGATCTCGACCAGCGGCGGCGCGTGATCGTCACCGGACTGCGCGCCCTCGATGGGCGCCGCGACCTCGAGGTGCTGTGACCGATGTGGGTTGAGCGAGTGTCCGCGCGCGCATTCGGGCCCTTCCGCGACGCCATCCTCGAACTGCGCCCCGGTCTGGCCGTGGTGGTCGGCCCAAACGAGGCGGGCAAGTCCTCCTGGCACGCCGCGCTGCGCCTGGCGTTGACCGGTCGGCGGCGCGGGCGCGGGGGCCGGACGAAGGAGGACCTCGAGCTCGAGGAGCGGCACCGTCCGTGGGACGAGGCGGATGGCCCATGGGAGGTCGAGGCCCGCCTGCATCTGGATGACGGCCGCGTGATCGACATCAGCCAGGACCTGGCTGGCCGGGTTGACTGCCGGGCGGTGGATGTCGGTCTGGGGCGGGACGTGTCGGCCGAGATCATCGTCGAGGGCAGCCCGGACGCATCGCGGTGGCTGGGCCTTGACCGGCAGGCCTTCGCCGCCACCGTATCGGTCGACCAGGCGCGCATCCTCGCCGTCGTGGATGCCGCCGATGGGCTCCAGGACGACATGCAGCGGGCCGCAGCCACCGCCGGACGGGACTCCACTGCGGCAGAAGCCATTGGCCGATTGACCGATTTCCGGAAGTCCGCCGTAGGCGCCGACACCCGCGTCGCGGTCGGGCCCCTGCGCCAAGCGCGCCATGCAGCCGCGGATGCCGAGCGCGTTGTAGCCGATGCCCGGGCTCGACACCAGCGTGACCTGGCTCGGGCGGCCGATGCACAGGTCGCAGCCTGGCGGGTCGTTTCCGCTCGGGATCGGCTGGCCCAGGCCGAGGCCGCCGTGGAGCAGTCCAGGGCCATTGCGCTCGTGGCCCGCGCTCGCCGCGCCGCGGAGCTGGCCGCCCGCAACAGCGGTCCGCCGGCAACACTCGCCGCCGTGGAACACGAAACGGCCCGTGTGGCCACCGCGCTGGAGGCGTGGCGGGGTCGACCGGCGACGGCCGTCCTGGACGGGCCGGACGCCGAAGCCATCTCGCGGCGGCTGGCCGCGCTGCCGCCCGCGCCCCAGGGCGACATAGCGCCCCATGTGTCGGTCATGGACGCGGTGAGCGCGCTTGACCAGGCCGAGGGCGCCGCTGCTGAGCTCCGGCAACCCGGTGGGCACCCTGCGCCGGGCGCCTCGGGCGAGCGGCTGCTTGTGGGCGGCGGCCTACTGGCCGCGGCGGCCGGTTTGAGCGCCGTATTGCTGGGTGCACCGCTGGTTGGGCTCATCCTGATTGCCCTCGGGCTCGGATTCACGGCCTGGATCACGATCCGCCAGCGGACGGGCGGGGCCGGCGCAGCTGCGGATTGGGGGCGTCGGCAGGAGGACGTCGCGGCCCGCGTTGGGCGGTCTGGGCGGTCGGTCCGCGAGGCGCTGACTGCCCGTGGCGCGCCCGGTGAGGGCGACCTGCGCGCGGCCGTTGCCGCCTACTTGGCCGCCTGCGCACAGCGAGCGGAGGAGGCGGCCACCGCCGCCCAGGCCGAGCCTCTGCGCCGGCAGCTCGAATCCCGTCGCCAGCTGGAGGGCACGGCGGCTGAGGCGGCCGCCGCCATTGCCCGCGCCGAGTCCGAGGTCCGAGCGGCCGCCCAGCGCATTGGACAACCACTCAACGGGAATGACCCCGAACGCGTCGTGAGCGACCTCGAGGCGTGGCAGCGCCGTCGCCTCGCCGATCTGCAGACCGGCCAGCAGGCAATCGCGGAGTGGCAGGAGCTCAGCGACCTGCTTGACGGCCGCAGCATCGGGCAGCTGGAGTCGGAGGCCGCCGATGCCGCGCGACGAATGGCGGCGGCCGGTCTGTCCACATCGGTCGCGGTGCCCGTCGGTGCCGACGCCGGCCTCGCCACGGCTGCGGCCGAGAAAGCGCTCGCCGCCGGCCAAGCCGAGCTGCTCACCGCCGAACGGGCGGCGGCGACACTCGAGGGCGAGGCGCGCCAGCTGGACGCCAGTCTGCCGAGCGTGGCGGAGGCCGAGGAGGCGGTCGAGGCCGCCGGCGTCGAGCTCCAACGAGTCGTGACCATGGCGGAGGTCCTGGACCGAACGCTGGCCCTGCTGCGCAACGCCGAGGAACAGGTCCATCGCGACCTCGCGCCGGTGCTGGCCGACACGGTTCGACGCTGGCTGCCCCGCATCACCGGCGGCGCCTACCTCGACGTCAGCGTCGATCCTCGCGACCTGCGCGTCCGGGTCAGAGAAGCGGCGACCCGCCAATGGCGCGATGCGTGGCGCCTGTCGGAGGGGACCCGGGAGCAGATCTACCTGCTGCTCCGGGTGGCCATGGCCCAGCACCTGGTCACGACGGGCGAGACGGCGCCCCTCATCCTGGACGAGGTGACCGCCCAGGCAGACGACACCCGACGTGAGGCGCTCCTCGGGGTCCTCCACGAGCTCAGCGGGGAGCGACAGGTCATCCTGTTCACCCACGATCCGCGGATCGGGGAGTGGGGCAGCCGCCACCTGGACCCGGCCCGGGACATCGTGATCCCGCTCGCGGGCCGTCCCGCCGCAGCTTCTTGAGGTCGGCGCCTCCGCGCGCGGCGACCGCCGGCCTGGTGCTGGCGGTTCTCCTGGGCGCCGCCCTGCCTCCCGTCACCACCGCCGGTGGCGGGATGGCACTGGACGCCGGTGTCCAGCCGCGCGCAGCAGTGGAGCTTTTCCTCACCCTGTGGCGGATTCGGGACTACGACCACATGCACGATGTCATGGCGGCCGCCGATCGCGAACGCTATACGCGGGTCGGGTTCGCCGATCTCCATGCTCGCTTCGCGGAGGTCATCGGCCTGACCGAGATGCACTTGGCTGTTGGCTCACCTCGCGCCGCGGCCCAACCGCCTGAAGCTCGGCCACCGGATCTGCCGGTGCCTCCGCCGCCGGTCGCGCGGTCGCGGTTCGCCCGGCCGCCCGTTCCGGGCAGCTCGCCCGCTCCGGCCATCGATCCCCAGGCGGTGGTGCTCGGACCCGTTCCGGGCCAGGCGGTTCCCGTGCGTCTCACTTTCCAATCCACCGTGTTCGGAGACATCGTCCTGGATCGGGTGGTCGAGCTCACCCGGGGGGCTCGTGGCTGGGAGGTGCGCTGGACGCCGGCATTCCTATTCCCCGAGCTGGGCGCGACCGGCGGCACGTTCAGCTTGGACCGCGGCCCCCTCCCCGCCCGTGGTCGGATCCTGGCCGCCGACGGAACGGTCCTGGCCGAGACCCGCGCGGATGGCATCCGCGTGTACCCCCAGGAGACGCTGGCCGGCCAGACGGTGGGCTACGTGACCCCGCTCACCGATGCCGAGGCGGCCGCATGGCCGCCAGCCGACGGCTACGCGGCCGGCCAGTTGGCGGGCCGTTTGGGGGTGGAGGCCAGCGCGGAGTCGATCCTGCGGGGGCGTGCCGGATTCAGCGTCCTGGCCGCGCCATACGGTGGAGCGGCCCAGCGGGTCGTGGAGCGGGCCGCAATCCCGGGCGCGGACGTGGTCCTGACTCTTCGACCCGAACTCCAACGCACCGCCGAGGCGGCACTGGCCCCCTATCCCGAAGCTGCCACCGTGGTGGTCGATCCCCATAGCGGCGACATCTGGGCCCTGGTCTCGGCTCCCGCGTTTAACCCCAACGCGATGACCCTGGGCACCACCCTGGGCGGGGTGCCGCTGGGCGCGCCCAGCGCCAGCCAGCTGCTCAACCACGCCACCGAGTCTGCATATCCCACCGGCTCGTCGTTCAAGCCGTTCACCCTGGCGGCGGCGCTCCAGATCGGGGTGGCCACGCCGGCAACCCGGATGCCGTGTCAGCCGACCTGGGACCTGCAGGGCTTCACCTTCCAAAACTACCTCTATCACCTGCTGCCCGGCACGGTCTCGCTGGTGGAGGCCATGGCCTTCAGCTGCAACACGACCTACATGCCGTTGTCCATGCTGGTCTACGAGCGCGACGTCGACGCCCTGACCGATCTCATCGCCGACTTCGGGTTCGGGCAACCCACCGGCATCGGCTGGGTCTCCGAAACAGCCGGCGTACTGCCCGATGCCCTGTGGTTCGAGGAACATCCACGCTCCTCCGGGGGGTACATACCGTTCGGACCCTTCGATCAGGTCCAGATGGCTATCGGCCAGGGATCCTTCCTCGGTACGCAGCTTCAAATGGCGCTGGCCTACGCCGCGTTCGCGAACCGGGGGACGTTGTGGATGCCGCGTCTCGTGGCGCACGCGACCGGTCCCAACGGGGAGTCGCTGCTCGTGACCCGGCCCGAGGTTCGACGCCGGATCGCCATGACCCCCGACCAGTTGGAATACCTGGTAACGGCGCTGGAGGCCGTGACGACCTACTCCTACGGCACCGGGACGGCGGCCTTTGCCGGGTTTGGCATCCCCGTCGCCGGCAAGAGCGGGACGGCGGAAACCGGCGGTCCCGATCCCCATGCCCTGTTTCCGGCCTTCGCCCCGTCCGACGACCCGGAGATCGTGGTGGCCACGCTCCTGGCCCGCGTGCACCTGGGAACCGGGGGCTCGGACGCCGCCCCTCTCGTCCGCCGCGTCATGGCCGCCCATTTCTTCCCCTAGACCCTCAGCACGGTGTCCCGTCTTTGACACCACGAGTGGGCGACGGGTAGCATCGAATCGCCGGTTTCCGCTTCCGGGGACCGGTCCGACGCCGGATTCCGCCGCTCAGTGCAGGGGGAGCCAAAGGGGACGCTGGATGAGCTCCGAACGCCCGTGACCTCTCAGGACGCGGTGCCCCTGCGCTTCCAGACCGCCGAAGTCGGCGTCGACTGGCTCCAGTGCAACATCGAGTGCCAGGAAGGCTGCCCGGTCAACACGAACTGCCGCGGCTACCTGATGTTGGCCGCTGAGGGCCGGTTCGAAGAGGGCTACATCCTGGCCCGCGACCCGAACCCGGTGGCCGCCATATGCGGCTACGTGTGCTCGGCGCCATGCGAGAAGGCCTGCCGGCGTGGCGACATCGACAAGCCACTCGCCATCCGGGCGATGAAGCGGTTCCTCGTCGACTGGCATTACGCCAACAACATGCCCGACGACATCCAGGTCGCGCCGTCGACCGGCAAGAGCGTTGCGGTCATCGGGGCCGGACCGGCCGGGCTCAGCGCGGCCAAGGAGCTCGCCGGTTGGGGGCACAAGGTCGATATCTACGACGCGTTGCCGTCCGGCGGCGGCACCTGCCTGATCGGCGTGCCGGCCTTCCGTCTGCCGCGCGACGTCATCGAGCTGGACGTCAACTGGGTGGCCAAGCACGGCGCCGAGTTCCACTACAACGTGGAGGTCGGCCGGGACGTCACCATGGACGAGCTGCGCGCCCGGCACGACGCGGTGGTGGTGGCCACCGGCTGCATGTACCCGGTCGCCATGAACGTCCCTGGCGAGGAGCTGGACGGGGTCATCTACGGCGTCGACTTCCTGAAGCGCGCCAACCTGGGCCAGGAGCAATGGGTCGGCCAGCACGTCGTGGTCATCGGTGGCGGCTACACGGCCATGGACTCGTCGCGGACCGCCCTTCGGATCGGGGCCAAGACCAGCACGGTGGTCTACCGCCGCGGTCCCGAGGAGATGGTCGTCGACGAGGAAGAGCAGCACGAGACGCGCTTCGAGGGGGTCCGCTTCGAGTACTTCGGAGCCCCGGTGGAGATCCTGGCCGATGAGCAGGGCCGGGTGAAGGGCGCGGTCTTCCAGCGCACCCGCCTGGGCGAGCCGGACGCCTCGGGCCGCCGCACCGCGGAGCCGATCCCCGGCAGCGAGTTCGTGATCCCGTGCGACATGGTCATCCCGTGCACGAGCCAGTCACCCGACAACAACGTCCTGGGCGAGTACGGCTCTCCCCTTAACCGCCACATCGGGGTGACCGATACCCGCGAGGTGGTGAAAGGCGGCTCGATTTCGTCGTGGGGCCGCGAGCCGCTCAACGGCACCACCCCGGTCGGGCCCGACGGTCGTAAGCTCAACGCGCTCTCATTCGAGCTGATGCGCGGCAAGATCGTGACCGACCGCAACACGTTCGCCTCCAACGTGGACGGGGTCTTCGCGGTGGGGGACTACGTGACCGGACCAGCCACCATCATCGAGGCCGCCGGCCTGGGTCGCACCTGCGCCCGTGCCGTCGACCGCTGGCTGTCAGGCGTCCGGGACGCGGAGCTGGCCGAGCTGCCCATCATCAACCGGGCCACGATCACCCAGGCCCTGGACCACGACATGCCGCGCTTCTATGAGGCCATCCCGCGCCAGCACATCCCCATGGCCCCGCCCGAGATGCGCCGCGACTTTAGCGGGCTGGTCGAGATCGGCTACGACACGCGGGGCGCGGTCGCCGAAGGGGCCCGCTGCCTCCAGTGCAACCACAACATCAGCATCGATGGACCCCGCTGTATCCTGTGTGGGCTCTGCGCCGACGTCTGTCCCGAAGGCGTCATCTACATGGTCGACAAGGCGACGGTGGGCGGTGACGACCCCGAGGTCGACCTCTTCCAGTCGTGGCCGCGGGGCATCGCAATGGTCATCGACGAGGAGCGCTGCATCCGATGCAACCTGTGTGTGGAGCGGTGCCCGACCAACTGCATCACGATGGACCGCCTCGAGCTCGAGCGGTTCACCCCTGATGGCAAAGTGTTGCTAGAGAGCTACAAGGACAACGTGCTGGGGCAGGTTGGCCAGCAGGCGGGAATGGTGGTCGAACGGTGACCCGCAAGCCGCCCGGTCAGGACTGGCTGCCCATCCGGCTGATCAAGGAGTCCAACTTCTGGCGCTCCCTGATCCGTCAGCCGTACCCCACCACCAGCCGGACGCGCGCCCTGGCGGTCATGAACAACGTGTTCCTGCACCTGCACCCGGTGCGGGTCAAGCGCCACGCCGTGCGCTACACGTACACGTTCTGCCTCGGCGGGGTCAGCTTCTTCCTGTTCCTGGTCCTGACTGTGACCGGTCTGTACCTGATGTTCTTCTACATACCCTCCGTCGACCGCGCCTACCAGGACATCATCGCCATCGAGAACAGCGTGGCCTTCGGCTCCCTGGTGCGGAACATGCACCGCTGGGGTGCGCACCTGATGGTGCTCACCGTGTTCCTGCACATGATGCGGGTCTTCTACCACGGGGCCTACAAGCCGCCCCGCGAATGGAACTGGGCGGTCGGGACGTTCCTCCTGTTCTGCACGCTGTGGCTCAGCTTCACCGGGTACCTCCTGCCGTGGGACCAGATTGCCTTCTGGGCCGTGAATGTCGGCAGCTCGATGGCGGCCTACGCTCCGGCGGTCCCGACCGAGTCTGCCTTCATCATCTTCGCCGGGATCGACATCGGTTCGGAAACCCTGATCCGGTTCTACGTCTATCACGTCATCGCGTTCCCGCTCATCACCGCCATCTTCCTGATGATCCACTTCTGGCGGATTCGGAAAGACGGCGGCATCAGCGGACCGGTATGAGGCTGGATTGACCGATGACCATCGAGAAGCGTCCCAACGCGACGGCCGATAAGAACGCGCCCACCCAGGCGCCGGTGCCGACGACCCCGCCCGCGGTTCCGGGGACCGGTCCCAAACTCCCGGGGCCGCCCGGTGCCCCGGGCACTGAGCGTTTCCGGCTGCTGGCCTACGTCCGCCAGGAGTCGATGGTCCGGGTCGACAAGCGCCCTGACGAGACGGTTCTGACCTGGCCCCACCTGCTGCGGGCCGAGTTCCTGATGGCGTGCCTCATCACCGCCCTGCTGCTGGTCATGTCGTTCTTTGTCATGGCCCCGCTGGAAGAGCAGGCCAACGTGAACGTCACGCCCCACGTGGCCAAGGCGCCGTGGTACTTCCTCGGCCTCCAGGAGCTCCTGTCCTATTTCAACGTCACGATTTCCGGGCTGTTCATCCCGCCCGTCTATTTCATCGGTCTGGCTCTGATCGCCTACGTGGACCGCTCGCCGTATCGGGCGGCTCGGGATCGCAAGGTGGCCTGGATCTTCTTCCTGTGCATCATGTTCTTCGGCATCGGGGTCACGCTCATCGGCTCGTTCTTCCGCGGCCCGGGCTGGAACTGGGTCTGGCCGTGGGAGGGGATCTTCTTCACCCTATGAGGCCCGCGCCGTGACCACCCAACCGTCGGGCTGGGGGGAGCAGCCCGGTCCGCCGGTCCGCGAGATCAGCCGCCGAGGGTTCTTGCGCCGGGCGGTAGGGGTCGGCGTCGGCCTGCTTACCCTCCAGTTCCTGGGCGGCACAATCCTGTTCCTGTGGCCCAACATCAAGGGTGGCCTCGGAGACCCGAACCTCGCCCTGGGAACGGCGGCGGACATCGCGGGGCAGCAGCCGGAGTGGGTGCGCGGCCTGCCTTTCATCTACAACAAGGCTCGGCTGTTCGTCGTCAACGTCCCCGCTGCAAAGGCCCGCGTCGACGGCACCGGGGAGGAGTTCGACGACCCTGGAGACGAGATCGTGGCCCTGTACCGCAAGTGCCCGCACCTGGGCTGCAACGTCCCCCAGCTGTGCGACCGCAGCATGTGGTTCGAGTGCCTGTGCCACGGATCGAAGTACACGGTCCTGGGCGAGAAGCGCGCGGGACCCGCGCCCCGCGGCATGGACCGGTTCGCCCACCGAATCGAGGAGGGCGTGTACATCGTGGACACCTCGGTGAGGATCGACGGTCCGCCCATCGGCACCGAGACGTTCGACAACCGCAGGAACGAGGACATCCCGCATTGCGCCGGGTAGGTGTGCGCCGATGCGGATGAAGGCGCTCGGCGTGGCGCTGATGGTCGGTTTCGCGGCATTCACCACCTTCTACTGGATAACCGACGCCCCGCGGCGCGGGGAGTTCGAGGTCGTCGACACCGAGGAGCTGCCGGACTTCGGGCTGCTGGTCTTCCTACCCGACGACACGTACACCATCGAAGTGGATGTCATCGATGCCGGGTTCTCCCAGGCTGAGGTTGCCCTCACGGAAATCTCGGTATTCGTGAACACAACCATCAGCTTCAAGAACCTGACCGGCGCCGAGCTCACCGTGAGCGGGACGGGGACGCGGCCGTTCGAGGTTGTCATCGAGGACACCAGGACATCGCCGGTCAAGTTCGACGAGGATGGGGAGACCACCGTCGCCGCCCAGGGCGTGGAAAGCACCCTGCTCGTCACCGCGGGCCCCCCGCATCTCACGCCATATGGCGCCAACTGCGCGCGCTGCCATGGTGTCGACGGCACGGGTGGGATCGGGCCGAACCTGCACTCCCTGAGCCTGGCCAACAAATGGCTTCAGACCGGCGGCCGGCAGGGCCTGAACAACTATGTGCAGTGGGTCATCACCCTGGGCGGGATCGTGCGATCGGGGGACATCAACAGCCTCATGCCGGCCTGGGGCCAAGAGTACGGCGGGTCGCTGACTCGCCAGCAGATCGAAGCCCTGACGGCGATGATCGGCGAATGGGCGGAGGAGACGCTCGCCAACCCGCCTGAGGAGGTCCCGGATACGGCCGAGGCCGGCGCGCAGGTGTTCGAGGATGCCGGGTGCTTCGGCTGCCACGGGCGCAATCTCGAGGGAGGAATCGGGCCAAACCTCCAGACCATCGGCAGCCAGCTGGTGACCGACCTCCCAGTCCCGGTGTCCGGCCTTGGTCAGATGCAGGCCGACTACGACGCCGACATGCGGACGTTCCTGGAGAAATGGATCCGCGATTCGGCGGCCAATTACAACGACGACGCTGATACCGGGATGCCGCCGTTCCCGGAGAGTGACCTCACTGCAGACCAGCTGCAGGCCCTGATCACGTTCCTGCTGGACCAGACCCAATGACGACTTACGCGCTGCCCAGGCGTCGCGGCCTGTTTGCTCGCCTGCTGGGCGAGGCCGATGACTTCACGAACTGGCTCCTGTTCGGGTCCGAGACATGGCTCATCGCCACCATGAAGGGTGTGCCGATGTTCCTGTTCGTGTACTGGCTGTTCACCTACGTCCCGAACTCGGTCTTCTACGCCGTCACCCAGTTCATCCCATTCCTCCAGTTCTCGGCGAACGTGGGTTACATCGTCGCCAACGGTGTGGCTTGGACCAACGTCGTGCTGGTCGTCATCCTGGCCGCCATGACGCAGGCGTCCCGCGGACGGCACGGCCCGGGCTGGACCTTGGTGCGACTGTTCGTGCTCGCCAACTACGTGGCGGTGGTACTGCTCTTGATCCCGTACCTGGTGTTCAACGTCGCCGGCGGCGCCTTCATCACCACCACCGGGCCTCAGTTCCCCCTCATCGCGCTCGGCCTGGGCGCGATCACCGCCGGCGGAGGCGCAACCGGCCTCGCCTACCTGTACTACGAGTTCCGGCGCATCAGCCGCCGCGAGGCGAAGGCCGCGGCCGAGGCTTCCGTTCGCGCGGCCGGCTGACACCGGCCCATCGCGCCTGAATCGGCTGCTCGTCGTCCACGTCGGCTGGTCAGCCGCGGTGCTGGCCGGGGTGGGGCTCCTCGTCCTACGCGAAGCCGCGACGCCCTGTCCGCCCGGGGGCCTGTTGGCCCTCGACTGTGGCGGGATCCAGCGCGTGGCGCTGGCCGTGGCGCCCCTGGCCGCCGTCCTGTACGTGGCACTGCTGAGCGCGGTGGTGGCGTGGTCCAGTCGGCTGGCGCGGCGCCCCAATCCGGACCCCACCGGCGGCCGCGACTGGTACGTCCTGGTGGCGGTCATCGGCGTGCCCATCGCGGCCCTGCTGGCCTTCAACATCCTGGCCGGCCTGGGATGGCTGGGCTAGCATGCAGGCCATGACCGCGGCCTCCCTCGATGAGCTGCGGGCGGAACTGGCGCCGGCCGCGATCATCGGATCCGACGGACTGGTGGTCACCGATCCGGCTGCGTTTCGGGGTCCGCTCACCGACCGGCTGGTCCGCCACGCGGTCTTCCACGCCGACCCGGCCTTCCGCGACGCCCAGCGCTGGGTGATCTGGGCCGCCAGCCAGGCGCTTGGCTGTGGATCGGCCTCCATCCAGGAGCTATACGCCGCGCGTGGTCGCGGCGAGATCGCGCCCACGGCCTTCACCGTCCCCGCCATCAACGTCCGAGCCGCCGCATACCTGACGGCCCGCTCTGTGTTCGCGGTCGCTCGCCTACGCGAGGTGGGGGCGCTCGTGTTCGAGATCGCCAAGAGCGAGATGGCGTATAGCGACCAGCGCCCCGACGAGTACACCGCGGTCATCCTGGCCGCCGGCCTGCGCGAGGGGTGGGTAGGCCCGATCTTCCTGCAGGGCGACCACTTCCAGTTCAACGCCACCCGCTGGCGGGTGGACCCCGACATCGAGCTGACCGGCCTCCGCGACCTCACCCGCGAGGCGGTGGGCGCGGGGTTCCTGAATGTCGACATCGACGCCAGCACGCTGGTCGACCTCGACCTTGCCACCATCCCCGAGCAGCAGCGCGTGAACGCCGAGCGCACGGCCGACCTCACTCGCCTGGTGCGCTCAATCCAGCCGCCCGGGGTGACGATCTCCATCGGCGGTGAGATCGGCGAGGTGGGGAAGGTGAACTCGAACGAGGCCGAGCTGCGCGCCTACCTGGCCGAGTACCGCGCCGCCCTGGGTGACGAGGCGGATCGGCACACGGGTATCTCGAAGGTGAGCATCCAGACCGGGACCTCGCACGGTGGGATGGCGCTTCCGGACGGCAGCATCGCCCCGGTGGCGCTCGACTTCGACACGCTGGGACGCCTCTCGACCGTGGCTCGCGAGGAGTTCGGGCTGGCCGGCTGCGTCCAGCACGGCGCCAGCACCCTTCCCGAGGAAGCGTTCGGGCATTTCCCGGCCGCGGGGTGCGCCGAGATCCACCTCGCCACCGGCTTCCAGAACATCCTGTACGACGGAGGCGGGCTGCCCGCTGACCTGAAGGCCGAGATGATGGCCTGGTGCCTCGCCAACTGCGCCGATGAACGCCGCCCCGGCGAGACCGATGAGCAGTTCTTGTACAAGACCCGCAAAAAGGCGCTGGGCCCCTTCAAGGCCGCGCTGTGGTCGATCGGACCGGAGGCCGAGGCCACGATCGGGGAGAACCTCCGCGCCCGGCTGGGCCTCCTGTTCGAGCGCCTCGGCGTCGATGGCACCCGCCAGCTGGTGGACCGGCATGTCCGTCCACCGGGATTGCCCAGGCCGATCCCGGTCGCATTGGGGGGCCGTCCCCGCCGGTCGATCGAGGCCGGCGCCAGCGCATTCGAAGACGACGGCTCCGGCGAGTAACCCGAAAGGAGAACCCGGGTGGCCCACATGCAACGCAAATCCCTCGACCTGCCCGACGAGACGCGGATGCTCCCCAACGGGCGGACCGATATCTGGAACCTGGGCGACTTCGTGGTCGGCCTAATGACGTTAGAACCCGGCTGGCAGTGGTCGAAGGACGTCAAGCCGATTGCCCAGACCGAATGGTGCGAGTACCACCACCTGGGCCTGGTGATGGAAGGGAAGCTCCACTACATCACTCCCGACGGGTTGGAGATGGAGGTCGGGCCAGGGATGCTGTATGAGGTCCTGCCCGGCCACGACGCCTGGGTGGTGGGCGACGAGCCGGTGATCCAGTACGACTTCGCGGGCATGCGCACCTTCGCCCTGCCGGCAGCCGCTCGGAGCGAGCGCACCCTGGCCACGCTGGTGTGCACCGACATCGTGGACTCCACCGCGACCGCCGAGCGGGTGGGCCCCGCGTCCTGGGCCACCATGCTGGCCAGCCTGAACGCCGAGAGCCGGCGCCAGATCGACAAGTTCCGGGGCAAGCTGGCCACGACGACGGGGGATGGGATCATCGCCATGTTCGACGGTGCCGAACGGGCCATCCGGTGTGCTGCCGCGATCCGCGACGCTGCGGCAGACCTCGGCTTTGGTCTGCGCATCGGTGTGCACACCGGGGAGATCGAGCTGATCCCCGACAACGTCCGGGGCGTGGCGGTACATGTGCTTAGCCGGGTGACCGCCTTGGCGGCTGCCGGGGAGGTGCTCGTATCGGGCACGACCTACGAGCTGGTGGCGGATTCCGAGCTGCGGTTCGAAGGCCGCGGGCTGCATGAGCTGAAGGGCGTCACGGGCGCCCGACAGATCTGGGCGCTGGTCAGCGGATAGAGGACGACCCCGGTGGCGGGACCGGGGTCGTGGGGGGTAGTCGAAAACGGAAGCGCCTAGTGGCAGCCCCCGGCCTTGGCCGGCGAGCCATCGGTGTTGAACGACGAGCCGCAGGAGCAGCTGCTCACCGCGTTCGGGTTGTTGATGGCGAAGCCGGATCCCATCAGCGAGTCGACGTAGTCGATCTCGGCGCCGTCCACGTACTGGGCGCTGTAGGCATCGATCACGATCGGGACTCCGCCGTGGAGCTCCACCCGGTCGTCATCGGCCCGGGAGTCGTCAAAGGCCAGCCCATAGCTGAACCCTGAACAGCCGCCGCTCTTCACGAACAGGCGCAGCGCGGCCTCCGCTTTGCCCTCGCGGGCCCTGAGCTCGGTGACCTTGGCGGCAGCCGCATCGGTAAGGCTGACGAGCAGTTCGGTGGTGGAGGTGACCTGAGGGGTCGTCTCGGAGAGCGTCATGGGTGATGGGTTCTCCCGGCGCAGATTGGAATCGCTTCGCAAAGTATAGCAAGCGGCGCCAGCCGCCCCGCAATGGCCCATTCGGTCGGGCCGGCCCATCGGTACACTTGGGTGCGTGAAGCTGGCTGAGCGGATGTCCCGCATCGGGACCGAGACCGCGTTCGAGGCCGCCGCCCGCGCGCGAGCGCTGGAGGCAACCGGGCGGAGCGTGATTCATCTCGAGATCGGTGAGCCGGACTTCGATACCCCGCGCCACATCAAGGCCGCGGCTGTGCGCGGCCTGCTGGACGAGGGGATGACCCATTACACCGCAGCCGAGGGCATCGCCCCGCTCCGGGAGGCGATTGCGGACGACGTCAGGCGCTGGAAGGGGATCGAGGCCACGCCCGACCAGGTGATCGTGACCCCCGGCGCCAAGCCGATCATGTTCTACGCCATGCTGGCCGTGGTCGACGAAGGCGACGAGGTCATCTACCCCAACCCCGGCTTCCCGATTTACGAGAGCATGGCCGAGTACGTGGGCGGAGTGGCGGTGGCGGCGCCCCTGCGCGAGGAACGCGAGTTCCGGATGGACGTCGAGGAGGTGGCCAGCCTGGTCACCCCGCGGACCCGTCTATTGGTTATCAACAGCCCGCACAACCCGACCGGCTCGGTGATGACCTCCGATGACGTGCGGGCGGTGGCCGACATCGCCAATCGGCACGACCTGGTGGTCCTGGCCGATGAGATCTACGGCCGGCTCCAGTACGAGGGCGAGCCGCTGTCGATCGCCACCCTGCCCGGCATGGCGGAGCGAACGATCACCCTGGACGGGTTCTCCAAGACGTTCGCCATGACCGGCTGGCGGCTCGGATACGGGATCGTGCCCGCCTGGCTGGCGCCGACCTTCAGCCGGCTGGTGATCAACTCGGTCAGCTGCACCAACGCCTTCGCCCAGGCCGGGGCGATCGCGGCCCTGACCGGACCCCAGGACGCCGCCGACGCCATGCGCGAAGAATTCATCGCCCGGCGGACCCTGATGGTTGACGGACTGAACGCCGTCCCCGGCGTCAGCTGCGTCATGCCGCACGGCGCGTTCTACGTCTTTCCCAACCTCGGCTCGTTCGGTCGCTCGAGCACCGATATCGCGACCCACCTGTTGTATGACGCGGGCGTCTGCGGGCTGGCGGGGACGGCCTTCGGCCGTCATGGGGAGGGATTTCTCCGCTTCAGCTACGCCAATAGCCGGGACAACATCCTCGAAGCCGTGGACCGCATCGGCGACTCCCTGGGGCGCCTGGAGCGGACCGGCGACCTCGTCACGTCCAGCGCCGGATGACCGCCGTCCAGCCGGCCGGCACGGATCGCCTGCTGGCCGAGTCCGAGAGCCAGTTCCCGAATTGGGAGCTGCTGCGCGAGGTCATCGACGAGTGCATCGACCTGTCGTTGAACTATCGCCAGAGCGGCCACCCCGGCGGCTCACGCTCCAAGGTCCACCTGCTGGTGGCGCTGATGCTGTCCGGCGCCATGCGCTGGGACCTCCGCCGCCCCTGGCTACCGTTCGCGGACCGGTTCGTGCTGGCGGCGGGGCACACGGTGCCGCTCATCTACGCCACCCTGGCCGTGCTCAACGAGACCCTCCGCGCCCGCCACGAGCGTGACCCGCGACCGGAGTTCGCGTTCCCCGATGACGGGCGCTGGGCGCTGACCTGGGAGGACCTGCTCCTGCTGCGCCGTCGGGGCGGCCTGCCCGGGCACGCCGAGATGGAGGGGAAGACCCTATTCCTGAAGTGGAACACCGGTCCGTCGGGCCATGGGTCACCGCCGTCGGCCGGCGAGGCGGTGGCGCTCAAGCTTGCAGGCTGCGAGGAGGTCAAGGTCTTCGTGGTCGAGGGTGAGGGTGGATTGACCCCCGGCGCGAGCCACGAGACGCGCAACTCGGCATGGGGGCTCGGCCTGAACAACCTGGTGTACCTGGTCGACTGGAACGACTACGGGATCGACGATCCGGCCATCTCGTCCGTTGTGCCCGGCACCCCCCAGAGCTGGTTCGAGGCCTACCACTGGCGAGTGGCCGGGACCATGGACGGGTCGGAATGGGGGCCGGTGACGCGGGTCGTGCTGGAGGCGGCCCGCGGCGACAACCCGGACCGCGTGCCGTCGGTGGCCTGGATCCGTACCCGGAAGGGCCGCGGCTACGGAAAGTACGACAACAAGAGCCATGGCACGCCCTGGCCCATGAACGCCCCCGAGTTCTGGGCCGTGCGCCACGAGTTCATGGAGCGCCACGGGGTGACCTACGCCGGCGTCGACGAGCCCGCGCCCGCCGATGTGGACGAGCGAACCGCGCAGGCGCGCCACAACCTGGAGCTGGCGATCTCGGTCCTGCGCCGCCACACCGAGGTCGTGGACGCCGTCAGCGATCGGTTGGTGGAGGTGGCGGATCTGGTGCCGGATCAGCTCCCCGGCTTCAACCTGGGTGGGCGCGGAGCTGAGATCTTCGACGATCCACGCTTCACCGACGTCGCCGCCTATCCCGCCGCGATGTGGAAAGCGCCCGGCGAGAAGGTTGCCAACCGGGCCGCCCTCGGATCCTGGGGAGCCTGGGTCAACTCGATCGCCAAGGCCGAGTACGACCGCCCGCTGTTCATCGCCTGCTCGGCGGACCTCGCGGAGTCGACGAACATCGCCGGCTTCGCCAAGGGCTGGGAGGATCTCCCTGGCTGGGGCTGGTACCAACGGGATTCCAACCTCCGCGGCGCGCTGCTGCCCCAGCAGATCACCGAGTTCACGAACGCCGGGGTGACGGTCGGGCTGGCCTCCGTCAACTTGGCTGATGACCCGATGACGGCCTTCAATGGCTTTTGGGGCGCATGCTCCACGTACGGGTCGTTCTCGTACCTCAAGTACGGGCCCATGCGGCTCTTTTCACAGCTCGCCCAGGACTGCCAGCTCAAGGTGGGCAAGGTGATCTGGGTGGCCGGCCACTCGGGCCCCGAGACCGCCGAGGACTCGCGGACCCACTTCGGCATCTTCGAAACGGGGGTCACGCAGCTGTTCCCCGAGGGGCATGTCATCGACCTCCACCCGTGGGAGCACAACGAAGTGCCGGTGGTGCTGGCTGCGGCGCTGGCCCAGCCGGTCCCCATCGTGGCACTCCACCTGACCCGCCCCGCGGTCGAGATCCCCGACCGCGCCGCGCTGGGCATGGCCTCGCACTTCGAAGCGGCTCGCGGCGCGTACCTCGTCCGGGATGCGGACCCAGACCGCCCGCGCGCCGGCACGGTCTACGTCCAGGGCACTGCCACCACGGCCAACGTGATCAAGGTCCTGCCCGAGATCGACCGGCTCAACCTCAACGTGCGGATCGTGGCCTGCATCAGCCCCCAACTGTTCCGTCTCCAGGATGCGGCGTACCGCGATCAGATCTGCTCCGAGGCCGATCGTCTCGACGGCATGGCCATCACCAACCGCGCCTACAAGCTCCTGCACGATTGGGTGACGGGGCCGATCGGGGAGACGTATTCCCTGTCCTCCGACTGGGACAACCGCTGGCGGACCGGCGGCACGGTCGAGGAGGTCATCGACGAGGCGCACCTGGGGCCCGGGCACATCATCGACGGCATCACTCGCTATGCGAACGAGCGCCCGCAGCGTCATGCTCGACTCCAGAAGCTGACCGCCGGCCTGGATGGCGATGCCTGAGCTGAAGCCACACGTCTACGAGCACCAGCCGCCGCGGCGGCCGCCGCGCCTGCCGCGCCGGCTCACGCCACCGCCCGAGCACCCGTCGCCGCCCAGTCTGAAAGTCTTTGCCTGGGTCGGCCTGGCGCTGGGGATCGTCGTGGTCGTCCTGGCCCTGCCGTACCTGGTCGCCTACCTCATGGCCCTGGGCGGGCTCTGAGCCCGGCCAGCATCGGTCAGGCGGGCTGCTCGTCCTGGCGCGGGCGCAGCGCCGCCAACAGGGCCGCCACCTCCTCCAGGAAGCGTGCATCCGGCGGGCCGAAGGCTGCCGGATCGGAGCTGTCGATGTCGATTTCGCCCACGACCTTTCCCTCGTGGTGGATGGGCACCACGATCTCCGATCGGGTGGTCGTGAAGCAGGCCAGGTAGCGCGGATCGAGGTTGACGTCGTCGATGATCTCGGTCTGGCCCGAGGCCGCCGCCGCACCGCAGATTCCGGTTCCGATCGGGATGCGGGTGTGCTCGGTCGCCTCGGGGCCGGTCCACGGACCAAGGACCAGCTCCGCCCCCGACGAGTCGACCCAGTAGATGCCGACCCAGTCGTAGCTGGGGAAGCGCTCGTACAGGATCTCGACCGCCCGTTGGCCTGCTTCGGCGGGCCCGTCCGCTGCGGCGATCGTGTCCCGGACCAATGCCAGGGCGTCGATATGCTCGCCGGGCGCCGTCTCGGCGACCGGATGGCTCATGCCGCTCGGCTCAGGCGAGGGTGGCCCATCGGTCCGCCCAGCGGTCGATGGGGGCCAGGGCCTCATGCAGATCGCGGCCTTTGGGGGTCAGGGAGTACTCCACCCAGGGCGGGACAGAGGACACCACGCGGCGCGAGATGAGGCCTTCGTCTTCGAGGAGCTTGAGCCGCTGCGACAGGGTGGCCGAGTTGGCGCCGCCCAGCGCGTCCTGCAGCTCACAGAAGCGCTGGGTCCGTTCGCCGAGGGCGTGAATGATGCGCAGGACCCACTTCTGACCGAGCACGGTCAGAGCGGCGGTGGCGGCGGACTCCCCGCGGCTTGCCAGGGCGCGGCGTTCCGCGCGACCGTGAGGCGCGGGGAGCGGCGCGTGCAGGCCAGCGTCCATGAGGCGCCGAACGGTAGCACCGCCCCCCGGCAGAATCAAACTCGCCGGACGGCCCGTAGCCGGGTTACTGGACCGTGATGGTGAGGTTCATGGTCGAGTGGATCTTGCAGGTCACCTGGTAGACCCCGGGCGTGTCGAACGTGAATTCGAACGTCCCGCCGTCCGCCAGCGGCTCGTCGAAGAGGGCGTCTGCTGCCGCCACGCCGTTCTCCCCGTTCGTCACGGTATGGCCGACACTGTCGTTGTTGACGAACGTCACGGTCGAGCCGGCGGAAATCGTGAAGTCGCCGCCGAACGAGTTACCGGAGATGGTGACGGTGGTATCTCCGCCAACGGCCGGCTCGGACGGGCTTGCAGCAGTACTGGCCGCGGCGCTCTCGGCCGGGGGCTCGGCGCTCGCAGCGGCGCTCTCGGCCGTGCTCGAGGCACTGGCTGACGGGCTGCATGCGGCCAAGGCGAGCACGGCGATGGCGACCCAGGTCGCCCCGGGCAGATGTCGGGACCCCGGAACGGAGCGTGAACTGAACATGAGGTGCCGGTCTCCTGCTGTGGTTTGTATTGGTTTGGGAACCAATTCTGGCATGGAACGAGGAATTTGACGCACTGGGGGGCAGGCCGCACACTGCCGAGACCCGCCCCTCCGCCCACTGGACGAGCATGCCGCCGACCACGATTCACGTTCGCCCGACGGGGGTCCCTGACGAGACCACACCGGCGGTAGAAACGCATGACCTGGCCCGTCTCTTTCGCCGCAGTCCGGCCCTGGCCGGCGTCACGCTGCGGGTGGAGGCCGGCCGCGCCGTCACCGTCCTGGGACCCAACGGCGCCGGCAAGACGACCCTGCTGCGCATCCTGGCCACCGCACTCCGGCCCTCGTTCGGGATGGCCGCCGTGGACGGCATCGACGTTGCCCAACGGCCCGAGGAGATCCGCCCCCGGGTGGCGTTCCTGCCCCATGCCACGGGCTTGTATGACGATCTCACCGCAGCCGAGAACCTCCGATTCGCCGCCCAGCTGATGGGGCTCCCCGGGCCCGACCGCGCGGGCCGGGTGGGCGCCGCGCTCGAGCGAGTGGGCCTGACACGCGACCGCGACACCCGCGTCACAGCCTTCTCGGCCGGCATGCGCCGTCGACTGGCGCTGGGGCGTCTTTTGCTGGGCCACCCGCGCCTCGTCCTGCTGGATGAGCCGTACGCGGCCCTCGATGCCCCGGGGATGGCCCTGGTGGACGAGCTCCTGGACGAGTGGCGGGCGGCAGGTGCCACCGTCCTGGTCGCAACCCACGCGGACGAGCGCCTGGCCGCTCGCGTGGACGGCTGGCTGCGCCTGGTGGATGGGCTGCTGGTGGAGGTCGGGGGCGAGGGCGCCAGTGGCGAAGTCATGACGGGTGGCGCTCTGCAGCCATGGAGCGGGGCGCTGCCGGAGGGATCTCGTCCGTGAGCGCGGTAGCTCGTCACCTGGCCGTCGCGCGGGCGATAGCCGCCAAGGATCTGCGCGCCGAGCTCCGCGGTCGCCAGGCGGTGACCTCCACCCTGTTCTTGGCCGCCTTGACCTTGCTCATCTTCGGCTTTGCGCTCGGCCCCGACCACGCCCGCCTGGCGGCCGCCGGTCCGGGGCTCCTATGGCTGGCCGTGATCCTGAGCGGGGTGCTGGCCGTGGGCCGGCTGCATCAGCTGGAGATGGAGGATGGCGCGTTCGAGCTGCTGGCCTTGTACCCGGTCCCCCGGGCTGCCGTCTACCTGGGCAAGGCGCTGGGCGGCCTGGCGGCCATGCTGGCCCTGGGCGCCCTGGTGCTGCCGCTGACGGTCATCCTGTATGCGCTCGACGTGGCTTCGTCACTTCCCGGGCTGGTGCTGGTCATCGGCCTCGGAGCGCTGGGGTTCGCGGCCATCGGGACCCTGTATGCGGGGCTGACGGTCCGCCTGCGCGCCCGCGAGGTGCTGCTGCCGCTCCTCCTCCTTCCGGTCGTCGCCCCGCTCCTGTTGGCCGCGGTCAGCGCCACCGCCAGCCTGCTGGCCGGGGACCCCCTTGGGGAGCTGAGCGCCTGGTTGCAGCTCCTGATCGGTTACGACCTGGCCATGCTCCTGGCGGGCGGCCTGACGTACGGCCTGGCGCTCGAGGAGTAAGGCGACCGGTGGCCACGCGGGTACTGGGGATCGGCGCGCTGGTGGCCGTGGCGGGGGCAACCGCGTTCGCCCTGTTTGGCGTGCCGGCCGACCTGAACCAGGGCGAGGCGCAGCGAATCATGTACATCCATGTCGCGTCGGCCTGGCTGGCGTACCTGTCCTTCGGGGTCACGGCCGCGGCATCGGTCTGGTGGCTCGTCCGACGGGATCCGCGCGCTGACGCGGCTGCCCTGGCCGGGGCCGCGGTCGGCGTCCTGTTCACGGCGGCCACCATCTGGGCCGGCATGATGTGGGGCCGCCCTGTCTGGGGCACCTTCTGGCAGTGGGAGGACCCGCGGCTCACGACGACCGCCCTGCTGCTGGCCCTGTACGTGGGCTACCTGCTGATTCGGCGGCTGACCGATGAGCCGGCCCGGCGCGCCACGCGGGCTGCGGTGGTGGGCATCGTCGCCGCCATCGACATCCCCATCGTCCATTTCAGCGTGGTGTGGTGGCGCGGCCTGCACCAGGGCCCGACGTTCATGTCGCCCGACACGATCCTCAATCCACCTGCGCCGGGGCAGTTCGTGGCCGCGCTGCTGCTTATGCTCGGGGCGTTCAGCCTGGCATGGCTGTGGCTGATGGTGAACCGATATCGGCTGGCGCGACTGGACTGGGAAGGCGAGGAATCTGCGCGCCGCGGTCGACTGCCCGGCCTGGCGGCCGCCGTCCCGGCGCCCCGCCCATGATCGACCTCGGCGCGATTGGCGACCTGGCCTTCGTTGTCGCCGCATACGGGGTGATCCTGGGTGGCACCGGGTTATACGCCGTCACCCTGGCCCGTCGGTTGCAAGGCGCACGCCAGACCAGTTCCACCCCGGCATCGGATCAGCCACGCCCGTCCGACCCCCCGATCGACCGCCGGGCATGAGCGTCTCCACCCCGCTCCCGCCCCCCATCCGGCGCCGCGGATGGGGCCCGTGGCTGGTGGGCGCTGGGGTGGCGGCGATCATCGGCTGGCTGGCGTTCAGCGGGGTGGGCAACGCGCTCGTCTACTACCTGACCCCGACCGAGCTGGCAGCCCGCGGGGAGGCGGCCATCGGTCAGTCCGTTCGCCTGGGTGGCCTGGTGCTGCCGGATAGCGTCTCCGGGTCCGCCACTGACCTGACCTTCGTGCTGACCGACGGCGAGACCGAGATCACCGTTCACTCGAGCGTGGCGCCCACGAGCTCGTTCCGCGAGGGCGCGGGGGCGGTGGTGGAGGGAGTCCTGAGTCCCGATGGCGTGTTCGAGGCCGAAGAGGTCCTGGTCAAGCACGATGAGAATTACGTGGCCCCCACCCAGGGCCAGCTGCCGGCGCGCTGATGCTGGCCGGTATCGGTCACGGGGCGGTCGTCATCGGCCTGACGGTCAGCCTGTTCGCCGCCGCCGCCTCGGTCCTCGCCGCGCGCAGCGGCGACATCGGTCTGGCGACCGCCGGACGGCGGGCGGTGTATGTCACGTGCGGCCTTTCAGCGATTGCCTGCGGGGTCATGGTGGTGGCGCTGCTGGGGCACGACTTCTCGATCCTGTACGTGGCCCGCAACAACGCCACCACCACCCCGCCGTTCTACTCGTTCATCTCGCTGTGGGCCGCCCTGGAGGGCAGCATCCTGTTCTGGACCCTCCTCCTCACCGGCTGGTCCAGCCTGCTGCTGTACCGATACCGATCCGCCCACCCCGCCCTGATGCCCTGGGCCGCGGCCGGCCTGGCGGTCGTGGCCGCCTTCTTCTTCGCCGTCATGACCTGGGCTGGTGACCCGTTCGTCTCGGTCACCCCGGTCTCGGCCGAGGGCAACGGGCCCAACGCGCTGCTCCAGAACCACCCCTTCATGGGCCTGCATCCGCCGCTCCTGTACCTGGGCTACACGGGGCTGGCGATCCCGTTCGCGCTGACCGTCGCGGCACTGGTCACGCGGCGGCTGGACGCGCAGTGGCTGACCCTGGTCAGGCGCTGGACGCTGGTGCCGTGGATCTTTCTGACGGCCGGCATCGTGGCCGGGGCGTGGTGGAGCTACGAGGTCCTGGGATGGGGCGGCTACTGGGCCTGGGACCCGGTCGAGAACGCGGCCCTCCTGCCGTGGCTGACGGCCACCGCCTTCATCCACTCGGCCATGGTCGCCGAACGAGGTCGCTCCCTCCGGACGTGGACCGTGATCCTGGTCACCACCACGTTCGTGCTGACCCTGCTGGGCACGTTCTTGACGCGATCGGGCGTCATCGAATCGGTCCACTCGTTCACCCAGTCCGCGATCGGGGCCTGGTTCCTGGCCGGCGTCCTCGCGGCGCTGATGGTCGGCGCTGGGCTCGTCGTATGGCGCGTCGGGGACCTGGCGGGGACTGGCCCCCCTCCGGCGCTGGTGAGCCGCGAGTCGGCGTTCCTGCTCAACAACCTGCTGTTCGCGGGGCTGGCGTTCGCGGTCCTGTTTGGGACCCTCTATCCGCTGGTGGCCGAAGCGCTGAGCGGGGAGCGGCTCAGCGTCGGGGCGCCGTGGTTCGACCGGGTCAGTGCCCCATTCTTCGCCGCGCTCCTGTTCCTGGCCGGCGTTGGGCCGGCGCTTCCCTGGGGCGCGGCCAGCTGGCGCACGCTGCGGGATCGGTTCGTGATCCCGGCCCTGGTAGGACTGGCGTTCACTACCCTCGGGGCGGTAGCCGGTCTGCGGGGAGCGGCGGCCTTGCTGACGCTGGGGCTGGCCGGGTTCTCCGGGGCCGCCCTGCTGCGCGAGGTGGTTCGGGCCGCCCGCGGTCGCGGCCGGTCGAGTGGGGAGGGCTGGATCCGCGCCGCCTGGGGCGTGGCCACCCGCAACCGGCGTCGGTACGGTGGCTACCTGGCCCACCTGGGCGTACTGGTGGCGGCAGTCGCCGTCGCCGTCAGCGCCTCCGGGTCGATCCAGGCCACCGCAGTGCTGACCCCCGGGCAGTCGGCGAGCCTGGCCGGTTACACGGTGACCCATCGGCAGCTGGTCCGTGAGCCCCTGGCCGCCGATCCCCGGGTGTTCGAGACGCGAGCCGAGTTGGACGTCAGCGGACCACAGGCGGGCATGGTCCGGCCAGCCCTGCGCGACTATCCGAATTCGGTGGCGGCCATCGCCACCCCGACCGTGATGACGTCGGTCGGGGAGGACTTCTACCTGACCCTGTTGGCGTACGACCCCGACACCGGGGCGGTGACTCTGCGCCTGTTCGTCAACCCGCTCGTGGCCTGGATATGGGTCGGCGGGGCGGTGGTGGTGCTGGGCGCCGGCTTCGCGATCTGGCCGGGCCGCCGGGCGGCGGCGACGAGGACGGGGTCCTGACCGATGCGCGCCGCGCGCTGGCTGCTCGTCCCGCTGCTCGCCATCCCGCTGGGCTGGGTCCTGTTCACCGGCCTGGGACGCGATCCGGCCGAGATTCCGTCGCCGCTGATCGGGAAGCCGATGCCGTCCTTCGTGCTGACGACACTCGACGGCCAGTCGCTCAGCGCCGACGATCTGGTCGGTCGTCCGGCGGTCCTCAACTTCTGGGCCAGCTGGTGCATCCCGGCCTGCGTGGACGAGCATCCGGTGTTGATGGACCTGGGCGCTCGGGACCCGGATCAGGTCCAGCTGGTGGGGATCCTGTACGACGACACGCCGCAGGACGCGCTCGAATTCCTGGTCCGCTACGGCGACGGCGGCTGGCCGCAGCTCGACGACCCGTCGGGATCGGTGGCGCTGGCCTTCGGCGTGCTCGGCCCGCCGGAGACCTTCTTCGTCGACGCCGATGGCATCGTCCGGGCCAAGCATTACGGCCCGTTGACCGAGGCCACCATGGCCCGCAATCTGGCGCTCATCGGGGTGGCTCCATGAGTCGTCTGTCCCGGGTATCCCGTTCGGCTTGGGCGGTGCTGGCGCTGGTGGCGGTGGCCGCGCTGCTGGCTGCGGTCATCGCCCTCCGGCCGTCACAGGCCCCAACCGTCGAGGAGCAGGCCCAGGCCGTCGCTGCGGAGCTGCGCTGCCCCGACTGCGCCGGGCTGTCGGCGGCCGACTCCCCGACCCAGGCCGCGGCCGAGATCCGGCGCCAGGTCGACGAGATGCTGGCAGCCGGCCTGAGCCCGGAGCAGGTCAAGGCCTCGTTCGTCGCCCGCTACGGGGACTGGATCCTGCTCACCCCGCCCGGTGCGGCCCCGTGGCTGGTCCCGCTGGCGGCCACTGCGCTGGGAGCGGCCATCCTTGCCTGGTGGCTCCTGCGGCCGTCGGCGGTGTCCGATCCCCGGCTGGCCGAAGCCAGTCCTCCGGCGCACGATCCTGGTCTGTCCGGGCCCGTCGCCCGTCGCCTGGCGGTTGGGGTGGCCGTGGCCCTGACAGCGGTGTTGGGCATCGGCTTCCTCCTGCCCGAACCGTTCAGCCTCGCCGCCGAGACGGTGGTCAACCAGCCGTTGGCCGAGGTCCAGGCGGCCGAGTCCGCGCGCCAGGCCGAGATCGAGCGCCTGCTGACGATCATTGCCGCCGACCCTTCCGACGTGGCGTCCCTGTCGGACCTGGCCGACGCGTACCTGGCGGGCAGCTCGGGTCAGGATCTTCAGCGAGCGGCGTTCACCCTGCTGGCCGTCATCGGTCTGGATCCGGGCGACACCAATCCGTACGTTCGGCTCATCACCGCCTACATCCGCGCCTCGGACTGGACTAATGCCGCGGCCGCGACCGATTCCCTCGCCGAGCTGGCCCCCGACTCCCCCGACGTGCCGTTCTTCCGGGGTCTGATCGCGTGGCGCGGGTACGGCGACGCTGCGACCGCCATCGAGGCCTTCGACGCATTCCTGGAGATCGCCCCGGACGACCCGCGGGTCCCGATGATTCGCGCGCTGCGGCAGCAGGCGGCAGCGAGCCTCGAGGAGGTTCGCTAGCCCTCGGCCCGGGGAACCTCGATCCAGAACGTGGAGCCGACCCCTTCCTCGCTCTCGACGCCCACGGCCCCGCCGTGGGCTTCAGCGATATGTCGCACGATGGCCAGGCCCAGCCCGGCACTCGCCCCACCCAGGTCGCGCGGGCCCTTCTCGCCATCGCGGTCGCGGCGGGCGCGGGCACGGTCGACCTTGTAGAACCGCTCGAAGATCCGCTCGCGGTGCGCGAGCGAGATGCCCACCCCGTCATCGGCGACCCAAAAGCGGACGCGGTCATCGAGCGGGTCCCAGCCCAAGCGCACCTCGCCGCCGCGATGGCTGTACTTGACCGCGTTGTGGGTGAGGTTGAGGAGTGCCTGCGCGAGCCGAGCCGAGTCGGCGGCGACCCGGACCCGGCCGGGGTCTGATTGGCCCGTGGGCCGTTCCACCAGACGCACGGCGACCTCGCGTCGGGCTGCGATGGGGCCAATCCGTTCCGCCACGTCGGCCAGGACCCGCGCCGGCGCCACCGGCTCGATGACGAGGACAGTCTCCCCGGATTCGATCATCGACAGGTCCAGCAGCTCGTCGACGAGCTGGGCGAGGTGGTCGACCTCACGCTGGATCTGGACCGCAAACTCACGGCTCGTGTCCACCTCCGCGACCGCGCCGTCGGCAAGGGTCTCGGCCAGCAGCTTGATCGAGGCCAGCGGCGTGCGCAGCTCATGGCTGATGTTGGCCACCACGTCGCGGCGGGCCTGCGCCGCCCGCCGAGCCGCGGTCACTTCGTGCAGCCACAGCAGCAGGCCCCCCGAGGGAAGCGGCACTGCCTCGGCCTCGAACTGGCGACTGGCCATCCGGCCCATGGCCGCCTCGCCGGAGCGGGGTTCGCCTGCCGCGATCGCCGCCCGGGCCAGCTCGTCGAGGGAGGCCGACCCGAAGGCGGCGATCAGGCTCAGGCCGCCCAGCTCCTCGCGTGAACGCGCCGCCAGGCTGGCCGCCTCCGCCGATGCCTGCCGGATGCGGAGGTCGGCATCGACCACGACGAGAGCATCGTCGCCCCCGCGGGCGAGGATCGCGGTCAGCGTCTCGGGGTCGTTCACGGACGCGGCCGGAAGGCGTATCCCACCCCGCGCACGGTCCGGAAGTAGTCATGACCGTCCATGGCGCGCAGCTTGGTTCGGAGCCAGCTGACGTGGACGTCCACCGTTCGATCGGTCCCGTCGTAGTCAAAGCCCCAGATCCGAGCCAGCAGCTGATGGCGGGTGAAGATCCGGCCCGGGTGCGCCGCGAGGTGGGCAAGCAGGTCGAACTCCTTGGCAGTCAGGGTCAGCGCCTGTTCGCCCAACCTGACCTCGCGGTGCCCGATGTCGATCCGGATCGCGCCCGAGGTGACCACCTCACCACTTCCGTTCGTGCCACTCAGGGCCCGCCCCTCGCGACGCAGCACGGCTTCGACACGGGCCAGCAGCTCCGGCCGGCTGAACGGCTTGGGGACGTAATCGTCGGCTCCCACCTTGAGTCCGACCACCCGGTCGACCTCGTCGCGCTTGGCCGACAGGATGATGACCGGGGTCTCGATGCCCTCCCGGCGCAGGGTGCGCAGGACCTCCAACCCGCTCATCCCGGGCAGCATCAGGTCCAGCAGGATGAGGTCGTGTCGCCGGTCGCGCCCGGCGGCCAGGGCCTGCTCGCCGTCGACCGCGCTGGCCACGTCATACCCTTCACGAGTGAGGTTGAACGTCAGCGCCTGGCGCAGCGTGCGGTCGTCCTCGACGACCAGGATCCGTCGCTTCAGTTCAAGTCCTCGATCTGGCCGGTGGCCAGGTACACGACGTCCTCGCCGATGTTGGTGACCCGATCGCCCAATCGCTCCAGGTGGTGGGCGATGAAGAGCATGTGGGTCGCCTGCGGCACACGGCTGGGGTCGGCCTGCATGACCTCGATGGCGGAGCGGTAGACCGCGTCGTACAGCCGATCCAGCTCGTCGTCGTTGGCGCACACCGCTCGCGCGTCGGCTTCGCTGACGTCGACCAGCGCCCGCATCGCCGCGTGCAGCTGGGAGCGGCACAGCCGTTCCATGAGCGGGATCTGGCTGAACATCGGGATCTCCGGCTCGGATGCGAGCTGCTGGGCGAGCTTGGCGATGTTCACCGCGTAGTCGCCCATGCGCTCGAGCTCCGCCGCGGCGTGGTAGAGGGCCAGCAGCTCTCGGAGGTCACGGGCCATGGGCTGTTGGGTCGCGAGTGTCACGGCGATCGCATTGCTGACCCGGCGCTGGAGGTCGTTGACCTCAGCGTCGTCCCATCGGACGTGGTCGGCCAGCTCGGAGTCACGATCGGTGAGGGCGCGCGCGGACCGCTCCAGCGCCACCTCGACCAGCGCCCCCAGGCGCAGGACGTCGTCCTTGATCGTACGCACTTCGCTGTCGAGCGTCGCGCGCGGCGCCCGCGTCGCCGGCGCATCGCCTGACGCTGCGCCCGGGTTGTCGCCGTTGGGTCCCGATGCGGCCGTCGCCGCGACCGACGGACCAACCGGCGTCGGCGGCGCAGTTTCAGCTTTGCCGGTGCCTTTTGCCGGATCGGGCGCCATGGGCTCGTCGGGGCCGCTCATCCGAACCGCCCCGTGATGTACTGCTCGGTCAGTGGGTTGGCTGGCTGGGTGAACAGTCTCTCGGTGGGCGCCATCTCGACCAGGTATCCGGCGCGATCCTCACCCATGGTCAGAAAGGCCGTCGTGTCCGACACCCGAGCCGCCTGCTGCATGTTGTGGGTCACGATCACGATGGTGTAGTTCTCCCGTAGCTCGCGCATGAGCTCCTCGATCCTCAGGGTGGCGATGGGGTCCAGCGCCGAGCACGGCTCGTCCATGAGGATGACGTCCGGCTCGACCGCGATCGCGCGCGCGATGCACAGTCGTTGCTGCTGCCCCCCCGACAGGGACGTCCCGGGCGACCCGAGCTTCTCGCGGACCTCGTCCCACAGGGCGGCGCGACGGAGAGACTCCTCGACCAGGGCCTTCATGTCGCCTTTGTATCCAGCCACCCGCGGACCGAACGCCACGTTGTCGTAGATCGACTTCGGGAACGGATTCGGCTTCTGGAACACCATCCCGATTCGGCGCCGGACCTCCACCGGGTCGACGCCGGGGTCATACAAGTTCACACCGTGATAGAGCACCTCGCCGCTGACCCGAGCTGACGGCACAAGGTCGTTCATCCGGTTGAAGCTGCGCAGGAGCGTGCTCTTGCCACATCCCGACGGACCGATGATCGCGGTGATCTGGTTCCGCTCTACCGAGAAGCTGATCTCACGGACGGCGCGGAATGATCCGTAGTAGGCGGAGAAGTCCCGCAGTTCGAACACCGGCTCCAACCCGACGTCCGGAGCGGTGCTGGTCGAGCTGAAAATGTTGACCGCACCTTTCTCGCGCGGCGCCACGCCGACCGTCTGCTCGGTCATTGCCCCGTCTCCAGGGTCGTTTGGCTTTCGAATCCAGGGTGCCAGCTTGATGGACATCCGCTCACCAGCGCCTATCGTACCGATTGCGGAGCAGCACAGCCGCGGCGTTGACGGTCAGGATCACGACCAGCAGGACGATGATCGCCGCGGCGGTCAGGGCCCGGAACTCGTCCTTCACCTCACGCGACCATGCAAAAACGATCGTCGGCAGTGCGGTGAACGGCCCTTCCAGCGACTCGAGGATTGAACCCGGAGCCGTACGGAACACGCCGGTGATGGCTCCCACCATGATCAGCGGCGCCGTCTCGCCGAAGGCTCGCGCCAGCGTCAGGACGGTGCCGGTCAGGATCCCGGGCAGGGCATACGGCAGCACATGGCTGGTCACGACCTCTGAACGGGTGGCGCCCACCCCGAACGCCGCTTCGCGGATGGTCAACGGCACGGCGCGCAGCGCTTCGGCGGTGGTGATGACCACGATGGGCAGGACGAGGATGGCGAGGGTCAGGCCTCCGGCCAGCAGACTGCGCCCGGCCCCGAGGGCGGTGACGAAGACGGCCAGGCCCAGCAGCCCATAGACGATGGCGGGCACCCCGGCCAGGTTTCGAATGTTCGTGTTCACGAAGCGCGCAAAGGCATTGTCGCCCGCGTACTCCTCGAGGTAGATGGCGGCCAGGATCCCGATGGGCAAGGCCAGGACCACCACGAAGATCGTGAGCACGATCGAGCCGAAGAGGCCCTGTGCCACGCCCGCCTGGGTTGGGCGCGCGCTGAGCGGGGTGGTGAGGATATCGAAGCCCCGTTCGGCGAACACCGGCAGGGCGCGACCGAATACGTCTGCCAGCAGGACGAACAGGATCGCGAGCGAGGTGAGAAGCGTGAGCAACAGCAACGTCGCGGCCACCATGCCCGCCCAGTCCCGACGCCCGGCTCGGAGTGCGGCCTCAACCGCCGCGCTGGTCGGGCTGGGGGCGCGGACCGCCTGGGGAGCCCGGATCGCCCCGGCCACTAATAGCGCTCCCGAACTCGTCGGACGAAGGCCTCGCTGATGAAGTTCAGGACCAAGGTGACGCCGAACAGCAGCAGGCCAACGAAGAACAGGCTGGGAAATGCCAAAGTGGCGCCTCGCACCTGGTCCGATCCGGTCGCCAACGAGGTCATGGCCGCGGTCATGGTCATGCCCGGGTCGAACGGGTTGAGGGTGAATAACGACCCGCCGGTGGCCCCTGCCGCGATGGCCACGATCATGGTTTCCCCAATGGCTCGCGACATGCCCAGGATGAGGGCGGCCACGATCCCCGACACCGCGGCCGGGACGACGACCCGCAGGCTGGTCGCCAGCCGGCGAGCGCCGAGGCCGTAGGAGGCCTCCCGCAGGGCGTTGGGAACTGCATGCAGGGCGTCCTCGGCCACCGAGGCGATGAGGGGCGTGATCAGGATGCCAACCGCGATCCCGGCGGCAGCCAGGTTGAAGATCGAGACGTCCGGATTGATGCGGCCCACGACCTGGGTGCTGATCACCGTCAAGGCGAAATAGCCCAGTACTACCGAGGGGATTGCGGCCAGCACCTCGAGGATGGGCTTGAGGATCTTGCGGCTGCGACTGGAGGCGTACTCCGACAGGTAGATGGCGGCCCCCAGGCCGAGCGGCGTAGCGATCACCATGGCGACGGCGCTGACAACCAGGGTTCCGGCCACGATGGTGGGAATCGAGAACATGTCGCGTCGGGGGAACCAGCCATCCGCGAGCAGCGCCCCCGGTTCCACGTCCCGGAGGAACGCGATCGCGTTCCCGACCAGCGACACCACGATGAGGGTGCTGATCAGGATCGACGTCGCGGCGGCGGCCGTGATCGCGGTTCGGACCACACCCTCGCGAAAGCGGCGCCGGGCACCGATGCGCAGGTCCAGGACGCGAAGTGGGACTGGTGGAGGGGAGGAGATGGCCGTCATGGTGGGGCGTTCACTCTACGCAACGAGGTCCTGGTATGAAAAGGGCCGAGCGCCCGGAGGCGCCCGGCCCCTGGAGGGAGAGAGGGAGATCAAGGCCGGCTAGCGGCTCTCCCACGCAGCGCGCGTCTCGTCCAGGTCGGCCGGATCGAGGGCCACATAGTCGGCCTCGGTCACGAAGGCGATGCCCTCGTCCGAAAGGTAGTAGTCCACGAAGCCCTGGAGCGCGGGATTCGCGTCCGCCCGCACTGTGTTGACGTAGATGTACAAGAAGCGGGACAGCGGGTATTCGGCCGACGCAATCGTTTCGGGAGTGGCGGCCACGCAGCCGTCGCCCTTGTCGACCTCCAGCAGCTGGACGCGGTCGGAGTTCTCGTCGGCGTAGGCGAAGCCGACCCAGCCGAGCGTATGAGGCGCATCTTCCGTGCCCGCGACACCTTCGATGATGACGTTGTCATCACCCGATGGCGTGTAGTCCGGGCGTGTGGTGCGCTCCTGCTCGCGCTCATCGGCAATGCCCCGAATGGCAAGTTCGACGAAGCTGTCAAACGTTCCCGACTCCTCACCCGGAGCCGTGACGTCGAGCGGGAAGGCACCGTAAGGCGCATGCGACTCGCCGCGCTCGGTTCCCAACTGCGCCTCGAGGTCGGCCGCGAGCGGATTCGCGGCGTCCCACGTCTCAAACCTCTGCGACTCGGGGCCCAGCAGGGCGTACAGGTCGAGGAAGCTCATGCACGTGGCGTCATCGTTGAAGGCGGACGTGATGACGGCCATTCCGTCAATCGCGATCTTCAGCTCGACGTACTCCACGCCGGCATCCTCGCAGAGCGCGATTTCGTCGTCGCTGATGGGGCGTGAGGCGTCGCTGATGTCGGTCTCGTCATTGCAGAACAGCGCGAAGCCGTCGCCGGTCCCTGGCCCATCGACGAAGTAGGTCACTTCCGGATGTATGGCGCCGAAAGCCTCGGCTACCAGGCTGGTAATGGGCTTGACGGTCGAGGATCCCGAGACCTGGATGTCGCCGGCCAGTTCGTCGCCGCTGGGGGCGGCTGCCCCGCTCTCTGATGGCGACCCGCTCGCGGACGGCTGGCAGGCCGCGATCAGCAGCAGGCCCGCAAACAGCACTGCAAGCGGGCGGAGGGGGGAAATCACGATGGAAACTCCTTCAGGCGTGGACATTTGCCATTCCATGCTGGCGCGGCGGCCTCAAGCGATCGTCAGCCGTACATCAACGCTTTGTAAAGCCCGGGCACCTACGATGGGCACACTCGTAAAGGCGTGAGGAGGTCGTATCGTGCAGTTTTTCCTGGGCGGTCTCATCGGGTTGGCTGGAGGCGTTCTGTCCGGCCTCTTCGGCATAGGCGGCGGGCTGATCATCGTGCCGGCACTGATCCTGCTCCTGGGCATGACGCCGAAGCATGCGGCCGGGACGTCGCTGGCGGCGCTCCTGTTGCCAGTTGGCATCCTGGGCGCGATCGAGTACTGGCGTGCGGGGTACATCGACGTCCCGTTGGCTCTTCTGTTGGCCCTAGGCATCCTGATCGGCGCCTTCATAGGCGCTCGCGTGGCCGTCGGTCTGCCGAACGAGCTCATCCAGCGTGCGTTCGGTGTTCTGCTGGTGGTGATTGGAGTCCGGCTGGCCCTCTGGGTGTGATCGTTACGGTGCGTCTATGCACCGAAATCGGGCGTCCGGCGCCGCTCCCGCGAGCCACGAGCCTCGAAATGAGGCACCATAGTGGCCCCACCCGGGGGTCTGGCATCCCGCCCACCGAATGTGACAGGAGGCGTGCCCCATGACTCCGGTACTCGGGCGGTCCCGACGCTCCGTAGGAGCGATCCTGGCTGCCCTCGCCTTGACCCTCACCCTTCCCGCCAGCTCGATTGGCGCCCCCCACGGTTACAACACAGCCTCGGACCCCTACCTCGAGTTCACCGCGGCGGTCACCGACCCGGCGGCCGAGATCATCGCCCTCATCAACTCCGGCGAGGATCCGTTCGTCGATGACGACTTCTTCCAGGGCATTCCTGATGGGATCGGCGTACGGCCGGGGCCTGATGGCTCGGGCTACGTGGACGTGTTTGTCGCGCACGAGCAGTCCCACGTTCCGTTCGGGGGCAAAGCCGACCTCCAGGACTCGTCGGTATCACGGGTCCGGGTCGACATCGCTGAGCAATCGGTCACCCAGCTGGAGAACCAGATCATCTCGGGCGTCATCCCGGGCGGCGCCGGATTCCTGCGCTTCTGCTCGGCCTTCATGGCCGGCCCCGAGCATGGGTTCGACAACTACACCTTCCTGGTCAACGAGGAGTCGAACGAGACGATCCTGAGCGTGCCGCCGGGAGCGGTGTACGGGCCAGACCCGGCGATCGCCCCGAATCGGCAGGCTGGTTACAGCGTATGGCTGGACACGGAGACTGGCGAGTTCGACGTGATCAGCCGCGCGGGCCGGCATAACCACGAGAACACGGTCGTCATCCCCGGCGACTGGAAGAAACTCGCCATCCTTTCGGGGGACGACACGTTCGTCGCCCCCTCGTCACAGCTGTACCTGTACACCGCCAACGACGCGGAGCAGATGATGGCCGACAAGGGCCAGTTGTGGGCCTTCCAAGTGACGGCCACCAACGGCACTCCGTTGGCTGACCCCTATGACCCGCTCGCCCTCGACGCCGCCAACGACTACCTGGAGATCATGGCGGGCGACGAATTTAGCGGTCGGTTCATCCACGTCCCCACGGACGTGGCGCGGGGCGTCACCGGCGAGGCGCCGCAGACCGCCCTCGAGAACTGGTCGAACGCGAACAACGTGTTCCAGTTCGTCCGGGTCGAGGACCTCGCCTATGACCCGGACAATCCGCGGGAGGTCTACTTCGCGGACACCGGCACCGATCGTCTGCAAGAGAGCGGAACCACGGGCCGCCTGTTCAGGGGGCCTTTGGGAACCGGCGTGACGTCGAACGGCCGCATCTTCAAGATGGTCCTCAACGAGAAGGACCCGCGAATCGTCGACTCGTTCAGCATCTTCGCGGACAGCGCAGATGCCGCTTCCGCCTTCGTCAACCCGGACAACCTCGACGTAGGGCACAACAGCATCATGGTCCAGGAGGACTCCCTCAGCGCCAACGACATCTGGCAGTACTCCTTCGCAGCCGAAACTTGGACCAAGGTCGCCTCGGTGACTGGGACCGGCTCCTCAGCCGAGTCGAGCGGCATCGCGCGGCTTGAGGACACCGCGTTTGGGGCTGGCTGGTGGGCACTCGACGTGCAGGGGCACCAGGACCTAGCCGCGTTCACGGATCCGCAACCTGGTGGCGACCCGTACATCTGGGTCGGGCCGCCGAGCACGGCTACCGGCCCGTATGTCAAGCGCCTTGAAGACGGTCAGTTGCTGCTGATGTACATCCCTGGGAGTTAGCTGTCAGATCTATCAAAACCGATGCGAGGGCCGCCCTCCGGGGCGGCCCTCGATGGTGTTCGCCCCGTCAGGGCGCGCGGCGCGGCGCCTTCCGGCGGGTCCGCGACAGATAGACGGCCGGGATGCCGGCTCGCAGGAGAGGGATGCCGCCGACCCCCGCGGACGGCGAGCTCTGAAGCGTGTGAACTACGTCGGCGACCGCGTACAGGCGGTGCGCTCCGCCCGGGTCGATGTACTCGACCATGTCCCCAACGCGCGGCAACGGCGCCGCGTACTCGATGTCCGCCGCGTCGTAGCCGCCCCGACGCGGGAAGTACAACGTGAAGGGCATGCCGACTGGCCAGTCAGCGCCTTCGGCCGGCTGATCCTTTCCTTCTGCCCGGCTCTGCTTCGCCATCTCGGTAGCTCCTGAATGCTGGAGGGCCGTGTGGGATTCGAACCCACGACACGAGGATTAAAAGTCCCCTGCTCTGCCGCTGAGCTAACGGCCCCGCGCCATCGTACGGCGGCGGTCAGCCTGACGCGGTGGCCGTTGGTTCGGGCGAGGCCTCCGGGGACGCGGCAGATCGCGGCGACTCGGCGCTACGACCACGCAGCGGCTCGGTTCGGGGTCGGTCGAACAACTCGGCCACCTGCTCCGGGAAGCTGGCCATGACCACCGATCGGACCGGCGAGCCTGCCGCATCGACCTCCCCGGCTGCCGCGCTCAAGGGACGTGGCAGGACCGCGATCCGACGCGGTCGCTCGTATGTGGCGAACTCGGCGGTCATGCGATCCACCTCCTGGCGAAGCAGCGCGGCGACCTCGGGGCGTGCCAGGAGCCGAGCGCCATCATCGGCGTCGCCATCGGCATCGCCTCCGGTCACGCCGGACCACACGCGGATTGCCGCCAGGTCGGGCACCAGCAGGCCGCCGGTCGCGTCGCGGTCGTCCCCGAGTAGCACCGCCTGCGCGATGTATGGCGATTCGAGCAGCGCCCGTTCGATAGGGGCAGGCGCTACGTTCTTGCCGGTGGCCAGCACGAGCAGGTTCTTGAGCCGGCCCGTGATGCGCAGGCGCTGAGCTTCGTCGAACTCGCCGATGTCCCCGGTTCGCAGCCAGCCTTCCGCGTCCAGCACGCGCGCCGTGTCCGCCGGCCGGTCGAGGTAGCCGAGCATGACCTGTGGGCCGCGGACCAGGATCTCGCCGCTTCCTGGATCGATCCGCATCTCGGTCCCGGGAAGGGGTGGCCCGACCGTGCCGTATCGGTAGGTCGCCAGTCGATTGACCGTGAGGGTCGGGGCGGTCTCGGTCAGGCCGTAGCCTTCCAGGATCGGGAACCCCATCGAGTCGAAGAAGACGCCGGTCGGCTCCGGCAGCGCCGATCCGCCCGAGATGAAGAAACGCAGACGGCCGCCGAACGCGCCTCGGACCTGCGCCAGCACCGTCCGCTGCGCCAGCCAGCGACGCAGGCGAAGCCAGGGTCCATCGGTCAGTCCGGCGAGGTGGTTGCGGTAATGCTGCCGACCCAGGCCGGTGGCCCAGTCGAACAGGGCCCGGCGATAGGCCGGTCCGGTCGCCACACCGGTCTTGATCCGATGCTCAATCCGCTCGAAAAACAGCGGAATGGAGGCCATCATGGTGGGTCGGACCTCGCCCATGTCGGCTGCCCAGCGCTCGATCTGGCGCTCCGCGAAGGCGATCGTGGCCCCCGCTCCGAGTCCGGCCAGCATGGCGCCGCCGCGCTCGAACATGTGGCTCATCGGGAGTACCGAGAGCATGACGTCCGCCGACGTGATTGGGATTGCCTCCACCGTGGCGTGAAAGGAGTGCAGCAGGTTGGCATGGGACGCCACGACGCCCAGTGGGTCGCCGTCCACGCCAATGGTGTGGACGATGGTCGCCACCTGGGCTGGGTGAATTGTTCGCCAGATCCTCTCCCAATCGGCGCGAGCCTCGGGGGACGAATCCGCGTCCTGCACCAGGTCGGCCAGGGTCATCGCGGCACCACCGGCAGGCTCAGGTTCGAAGAGCACGATCCGGGCATCCGGCTCTGAACCGGATGGCGCCGAGCGCAGGCGCCCGAGGAGCTTGGCGTCCTCCGCGAACACCAGCCGTGGGCCAACTCGCCGGGCGATCTCGGCCATCCGGGCCGGCGGGTCGCCGGGATAGAGCGGACACGTGACCGCGCCGAGTGCCATGCAGGCGAGATCGGCGACCAGCCATTCCGGCCGCGATCGACTCAGGATCATGACCCGGTCGCCGGCGCCGATGCCCATCCGGCGCAGGCCGATCGAGGCGGACGCGACCTGCGCCCACAGCTCGGCGTAGGTCCAGCTTGGCCAGCCACCGCCGGCCTTCCAGCGGATGGCTTCCTTGTCAGGGGTGCGCTCCACCGTGCGCCAGATCAGCTCCACCACGGACCGTGAGCGGTCGGCGGCCGCGACCGCGAGGGGCTCACCCGAAACCACCGTCACGGCGGCGCCTCCGCCGGAGTCACGGAAGCCGCCGTACTCCGCCGCAATCGGCGGCTGAGCGCGGTGGTCGCCATGTCCAACCCCACGCACAACGCCACCGTCGTGACCCCGGCCACGAGGAGGATGAGGCCGAACTTGACCCACAGCCCGGCGGAAAGTCCGACTACCACGGCGGCCACGACCACCGTCACCGGGTGATGGAGGACGTAGAAGGGGAGGACCATCTCGCTGGCCCAACCCAGGAATCGGGGCCGGGCAGTGAGGTAGGTGGCTGCCACGCCGACGAGGACCAGGGCCATCACCCAGCCCAGCGCCGTGCGCCACGCCACGTAAGCCAGTCCGGCTGGCGTGAAGCCCGGGGCGTGCTCCAGGTCCAGCGGTGAGCCGAGGAGCACGACCGGGAGATAGGCGACCGCGATGATCGGGACCAGCCACAGGGTCACCCGTCGGCGGCGGAGGATCGCGCCCAACATCCGTCGGTCGGCCATGGCTGAAATCCCTATGACGAAATACGAGAGCCACAGCGCGAAGTCAGCCCAATCGCGGTAGTCGGGGAAGAGTGGGCGCAGGATGAGCTGCCCCGCCACTACCGGTAGGAGGAGCAGGATCAAGCCCCACGGGCCATCGGCGAGGCCACCAATCCGAAGGTCGCTCCCCGCGGCGCGCCGAGCGCGCAGCCACGACAGGAGGGGCAAGGTCAGCAGGACGTACAGGAACAGGAAGGCGAGGAACCACAGGTGGTGGCCGTACTCGCCGAACCAGCCAGGGTTGGGGTAGAAGCGAAGGTCGCCCAGGTAGATGCCGAGGAACGCCAGGGGGCTCGCCTCACCCCCGGCTGCGAGATGTGCCACCCAGGCCTGCGGCGGGCCCAGGATCACCAGGCCCAGCACCAGAGGGATGAGCAGACGGCGCAGGCGCAGCCCGGTGTGGCCGCCGATACCCCGGCGCTCGACCGCCAGCCAGGTCGCCGCGCCGGCCAGGAAGAACATCAGCGGCATCCCGACCATGTAGCCGAATCCGGACAGCAGGCTCAGGACCAGGCTCTTGTCGGGGTCGTTCACGAGCCACGTCGTGAGCACGAACGGCTGGGCGGCGTGGAACACGAATGCCCCGAACACGACGATGACCTTGAGCCAGTCGATCCAGTTGAGCCGCTCGCGCACGGCGGTAAGTCTGCCAGAGCGACCCCAGCCAAATTAACCCTCGCCTCTTCCCTTCGTGGCTCACCTCTTCTACGATCCGTGGTCCGATGGAGGCCGTCGCGGCGTTCGCCCGCGCCCGATGGCTGGCGGCCGATGGCAAGCCGGCCAACTGGGTGCTGCGCCTGACGCCCCTGCTCGTCGTCGTCGTCACTGCGACAGGCTTCACGCTCGCCGGCGTCGCGTCCAACTTGACCGTTGACTACCTGGGCTGGGACAGCCGCGCCTACTACGACGCGCTGCGGAGCCCGGATCCGTACGCCGGAGCGGCGGTTGGTGTGATCGGCTCCTATTTGTATCCGCCGCCGTTCCTTCAGGTGCTGGCGCCCGCGGGGCAGCTGCCGTGGCCGGCCTTCATGTTCGGCTGGACCGCATTGCTGGCCGGGGTGGCGGTGGCCATGCTCCGTCGGGTCCCGCGCCAGTACCGCACGATGTTGCCACTCCTCGTGCTCCTGGCCGGCGCCGATATCTGGGCAGGCAACATCAACCTGCTGCTCGCCTACGGGGTGGTGATTGGGCTAAGCGTGCCGGCGGCCTGGGCCGGGCTCGCGCTCACCAAGGTCACCCCCGGCGTGGGCGCGCTGTGGCTGGCCTTCCGAGGCCGCTGGCTGGAGTTCGGGCTGGCGGTCCTTGTCACCGTGGCGGGAGCTGCGGCCTCGTTCGTCGCCGCGCCCCAACTATGGGGAGACTGGCTATCGGTGGTGTTCAGCGAAGGTGCGGGCGGGGGATACGCGGCATCGGTGCCGATCCCGCTCTTTGTCCGCCTCCCGCTGGCCGTTGTCGTGCTGTGGTGGGCCGCCCGCACCAACCGTGCCTGGCTGGTGCCATGCGCCTGTCTGCTGGCGCTTCCGGTGATCTGGTTCAACGGGCTGTCCCTCCTGCTCGGGGCAGCCGCCCTGCTGGAGACGCGGCCGGCGTCGGCCACCGCCCCGGCCTCCCCGCGTGCGGAACCGGCCACCGCGGGGTAGGGTATGGCCCCGGAAAAACGCAACGGAGGAGAACCCATGCGACGCGGATACCAGATACTCGCAGTTGTTGCCCTGCTGTCGTTAGCCCTGGCTGGCTGCGCCCAGAGTGCAAGCGAGAGTCCAGCCGACGAACCAGCGGGCTCGGCGGCTGCAGGTGGCACCACCGTGAACGTCACGCTCCAGGAGTTTGCCGTGGTGCCCGACGCCGAGAGCGCTTCGGCCGGCGACGTCACGTTCGTGGTGACCAACGAAGGGCCGGACGACGTCCACGAATTTGTGATCATCCGGACCGATCTCGACCTCGGTGACCTTCCCGTCGATGAGCACGGCGCCGTGACAGAGGCCGGCGAGGGGATGGAGGTCATCGACGAGATTGAGGACCTAGCCGTGGGAGACACCGCCGAGCTGACGGCGACCCTGGAAGCCGGCAACTACGTCCTGATCTGCAACATCTACGACGAGACCGAGCTGGAAGCCCACTACGCCGAGGGCATGCGGATCGCATTCACAGTCGAGTGAAGCTGATCTGAATAAGGACCCATAGCCCCGAACGCGCCGCCGATAGGCGGCGCGTTCGTCTATGTGAGCGGCCGCTCCTGGCCATCCTGACGCGGGACGGCGGCCAATGGGGGATGGTTGAGATGGAGCCCGGTGCCCACAAGCCCACTTGATGGCCCTTGGCGCGGATCCGCCTAGACTGGAGCCACCAGACCGATGTAGAGGTGCGAGCCATGAACGTTGACGAGATGCTGCAGGGAGCGCGGGACACCATGACCGTCTCCCGCGTGTACGGCGAACCGATCGAGCGCAACGGGGTCATGCTCATCCCCGCCGCGGACATTAAGGGTGGCGGCGGCGGAGGCAGCGACACCGAGCACAACGGAGGAGGCGGGTTCGGGGTGAGCGCCCGACCGGTGGGGACCTGGATCATCCGCGGCGACAAGGTCACCTGGGAGCCGGCCATCGACGTCAACCGGATCGCGCTGCGGGGAATGGTGGTTGCGATCGTGTTCCTGTTCGTCGTCCGCTCCATTGTCAAGAGCTTCGCGCGGCGCGGTTGACGATCTTGCAGGTTTGACCGATGCGCGACCTCCCGGTACCCTAGGAGGTCGCGGGGTGGAGCAGCGGTAGCTCGTCGGGCTCATAACCCGAAGGTCGGCAGTTCGAATCTGTCCCCCGCAACCAACGCTTAGTCCCACGAACCCCGGGTCCGACCGCCCGGGGTTCGTCCTATTCCGTTCCTGGCCAGTCCCCGTCGAAGACCGTCTCGTCGCGTGGGAGGCGGGCCTGGCCCGGCGGTGACTTTGGCTTCTGGGCTTCCGGCGTGGGGTGCCCGAGGGCCATGAGGGTGCGGACCATGCGGTCCGCCGGCAGTTGCAGGATCTCGCGTGCCGCAGGAAGGACGTCCGGCCGGACCCAGGCGATCCCCGCCGCCAAACCCAGCATTCCGGCCGCGATGAGCATCCGCTCCGCAGCCCGGCCATCGTCGTAGGCGTGGGACACCCCCCGCTCGGGGTCATCGGGGAGGACGATGGCGACGACCGCGGTCGCGGTCTTCAGGGCGCGGGTCTGGGGCAGGCCGGCCGCCTCGAGGCGCGCGATGGTGGTCCGGTCGCGGATGACGAGGAACCGCCATGGCTGGGTGTTGCGGCTGCTGCCCGTCCAACGGGCGACATCGGTGATGGCTCTCAGCTCGCCATCGGTCGGGGCCTGGTCGGTGAACTCGCGGACCTGGCGCGCGCGGAGCAGCGGACGAACCGTGTCGCGAAGCGGCGGGGGATGGGTCATGCCCTGATTGTGCCCGCTACAATGCCGCCGGGTCGCCCCGGCGGCGGCCCGGGGTGCGGAACCGTCCCACACCGGATCTCAGTCAGGAGGGCGCGCGCGCTCGCATGACCGGCAACCTCAAGCGGCTGCGCCCGTACGAGCAGCCGCCCAAGCCGCGCCAGCAGCTTCTCCCTTCTGGCCCCGACGCCGCGGCCATGGGGTACTTCGGATTCGGCGCGCTGTGGTTGCTCACGGCGACCGGGATCGGGAGCCTGGCCGCGGCCCAGATGGTCATCTCGGGGTTCCAGCTCGTCGTGGAGGAGCTGCCCTTCGGGCTGGCTATCGCGTTCACGTCGGAGACCGTCGCAGCCGGGTTCCGCCACACCTTTGTCTGGGGTTGGCTCACCAACGCGGCGCTGGGCGCCATCTTCTTCATCACCCCCCGGCTCACCGGTCGTCCGCTGGCCCGTCCCCGGATGGGGATGCTGGGCATGATCACCTGGAACATCGGCTTCGCCGCCGGACTGACCGTTCTGTACCTCCCCGCCCTCGCCGGTACCGGGACCCTGACTGCCTTCCCGCTGCCGGTGAATCTCGTCCTCCTGCTCGGCCTGGTCCTCATCAACGGGTCGTTCTGGAACAGCCTCCGCGGCCTGCAGCGGCCGTTCGTGGGTCTGGCCTGGTTCGGGGTGGCCATGCTCACCCTGTTTGGACTGACTGCCGCTGCGACCGTGACCGGAGTCCTGGACCTCGACCCGACGGTTGACCGACTTACGGAGGCCGTATGGGTGCGCGGCCTGTCACTCCTGTGGCTGCTGGGGGCGGGGATCGGCGCTCTCCACTACCTCATCCCGCGGCTGACAGGGCAGCCATTGGCGTCAGGGTCCTTGGCGTGGTTCGGGTTGGGCGCGTGGGTGATCCTCAGCGGGGTGTCGTCCTTTGGCGCGGCCGTGCACCCTTCCGTCCCGTACGCCCTGGTCAGCGCCGGCAACGCGGCCACCCTGATGCTCCTCGTGCCGGCCGTCGCCATCATCGGTAACCTGTCGATGACGTTGCGAGGCCGATGGTTCCTGGTCCTGTCACCGGGTCCCATGGCATTGGCGGTGACATCCCTGACGTTCCTCGGGGGCAGCGTGCTCCTTGCCGGTGTCGAGTCCCTACGCGCGGTGCAGACCGCGGTGGCCCGCACCGAATGGCCCTTCGGCCTGGCCGCGTTCGCGCTCGGCGGAGCGTTGACCATCGGTTTGCTGGCGGTGGCCGAGCATGCCTGGCCTCGGATGCTGCACCGATCGCATTCAGGTGGACTGTTGGCTTACATCGTCACCTGGGCCGCGCTGGGCGGCGCGGCGGTGGCCGGCGTGGCTCTCATCGCCGCCGGCCTGTTCCATGTCGGCATGGTCGCCGACGGTATGCCTCCGGACGAGATCTCCGCCAACCTGCTTCCCATCCACCTCATCGCGTGGGCCGGGATGGGTCTGCTGGGCCTGGCCGGGGCAGGACACGCGCTCGGCGCCTATTTGCTGGCGGCCCACGGCCGGCCTGTGCGCACCACCACGCCGGGCACGGCTCAGGTCGCCGCGCCGGCGGGACACTGACCCGATGACTGGACCGCCACCGGTCGAGACCGGCAACGAACGGATCCCGCTCTGGATGGTGGGATTTGGGGCGACGGTCCTGCTGCTGGGCGTCGTTTCACTCGGCTTGAACCTCGAGGGCACCAACCCGGACCTGGTTGGGGCCGGGCCCAGCGGTCCGCCGGCGAGCGGTCCGCCGGCAAGCGGGGAGCCGCCGAGTGGTGCCCCGCCGAGTGGTGCCCCGCCGAGTGGTGCCCCTCCGAGTGGTGCGCCGCCCAGCGGCGGCGCTGCGGACGCGGTGACGCTCATCGAGCGCTCGCAGTGCCAGGCCTGCCACGGTACCGACCTGTCCGGCCAGGGGATATTCCCCAGCCTCCACGGCATCGCGGCCGGACCCAAGAGCGACAACCTCCAGCAGCTGGGGGCGGATTTCCCCGACACCTGGCCCAACCTGTGGATCGATGGCAGCGGGCCTGAAGTCGCCGGGCTGGACCGGGGCGGCATGCCGGTCTTCGGCGGACCTGATGGGACGCTCACCCCCGACGAGATCGCGACCATCGTCGAGTACCTGCTGACCCTCGAATGACCGATCCGGGCGTTGGCACGCCCGGGGCCGACGCGCGCACCCGGTCGGTGCTGATCGGCGCGGCCGAGATGGCGGCCATTGACGAGGCCGCGCAGAAGCTGGGCCTGACCCAGGACGCCCTCATGGAATCCGCCGGCGCCACGGTGGCCGAGGTCGCCTTCACCGAGCTGGTGCGCCTGGCCGAGCCGGTCGTGGGTCCCGGTGGTCCGCTGACGGAGCGGCTGCTCAGCGTCGTGCTGTGCGGGACCGGCAACAACGGCGGGGATGGATTCGTGGTGGCCCGCCGCCTGGCGGCTGCCGGGCAGCAGGTGATCGCGGTCCTGGTCGGGGACGCCGGGAAGATCGCCGGGCCGGCCGCGGCCCACAACTGGGCGGTCCTCCAGGCCATGGCCGCGGCCGGCTCGCTCCAGGTGTTCATCGCACCCAGCGCCGAGCTGCTGGTCAGCTTGCGCGCACGCCTCTCCGGGGCCTCGCTGCTCGTCGACGCCCTGCTGGGGAGCGGCGCCGCGGGCCCGCTGCGGGAGCCGATCGCCAGCGCGGTCCAGCTGATGAACGCGATTCGGACTCATGCCGCCGCGGCGGGCCGACCGTGCCGCGTGCTGGCGGTCGACACGCCGACCCTGATCGGGTTGACCGGCGGCGAACAGTCCGACCCGGTGGTCGCCGCCGACCTGACCGTGACCTTTCATCGGGCCAAAGCCGGCTTCGCGCTCGATCCCGAAGCCCGGCGCCTGGCCGGCCGCTACCTGGTGGCTCCGATCGGGATCCCGATCGAGGCTGAGGCGGGAATCGTGCCCGCCGACGGGGAGTTCCCGCCGGGCCGCATCACCGAGGTCACCTGGCAAGACCCGTCCGGAGCGGCCTGAGGCCGCGGTTAGCGCCGGGGGGGCGCCCTCACGGCAGTCCGCTGCTCCCCGGGGTCTCGAGCCAGTCCCCGGCCTCGCACAACGGGCAGTACTGCGGCTGCCAGGCAGCGATCTCGATCCGACCCACCGCCAGCACCGGGACGCCGATCTCGACCGGCTCCGATGACCGGTCGACCATGACCACGGCCGCCGATGCCCTCCCCCCGACGCGCTCCACCGCGTCCGCGGTCTCGCGCAGGGATGAGCCTGTGGTCAGGATGTCGTCGACCAGGACCACGGTGTCGCCACGGCTGACCTCGAATCCCCGCCGCAGCTCCCGGCCGGCGCCCAGACCGACCGGCTCCGCGAACAGGCCCCGCACCTCCCAGCCCAGGAGGGCCGACAGGTGTCGCGCTGTTTCGAAGGCCAGCAGGACGCCACCGGTGGTCGGCCCCACCACCACGTTCGGCGCCTCGTGCATGACTTTCTTGGCCATCCGGCGGCAGAGCTCTGACGCCAGGGTCGGGTACTGGAGGACGAGGAACTTCTCCAGGTAGCGGGGGGAGTGGAGCCCACTATTCAGGCGGAAGTGGCCCTCCCGCAGGGCGCCCGCGTCGCGGAAGAGGTCCTCGATCGAAGCCGTGGCGAGGTCGTTCGGCAGGGGAACGCCCCGCGTCATCGGTCCAGGCAGCATGGTTTGATCGGCTCAGTCGTAGACGGCGCTGAAGTCGACCGCCGGGTAGCGCTCGGTGAGCGCCTCGGTGACCCACTGGAGGACGTCGGCCGGGTCATAGAACTCGGCCACCGTCCGCGCATCGGTCACGGTCAGGCCCTCGCGGTGCGCCTCGACCGGCTCACCGCCACGCGGCGGCACATCGGCCAGGTTCAGGGTGGTCTCGAAGCGCCCGTCACCTCGCAGGACGAGCATGTCGTCCGCCTCGTCGAGGAGGACGATGTCCCCGGTCCGGCGCAGCGCATCCTCGCCGTTGCCCACGAACTCGCGCAGCAGGCTGGCCTGCTGCTCCTGGAGCTGGGACCGGTAAGCATCAGCGAGTTGCCACAACCGCTGTGCCGCGATCGTCTCCTGCTGCTCGGCGGGCAGCTCGGCCTGCCAATCCTCCTCGGTTTCGGCCGGCGCGGCCTCGTCCTCGGACAGCTTGTCAGCGGGCGCGAGGTGGTCGAGCGGGTTGCGCGCGGCCTCCATCAGCCACGCCAGGATGTCGGCGGGGTTGTACAGCTCGACCAGCTCGGAAATGGTGTCCACCTCCTGCTCCTGGTCATACCACTCGCCGTCGGCCGGGTCCTGATAGGTCAGGCGGGTCACCCACAGCTCGTCGACCGGGTGGTAGCGCAGGAAGTCCTGCTCGTCGTCGACCAGGGTCAGTGGACCGACCTCCCGCAACCGGTCGCGGTTGGCCTCCAGGAAGCGGCGCAGCAGCTCGGTGGCCTCCACGATGAAGTCGCGCCGCTCCAGCTCGGCTTCCTCGGCCAGCTCGCGGAGGGCGACCAGGCGCGGCGAAGTGGTCATGGCTTGTACACCAGGTCGGGGCCCATTCGCTCGCGCAGGAAGATGACGTGCTTGGTGTCCATGATCGACTCCGCGACCCGATGCCCCCATCGCCGGGTGCCTGGATCGGCATACAAGGCGTCGAGGACCGCGTAGTTCGGCAGGTCCAGGATGACCACGTTGTTCCACTCGGACCCTTCGGTCACATTGAACCAGCCGATGAACCGAATCCCGTAGCGGGCCTCGTACTCGCGGGCCTGCTTCGGAAACCGGGTCCGCATCCCCCACTTGAAGATCGTGTCGCGGCCCTTGCGGACGTTGAAGAAGGTGACCATCAGCGGCACGGGGCGCTGCTCCTAGCTCTGGTCGTTGGGCGGGTCGGTTGGCTGGCTGTCGGATCGAGGGGCATCAGTATCCGATGCGTCGCTCTCGATTGTCAGGGGTGGGGCCGTCGCACCATACGTCCGTCCGCGCCCCGTCCGACGCGCGGCGAAGAAGACCCGGAGCAGGAAGACCGAGGTCATGCTGATGAAGAACAGCAGGATGATGGCGACGACCAGCATCGCGGTCAGCAGCCAGACCGGCCAGCTCAGGCTGAAGACCCCGATCGGGATGAACAGCAGGATGAGCGCGAACAGCACCGCCTGAACGGTGAAGCAGCCCAGCCCGGGGCCCTCGTTCGGGTCGAGCTCCTCGTTCATGCGGATGCTCATGCGGCCCCGCATCGTGCCACAAGCGCGCGGGCTTCACTCCGAACCGATCAGGCCGGCGTCGTACGTGATCCGCCCGGCGGCCACCGTCAGCCGCACCACGCCCGGCAGGTCCATGCCGACCAGCGGCGTGTTGGCCGACCGGCTGGCCAGGGCCGCGCGCTCGACCCGCCAGCTGCGCTGGGGGTCGAAGACGACGAGGTCCGCGTTGGATCCGGCGGCCATCGAGCGCGCCTCACCGATGAGAGCGGCCGGGCGGGTTGACAGGGCCGCCAGCAGCGTCGATAGCTCCAAGTGGCCGGCCGCGACGGCCGCCAGACCGATGCCGAGCGCGGTTTCCAGCCCGATCAGGCCTGGCGCGGCCTCGGCGAAGGGCACGGCCTTGCGCTCGGGCGGGTGGGGGGCGTGGTCGGTGGCGATGGCATCCACCGTCCCGTCGGCCACCGCGGCCAGCAGGGCCATCGCATCGTCGCGCGTGGGGAGGGGAGGATTCACGCGGCACACCCCGTCGTAGGCGAATGCCGGATCCAGCCCGGCCGATGCGCCCGGCTCGGGATCGTGACCGTTCTCCCACGCGAAATGGCGGTCTCCGGCCACCCACGCGTCGGTCAGCGCCAGGTGGTGCGGCGTTACGTCGCAGGTGACACGCGTCCCGCTGGCGCGGGCGCGCCGGATGGGCTCAAGCCCCGCGGCGGTGGCCAGGTGCGTGAAGTGAATCCAGCCTCCGGTCTCGGCGGCCAGCGCCAGGTCGCGCTCGACGATGGCCAGCTCGGCGCTGGCCGGCCAGCCACCCAGGCCCAGCCGGGTGGCGGTGGGCCCGCCCCGCATCAGGCCCCCGGCTGCCAGGTCCGGCTCCTCGGCGTGCTCGACCAGCGGGAGGCCCAACGACGCAAGGTAGGCGAGTGCCTGCCGGGCTACCGCCGCCGGGGCGACCGCGACTCCATCGTCGCTGAAGCCGATCGCCCCGGCGGCCGCCAGCGCCCCGTGGTCGGTCAGCTGTTCCCCGGCACGGCCGCGGGTGGCGGCGGCCACGACACGCACACGGGCGGCGGCGTGGGCGGCTTCGGCCAATAGGCCCCGCACCCGGAGCGCATCGTCGAGTGGTGGATCGGTGTTCGGCATCGCGCATACCGTGGTGAAGCCGCCGTGTGCCGCCGCCCGGGTCCCGCTGGCTATCGTCTCGGCTCCCTCGTCCCCCGGAGTGCGCAGGTGCGTATGGAGGTCGCACAGTCCCGGAGCGGCCACCAGCCCGGCAGCATCGATGCGCGGGATGCCGGACGGGGCGTCGCCATTGCGGATCACCCCGTCCGCGACCACGAGGTCGCGGACGACATCGGTATTCGTCGACGGGTCGATGACCCGCACGCCGGTCAGCGCGAAGGTGGCCGGCGGATCAGCGAGGGACCCGAATCGGTCGATCACCATCGGTCCATTTCCACCGCCAGCAGGGACAGGACCGCCATCCGGATGGGGACCCCGTTCTCGACCTGGCGCCCGATCAGGCTGCGAGGGTCGGTGGACAGCTCGGCGGCGATCTCAACTCCTTCGTTGGCCGGGCCCGGATGCATGAGCCACGCCCCGGGGCACGCGCGCTCGAGCTTCTCCGCGGTCAGCCCCCAGCGCGAGACGTACTCGCCCAATGACGGGACTCCGCTGCCGGCCGCCCGCTCGCGCTGGACGCGGAGCGCCACCACCGCGTCGGCACCGGACAAAGCCGTGGCGAGGTCGGTCACGACCGACACGCCGGGCCAGCCCGCGAAGGGGTTGACCCAGGCTGGCGGTCCGCTGAGAACCACCGAGGCACCGAGCCGAACCAGGGCATGCAGATCCGATCGGGCGACCCGCGAATGGGCCGCGTCGCCCACGATCACAACCCGCGCTCCCTCCAGCGAGCCCAGCGCCTCGCGCAGGGTGAGCGCATCCAGGAGCGCCTGGGTGGGGTGGGCGTGGGTGCCGTCGCCGGCATTGAGGATGGCGGCCCGCTCCAGCGAGCGCGCGGCCAGGTACGGCGCTCCGCTGGCCGCGTGGCGTAACACGACCATCCGGACCCCGGTCCGCTCCAGTGTCCGCAACGTGTCGATCAGCGACTCGCCCTTGGCCACGCTGCTGCCCGCCACCGATAGATCGGTGACCGTGGCCCCGAGTTCGCGAGCCGCCAGCTCGAAGCTGACCCGGGTCCGGGTCGACGGCTCGTAGAAGGCCAGGCCCACCGCCAGGCCGCGCAGGCTGTCGGGCAGCTCCCTGGCGGCCCGGCGGCCGCGCAGCTCGACGCCCAGATCGAGGACCGCCTCCAGCTCCGCCCGCGACAGCTCGTCGACGTCCAGCAGGTGGCGCCGGGTCCAGGTGGAGATCCAGGTGGCCGTCACGCCGGGGCTCCATCGGACCGGGTGAGGACCACCTCGTCAACCCCATCGGTTTCGACCAGGCGGACATGGACCACCTCGTCTGCGCTGGTGGGCAGGTTCTTGCCCACGAAATCGGGCCGGATGGGGAGCTCGCGGTGTCCGCGGTCGACCACCACCGCCAGGCGCACGGCCCGCGGGCGACCGTGATCGGTCAGGGCGTCGAGGGCGGCCCGGATCGTTCGGCCCGTGTACAGGACGTCGTCGACCAGCACCACCGTGCGATCGGAGACGTCAGGGCCCAGGTCGCTGCGCTTGACGATGGGCGCGTGGGCCAGCCGGGTCAGGTCGTCTCGGTAGAACGTGATGTCCAGCGAGCCAACCGGCGGGCGGACGTGCTCGTGCTCCTCGATGAGCCCAGCCAGCCGCTCGGCCAGCGGATGGCCGCGAGTGCGCAATCCAACCAGGACCAGGTCATGGGTGCCCTCGTGGCGCTCGACGATCTCGTGCGCAATCCGGGTCAGGGCCCGGCGGAGGTCATCGGCGTCGAAGATGCGGCGCTCGGAGGTCATTGGTTCGGCTCCTTGGCGGCCTCACCGGACCGCGTTAAAGGGGCGCTTCGGGGACGGCCGGAGTATGACACCTGGCGACCCTCAACGGGGTGCGCGGGCCAGGTGGTCGCGGAGGACCTCGGCGGCGTACTCGGGCGCGGCGGGGTTCACCGCCAGCGCGGTGGCGCGCTCCAGGCCGGCGATGACTCGCAGCCGCGGATGGAGCTCCCAGTGCCAGTGGTAGGTCTGGTCCAGCCGCTCCCCGGCGGGCGCGGTGTGGAGGAACAGGTTGTACGGCGGGTCGCCCAGGACCCCGAGCGCGCCGAGGGTGCGCTGAAGCGTGGCACGGCAGGCGCCGATCGCTTCGTCGTCGAGGCCGGTGAAGTCCGCCGCATGCTCGCGCGGGATCACCAGCAGCTCGAAGGCCGAACGGCTGGCGGCCGGGGCCACGACCACGAACCGCTCGTCAGCCAGCACCAGGCGCGCACCGTTCTCCTCCTCGGCGGCGGCCATCGCGCACCACACGCAGGCCTGGCGGGAGATCATGTGGCGCGCGCCGCCGCCGATCTCTTCCGCCACGCGGTGCGGGATCTGGGGGATCGCATACAGCTCGAAGTTCAGGTGCTGGGTCCGCGACCCGGCCTGGCGGCCGTAGGACTGGAGCGCCTGCACGTACATCGGCTCGTCCGGCGGTCGGGCAGCGGCGCCCAGCTCCAGCATCCCGTCGCGCACGGCCCGCAACAACCGCTCGGCGAGATGTGGCTGCGCATCGGCGAACCGCTCGTGGTGGTCGCGCGGCCCGACCACGATCTCCCACGACCCGCGCGAGGCGGCCACTTCGGGGAGCATCGACAGTTGGGCCGCCGGCTCGCGTCCGGCCTCCACGATCTGGAACGCGTCGGCTCGCAATGTCACCCTCCGGACGTCGTCGTCATCCCCCTCCGGCGCCTCGTCACAGTGGCGGCAGTGGGTCCCTTCCACCGGCGCCGCCTCGACCGTGAACGAGGCGTGTTCGAACGCCCGGTCGGTGACGATCGCCGACCACCAGCCCGTGACTGGGTCCCGGCGCAGCTCGAACATCGCCGCGCAGCCCGGCGCTCAGCCGAGCTCGTTCAGCTCCCACGATCGGCGACGAGACTGGGCAGCCCACTCCTCGCGCAGCAGCGACATGATCAGGACGTCGTCGTGGTGTCCTTCAGCGAAATGGCGGTGCCGCAGTGTTCCTTCAAGCACGAACCCGGCCTTCTCGTAGGAGCGCCGGGCGCGGGCGTTTGGCGCGTAGACCTGGAGCTCGATTCGCTCGAGACGCAGCTGTCCGAACCCGAAATCGCAGATCGCGTGCAGGGCATCGGTCCCATACCCCTTGTTCCACTCGCTCTTCTCGCCAATGCTGATCCCGAACTCGGCGTTGCCGTTCACCAAGTCCAGGTTGTGGAGGCCGGCGGTGCCGATCGGCTCGTCATCTGCCAGGCGGCAGATGACGAAGTGGTAGGTGCTCTTGCCCTGCTCGGCCACCATTCCCTCGAACCAGTGCTCCTCCATCGGCAGGCTGAACGGGGCGCGGATACTCAGGTAGCGGGTCGTCTCGGCATCTGCGAACCAGCGGACGAATCGGTCCAGGTCGTCGCGCTCGGCGGGACGCAGGTAGACCAGCTCACCGCGGAGGGCGCGAAGGGGTGGATCTGATAGGTGGGAGTCGGTCATGGGGGCATCCGTGCGCTAGGCTTGGCGCCTAGGTTACAAGGAGGGCCCTTTCCGATGACCACCCGCCGCGCGACCGCGTCGTGGAGTGGCGACCTGATGGGCGGCTCCGGCACTGTCACGGCCTACTCCTCGGGCCTCTTCAGCGACCTGCCGGTCAGCTGGGGGTCTCGAACCGAGGAAGTCGACGGCCGGACGTCGCCCGAGGAGCTGCTCGCCGCCGCGCACGCCGCCTGCTATTCCATGGCTTTCTCGAACGGGCTGGCCAAGGCCGGTCACCCACCCGAGCACCTCCACGTCGCTGCCGAGGTCGCGTTCGAAAAGGTTGGCGACGGCTGGAGCGTGACGTCCTCGACCCTCCAGGTGATTGGGCGGGTGTCGGGCATCGACAAGGCGGATTTCGAACGGCTTGCGGAGGAAGCGAAGGACGGCTGCCCGATCAGCCGCGCCCTGAAGGGCAACGTCGAGCTGTCGGTCGACGCCACCCTGGAGGAGCCCGACGAGGGCTGAGCTCCGTGCCTGATGCGCCCACGACGCTCGACCAGGACCGATCAGCGGTCTCTGCTGTCGGCCGTGTCCTGGCGGCGATCAGTGGTTCCACTTTCGAGCTGGAGCCTGCGCTGAATCAACTTGCTGCCGAGGCGGCCAGTCTCTGCCGTGCGGACATGAGCTTCGTATTCCTGCGTGACGGCGACGTCTTTCGCTTCGCCGCCGCCAGTGGTGGTTCCCCCGAGCACTGGGCCTACGAACGAGAGCACCCGGACACGATCGATCGGAGGTCTATCACGGGTCGTGTGGCACTCAGCGGCGAGCCGGTGCACGTCGTGGACATCGCCGCCGATCCGGAGTACGAGGCCGGTGCCTATCGCGTCGGCGGCGTGCGGTCATTGCTTGGCGTCCCGATCCGGTCCGCCGATGGCCTGATCGGGGCTTTCGGATTGGGGCGGAACCGCGTGCAACCCTTCTTGGACGAGGAGATCGAGCTCGTCACTGTTTTCGCCGATCAGGCGGGTGTGGCGATCCGGCTTGCACGCCTGTTGGGTGAGGCTCGGGAGGCAGTGGCGCGCGAGGCGGCGATCGGTGAGGTCCTGCAGTCGATCAACCGCTCCCGATTTGATCTCACCGGAGTACTCCAGACGGTCATCGACAGCGCCGTCCAGATCTGTCGAGCGGACCAGGGAAACATCGTCCGCCAGGACGGTGACGTGTACCGCGTCATTGCCCACTCGGGACTGGTTGCGCCCGAATATCTGGCCATGGTGATGAGCCGCGAGTACCGGCCCGAGCGGGGTTCGTTGATCGGCCGGACCGTGCTCGAGCGCAGGATCGTCCATATCCCCGACGTCCTCGAGGACCCCGAATACCAGCTTCAGGATGTCCAAGCTGCGGCGGGATATCGGACGCTCCTGGGCGTACCGATGCTCCAGGATGGCGTGCCGATCGGCGTGCTGGTCGTCTGGCGCCTGGAAGTGCGTCCTTTCAGCGAGGCGGAGATTCGGCTGTTGGGCACCTTCGCCGAGCAGGCTGCTCTTGCCATTCGCTTGGCCAACGTGCTGGGCGAGACCCACGAGGCACTCGAGCGCGAGTCCGCCGTCGGCCAGGTCCTGGCCGCGATTGCGCGATCGACGTTCGACCTGGACTACGTCCTCCAGACGGTCATCGATAGCGCCACCAGGTTGTCCAACGCAGATGACGGGAACATCGTTCGCGGCGAGGAAGGAGCGTTCGGTTTGTCCGCTACGTTCACCGCGGGCATTCCGGATGCGTTCCGCCAGTTCATCAGCAACCGACGCTTCCAGGCGGAACGCGGGTCAGCCATGGGTCGAGCCCTGTTAGAGATGCGACCAATCCAGATCCTCGACGCCCTGGCCGATCCGGAGTACACCCTGCTCGACGCTCAGAAGATCGCCGGATTCCGGACGATCCTCGGCATCCCCCTCATTCACGACCAAGCCCCGATCGGCGTCCTCTCGGTGTGGCGCTACGAGGTGCGGGCTTTCAGCGACCCGGAGATCAACCTGCTGAGCACCTTCGCCGATCAGGCCGCCATCGCGATCTCCAACGTCCGGCTCTTTGAAACGGTGGAGCGGCAGCGGACCGAGCTGGCGCGGTTCGCGCCACAAGTTGCGGGGCTCTTGTCGAGCCCCGAGGGCGAGGCACTGCTGGCCGGACATCGCCGCGAGATCAGCGCCCTGTTCTGCGACCTGCGGGGCTTCACCCCATTCGCTGAAACGGCCGAGCCGGAGGAGCTGTTCAGCGTGCTGCGCCAGTACCACGCAGCGGTGGGGGAGATCGCGGTGGCCAACGGCGGCACGGTCGAGCACTTCGCCGGCGATGGGCTGATGATCTTCTTCAACGACCCGACCCCGCTGCCCGATCACCAGCTGGCCGCGGTGCGGACCGCGGTCGCCATGCGCGACCGATTCGCAGAACTCGCGGCGGGGTGGCTGAAGCGCGGCTATGAGCTGGGACTCGGGATCGGGATCGGGGTCGGGTACGCAACCCTGGGACGCATCGGCTTCGAAGGCCGCTACGACTACGCCGGCGTCGGAGTGGTGGTCACCCTGGCGTCACGGCTCAGCACCGCGGCGGCGGCCGGCGAGATCCTGGTCAGCCAACGACTGCATGCCATGGTCGAGGACCAGGTCGTGGCCGAGCCGGTCGACGATCTCAGCCTGAAAGGCTTCACCCACGCCATCACCGCCTACCGGGTCACCGGTCTGCGGAACGCGCCGCTGAACTAGACGGCGGCCAGGATCTCCGCGCGGAGGCCCGGGAATCCGGCCAGGAACTCGGCCCGATCCCGCTTCAGTCGCTCTACCCAGCGGCGATATTCATCGGCTCGCCCGGTCCGCTCGTAGAGCAGGCGCGGCTGCAGGAGCTCCGGATCGTCGATTCCGGGCACCGCGGTGGCAACCTGGTACCCGAAGTCCGGGTCCCGCTCCCAGCGGATGGATTCCTCGGCGATGGCCTTGACGATAGCCCCCGAATGCTCGATCTCGAGCTTCTTCGAGCGTGGATCGTCCTCCGGCCCGCCGACGCGCCCGGTGTTCACGAGGTACACGTCGAAGGGGTGCGTGCCCATCAGCTCGAAGAACCGGTTGCCCTGCTGCTCGTCGCGATACGGGTAGAACGGGTTGGTGCCCGGCACCCGGAGCGCCTTGCCCTCCTCGGCCGCGCCGCCGGCCGAGGTTCCCCTCGTCTCACCCAACATGAAATAGGCGGCGGCCTGATCCCGCGAGAGGAGCGCCACGCCCGGGATGACGTTGTCATTTCGGTTCAGGATCAGCAGCTCGTTGACCGGACCGATGTGCCGCGGATCGCGCCAGATGCCGAGCGACGCCATGGGGAAGGTGGCCCGCCCATTCTTGGTGTACGAGGCGTCGAAGAAGTCGACCGGCCCGTCAACCTCCTTCTGGGACACGTTCTCGAGGTAGGCGTCCGGCTTGGTCACCGCGCCGTGGATGGCCGGCTCGTGCCGGGGGTCGAGGCCAAAGGTCTTGGCGAAGCACCCATTCTCGGTACCGATCACTTTGCCGCCCGCGAACAGGCCGATGAAGTCGTCCTGCACCGGTTGCGACCCGTTCTGGCGAGTGAAGGTCGTCGTCGTCTTGCCGGTCCCCGACAGACCGATGATCAGGATCGTCCGCTCCCCCGCATCGGTGGGCACCACCTTGCAGCCGGCGTGCATGGCCAGGCCGCCGGCGGCATACACCTTGGCGTTCCACATCCGGAGGCCGCCCTTCTTTGCCTCCCCGAAGTAGTCCGAGTTCATCACCCGGGTGATGCCCGACTCGACGTCGACTGCGATCAGCCGATCGTCCGAGTAGCCCGCGATGGGCAGGTTGGGGGTGTAGATGACCACGAACTCGGGTACCCACTCCGCGGCGAGCCGATCGGGCGGGAACAGCAGCTGCTGCTGCATGCCAGCGATGTTCGCGTTGGCGGCCTCGATGTACAGGCGGGCTCGCGAGCGGTACTCCGGGTCGTTGCCGATAAAGCCGTCCACCACCACCATCTCGCGGTTCGCGATGTACGCGTCCTGGTGCGCGCCGATCCGTGCCCCTTCGGCACGGTCGATGGTCTGGTCGTCCGTGATGGACGGGTCATCCGTCACCAGGTAGGTGCAGGCCTTCGAACGGCTGACCACTCGGGTCTGGACGTTGTAGTTGCCGAAGGCAGTCCGGCGAGCCTGCGGCATGCGGCTGGTGAGCTCCTGGAGCTCCGCGGGTGTCGGGTCGTAGATAACCGAGCGGGCGGTGGGGAGCCGGGTGCCGTTGGGCCCCGCGGGGGCGTGCGCCGGGTCGGCGACCACGTTCATGCGGCCTGAATTCTCCTGTCGCGGGTTCGGTGGCGGGCGCGATCGCAGGGGCGCCCGACGGTCGTTAACGGCGACATATCGTACCAACTCGAGGCCGCTGTGGCCCGGTCAGTCCAGGGTCAGCTCCCAAAGATTGCCGAACACGCTCGCCCCGGACTTACCCCCGAACAGCAGGACACGACCCCGCACTGGATCGGCGACCAGATCGGCTCCGGACCGTGGCGCAGGCCCGGCCACACCCGGCAGGACCTGGGTGTGCGTACCGTCGTCGGCCAACAGCCATGCGTCCCCCAGGTAGGTGCCGTCAAGGGCCTGGCCGCCGAATACGAGCGTTCCAAGCTCCCAGCGCGCGGCCGCGTAGAGGTTTCGCGCAGATGGCGGGCTCCCATCCTGATCGGGCTCCAGCCACGCGTTGGTCCCGGGGCGGGGGCCAACCGTCAGCTCCCATCGGTCCCCGAGTGAGGTCACCCCGTTCGTCTGGCCCGCATACAAGGTGAATTGGCCGCCTTCAGTCCACCAGCAGGCGTGGAGGCAGCGCTCGATTGGGGCGGCGCCGATGGGTGTCTCATCGGACCATGCGCTGATGGCGAAGTCGTAGGCGCGGGTGTCGGCGAAGCGCGCGCCTTCGCTGGTGAACCCGTGGCTGATCCACAGCCGCCCGTCGGGACCGACCGCCGCGCAGCTCCCGTATCGGGCGACGGGACGATCCCCGGTGTCCGGCAGCTGCTGCCAGCTGTCGGCGACCGGGTCGTAGGCCCACAAGTCGTTGAAGAACGCCTGGTCCTGGCCGGCGAAGATGACGAGCCCGATCCCCGGCACCCAGGCCGCGTTGTGCCCGAAGCGGGCCGGTGGCCCGCCGCTCAGCTGCTGCCACGTGTCGGCGGAGAGGTCGTAGGCCCACAGGTCGCCGTACGAGCCGGGGCCGGTGTCGTCACGACCACCGAACAAGTACGCGTACCGTCCTTCGGCGTCCGCGGTCCAGGTGTGGTCCTCTCGGGGCGCTGGGGTGGACCCGGAGACAGTGAGCTCGCGCCAGCCGACGGGTGCCTGAGTCGGAGCTGGCGACGGCGATGCCGACGCCCGTGCGGTCGGCGAGGCGCTGGGCTCCTCCGACGCGATGGGCGAGGGCGAAGCGACGCAGGCCGTCAGAGCCGTTACGACCAGGGCGACCAGGGTTGCGCTCAGGCAGGACTGCCTCTGCATCGGCCTCCAGCTACCCGTTTCCAAAGAGCGGAATCTTGGCCCCGTTAATGGCGCTCGCGTCTTCGCTGACCAAGTGCCGAATGGTGGCCGAGATCTCCTCCGGCGTCGTCCAGGACGCGGTCTTGGCAGATGGCTCCGCGTCGCGCTCGTGCTCGACGTCGATCGTCCGGGCCAGGACCAGGTTGACCGTCGTCCCGGTGCCTGCCACCTCGCGGGCCAGGGTGCCGAGCAGGGCTTCCTCGGCGGCCTTTCCGATGGCGTACGGCGCCACACCCTTGGTCGGCGTCGAGGCCAGAGGCGAGGAGACGGCCACTATCCGACCCCAACCACCGGCCGCCATGCGCGGAACCACCGCGCGGACCATGTTGAGAGTGGTCCACAGGTGCTGGCTCAGCATGGCCGCCACCTCGGCGTCGCGCATGGCGACCACCGACTCGCCGCCGTGGTAGCCACCCACCAGGTGGATAAGAATCTCCACCTTCCCGAACCTATCGGCGACGGTCGCGACGGCCTTCTCGGCAAGCGCCGGCTTCCTCAAGTCACCCGCAACAGCCATCCAGCGGTCCTCCGCCAGCCGCAGCTCCGCGCCGAGCGCCTGCAACGGACGCAGTCGGGAGCCGACGAGCGCCAGCCGCATGCCCGCCGCCGCAAGGTCGCGGGTGACGAATGGACCCAGCCCTCCGGCCGCCCCGGTGATGATCGCGACCCGCTCAGGCTGCGCCGTCGGCGACCTCCTCGATCTCGGCGATCAGCTCGGGAGTCATGCCCTCCACGATCGGCCGGTCCAGCTGCTCGGAAAGGTGCTCGTAGCCGGACAGGTCGATGTAGTGGCCGGACCGGCTCGCCTTGGTGGACAGGTAGAACACGTTGTGCTCGTTGGGCGGCACGACCAGTGGGATTCTTCCCGTGATCCGGACGCCGTGCTGCTCCAGCCCGGCGATCTTGCGCGGGTTGTTGGTGATGAGCCGGATGGATCGGACCTGCAGCAGGCCGAGCATGTGGGCGGCCACCCCGTAGTCGCGCTCGTCGTCCCGGAACCCGAGCGCCTGGTTGGCCTCGACGGTGTCCAGACCCTGGTCCTGGAGGGCATAGGCGCGAATCTTGTTCGCCAGGCCGATGCCACGCCCCTCCTGGCGGAGGTACAGGACCAGGCCCGACTCCTGACTCCCCATGAAGCGGAGGGAGGCCTCGAGCTGGTCCCGGCAGTCGCACCGCAACGATCCGAATGCATCGCCGGTCAGACACTCCGAATGGATCCGGACCGGGATGTCCTCGCCGTCCCACGGCTTGCCCTTGACCAGGGCCGCGTCCTCCTTGCCGTCGCGATCGTTCCAGAAGGCCATCACCCGGAAGTCGCCGAACCGGGTCGGGAGGTCGGCCACCGCCTCCATCCGCACGCAGACGCGGTCCGGTGGCAGGTCCGGGCACTGGTGGCCGCGGTTCTGCTCGAGAAGCTCCTCGAGGGTCGTGCCGCGGAGCGGCACGGGCCTGCTCCGCCCTGCTCTGTTCGACAAAGTTCCGCGACCATACCCCGATCCCCGACTGGATGCATTTCGAGCTAGGCTTGGCTCCCCCGATGGACAACTTTGCTGACATCCAGCTCGACAGCGACCTGACCGTCATCGGCTCCGGTCACTTCTTCCGAGTGGGCGAGGAGCAGTTCGGAGTGCGGGGGCTGATCGCCATCGAGAGCGTAGGCCCGTACACATCGGTCCAGCGCCTGGGCCCCATGGTCATGGTCCACGACGGGTTCTTTCAGCCCGGGTTTGGGATCGGCCACCACCCGCATCGGACCAATGAGCGCCTGTTCTACATCCTGGCCGGCCGGGTCGAGCACGACGATTCGCTGAACCACATCCGCGGCACCATGGACGAGGGGGATCTCGGCCGGCTGACGGAGGGCGTGCGCGGCATGCTCCACCAGGAATGGAACGGAGCCGACGACCAGGTCACGCGGGCCTTCATCCTGGTCTACCACCCGGACACTCAACCGCCCATCCCGGTGGCCGAGTTCGCCGTCCTGCGGGCGGCGGATCGGGTGCAGGTGCCGGAGGCGCCGGGCGTCGAGACCCTCGAGCTGGTCGGACCGATGTCGCCCTTCCGCGTCAACCATTCGGGCCTGCGCCGCTACGCGGACACGACCCTGACCGAAGGCGCCGCCGTCGATGTCACACCGGAGCCGGACCACGGCCTCCTGCTGTACCCGATAGCAGGGACCCTCCGCGTCATGCGGGACGGCAGGGACGAGGTTGTGCTCAGCGCGAGTGGATCGATCCATCCGGAGGGACCGGCCAACCTGGCCGTTGTCTGGAGCAGCGACAAGGGGCGGGCCCGGCTGCAGGCCGTCGACGGATCGGCACGCGTCCTGCGGATTGAATTCGACCGCAGTGGCGACGATCTGGTGCTCGGGCAGTCGTATCTGGGTTAGCGCAGAAGCCGTGCACCCGGCCGATTCGCGACCGATACTGACCCCGCCATGAGCATGTTCCGCAAGGCGATCGAGGAAGCCGAAAAGGCCGCCCAACAGGTCGGCCAGAAGATCCAGGATCCGGCCACCCAGGCCCAGGCGCGCCGGTTCGCGGGTCGGGCAAAACGCGGCCTGACCACGATTGTCGAGAGGATCGATCCGGGCCTGCTGGCGGACATCGTTATCAAGGCCACCGCCCTCCAGGAAAAGGCCAACGCCGCGCTGCGGACCAAGCGCTCGCCGTACCGAATCGGCGAGGTGGTAATCTCCGCTGCCATCCCGCCCCAGGTCAGCTTCGCGATCGTTCGTATCGACGACGTCGAGGAGGAGATCAGCGGCGACGTCCGCGAGTCGTCCGAGCTGGTTCAGCCCAGCGCCGGCGAGGAGGGTGTCGTCCTGGCTCTCGACGGGTCTACTCCGCCGGTCGATGAGATCGGCGAGCCGGGGGAGGGCGACACCTAGAAGGCCGTTCTCGCCGGCTGCATCAGCGGTAGTGGCGGTCGAGCTCCGAGTGATATTTCCGGCCGAGCGCATCAGCGTGGGCGCTCGCCCATGTGCCGAGGTCGATGGTCCCCTGCGGCGGCTGGTCGGAGACGAGCAGGCTCGCGGTCAGCTCGGTCACCTCGTCGCGGGTCAGCATGACGTCCCGTACCAGGAGCCCCAGGACGCGGCTGGCGGCAAGGGACAGGGGCGACTGGGCGTGAACCAGCCAGGCCCGGCTGCGGACGGCGTCGGCCAAGATACGGACGAACTGGTTGAAGGTGAGGAGGTCCGGGCCGGCGGCATCGGTCACCAGGTCCACTGAGGACTGGCCGGCTTCGACGGCAATCCGAGCCACGTCGTCCACGTGCACGGGTTGGAGCCGGTACCGCCCATCGCCCCCAATGACGAAGAAGGGGAATCGCCGCAGGACCCAGCACAGGTTGTTGACCAGGATGTCGCCGCTGCCGAAGGTCAGCGTGGGTCGCACGATCGCGTACGACAGCCCTGACGCGCGCACGTCGGCCTCCAGCCGCGCCTTGGCCCTGAAGTACGCGGTCGGCGCTGTTTCCGACGCGTTCACGACGCTGACGTGAACGACGCGCCGCACGCCGGCGCGGCGAGCCGCGTCCAGGAGCCGCCGCGTACGCTGGATAGCCAGCTCGAAGGTCATCTCCCCGCGCGCAAAGCGGATCCAATGGGTGTTGTACAGGGTGTCCACCCCGCGGAGCGCTTCCACCAAGGCAGCCGGGTCGTCGAGCGTGACGATCGCCGTCCGGATCCGGCTGTCCGCGTCCGGAGCGCCATGGCGGCGCACCAGCGTCACCACGTCGCGCCCTTCGCTGAGCAGGCGCCCGGCGATGGCCCGGCCGGTGAAGCTGAACGCGCCCGTTACCGCGTCAAGCATGGGCCACCACCCTACACTGCGTGTCCCATCCAGAAACGCGCGCGGAGGACCATCCAGTGTCAGACGAGAAGGCGGCCGGGACGAAGGACGACCCGTGGGTCCTGAAGACGCCACCCGGCACGTCCGAGTACCGGATGTGGCGCGACGAAGCCGCCGATCCGCCGGCCTTGGTGTGCCAGGTCGGCTCGACCCAGCTCAAGTACCATCTGCGCGCCATCGAGGACCTGCACGCCGCGCTCAAGAAGCACGGCGACTGGATCCCGCTCGGCGCCGCCGACGAGCAGAAGCCGGCGGCTGACGGGACCGTCGAGGCCTGGGGCCGCTCAGCCAGCAACCCGGTGGGCGGCTGGTACGGGCTCCGCAAGGGCTACCGTGGCCGATTCGGGATGTACCTCCCCCCCCTGCTCGAGGCGCTGGACCTCGCGGAGCTCACCCACGACGCCAAGAACAACCGGATGCGCGCCCGCTAGCCGGCTGCCACTCCGCCTAGCCGCCGACCTAGCCGCCGGCCCGGGCGACCCGCCGTTCGGTCGACTCGGCGACCCGCGCCTCGAACCTCCGAGCCGAAACCTCGAGCGCGTCGAGGTGTTCCTGGAGACGCTGCCGGGCCTCCTCGGCCGCAGCGTTGAGACCTTCCAGCTCGAAGATCCTCCAATGTCGAAGGATCGGCACGAGGACGTCGTCGCGATGGCCCCGGAGGTCGTAGATGCCGGCCCTGGCCATGAGGGCCGCCTTGCGCACGAACCCCGCGATGCCCGCGCCGGGCATCTGGAAATCGATGGCCTCGTCGACGATAGCCTGCACCGCGGCGGACGGCTCGATCTCGAGTGCGGCGGTCATGATGTCGCGGTAGAAGACCGCGTGCAGGTTCTCATCGGCCGCGATCCGGATCATGATCCGATCGGCGACCGGGTCGTCCGAGTACTTGCCCGTGTTGCGATGCGTATTCCGCGTGGCCAGCTCCTGGAACGTGACGTAGGCGAGCCCGTGGAGCAGGCCGGGCCGCTTGGGGTCGTATCCCCGCTGGAGCTGCGCCATCCGGCCGCGCTCGAGGAGCACCGGGTCGATATTCCTGGTCACCGTCAGGTAATCCCGGAGGACGATCGCATGGCGTCCCTCCTCCGCGGTCCATCGTCCGACCCAGTTGATCCACCCTCCGTCGCCCGGGCCGAACATCCCATGGATGAGGCGGTGATACGAGGGGAGGTTGTCCTCGGTCAGAAGACCGACCTCGAAGGCCGTTTGGGCGACGCCGGTCAACCGCGGCTGGTCCGGGGTCCAGGGCTCCTTATCGAAATCTCGGCCGAGGCGGTACGGGATGTAGTCGTGCGGAAACCACTCCTGGGCCACCTTGAGGTGCCGGTCGTACAACCGGGCGGCCTCCGGTTCCAGAGTCAGGAGCAGCGCGCGCTCTTCGGCGGATGGGGGCATGCGACTCTCGGTGCAGAACAGGGACGTGGAGCGGGAGACGGGGCTCGAACCCGCGACATCCTGCTTGGGAAGCAGACACTCTACCGGCTGAGTTACTCCCGCCCGGTGTTGCGCTTGAGGCGCCCGCGAATCCTACCTAGTGGACAGCGGCGGTGTCGAGCGCGCGAACCCGCTTGGCCAGCGTCTCGAGGACCTGCATCTTCAGTCCGGGGAACTCGTCCATCAGACTGTGAAAGTCGCGACGGCCCAGCACCAACAGTCGGCACGGGGTTACGCAGGTCGCAGTCGCCGTTCGCGGCCCGCCGGCGACGAGCGCGATCTCCCCGAAGAACTCGCCCGGCCCGCTGTCGGCGATGAGCGCGCCGTCCCGTTCGACCCGGACTTGGCCAGTCACGACGATGAACAATTCGTGGGCGGTGTCCCCCTGCCTGAAAAGGACCCGACCGGCGGGCAGGTCGACTTCCTCGACCAGCATCCCTAGCCGCTCGACCGACCGCGCGTCGCACAGGGCGAACAGCGGGACTGTCTTCAGCAGCTTCAGCTTCTCGTCGGTGGCCACAGCGCCGTGTCTCCCTCTGGACCGATTTCACCCGCAGCATAGCAATCGAGGAGCGTGAATCGAACCCCTCCCCGAACCCGGCCAGTATGTTTGCTGGGATGACGCGATACCGTTCACGTGTGCGCCTCGCGGGTGGCCTGCTGGCAGCACTCCTGCTGGTTTCTGCCTGCCAGGCCGATACCGCCTCGCCGCGCCCCAGCCCCTCGTCGGGCGGTTCGCCGTCGGCGAGCCCCGGCGAACCCGCCGCCGACCTGACGATCAGTGAAGCGCTCCGAGCCGCCGTCGAGCCGGCGGGCATTCGGCAGCACCTCGACGAGCTGCTCGAAATCGCCGAAGCGAATGACGGAATTCGCGCCGCCGGCACAGCGGGCTACGTCGAGTCCGTGTCGTACGTAGCGGACGAGCTGCGCGCCGCGGGCTACGCGGTGACCGTGGATGAGTTCACGTTCCCGTTCTTCATCGAGACGGCCCCCGCCAAGCTCACCGCCAACGACCAGACGTTCGTTGGCCCCCACCACCTCCACGCGCTGATCTTCTCCGCCTCGGGCGACATCACGGCCCCGGTCGTGGCTGTGGCCGTCAGCGATGACGGCCAGCCCATCGGCTCCGGAGGATGTGATTCCGACGACTGGGTCGACTTCCCCGCCGGCGCCATAGCTGTGGTCGGCGCAGGGCCGTGCGGCCGGCGGCAGATGGTGGACCACGCTCAGACCGCGGACGCCGCGGCGCTGATCATGAGCTCACCGGCGTATGAACCGGGCAGCCTGCGGCGCCCAACCCTGCTGAGGCCGGACGGAATCCATATCCCGGCGGTATACGCCTCCGGTCCCGCCGGAGCCGCCCTCCGGCGGGCCGCGGCCCAGGGCTCATCGGTCCATCTGTCGGTTCTAACGCTGATCGAAGACCGCGTCACCGCGAACGTCATCGCCGAACGCGGGGGCATCGGTGCCGGCAGCGTCGCGGACGAGGTGGTGATGGTGGGCGGCCACCTTGACTCGGTGCTCGACGGCCCTGGCATCAACGACAACGGCTCGGGCACCATGACCATCCTCGAGATGGCCCAGCAACTGGCCGAGCTGGAGCCGACCCCTCGCACCGTGCGGTTCGCCTTCTGGAGCGGCGAAGAGCTCGGCCTGTACGGGTCGCGCGACTGGGTTGGTCGCCAGTCGGACGACCAGCTGCACGCCATCGTCGCGTACCTGAACCTCGACATGCTCGGCTCGTCGAACTACGGCCGGTTCGTCTACGCCCCTGCGGGCATCGCCGATTCGGAGGAGATCACAGCCGCCTTCGGTGCCTATTTCGACACCGTTGGCCTTGCGTACGAGACCCTGGACCTGGGCGGCGGCTCGGACCACGCCCCATTCGACGACGCGCTGGTCCCCAACGGCGGGCTCTTCAGCGGCGCGTCCGAGCTGAAGTCCGACGCGCAGGCGGAGCTCTTCGGGGGCGAGGCAGGTGAACCGATGTCGCCGTGCTACCACCTCGCGTGCGACACGATGGATGAGATCAACGACGCCGCGCTGGACGAGATGTCCGACGCGGCCGCCCACGTCCTAATGTTGCTGCTGACCGGTTACCCGACGGACTCCGACTAGAGCGCGGCGAGCGCCTCTTCCAACCGATCCGTGGCTTGGGCCGGAGTGGTGTCAGAGCTGAACCAGATGGGTTCGCCGTAGATGACGTCCACGTCGCCCCGCCAGGCAGCTCCGTTGAGCGGGGTCCTGGCGGATGCCGCCCCCCAGGCGGCCTCCAGGCGGCTCATCCGGTTGATGCGCAGCTTGATGGGCACCACAGCAGTTGCACCCTCAACCGCGACCAGTCCGGTACCGGCCAGGAACGGCTGCATCGGCCCCCCAACGGTCAGCTTGCCCTCAGGGTAGATGAGGATGCTGAAGCGACGATCCAGCCGGGCCCCGAGCAGCTCCAGGCTGCGCCGCACGCCGCCCTCACGGGCGATGGGAAAGGCGTTGGCCAGCATCCCGCCGGCGAGGGCCATAGCCGGGTTGCTCCACACCCGCTCCGCGGACGCGGCCACCGAGAGGCGCCAGCGCCATGCGAACGGCAGCGACGACATGACGATCTGGTTGTCGGTGTGAAGACAGTGGTTGGAGGCGAAGATGACCGGGCCCTCCAGCCCCACCAGATTCTCCTGGCCGCGGATGCCGATCCGATAGAACAGGTTGAGGACAGGCGCCGTGATCAGCTCCTGGACGGCCATCCCCAGCGCCCGGGGCAGCGGATTGAGCGGCCAACCCAGGATTCCCGTGTCGTGGGGCAGCTCGCGGGAGGCGTCGACGAGGGCCGCGATCTGGCCCACGGTGGCCTCCGGATCCAGGGCCGAATCGTCCACGAAGACCCCGAGCTCCTCCTCGATGACTCCCAGCAGCTCAACCCGCTGGAGAGAGTCCATGTTCAGGTCCGATGACAGTCGGGCGGTCGGCAGAACGGCTTCAGGCGGAACCTCGGCGATGGAGGCCACCAGCGGGATCAGGGTCCCGAGCGTCCCCTCCGCCAGTGTCGGAGCGCCTGCCGGCGGCTGATCGGCTCCGGCACCGGAATCAGCGACCGCCACGCCCGGCACGCCCGCAGCGGCAGCGGCATCGGCCTCCAATCGGGCAATGACCTCCCGTTTCTTCACTTTCAACGTGTGCGTCCGCGGGAAGTCGTCATCGGCCCATAACGAGTGCGAGCGGATCTGCTGATGCGCGCCCAGCTTGGCATTGGCGTCGCGGACGACCGCCTCGACCAGCTCCGGCTCCTCGCTGTCGTCGATCAGGAATACGGCGTGGATCTTCAGGTTGGGGCCGATCGGAAAGCCGACCACGGTGGCGTCCTGGATCCGCTCGTCCCTGGCCAGGACCGCTTCGATGTCCTCCGGGTACACCTTCGTTCCGTCAGGCATAGCCAGCATGTCCTTCTTCCGGCCGCGCAGGGTAAGGAACCCCTCCGGGCTGATCTCGCCGATGTCCCCGGTGTGGTACCAGCCCTGCGCGTCGATCGCCTCGGCGGTCTTCTCCGGGTCCTCCCAGTACCCGGCAAAGACGTTCGGCCCGCGGACCAGAACCTCGCCGTCACCGGCGATCTCCATCTCGACCCCGGGGATGACCTCGCCCACGCTTCCAATCCGGTTTCGCTCCTTCCGGGTGAAGCTGACCAACGGCCCCAGCTCGGTGGCGCCATAGCCCTGGAGGACGTCGAGGCCCATGTCCGCCCATCGACGACCCAGGTCGGGGTCCATGGCCGCCCCACCGATGCCGATGGTGTGGAGCCGCCCGCCAAAGCTGCGCAGCACCGGTCGGAAGAGCAGCCGCTTGACGAAGCGCGGCACATGCGCCGCCCAGCGGTGGAGCTTCTCGAAGGTCGCGCGCTTCCCGCCCTGGTCCACCTTGCGCTCGATCGCGTTGTCCAGCAGCTTCAGGCCCTGCGGGACGATGAGCAGGATGCTCACCTTGAAGTCGCGGAACGTCCGGAGCAGGACCGACGGCTGGCGGCTGACCGGATACACGATGCTGGCCCCGGCGTGCATGGGTGCCAGGAAACCGGGCGACTGCTCGAACATGTGCGACAGCGGCAGGACCGAGAGCATCCGCTCCTTGGGCCCGAGCGGGAAGACCTTGAGCAGGGCCTGCGCATTGCTGGCGATATTGCGGTGGGTGAGCATGGCCCCCTTCGGCTCACCGGTGGTGCCTGACGTGAAGACCACCTCGACCAGGTCGTCAGGACCGATGTCGGCGGCCGGCAACGGCTCGGCCCGCCGGGCCAGGTCTGGAACCCGTTCGATGAGGAGCACGGGCAACCCCAGGCCGGCCGCCTGGGCCGCGGTCTGAGCCGATGCCAGGACCAGGCTGGCACGCGTCTTGGCGGCCACCTTGGCGGCGAAGTCGGGCGCGCTCCGCACGTCGAGCGGGACGAGAACGATTCCCGCGTGCACGGCGCCCAGGAAGCTGATACCCCACTCGGGGCGGTTCACGGCCCAGATGATGGCCCGATCGCCCGGCTGAAGGCCTTGGTCGCGCAGGACGCGGCCCACGCGCGGCAAGAGCCGGCCCAGGTCTCGGTAGCGCGTGACGCGCGTCCGGAAGCCCGGTCGGATGAGGAGGAACGGCTTGCGGTCGAACCGCCTGACCGAATCCTGGACGAGTTCGAGAACGGTCTCCATCGTCACTCCAGGTCAGCCCGATCGGCCGGTGGCGGCCTGGCGGGCGAGTCCCGCCAGCGCGGCCGAGGCGCCCTCACGCATCGGCCGGTAGTGGCTAAAGGCAATGATATCCACGTCCAGGTGGACCAGGCGTTGAACCGATGCGCGAGCCTGGGCGTGGTCGTGGCTGAAGATCGGGCTGGCGAAGGCCAGCTTCCCGAAGCGGACCTGGAGCACATCGCCCGTGAACAGGATCCGCGGTCCCCGCGCATACAGGCACACGCTGCCCGGCGTGTGGCCCGGGGTGTGGATCACTTCCAGGCCCCCCAGGACGGGGAGCACGTCCCCGTCGCCCAGGGGCGCCGCCGCTCCCGGATGGGGCGTCACGTACTGGAGCAGATGGCCGAGCCGAGTGCCGCCCTGGGGGGCAGCCAGCGCCTCTCGCAGGGTGAGGCTCACGCCCTCCAGGTCGGCGGGATGGACGAAGACCTCGATCCGGTCCTCGTCCAGCAGTTCACGGACGCCGCCCACGTGATCGGGATGGCCATGGGTGCAGATGATCCGATCCAGCTCGTCGATCGAGCGGTCGATCTGGCGGAGGTAGCGCAGGAGGAGTGGTCGCGAGCCGGCCAGCCCGGCATCGATCACGGTCAGCCGCTTCTCGGCGATCAGGAACGCGTTCGCGCCCAGCAGCTGGACGGAGTGGACGTGAGGGGCGATTTCCATCGGACTGCCGATTGTAATGACGGTGCGCGCCTGCACCGCGAATTGGGTGGTGCTAGGTGCTCGCCACCAGGCGACGATAGGAGTCCATGCGGGCAGGGCTGATCGCCCCGCTCGCGGCGGCGGCGGTGATCGCGCACCCCGGCTCGGGGCCGTGGGAGCAGTCCGCGAAACGGCAGTTCCCGAGGTGGGGGCGGAGTTCCGGGTAGCACCACGCCAGCTCGTCGGGCGGGATCTGCCACAACCCCATCTGCCGCAGTCCGGGCGAGTCGGCCACGTGCCCGCCCATCGGTCCATCCACGGGCAGCAGCTCGGCCAGGGTCGTGGTGTGGCGTCCCTTGTGGAGCGCCTCGCTGATCGGCCCGGTGGCAAGGTTGAGGCCGGGATGGACGGCGTTGAGGAGGGTGCTCTTGCCCACGCCCGAAGGACCGGCCACCAGGCTGATGCGGCCGGCCAGGCGCTCACGGAGCTCCGCAACGCCCTGCCCGGTTCGGGCACTGGCGTACAGCACCGGGTAGCCGATGCGCTCGTACGCCCCGAACACGGCCTCCGCGGCCTGCGGTCCGCAGAGGTCGAGCTTGTTGGCCACGATGAGAGTCTCAACTTGGTTGTGCTCGGCAATGACCAGGAAACGGTCGAGCATGCGCACATGGGGGACCGGATCGGCGCACGCGAATACGACGACCAGCTGGTCCAGGTTGGCGACCATCAGGTCTTCCTTCCAGGCGCCCCGGCCACCGGGCTGGCGACGCGAGAACCGGCTCCGCCGGGGGCCGACCCCTTCGATCAGGCCTTCGGCCTCGCCGAGGGGCGTCAGCGTCACCCGGTCGCCAATGACTACCAGGTCCTCGGACTGGCGCTCACGCTTCAGGCGGCCGCGGAGCTGGCACTCGTAGGTGCCGGATTCGGTTGTCACGGTGTAGAACCCGCTGCGCGCGCGCAGCACGGTCCCGCTGAGGGTGGAAACGGACAAGGGTGCGACTCCTTCGAGTGGGGAAAGTCCACGAGGAGCGCGCCCGCGGGTACGAGGAGCGGCCGGCGGCCGGATCAGGCCGGGAATGTCGCTCCGGGCAGGCGCGAGCGCGACCGGTCGAGGACAACGGGCGTCGTCATCGGTGCGTCTCCTTTTCGCCTGCGAGTGATGAGGCTCCCGACGGTATCGGTCGGGGCGTCCGGTGTCAACGCGGCCGGCCGGGGCCATCGGTCCGGTTGACCGATCTCGGCCCAGGGAGGATGATGCTCGCATCCCCGACTGAATGAGTCGGATTAGGCATGAATCGGGAGTCACATGACCCTTCCCAACCCCACTCCGAACCCCGCTCTGACCCAGGTCCCCGCCGGCTACAAGTACGGCTGGCACGACTCGGAGATGAAGCCCCTGCACGTCATGAAGAAGGGGCTTAGCGCCGCGGTTGTGGAGGAGATCAGTCGCATCAAGGGCGAGCCGCAGTGGATGACCGACAACCGGCTCAAGGCGTATCGGCATTTCGAAAAGCGGCCCATGCCGACCTGGGGCGGGGACATGAGCGAGATCGATTTTCAGGACATCTACTACTACGTGACGGCCACCGACAAGGCGGTCCAGTCCTGGGACGACGTGCCCGACTACATCCGGCGCACGTACGACCGGCTGGGCATCCCCGAGGCCGAGAAGAAGTACCTGGCCGGGGTGGGCGGGCAGTACGACTCTGAAGTCGTCTACCACAACATCCGCGCCGACCTGGAAAAACTGGGTGTCATCTTCCTGGGGACCGATGAGGCCCTGATCAAGTACCCCGAGATGTTCAGGGAGTACTTCGGCACGGTCATCCCCGCCAACGACAACAAGCTCGCTGCCCTGAACACCGCCGTGTGGTCAGGCGGGAGCTTCATCTACGTGCCGCCGGGCGTCCACGTCGAGCTGCCGCTGCAGGCCTACTTCCGGATCAACACCGAGAACATGGGCCAGTTCGAGCGGACCCTGATCATTGCCGACGAGGGATCGAGCGTGCACTACGTCGAGGGTTGCACGGCCCCGTCCTTCACGACCGCCAGCCTCCACTCGGCGGTGGTCGAGATCATCGTCAAGAAGGGCGCCCGGGTGCGCTACACGACCATCCAGAACTGGAGCCACAACGTCTACAACCTGGTCACCAAGCGGGCCGTGGCCTACGAGGACTCCGTGATGGAGTGGGTTGACGGCAACCTGGGATCCCACCTGACGATGAAGTACCCAAGCATCTATCTCCTCGGTGAGCGGGCCCATGGAGAGGTCCTGAGCATCGCCTTCGCCGGGAGCGGCCAGCACCAGGACGCGGGCGGCAAGGTCATCCATGCCGCTCCCAACACCACCAGCCTGATCACCTCCAAGAGCATCAGCATGGGGACCGGCCGGACCAGCTACCGGGGCCTGATCAAGGTCTACCCCGGCTCCAAGCGGTCGAAGTCCACGGTCCGCTGCGATGCCCTGATCCTTTCCGACGAGGCCCGCTCCGACACGTACCCGTACATGGAGATCGACGAGGAGGACGTCACCATCGGGCATGAGGCGAGCGTCTCAAAGGTCGGCTCCGAGCAGCTCTTCTACCTGATGAGCCGCGGCATGAACGAGGCCGAGGCGAGCGCCATGATCGTCAACGGCTTCATCGAGCCGATCGTCAAGGAGCTGCCGATGGAGTACGCCGTCGAGATGAATCGCCTCATCCAGCTCCAGATGGAGGGCGCGGTCGGCTAGACCGATTTCGCCCATGAACCGATGACAACTGGCGCTCAGACCGCCACTCCGGTCCGCCTCTCCCCGGCAGCCTTCGACCCGTCGGCCATTGCGGCGTTGTCGAGCGCGCGCGGCGAACCCGATTGGCTGGGCGCCGAGCGTCTGACGCGCGCGGAGCGCTACCGCGCCACGCCCTGGCCGAGCGGCAGCGAGGAGGAGTGGCGCCGCACGTCGCTGGCCAGCCTCCCGATCGATGCGCCGCTCGACGAGACGGCCACCACCGAGGTCTCCGGCCTCGACCCGGATGCCGCCGCTCGCGGCGTCATCTTCACGCCCCTGGCCGAGGCGGTGGCCAGCCACCCCGAACTGGTGCGCCCGTATCTCACCGACGACACGCCCGGTCCGGCGACGCATGCCACGTTCTGGGAGCTGGCCCGGGCGGCCTGGACCACCGGGACGTTCCTGTACGTCCCGCCGCAGGTGACGGTCGAGCTGGTCCTCCGGGCTCGAACGGTTCAGTCGCGGGCGGACGCGGCCGCATTCCCCGTCACCCTGGTGGTCGCCGGGGAGGACTCGCAGGTCACTTTGCTCGAGGAGTTCGCCTCTCCCGACGGCGGTGCCGGGTGGTTCGGCGGAACGGTGAACGTTCGAGCCGAGCGGGGGTCCCGGGTGCGCTACGCGAGTCTCCAGCTGCTCGGCGACGGCGCCTGGCGCGTGTCAGCGCAGCGGGTGGTGGTGGGCGCCGATGCACAGGTGACGACCCTCAACGCGGAGATCGGCTCACGCGTGACCAAGCTCGGGGTCGAGGTCCTGATGGCCGGCAAGGGCGGCACCAGCAAGCTTCTCGGCGTGCTGGCGGCCGGCGACGACCAGAAGATCGACATCAACTCGATTCAGGACCTGCTGGCCAGCCACACCACTTCGGACCTGCTGTACCTGTCCGCCCTCTACGACCAGGCCCATTCCGCGTTCTACGGCCTGACCCGGGTACGGCCGGAGGCCAAGCAGACCAGCTCCTACCAGGAATGCCGAAACCTCCTGCTCTCCCCGAACGCGGGCGCAGAGCCGATCCCGGTCCTCGAAATCGAGACCAATGACATCCTGCGCTGCGGCCATGGCGCCACGGCGGGGGCCATCGACCCGATCCAGATGTTCTACGCCCAGACCCGCGGCCTGACCGCCGACGAGGCAGAGCGGATGATCGTGCGCGGCTTCTTCGAGCGGGCGGTGGCCGACATCGGCTCCGAGCCCATCCGTGCCCGAGTCCTGGCCGCGCTGGCGACGCGCATCGGTCAGGAGGCGGCATGAGCATCATGACGACCCGCGGGTTCGCCACCGGCCTGCACGCTGCCGACGTCACCCCGGGGACGGTGGTGACCGTGGTGGTGCAGGGCGTGCCGCTGTGCGTGGGGCAGACCACCGACGGGCGGTGGGGCGCGATCGACGATGTGTGTACACACGATGAAGGCGACCTGGGCGAGGGGGAGCTGGACGGCGATGCGGTCGAATGCCCGCGCCACGGCGGTCGCTTCGACCTGTTCAGTGGCCGGGTCCTGGCCCTGCCGCCCGTGATCCCGGTCCGGGCGTACCCTGTGCAGGTCGAGGATGACGAGGTCCTGGTCGAACTGCCATGAGAGACCGGTCATGAAGATCAGCACTCGATCCGAATACGGCATCCGCGTCCTGCTGGCGTTGGCCCGGGCCGAGGGGCAGGAGCCGGTCTCGCTCACCAGCGTGGCGCGCAGCGAACGGCTGCCGCACGCCTACCTCGAGCAGCTGGTGGCCGACCTGCGACGCGCCGGACTGGTGACTGCCACGCGCGGCCAGGCGGGCGGCTATCGGCTGGCCCGACCGCCGGACCAGATCAGCCTGGCCACCGCGATTCGGACCCTGGACGGTCCGTTGCTGGAGATGCCGTGTGCCGGGGTCAACAGCGGCGAGCAGTGCGACCGCGAGCCTTGCTCAGTCCACGAGGCCTATGAGCGCCTGTTCGCCTCGATCGATGCCACGCTGGGTGCGACCACACTCGCCGAGCTGGCCGCGCGGGCCGAGTCCGCCGGCGGCCCGCCCTACTCGCCCGACGTACGCCGCCGGATCCGTGCGGTCGCGGAAGCCACCGCCCACGCCCAGATCGTGAACGGAGCCTCATGACCGACCAGCTGGTGATCACCGACCTCCAGGTCAGCGCCGGGAAGCGGAAGATCCTGCGCGGCCTGTCGCTGACGGTGGCCCAGGGCGAGGTTCACGCCCTGATGGGCCCCAACGGCTCGGGCAAGACGAGCCTGGCCTATGCCTTGCTCGGCCACCCGGACTACAAGGTCGACGCGGGTGACATCACCTGGCAGGGAGTGAGCCTGCTCAAGCTGTCCCCGGACAAGCGGGCGCGGGCCGGGCTGTTCCTCGCATTCCAGTACCCGAGCGCCGTCCCGGGCGTCACGGTGGCCAGCTTCCTGCGCAACATCTACAACGCGGTCCACCACCCGCGCCAGCCGGACGCCGACGGCGACGGGGCGGCGGCGACGAAGTACACCGGAATCCCGCTGGCCAAGTTCCGGCGCCTGATGGAGGAGAAGATGGCGCTCCTCAACATGGATCCGGGGTTCGCCACCCGCTACGTGAACGACGGGTTCTCGGGCGGCGAGAAGAAGCGGCTCGAGATGCTCCAGATGGCCGTCCAGTCACCAAAGATGGCGATCCTGGACGAAACCGATTCGGGTCTCGACATCGACGCCCTGCGCAACGTGGCGGAGGGGATCAACGCCACCCTCTCCCCGGAGATGGGGGTCCTCATGATCACCCACTATCAGCGCATGCTGAACTACGTGAAGCCTGACCGGGTCCACGTCCTGCTGGACGGGCGGGTGGTGATGTCGGGCGGCGAGGAGCTCTCGCATCAGCTCGAGGCCAACGGCTACGACTGGGTCCGCGAGCAGGTCGGCCTGCCGGCGGACGTGGGCGACGAGGCCGCCGAGGCCGCCGAGCCGGTGGCGGAAACAGCGAAGTAGACCGATGACCGTTCGCGCCGAGCCCCAGGCCATCCCCGGCGCCTTCAGCGGGACCGCTCGGCGCGCCGATTTCCCGGTCTTCGAGCGACCGACCTCGACCGGCAACCGGCTGGTGTACCTCGACGCGGCCGCCTCGGCCCCCAAGCCGCGGGTCGTGATCGAGGCCATGGGGGACGCCTACGGCCACCACTACGCCAACGTTCACCGCGGCATCTACGAGCTCAGCGAGGACGCCACTCAGCGCTTCGAGGCCGCCCGCCGCAAGGTGGCCGCCTTCCTGAACGCGCCGTCCGAGCGCGAGATCGTGTTCGTGCGCAACGCGACCGAGGCCATCAACCTGGTTGCCTACTCGTGGGGCCGGACCAACCTGCGCGCCGGCGACACGATGGTCACCACCCAGATGGAACACCACGCCAACATCGTTCCGTGGCAGCAGCTGACCCAAGAGGTCGGTGCCGATCTGCGGTACGTGGCCATCACCGACGACGGACGCCTGGACCTCGAGGATCTGGACCGCCTCCTGGCCGCCCGTCCCAAGCTGGTGGCGGTGGCCGCGGTCAGCAACGCGCTGGGGACGATCAACCCGGTCCGCGACATCACCCAACGGGCGCATGCCGCGGGCGCGCTGGTCCTCGTCGACGCGGCCCAGGCCGCGCCTCACATGCCCATCGACGTTCAGGCCATCGGCTGCGACTTCCTCGCCATCAGCGGCCACAAGATGCTGGGGCCGTCGGGGATCGGCGCGCTGTGGGCCCGGCGCGATCTGCTGGAGGCCATGCCGCCCTTCATGACCGGCGGCAACATGATCATCCGGGTCACCATGGAGGGCGCCGAGTGGAACGAGGTGCCCCAGAAGTTCGAGGCCGGCACCCCGGCCATCGTGGAGGCCATCGGCCTGGGGGCCGCCATCGATTACCTGACCGAAATCGGTATGCCGAACGTCCGTGAGCATGAGCGTTACCTGTTCGAGCATGCCTGGGCCGCTCTGGCGGAGATCCCCGATGTCCGCCGATTCGGCCCCGACGATCCGGACATTCACGCCGGGGTCATCAGCTTCGTCCTGGACGCCGTTCATCCCCACGACATGGCGACCATCCTCGACCACCACGGGGTGGCGGTGCGGGCGGGGCACCACTGCGCCCAGCCGGTCATGCAGCGCTACGACATCCCGGCCACCACCCGGGCCAGCTTCTACGTCTACAACGACCTCGACGACGTCGAGGCCTTGGCCGATGCGGTTCGCGCGGCGGTGACCCTGTTCGCGGGCTGATGGACAACCTGTACCGCGACTTCATCCTGGAGCACTACCGGAACCCCCACAACCAGGGGGTTCTCGATCCTCACGACCTCCACTTTGCCGATTCGAACCCCACCTGTGGGGACGAGCTGTCCATGACCCTGCGCCTGGACGGGGGCCGGGCGCAGATCGAGGAAGTCGCGTTCGAGGGACGCGGGTGCGCCATCAGCCAGGCGTCGGCCTCGATCCTGACCGATACGCTGCGCGGGATGACCCTCGACGCGGTGCGGGCCATCGATCCGAAGGCAGTCCTCGACGACCTGGGCGTGCCCATCGGCCCCGCACGGCTGAAGTGCGCCCTGCTCGGGTACAAGGTCCTCCAGGGCGCCGTGGCCGGGGAGTCGGTGGACTGGCCCGCGGAGGCGGAGGCGGTCTGATGGCGGAGCCCGGGTCGGTGCTGGAGATCTCGGTCGCCGATGCGCTGCGGATCAGCGGGGAGCGGCGGATCATCGACGTTCGCGAGCTGGTCGAATGGAAGGAGGGGCACATTCCCGAGGCCACCCTCGTACCGCTCGCCGACCTGGCGGGCCGGATCGAAGAGGTGGTGCCGGACAAGGCCACCCCACTCCTGGTCCACTGCGCGGTCGGGGCCCGCTCACGGCGCGCGGCCCTGTACCTGTCCCAGGTGGGCTACACCGACGTGGTCAACCTCCAGGGCCGCCTGGCCGAATGGAAGGCGCTCGGCGGCGCCTGGGAAGTCCCCACCCCGATCCTGTCCGAGGCGGAGCGGCGGCGCTACAGCCGGCAGGTCCTGATCCCCGAAATCGGCCAGGAAGGCCAGCGCCGGCTGTTGGACGCCCGCGTCCTCCTCATCGGGGCCGGTGGCCTCGGGTCGCCGGCCGCGCTGTACCTGGCCGCGGCCGGAGTCGGCACGCTGGGGATCGTGGATGACGACGTGGTCGACGAATCGAACCTCCAGCGCCAGGTCCTGCACACCGCGGACCGAGTGGGGATGCCCAAGACCGAGAGCGCCGAGATGACGCTGACGGCTCTCAATCCCGATGTCAGCGTGGTTCGCCACCAGGAGCGCCTGGGCGCCGCCAACGTCGAGCGGCTGGTTGGCGAGTACGACGTCATCGTGGACGGCACGGACAACTTCGAGACCCGTTACCTGCTCAACGATGTATCGGTCGCGCTTCGCAAGCCCGTCGTCCACGGCTCGATCTACCGCTGGGATGGCCAGGTGACGACCTTTGTGCCCTTCGCGGGGCCGTGCTACCGCTGCCTGTACCCCACTCAGCCGCCCGAGGAGCTGGCTCCTGCCTGTGCGGTGGCGGGGGTGCTGGGCGTTCTGCCGGGGATCATCGGACTCCTCCAGGCCAATGAGACGGTCAAGCTGGTGCTGGGAGTGGGGGAGTCCCTGGCCGGACGCATGCTCCTCTTCGACGCCATGACAACCTCCTTCGACGAGATCCGGCTGTGGCGCGACCCGGCATGCCCCGCCTGCGGGGACGCGGTCGCCCAGCCGCAACCGGTCGCCGCCGCCGCGGCCCAGGCCGTTGCCGCCTCGTGAGCCGAGTCCGCATCCCGCCTGTCCTGCGCGAGACGGTGGGCGGCGCCCGCGAGCTGGAGGCGGCCGGCACCACGGTGCTCGAGGTGCTTGACGACCTGTTTGCGAACCACCCGAACCTCCGTGAACGGGTGACCACCGACGGCAAGCTGTCGCCTTTCGTCAACGTGTACGTCAACGGTCGCGACGTTCGGTACACCACCGGCCTTGCCACGCCGGTCAGGCCGGACGACCAGGTGATCATGCTGCCCGCCATGGCCGGAGGGTCAAGCTAGACCGATGATCCTCGGCGACATCGTCGCCGCCATCGGCCACACGCCGATGGTCGAGCTGCGGCGGATGGCGCCGCATCCCGGCGTGCGGCTGTTCGCCAAGATCGAAGGTGCCAACCCGACCGGATCGGTCAAGGACCGGATCGCGCGCTCCATGCTGGCCGACGCGGTCGCGTCGGGGGCGCTGCAGCCGGCGCAGACCATCCTCGAGCCGTCGAGCGGCAACACGGGCATCAGCCTGGCCATGATCGGGTCGCTGATGGGCCATCCGGTGCGGATCGTGATGCCGGACAACACCACCCCCGAGCGGGAGCAGCTGCTGCGCCTGTTCGGAGCCGAGATCGTGTTCTCGCCAGGAGCCGAGGGATCGAACGGCGCAATCCGGATGGCGCATGGCCTTGCCAAGGAGGATCCGTCGGTCTACATGCCGTTCCAGTACGGCAATCAGGCCAACCCGCGCGCCCACGAGGAGGAAACCGGCCCGGAGATCCTCACGGCCGTGCCCGAAGTAGATGTCTTCGTGGCGGGGCTGGGGACGGGCGGGACGCTGACCGGGGTGGGGCGCGCGCTGAAGGCGGCGCGACCGGGCGTGCGGGTCGTGGCCGCGGAGCCGCTCCCCGGGGAGCAGGTGCAGGGACTCCGCTCCCTGGACGAGGGATTCGTGCCCCCGGTCCTGGACCAGTCGGTCCTCGATGACCGCTACCTGGTCAGCAACCGCGAGTCGGTCGTCGGAGTGCGGCGCTTGATCGCCGAAGAAGGCATCTTCGCCGGACTGTCATCCGGGGCCGCGCTGGCCGTCGCGCTCCGGGTCGCAGCCGAAATGGATCGAGGGTCGATCGTCGTGCTGCTGGCCGACGACGGCTCGAAGTACCTGTCAGCCGGGCTGTGGGATCGCGACCTCGACACGCTCGAGACCGAGATGGAGGGCTCCGTCCTGTGGTGAGCGAGCCGACCGACGGTGCGCTCATCCTCTCGACCGCCCTGGCCGACGAGCTGCTGGCCCACGCCGCGGCCGAGGCGCCGAACGAGGCGTGCGGCATCCTGGCCGGATCCCTGGCCGACGGGCGGGCGACCGCCTACCATCCTGCCCGCAACGCCGAGGCGTCACCGTTCGTCTACACCGTCCACCCCGACGACCTGGTCCGCATCGTGCTGGGCATCGAGGATGCCGGCCAGGACCTCGTGGCCATCTTCCATTCCCACACCCAGTCTCCGGCCGTCCCATCGCCCACCGACCGCCGCCAGGCGATGTACCCCGACGCGTTCTACCTGCTGGCCAGCATGTTGGATCCCGACGTCGTACCGATGCAGGCGCTCCGCGCCTGGCGTATCCGCGACGGCGAGGCCACCGAAGCGCCGCTCAGGATCGGGTAGAGCGGGCGTCGCCGCCCAGGCTTCCAACAATCGTTAGCCTACGTTGCGACGATGCCACCGCAGACTCGATATGCACGATCGGGGCAGTTTCACATCGCCTATCAGCTCGTTGGCGATGCGCCAATCGATCTGGTCTTCGTCCCCGGCTGGGTCTCAAACATTGAGGAGTGCTGGGAGCTCCCTGGACTCGCCGCGTTCCTCGAGCGCCTTACAACATTCACCCGCCTCATCCTCTTCGACAAGCGAGGCACAGGTCTGTCTGACCCGGTCGCCACCGACCGCCTCCCCACACTCGAAGAGCGGATGGACGACGTCCGCGCCGTACTCGATGCGACAGGATCCCAGCAGGCTGCGATCTTCGGCCACTCCGAGGGAGGCAGCATGAGCCTTCTGTTTGCCGCCACTTTCCCGCACCGCACACGGGCCCTGATCACATTCGGAGTGTTCGCTCGTCGACGCCGCAGCCATGACTATCCGTGGGCCCCGAGCGACGCGGATCGGCAGGCGACCATCGACCAGGTCGAGGACGAGTGGGTCACCGAGGACATGCTCCGTCCGCTTGTTCCCAGCCGCGCAGACGATCCAACATTTCTCGGCCAGCTCGCCACCTACTTTCGGCGCTCAGCCAGCCCGGGCGCCGCGGCTCAGCTGTTGCGCATGAACACCGAGATCGACGTCCGCGCCGTCCTGTCAGCCATCCGCGTCCCCGCGCTCGTGCTGCACCGCACCGATGATCGGGACGCTCTGGTAGAAGAGGGCCGCTGGATCGCCTCGCAGATCCCGGGGGCGTCGTTCGTCGAGCTGGCCGGTGGCGATCACCTCTTCTGGGTGGGCGACACCGACGCCGTTCTCGCCGAGATCGAGGGCTTCCTGACCGGCGTGCGCCCCGCACCGGAGCCCAACCGGGTGCTGGCCACGGTCCTGTTCACCGATGTGGTTGCCTCCACCGAGATGGCCGTGCGCCTCGGCGACCGCCGCTGGCGCGAGGTGCTGGAGACTCATCGTGCACAGGTACGCAGCGCACTCGCCCACTGGCGCGGCGAGGAGATTGACAACCCCGGCGATGGATTCCTCGCTGTGTTCGATGGCCCTGCGCGAGCGGTACGCTGCGCCCTCACGATCCGAGATGCCGCCGGGAAGGCAGGACTCCAAGTCCGGGCAGGACTGCATACCGGCGAGATCGAGCGGCACGGCGGCCGGGTGGACGGGCTGGCGGTGCATATCGGCTCACGCGTCATGGCCACTGCCGGTGCCGACGAGGTCGTCGTGTCGAGCACGGTGAAGGATCTCGTAGCTGGGTCGGGAATCAACTTCGCGGATCGCGGCACGCACGTGCTGAAGGGAGTCCCGGACGAGTGGCGGCTTTACCTCGTGCTCTAGCGAGGCAGCAGCCCTGAGGCAGAGCAACTTGGAAGGCTCACCCTCGTTTCGGCCCTAGTAGGCTTGCGATGTGACCGCGTTCGCGCCAACTGTCCATCGGCAGCGACTCGACGCTGCCGCGGCGGAAGCGACGTCGCGCGGCCTGGATGCGCTGCTGGTCACGCCCTCGTCGGACTACCTGTACCTGCTCGGCTATAACGCCCCGCCGCTCGAGCGGCTGACCTGCCTCATCGTGCGTCCGGAGGTCGGAGCCACGCTCGTTCTTCCTCACCTGGAAGAGCCGCTCGCCCGCCACGAAATGGGCGAGCTCGCTGATGCCGTCGGGCTCGTCCCCTGGGAGGAGACCGATGACCCGTTCGCCGTTGTTTCCCGGCTCTTGGGAAGGGTCGGCCGGGTCGCCGTTCAGGACCAGATGTGGGCCCGTTTCGTGCTTCGACTCCAGGCCGCGCTGAACGGATCCGAGCTCGTGGAGGCAGGCCCGGCCATCAACGCCCTGCGCCGCACCAAAAGCCCCGAGGAGATCGACCGCCTGCGCACAGCGGCGGCAGCCGCTGACCAGGCCATGGAGGCAATTACCGCGGAACGGCTCAGCGGGCGGACCGAGGCCGAGGTCAGCGCCCACATCCGCCAGCTCCTGCGTGACGCGGGCCATGACACAGCCGACTGGGCGATCGTCGCCTCCGGCCCGAATGCCGCCAGCCCGCACCACACCCCCGGCGATCGGATCATTCAGGCCGGCGACGCGATCGTCCTGGACATCGGTGGCACGGCCAACGGATACGCGAGTGACACGACCCGCACCGCCTTCGTCGGGCTGCCGCCCGAGGAGTTCCAGGACCTGTACGCCGTCCTCCAAGAGGCCCAGGCGGCCGCCTGTGAGGCGGTACGGCCCGGCATCCCGGCGCGGGACGTGGACCGGGCGGCACGCGAGATCATTGCCGATGCCGGATACGGGGCGCTGTTCACCCATCGGACCGGCCACGGCATCGGTCTGGAAACCCACGAGGAGCCGTACCTGGTCGAGTCCAACCCGGATCCCCTTCGCGAAGGCGACGCGTTCAGCGTGGAGCCGGGGATCTACGTCGAAGGACGCTGGGGCGCCCGGATCGAGGACATCGTGGTCTGCACCGCTACCGGCGGAGAACGCATCAACTTGACGAGCCGCGACCTACGGATCGTCGGCTAACCCGTCTCCTGGCCGGAGTGCCGCATCTCGTCAGCGGTGAGCCTGCCCAGCTCGTCCCACAGGTGGACGATCGCGTCCAGCCCGCCCCGGTAGTTGGCCATCGGCATCCACTCGTTGGGCGCATGGAAGTTGCCGTTGGGAGAGGCCCAGCCGACCATCACGCTCTTGATTCCCAGCTGGCGGTCGAGCTCCGGGACGAACGGAATGCTCCCACCCGAGCGGTGGAACGCGGCGGCCTTGCCGAACGCCTTCTCGGAAGCCCGAGCCGCCGCTCCGACCGCGGGGTGGTCGATGGGAGTCAGCACCGGCCAGCCATTGGACAGGCTCTTCACCGTCACTCGGACGGTGGGCAGGGCGAGGCTCTCCAGGTGCGCGATCATGAGGCCCTCGATCTCGCGGGGGTCCTGGTCGGGCACCAGCCGCGTGCTGATCTTGGCCGCTGCCCAGCCGGGGATGATCGTCTTGGAGCCCTCGCCCTGGTAGCCGCCCCACAGACCGTTGATGTCGAACGTGGGCCGTCCGGACAGGCGCTCGAACAGGGTCCAGCCGCGCTCGCCGAGCATGGGCTCCGATACCCCGGTCACTGAAAGCCATTCGGTCACGTCGAACGGCACGGCTGCGTAGGCGGCACGTTCGGCATCGGTCAGATCGAGAACGCGGTCGTAGAAGCCGGGGACGGTGACCCGCCCGTCGCCGTCGACCAGCGAGGCCAGCATGCGGACCAGGACGTTGGCCGGGTTCTCGACCCCGCCGCCGTACGATCCGGAGTGGACGTCCTGGAACGGGCCGTGGACCCGGACCTCCCAGTACGCGATCCCGCGCAAGCCGTAGGTGATGGCGGGCGTCCCGTGATCGTCCTGCATGTCGGAGTCGGACACGATGCACACGTCGGCAGCCAGCAGCTCCGGGTGGACAGAGATGAACTCGGTCACCGGCTCGCTGATGTACTCCTCGTCGCCCTCGAAGATGACCCGCAGGTTGAGCGGCAGCCGGCCCACGCCGCGGAGCCAGGCCTCGGCGGCGCAAAGGTGCATGTACAGCTGCCCCTTGTCGTCGCCGCAGCCACGGGCGTACACGTTGTCGTTCTCGTAGCGAGGTTCGAACGGCGGCCGCACCCACTCGTCGAGCGGGTCAGTGGGCTGGACGTCGTAGTGGCAATAGACCAGGACGGTGGGCTTGTCCGGGCCGGCGTGCAGCCAGTCGGCCGTGACCACCGGATGGCTGCGCGTCTCGTTCAGCTGGGCATGTTCGAAGCCGATCCGGGTGAGATCGTCCGCGATCCACTGCGCCGTGCGCCGGGTCTCGTCGTTCTTGGCGGGATCCGCGCTGACCGATTCCATCCGGAGGAACTCATCCAGGCCGCGCAGATGCTCATCGGCGTGCGCGCGCAGATAGCCCAGCGCGTCCTCGACCCCGCGTTCGGTCACGGTCATGCGTTGCGCATCATAGGGGCGCCATCGGTGAGCCTACCCCACGACCCCCAAAACAAAGAGAAGGAACAGGCCCAGGGCCAATCCCGGGATTAGCGACGCGGCTCGCAGCAGTGGAGGCCAGCGGCCGCCGCCGATGAAGGCATACAGCGGGATCGAAACCGGGAAGACGATGATGCCCGCCGACCAACCGATCTTGGCCTGCGGCTTGAGATCGGCTCGGTCCTGGATGTCGAGCCAGTACGCAACGATCATCACGAACCCGGCCACCACGGCCAGCACCATGAGGGCCCAGACGAAGGGCAGCATGGACCGATGCTAATCGGTGCCGCGGTCTAGCCCGGAGCGCTTCGCTCCAGCTCGGCCATGTATTCCCGTCGGTTCGCGGCCTCTCGCCGGCCGTTGAACACATCGCTCAAATAGTCGCCGCCGGGCCGCCTTTGAGGGTAGGTTGGCTCCACGTCCGGCAGCAACGCCAGCATGCCTTCCCGCACGCGTCCAGCCAGCGCCTGACGCGCGGTTCGCCCGGCTCCCCGGACGACCTGGATGGGGTCGCCAAACCGGACCACGATCCGCTTGCCCAGCCACAAGGTTGAGCTGCCGATGACGGCACATGGAACGATGGGGACTCCGGAGATGACGGCGAACAGCGTTGCGCCCTCTTGAAGGGGTAAGAGCTCGGTCTCGCGAAAGCCCAGCGTGCCCTCGGGCGTGATGGCCAGCACGCCGCCGGCGTCGAACACGCGCTGAACGGCGCGCACCGAGGACGGCAGATTCGTCTTCCGCGGGTTGAACGGGATCATGCCCCCGAAGAAGCCCATCACCCGGTTCCTGGTGCCCTTCGAGAAATCCGCCTCCTTCGGCCCGAACCAGGTCACCCGCGGTCGCAGCGGGCTGACGGAGTGGATCAGGAATGGGTCCCACCCCGAGTGGTGGTTGGCGGTGATCTGGAAAGGCGCCTTGGGCCAGTGCTCCAGACCCTCCACCTCCATCCGGAACAGGGTTCGAACCAGGATCCGCACCGCCACCCATTGCACGCGGTACCGCCAGGTGACGGTTACGCCCAGCAGGTGGGGCCCGATCTGCCGCCCACCGCCGGCGCCAGGGTCGATCACGCCGCCGCCAGCTCGGTAACCTCGCCCAACTCTCGCCGACGAGCATCGACCTGGCGCAGGGCCAGCGCCGCCAGGACGAGGAATCCGATGGCCACGTACATGGCCGCCACCGGCCCGCCGGGCGCGGACGGATCGTTGGTCGCGCGCCCAATGGCGTCCATTGTCAGACCGCCGACGATGAGGAACACCGGCGTAGCCATCGCTGTTCCGGCGTTCAGGATCCCCATATAGCGCGCCGAGGTGTGCTTGGGGATGACATCGGTCATCAGGGCCCAGTCGACCGAAAGGAACGCACCGATACCGATGCCGGCGGGCACGAACAGAGCCACCGCCAGGTAGGGGGTGGAAGCCAGCGCCAGACCGAGCAGGCCGATCGCCGTGAGGACCATCCCGCCGTAGATGACCGGTTTCCGACCGTATCGGTCCGAGAGGCGAGCACCGGGCAGGGAGGCCAGGCCAGACATCCCAGCCACGATGACGGTGGTCCAGAAGACGAACTGGCTCGCCTCCGCCTGGCTAAGCCCGTGGGTTCGTTGGAAGTAGTACAGGCCCAGGGAGGTGGCCGCCGCCGCGGCGCCCAAGAACAGGAGGCGGACAAGGAGCAGCCACAGGACGCTTTTCTCGCGCAGGATGTCGGCGCCCCATGCGGACATCGCGACCCGGGGCCAGGACATCGTGCGCTTGGGCCCGGTCGTACCCTCGTGGACCTGGGTCACCACGATGAGCATGGCCACGATCTCCACCGCGCCCAGCGCCAGGGTCGCGACAAGTAGCGACCCTCCCTCCTGCAGGCCGGTCATGGCGATCCCCGAACCCACGATCGCTCCCAGGACGATCATCAGCCCCATCAGCCCGCTGGCGGTCCCCACCTGTCGGGCTGGCACGAGGTCCGGGACATAGCCCTGGAAAGGCCCCTGGGCGAAGTTCGACGAGACCTGGATCAGGAAGTAGAAGGCCACCAGCGCGACGAAGGTGTTCGACGTGGCGATGCCGTACAGGAAGACCATGTCCAGCAGGCCGCCAATGAAGATGTACGGCTTCCGCCGCCCCCAACGGGTAATGGTGTAGTCGCTCACCACACCGACCGTGGGCTGAACGAAGATGGATGCGATCACGGCCACCGCATTGATCACGGCCAGCCCGGTCCCGGCGTTTCCGGGTCCCAGCTCGTCCTCGACCATGCTGGGCACCACTACGGTTCCCAGCCCGTATTGGATGGTGAGGATCCCCAACCAATAGACCGACAGCGTCACCAGCAGTCGCATGGGAAGCGCAGGTCGCTCGCTGCTCATTGCTGGCCTCACATCGTGGTGGGGGGCTGGCGCCGAACGATACGCGCAGCGCGCAGCGCTGTGAAGGCTGCCGTGGCAAGGCCGCGGAGGTCTGCGGGTAGAATCCGCGGGCAGTGTTCATCGACCCGATCGCCCTCCGGATCGGCCCCTTCAACATCCACTGGTACGGCATCCTGTTCGCGGTGGCGGCCGTGGCCGCCGCCTGGCTGGCCACCCGCGAGGCGAGGCGTCGGGGAGAGGATCCGGAGCGGGTGTGGACCATGCTCCTGGTCGCCGCCGTGGGCGGGATCATCGGCTCCCGCCTCTACCACGTCATCCACCAGTGGGAGTTCTATTCCGCCGACCCGGCGCTCATTCCACAGGTCTGGAACGGCGGATTGGGGATCCCGGGCGGGGTGGCCGGCGGGATGGTCGTGCTCTTCGCCTACACTCGATTCAACCACCTGAACTTCTTGCGTTGGATCGACATCGGGGCGCCGGCCATGCTCCTGGCCCAGGCCATCGGCCGCATCGGCAACTTCGTCAACCAGGAGCTGTACGGGCCCCCCACCGACCTGCCGTGGGGCATTCCGATCGACCAGGGACACCGCGTCCCACCCTGGACCAACCTTGACCAGTACCCGGTCGATTCCACGTTGTTCCACCCCCTGTTCGCCTACGAGGCGATCCTGAACCTGGTTGGGATGGGGGTCCTGCTGTGGGTCGGCCGCCGCTTCGCCCGCCGCCTGTACGACGGCGACGTCGCGATGCTGTATTTCGTGTGGTACGGGTCGGTGCGGACCGTGTTGGAGACCTTCCGTACCGGGAACTGGGAGGTGGGCGGCATTCCGGTGGCCATCCTCATCGGCGTGGGCGCGGCGGTGATCGGCGCAGCCGTGATCATCATTCGGCACGCCCGGGGGTGGGGGACGCCCGGCGCGTACCTCGCGGAGGTGGAAGCGCGCCAGGCCGTCGAAGCGCAGCCTGACGCCCTGGAGCCCCAGACTGGCTGAGTGGCCGGGCGTCCTGCCCTCCATCACCGCGGCGGTGGGCGGCACGCCCATCGTGGCGCTGGACCGACTGGCGGAGGGGGTCACGCCCCGCATCGTTGCCAAGCTCGAGGCCTTCAATCCGGGCGGATCGGTCAAGGATCGAATCGCACTGCCCATGATCGAGGCCGCCGAGCGAGCAGGGCTGCTCAAGCCGGGTGGCGTGATCGTGGAGCCCACCAGTGGCAACACCGGGGTCGGACTGGCCATGGCGGCCGCGGTGAAGGGGTATCGGTGCATCTTCGTGATGGCCGACAAGCAGAGCGAGGAGAAGCGGGCGTTGCTGCGCGCCTACGGTGCCGAGGTGGTGGTCTGCCCCACCGACGTCGATCCCGAGGACGAGCGGAGCTACTACAAGGTCAGCGACCGTCTGATGCGCGAGACGCCAGGCGCCTGGAAGCCGGACCAGTACTCGAACCCCGCCAACCCGGAGGCGCACTACCTGACCACCGGACCCGAGATTTGGGAAGCAACCGAGGGGCGGATCACGCATTTCGTCGCCGGCTTGGGGACCGGCGGCACCATCTCGGGAGCGGGCCGCTTCCTGAAGGAGCAGAAGCCTGACCTGGTGGTGGTCGGCGCCGATACGGAGGGCTCGGTCTTCAGCGGTGGACCGATCCGGCCCTACCTGACCGAGGGCGTCGGCGAGGACTTCTGGCCGGGCACCTACGACCCCGACATGGCCGATGTCATCGTGCGCGTGTCGGACCGCGATGCCTTCCTCACCGCTCGAGCCGCCACCAAGGCCGAGGGCATCCTGGTCGGGGAGTCGGGCGGGACCGCGCTGTGGGCTGCGTTGCAACTTGCCCGGGACCTGGACGATCCCGATTCGCTATTCGTGGTGCTGCTGCCCGATTCGGGGCGCAACTACATCGGCAAGCTCTACAACGACGCGTGGCTGCGCGAGGCTGGGATCCTCGGTGCGGAGGAGCAGGTCGCCGACTACGACTGGCGCGCCACCCACCCCGAGGTCGTCGTCCGCCGTGGTGAGACCCACGGGTACCGATAGCCGCAGGGGGCGCGGCGCAGTACCCTTGAGCGGCACCGAACAGGAGCCGTTCAACGTATGACCCGTCTTGCCCAGCCGCCCACCGCTGACCAGGCCAAGGGGCCGGCGTTGGAGCGCGTCAGCCACTGGATCGGCGGCAAGCGCGTGGCCGGCACCTCGGGGCGCAGGGGCCCGGTCTACAACCCGGCCACCGGGCAGCTGGCGCGCGAGGTCGACTTCGCATCGGTCGAGGAAGTTGACGCCGCAGTCAAAGCTGCCGCGGCCGCCTTTCCGGCATGGCGCGCGACGTCCCTGAGCCGCCGCACCGAGATCCTGTTCCGCATCCGCAACCTGGTCGACCAGCACCGGGGCGACATCGCCGCCTTCCTCACCGCCGAGCACGGCAAGGTCCACACCGACGCCATGGGCGAGGTGGCCCGCGGCCTGGAAAACCTGGAGTTCGCGACCGGCGTCCCGCACCTGCTCAAGGGCTCGTTCAGCGAGCAAGTGAGCGGCGGGATCGACGTGTACCAGATCCGCCAGCCGCTCGGCGTGGCCGCCGGCATCACGCCGTTCAACTTCCCGGCCATGGTCCCGATGTGGATGTTCGGCAACGCCATCGCGTGCGGGAATACCTTCGTCCTGAAGCCGTCGGAGAAGGACCCGTCCGCATCGGTCTATCTCGGTGAGCTGCTCAAGGAGGCCGGCGTCCCGGACGGGGTGTTCAACGTCGTGCAAGGCGACAAGGTCGCGGTCGACGCCATCCTCGAGCACCCGGGCATCGCGGCGGTGAGCTTCGTGGGCTCCACGCCGGTGGCGCGCCACATCTACGAGACCGGCACTCGCCACGGGAAGCGGGTCCAGGCCCTGGGCGGTGCCAAGAACCACATGGTGGTCCTGCCCGACGCGGACATCGACATGGCCGCCGATGCTGCGGTCTCCGCAGCGTACGGCTCAGCCGGCGAGCGCTGCATGGCCATCAGTGTCGTGGTCGCCGTGGGCGGCGTGGCCGAACCGCTGGTCGATGCCATCAAGCTCCGCCTCCCGAAAATCAAGGTCGCGCCCGGTGACGAGCCGGGGGCCGAGATGGGACCGCTGATCACCCGCGAGCATCGCGACAAGGTGGCCACCTACCTCGACAGCGGGCCGGCCCAGGGGGCCGACCTGGTCGTCGACGGCCGCGAGCATCCGCTGTACCAGGACGGCAAAGGCTTCTTCCTGGGCGTGTCGCTGCTGGACAAGGTCACGCCCGACATGGACTGCTACCGCAACGAGATCTTCGGCCCGGTGATGGAGGTCGTGCGTGCTGACTCGTACGCCGATGCGGTGGGCCTGATCAATGACAACCCGTATGCCAACGGCACGGCAATCTTCACCCGGGATGGCGGGGCGGCCCGCCAGTTCCAGTTCGACATCGACGTGGGCATGGTGGGCATCAACGTCCCGATCCCGGTCCCGGTCGCGTACTACTCGTTCGGCGGCTGGAGGAACTCGCTGTTCGGGGACCTGCACATGTACGGTCCCGAGGGCATCCAGTTCTATACCCGCGCCAAGGTGGTCACCGCCCGCTGGCCCGACCCGGGCACCAGCAAGGTCGACCTCGGCTTCCCGCGTACCCGATAGCCCGCCGCTACCCGTGAGCGACCCGGGCAAGCGTCACTTCGAGACGCTTGCCGTCCACGCGGGGTTCGAATCGGATCCCATGACCGGCGCGGTCGTGCCGGCCATCCAGCCGGCGGCCACCTTCCAACAGGACGCGGTCGGCAGCCCGCGGATGGGGTACGAGTACGCCCGCACCGGCAACCCGACCCGCGACGTCCTGGAGCGCGCGGTGGCGGAGCTGGAGGGAGGGGCCCACGGCGTCGCGTACGCGTCCGGCATGGCCGCCACCCAGAACCTGCTGTATCTCCTTGATCCGGGCCAGCGCATCCTGCTCGGCGACGACGTATATGGCGGCACCTGGCGCCTCGCCCAGAAGGTCTGGGCCCGATACGGGGTCAATGTCGATGTCGTCGACCTCCGGGACCTCGACGCGGTGGCGTCCGCACTGACCGATCAGACCCGGATGGTCTGGTTGGAGAGTCCGACCAACCCTCTGCTGAAGGTGGTGGACATCAGCGCCGTGACCCGCCTGGCCGCCACCGCCGGCGCGCTGACCGTGGTCGACAACACCTTCGCCACGCCGTACCTCCAGCGACCGCTGGAGTTCGGCGCCGACGTGGTCCTCCACTCGGCAACCAAGTACCTGGGCGGCCACTCGGACGTGGTGAGCGGCGTGATCGCCACCCGGTCGGCTGAGCTGGCCGAGAAGCTGCGGTACCACCAGAACGCGGCCGGCGCGGTACCCAGCCCATTCGACTGCTGGCTCGTGCTGCGCGGCCTCCGCACGTTGGCGATCCGGATGGACCGCGCCTGCGCCAACGCCGCCCTCCTGGCCGACTGGCTGACCGGCCGGACGGAGGTCAGCGCGGTCCACTATCCCGGCCTGGCCAACCACCCGCAGCGCGAGCTGGTCGAGCGCCAGATGCGCCTCCCCGGGGCCATGCTCTCGTTCCAGCTGGCCGGCGGCGCGGCGGAGGCCAACCGGGTCGCCGGCGCGATGCGGGTCTTCACCCTGGCCGAGTCGCTTGGAGCCGTGGAGTCGCTGGTCGAAGTGCCCGCCGTCATGACCCACGCGTCTGTGGCCGGGTCTCCGCTCGAGGTCCCCGCCGACCTGGTGCGGCTGTCGGTCGGGATCGAGGCGGCCGAGGACCTGGTCGCCGACCTGGAGCAGGCCCTGACGTCAACCTGACCTGCCGACCGGACCGATGAGCACCGACCCCGAGCCGAATCCGGAAGGCCCCACCGAGTTGGTCGAAACCGACTCCGGGGAGCTGGTGGAGCGGCTGTCGGCCGGCACCGCCACGCTACTCCTGGCGTGGCTGCTACTCGTCGGTGCGGGCAGCGCCCTGCTGGCGGCCTGGGTGGTCGCGAACGTGGTCCTCGGGGAGCGGCTGGGAGCGGGAGCGTTGTTCAGCGATTTCGGGTTCTACGTCGCCCTGTACGGCGCCACTGGACCCACCGTCCTGTGGCTGTCGGGCCGCGCCCAGGGTCACACGGCGGCATGGTTCGTGTTCACCGCGGCCCGCATCGGTCTGTTCATGGCCATGCTGACGATCGTGTTCGGGAGCCTGGTGACGTTCGGGCTGGGGGCTGGGTTCGGCGCCGGGACCCTGGTCCTGGGAGCCGCGATCCTGGTGGCCACCCTGGCCATCAGCGTGCTGTGGGGGCTGGCCACCTGGGCCGGGGACCGCTGGATCGCCCAGGCCCGGCTGGGGGGCTAAAGGCGGAGGGGCTTGGTCGAGGCGACGATGGCGGTGGGGTCGTCGCGCCAGGTCTCCGGTTGCACATCGATGTACAACTCGATCTCGTTGCCGTCAGGATCGGTGATGTACACGCTATGGGTGACCGTATGGTCGGCCATCCCGGTGATCGGCACCTCCTCCCGCCGCAGCGTGTCGATCACCTCGCGCAGCTCGTCATCGGTCTCGCCGACCTTGAGCCCGAAGTGGTACATGCCCAACCGTCGGCCGGCAGGCACTGGAGCCGCAGATGGCCCGACCTCCAGCAGCAGCAGCTCGTGGTGGGTGCGCCCGGACGAGAAGATGGCCGCCATGTCGCCCATTTCCACGACCTGCTTCCAGCCCAGGACGTCTCCATAGAAGTGCCGCGATCGCTTCAGGTCACCGACGTACAGAACGATGTGGCCCAGCTCCTTGACTTCCATGCTCAAACCTCCCAAGCCTTGAGGGTATCGGCCACCTCGACCGGGCCCTCGAAGGTGGTTGCCGCCTGGCTGACGGCCCACATCCCGCCGTTCGAGTCGACCGGCAGGTGGGTCAGGACCATGCGTCCCACGCCCGCGCGCTGGGCCACTTCACCTGCCTCGGTTGGGAGGAGGTGCCCGCGCCGCTCGGGGGGCGGGGCGTCATCGGCCAGCGTGCGGTTGGCCGCCTCGCAGATGAACAGATCGGCCCGGTCGGCGAGCGTGTCCAGCGTCGGCGTGGGCGCGGAATCGGCTGAATAGGCGATCGCCCGCCCGCCGTCATCGGGTCCGCGCGAACTGACCCGGAAGCCCCAGGTCGGGACGAAATGGATGGTCGGCGTGGGCTCGAAGCGCAGGTCGCCGATCTCCAGCGCGGCGGCCCCATCGTGCTCGATGAACGCAAAACTGCGCGCGAAGTAGTCTGGAAACCCTGCCCCGCGGGCCACCATCTCCATCTGGCCCGTCGCGCCCGGCGGGAGGTACACCCGGAGCTTGGGATTGGCCTCGTCCTTCCAGGGGAACGAGTAGCGCATGGTCACCAGGTCGAGGAAGTGATCGGTATGCATGTGGCTGATGACGACGGCATCCAATTCGGACGGATTGCAGAGTCGGAGCAGCTGGGCCACCGTGCCCGGACCGATGTCGACCATGACCCGGCTCCGCCCGCCGGCCACCAGGTAGCCGGCGCACGCCTCACCCGGGTTCGGGACGGCGGGCGAGCGCCCAAGGACTGTAAAGCGCACGGATCCGCGGTGCGCTCAGCGGGACTCGATCGGAACGTAATCGCGCGCCGGCACGCCGGTGTATACCTGGCGGGGGCGGGCGATCTTGGTCTCGGGGTCCTCGATCATCTCCTTCCACTGGGCGATCCAGCCGGGCAGCCGTCCCATGGCGAACAGCGCGGTGAACATGTTCTTCGGGAAGCCGATGGCGCGGTAGATGAGGCCCGAGTAGAAGTCGACGTTGGGGTACAGGCGGCGCTCGATGAAGTACTCGTCGCTGAGCGCGGTCTCCTCCAGCCGCTTGGCGATCTCGAACAGCTCCCCGTCGGCGCCCAGGGCGGCCAGGACCTGGTCAGCGGTGGCCTTGATGAGGTTAGCCCGCGGGTCGAAGTTGCGGTACACCGGGTGGCCGAAGCCGGGCAGCTTGAAGCGGTCCTCGGGGTCCTTGGCCCTGGCCACCCATTTGGCGACGTTGCCGCCGTCGGCCGCAATCCGCTCCAGGGTCTTGATGACCGTCTCGTTGGCTCCGCCATGCAGCGGCCCCCACAGGGCGCTCATCCCGGCGCTGATGCAGGCGTACAGGTTCCCCTGGCCGCTGCCCACGTTGCGGACCGTCGCGGTGGACAGGTTCTGCTCGTGATCGGCGTGCATGACCAGCAGCTGCTCCAGGGCGGCGCTGACAACCGAGCTGACCTGGTATGGCTCGGCCGGGACCGCGAACATCATGTTCAGGAAGTTCGGGGCGTAGTCCAGGTCGTTGCGGGGATACACGTACGGCTGGCCGATGCTCTTCTTGAAGGCCCACGCGGCCAGGGTGGGGACCTTGGCGATCAGGCGCCGGATCGTGAGCTCCACCGCGGTGCGGTCGAACGGGTCGTGGCTGCCCTGGTAGAAGGTCGATAGCCCCACGGTGCCGGAGGCCAGGACCGCCATGGGATGGGCGTCGTACGGGAACGAGTCGAAGAAGCGGCGCATTTCCTCGTGGATGAGGGTGTGATGAACGATGTCGTCCAGCCAGGCCCCGTATTCCGCCTTGGTGGGTAGCTCCCCGTAGATCAGGAGATAGGCCGTCTCGAGGAAGCTGGACCGAGCCGCGATCTGCTCGATCGGATAACCCCGATAGCGGAGGATCCCGGCCTCGCCGTCGAGGAAGGTGATGGCGGAGGTCGAGACGGCGGTGTTCTTGTAGCCGGGATCGAAGGTGACAAGGCCGGTCTCTGACCGCAACTGACCGATGTCGACCGCGTCGTCGCCCTCGCGGCCCCGCACGATGGGCAGTTCAGCTGCCTGGTCGCCGACCCTGACCGATGCCTTGTCGGGGCGGGTCAGCGTCTCGCCGCTGGTCCGACCGTCGCCCTTGCCGTCCCCCAGGCCGTCGCCGCTCATGCGGCCAGCGCTCCCACCGCGTCCCGCTCCTCCACCAGCTCGTTGAGGGTGGTTGCGATCCGCTGCGCCGCCCACTCCTCGTGCTGGATGCCCTGCACGATCTCGACTTGGCCGGGTCCGGCGCCGCGCAGCGGGTAGCCGAACACGATCCCGGCCGGCACGCCGTAGCCGGTTTCACGGCCCGGAGACGGAACCGCGGCCGAGAAGATCTGCCCGGTCGGTGCGGCCACGTTGCGGACCGTCTCGATGACCGCATTGGCGGCCGAGGCCGCCGACGATGCGCCACGGGCCGCGATGATGGCCGCTCCCCGCTGCTGGACGGTGCTGATGAAGTCGCCCCGCAGCCAGACGTCGTCGCTGATAACTTCCGCGGCTGCACGCCCACCGATCGTGGCGTGGAACGCGTCGGGGAACTGCGTCGCAGAGTGGTTGCCCCAGATCACCAGGTCCCGCACCTCGGCCACGCTCGCACCGGCGCGGCGGGCCAGCAGGGCTCGACCCCGCGTCTCGTCCAACATGGTCATGGCGAACCACCGGTCGCGAGGGATGTCTGGAGCGGCCGTGGACGCGATCAGGCAGTTCGTATTGCACGGATTGCCCACCACCAGAACCCGGACGTCGTCCGCGGCATTGGCGGCCAGTGACCGACCCTGGGCGCCGAAGATGCCGGCATTTACGCCCAGCAGGTCCTTGCGCTCCATGCCCGGCCTACGAGGGACGGCGCCCACCAGCAGGGCCCAATTGGCGCCGCGGAACGCCTCATCGGGCCGGGCGGTGGTCACCACACCGGCCAGGAGCGGGAATGCGCAGTCCTCAAGCTCCATGGCCACTCCGTCCAGGGACGGGAGGGCCGCCTCCAGCTCCAGCAGGCGCAGCTCGACGCTGGTCTGGGGTCCGAACATCTGGCCCGATGCGATGCGGAACACAAGCGCGTAGCCGATCTGGCCGGCCGCGCCGGTGACCGCCACCGTCACACGCTGGTCGGGCATCGGATCTCCTTGCGAGGCCCGAGTGTATCCCCTCCGCCTGCCCCCGTTCGGATGGGTCAGCCCCGCGCGATGAAATCGCGGACCGCCAATGCGATCTCGTCCCGGATCCGGCGGAACTCCGCCAACCGAGCCGCCTGGTCGCCGCTTGCGGCCGACGGATCGTCGAACATCCATCGCTCGACACGTCTGGCCCCCGGAATCCAGGGGCATGCCTCGCAGGCCTCCTCGCAGACTGGGATCAGGGCCTCCCATGACTGCCCGATGTACCGCTCCACGGTCTTGCTCGCCTGGTGGCGGATGTCGATCCCGAGCTCGTCCATGACGGCAATTGCCTCGGGTCGAACCGCGGTGGCCTCCATGCCCGCCGAATGCGCGTCGAAGTGGCCTTCTCCCCAGGCGCGGAGCATGGCTTCCGCCATCTGGGAGCGTGCCGAGTTGTGCTGGCACAGGAACAGGATTCGGTGGGGCGCCATCAGTTTTTCAGAGCGTACCGCGGTTCAAAGTGCGTTGCTGGGGATAGGCTGTGGACAATTGTCAACGCTCTTTTCAAAGTCGGGGATAAGCCGATTGCCGTCCCACACGACCTGCCGCTAACGTTACCCCCGTCCCGAAGGGGCAGCCAACGGTGCCGTCGAGTCACATCAACGGCCTGAGGGCGGTCACTTCGGGACATTTCGTCGTCTACGGCGCGCTCCGCTCGCCAGGGCATCCAACTCCGCCTCACATGACTTCGTGACATCGTGCAGCGCGATAGCGCGATATCACGAATGGTTGTGATACGCGGTCAAGCTCCTGACGAGGGCGGGAAGGTCCCGAACTGGCGGTCGCCGGCGTCGCCCAGGCCCGGCATGATGTAGCCCCGCTCATTCAGCTGGCGGTCGACCGCCCCCACGTGGATCTCGACGTCGGGATGCGCCGTGTTCAACGTGGCAATCCCTTCCGGCGCGGCGATCAGCGAGACCTGCTTGATGCGCGCCGCACCCCAGGCCTTCAGGATGTCAACCGTCGCCGCGCTCGAGCCGCCGGTGGCCAGCATCGGATCCAGGATGAGACAGACCTGCACGGTGGCCGCATCAGGGAGCTTGTTGTAGTACTCGACCGGCTTGAGGGTCCGCTCGTCACGGTACAGGCCGATATGCCAGACCTCGGCCATGGGCATCAGCTCCAGCATGGCCTCCACCATCCCCAGACCCGCACGCAATACCGGGACCAGGCCGACTTTGGTTTCCAGTCGCGCACCGGTCATCGGCTCCAGCGGCGTCTCCAGCCGATACGACTCGGTGGTCAGGTCGGCCATGGCCTCGTAGCCCAGCAGCCACGACAGCTCGCGGACCAGCTCGCGGAACACCTTGGGTTCGGTGTTCCGCTCCCGCAGGAGCGACAGCTTGTGGGCAACCAGCGGGTGAGAAGAGGCGTGCACGGTGGCGGGGAGAGGCTCGGGCATCGGCGGCGATTCTAGCCCCGCCGGAATACGGCCGGGGTTGTGGCCGGCGGACTACCCGACAGCGCGTGAGGCTGATACGCTATTCATCCACACGAATCGCGTGCGTGCGCCTCGCGTGCCCGCCCGCCCGCAGCGAGAGGATGTGCACATGGTCTTTGGGAAACGTGACCCACGGGACGCGCCGCAGGAAGAGTTGATCGGATCCCTGTACTCAGACGCTCCGGGCGAGCCGTCGACGGGCTCGCCGGCCGACTCACGTCGGGATGCGAGCGAGGGCATCCTCGATTCCCATGCGCGCTTCAACGGCAAGTTCGTCAGCGACCGTGACCTGCGCATCGACGGCGAGGCGCAGGGCGAGATCGAGTGCCAGGGAACCCTGGTCCTCAGTCCCCAAGCCCGAGTGCGCGCCAGCATCAAGGCCCACAACGTCGTCGTAAATGGTGACTACGAGGGCAACGTGGACTCCGGTGGCCGCTTCGAGATCGGCTCGACCGGGCGGGTCAAGGGCGAGATCAAGACCCAGGTCCTGGTCATCAAGGAAGGCGCCTTCTTCGAGGGGTCGGTCATCATGACCCGCAAGACGCCGGCCGAGGGCGCTCCGGGTCCCGGCGCGGGGGCAAGCGCCGAGAGTGGATCCGCATCGGCCAAGTCGGGGAGCGGCGGGGCAGCCTCACCGGCCTCCGCCGGCTCCGCCAAGCTCGCCGAATCCGCTGATGCCGACGCCCTGTTCTCCAAGGAGATCCTTGGCGAACCGGCCCGAGCCGGCGCCGGCAATGCCCGGCAGCCCACCGGTCCCGGCGACGCCGACCGGTAGCCCCGCACTCACCGTCGAGGTCACTCGCGGAGATCGGGTCGAGTCCCGGCATCGCGGGTCCATCGCCGTCGTCAACGCCGACGGCGCGCGCGTCGCCCATCTGGGCGACCCGGAGGAGCCGACTTTCCTCCGCTCCTCAGCCAAGCCGTTCCAGTTGGCCCCGTTTGTCGCGTCCGGGCGCTTCGACGCCTACAACTTCCCCGATCCGGTCCAGACGCTGGCCGTGATGGCCGCCAGCCACGCCGGCGAGGACCGCCACGTGCGCCTCGTCCAGGGCGCGCTGCGGGCCGGCGGACTGAGCCGATCCGCCCTCCAATGCGGAACGCATACCCCGTTCGATGCGGAGACCGCCCAGCGCCTGGCCCGTGACGGTGAACCGCCGAACGAACTGCGCCACAACTGCTCCGGTAAGCACGCCGCCATGGCCCTGCATGCCAAGGCCGCCGGCTGGGACGTGGACACCTACTGGCAGCCCGACCACCCGATCCAGCAGCTGGCCCTGGAGACCGTGGCAGCGGTGTCCGGCGTCCCGGCCCGCCGGATCGCGACCGCGACCGACGGCTGCGGCGTGGTCAGCTTCGCGATACCCCTGCACGCCATCGCGCGCGCCTACGCGCGCCTGGCTGATCCGACCGGCCTGACCGATGCCACCTTGCGCGATGCGCTGACCCGCATCCGCGACGCAATGCTGGCCCATCCCGAGCTGGTGTCCGGGGAGCGCCGGCAATTCGACACCGATCTCATGCGGGCCGCGGCCGGGCGGCTGGTGGCCAAGGGCGGTGCCGAGGGGCTGCGCTGCGTGGGCCTGCTGCCGGGTGGGATGGGCGCCGATGCGCCCGCGGCCGGGGTGGCGGTGAAGATCGAGGACGGCGACGCGGCCCGCCGGGCAGGCGCCGCCGCCACCTGCGAGACGCTGCGCCAGATCGGCCTCCTGGGGGAAGTGGAGCTGTCCCAGCTGGCCGCCTATGCCGCCCCGCCGATCCGCGACCTGGCCCGTGGCGAGGTGGTCGGGGAGGTGAGGGCCGCGTTCACCCTGGCCCGCTGACGCCCCAGGGTGATGAGCGGACGTGACCTCACCGCGCTGGCCGTCGCGCTGCTCGTCGGCGCCGCGTGCACCGTGACCGCCGAGCCGACCCCGTCGTTAATGGGCGCGCGCTATGTCGCGCTTGGGGATTCGTACACCATCGGCACCGCAGTCTCCTCGACCGACAGCTGGCCCAGCCAGTTGGTGGCCCGCCTGGACGGCCGCCTCGAGCTGGCCGCCAACCTGGGGGTCAACGGGTACAGCACCGATGATCTGATCGCCGCCGAGCTGCCAGCCCTCGATGACCTCCATCCGGAGTTCGTCACCGTCCAGATCGGCGTCAACGACGTGGTGCGCGGCGTTCCACAAGCGACCTACGCAGCAAATGTCGACCTCATCCTGGATGCGCTGCTCGAGCGGCTGCCGCCCACGCGCATCGTGGCCGTGGCGACTCCGGACTACACGCTGACGCCCGCGGGCTCTTCGTTTGGCAACCCCGCCCAGCAGAGCGCAGAGATCGCCCGCTTCAACGACGTGCTCCGCGTGGCGGCCGAGGCGCGGGGCATCGTCTTCGTGCCGGACATATATGAGATCTCGCGCCGCGTCGCCTCGGATCCTTCGCTCGTGGCCGGCGACGGACTCCACCCCAGCGGGGCCCAGTACGCCCTGTGGGTCGATGCCATCCAGCCCGTCGTCCAGGAGTTGCTGGCCGGGTCGTGAGTTACAGGGCGGTCGCTGCGAACCGCGGCGCTGGCTCTTGCCTCGCGCCTACCTCCTGTCACAACCATTCGGGACATCGTGCAGCGCGATAGCGCGATAGCACGAATGCCCGTGATGCGACGCTCAACCGTGGTGGGCGCCTCCGACGCTGCACCATGGCAGTGCCTCCGTATGTCTATTGCGGCGGGCCGGGCGGTACCATCGCGGAGCCCATGAGCGTGCCCCGCCCACCAAACCCTGACGAGCGACCAATCCGGGTCCGGATGGCGCCCAGCCCCACCGGGCCGCTGCACATCGGCACGGCGCGGACCAGCCTTTACAACTACCTGTTCGCGCGCGCGACCGGCGGGACCTACGTGCTCCGCATCGAGGACACGGACCAGGCCCGCAGCACGCCCGAATTCGAGCACGACATCCTCGACAACCTCCACTGGCTGGGGATCACCTGGGACGAGGGTCCGCAGGCGGCAGGCGGCGAGGACATCGGTCCATTCGGACCCTACCGTCAGAGCCTGCGCATGGACCGATACGCCCGCGAGGCGGATCGGCTCCTGCAGAGCGGAGCCGCCTATCACTGCTGGTGCACCCCCGAAGAGCTGGACGCCGTCCGGCGCGAGCAGGAGGCCCACCGGGAAGCCCCCCGTTACAACGGGCGCTGCCTGCGCCTGACCGATGCCGATCGGGCCGCCTTCGTGGCCGAGGGTCGCCGCCCAGCCCTCCGCTTCCGGGTCCCGCCGGAGACCATCCGCTTCGACGACCTGATCCGGGGCGAGGTCGAGTTCGACAACGCCCTCCTGGGCGACTTCGTGATCGTGCGGGCGGATGGCGTGCCGCTCTACCACTTCGTAGTGGTCATTGACGATGAGGCGATGGAGATCAGCCACGTCATTCGGGGCGAGGACCACCTCTCGAACACCCCCAAGCACATCGCCCTCATCCGCGCCCTTGGCTATCGGGAGCCGGTCTTTGGGCACATCCCGCTCATCCTGAATCCGGATCGGTCCAAGATGAGCAAGCGGAAGTCGCAGACCGCGATCAGCGACTACCGGGCTGAGGGTTACGTGCCCGAGGCGATGGTCAACTTCCTGGCCTTCCTGGGCTGGTCGCCGGGGACCGAGGAGGAGATCTTCAGCCTGGACGAGCTGGCCGCGCGGTTCGAGATCGGGGCGGTCCACAAAGCGGGAGCGGTCTTCGATCGCGGCCGGCTCGACCACCTCAACGGGGTCTACATCCGCTCCCTGACCGATGCGGACCTGGCGTCGCGGCTGCGGCCGCCGCTGCCGGAGGCGATCTCGGACGCGACACTCGCCGGGCTGGTGCCCCTGCTGCGCGAGCGGATGGTGCGCCTGACCGATGCGGTCGAGCTGTCCGGGTTCCTGGCCGAATCCGACGACGTGGTGGCCTCTTGGTGGAGCGTGGACGCACTCCTGCCCAAGGGCCGGGACGCCGCCGAGGTGGCTAACGCGCTGGGGGTCGCGCGCGATGCGCTGGTGGCGTGCGGGGAGTGGTCGGCCGAGGTGCTGGAGGCGGCCGCACGTGGTGCTGCCGACGCGCTGGGCTGGAAGGCCGGCGACTTCTTCCGACCCCTCCGGCTGGCGGTAACGGGGAAGGCCGTCTCGCCGCCCCTCTTCGGCTCCATGGTCCTGTTGGGCCGCGAGCGAACCTTGGCCCGCCTGGATGCGGCGCTGGAGCGGCTGCGGGCCGGGGCTCTGGCGTGAGGGCCCGGCTCCGGTGACCGCGACCGTCGCCTGTCCGTCCTGCGGAGCAGCAAACCTGCCCGGTTCGCGGTTCTGCTCCTCGTGCGCTATGCCGTTCGAGGCTTCCGCTCCCCAGGCCGAGACCCGGAAGACGGTCACGATCCTGTACTGCGATGCCATCTCGTCCACGGCGCTCGGGGAGCGGATCGATCCCGAGTCCCTGCGGTCGCTCATGACCCGCTACTTCCACGTCATGCGCGAGGTGATCGAGTTCCATGGCGGGGTGGTCGAAAAGTTCATCGGCGACGCCGTCATGGCCGTGTTCGGGGTGCCGACGGTCCACGAGGATGACGCGCTGCGCGCCTGTCGGGCAGCGGTGGAGATCCGCGACCGGCTGGCGGGCCTCGACGCCGGCATCAACGCCGAGCGGGGCGCCACCGTGGAGTGGCGGATGGGGATCAACACCGGGGAGGTGGTGGCGGGAGACGGGAGCGCGGCGCAGCGGATCGTGACGGGGGATGCGGTGAATGTCGCGGCGCGCATGGAGGGTGCGGCCGCCCCCGGCGAGATCCTGATGGGCGCTGACACGTACGCCCTGGTTCGCTCGGCCGTCTCGGCCGAGGCCGTCGAGCCACTCATCCTGAAGGGCAAGGCCGAGCCGGTTCATGCCTGGCGCCTCTCCGACGTCGTCGACACCGTCGGCCGCCACACCCGCCCGCTCGAGGCGCCGCTGGTCGGTCGACAACGGCCCCTGCGCCTCCTGGACGAGGCGTTCCGTGAGGCGATCGACGAGCACATTTGCCACCTGTTCACGATCCTGGGGGTGGCCGGAGTCGGAAAGTCACGGCTTGTGGACGAGTTCATCGGCTCATTGGGTGAGCAGGCACAGGTGGCGACCGGCCGATGCATCGCGTATGGCCACGGGATCACGTACTGGCCCGTTGCAGAGGCCATCCGGAACGGGGCCGGCATTCGGGAGGAGGATGGAGCGGAGGTTGCCCGTGATCGGCTGAACCACCTCCTGGCCGAGGAACCCGAGGCCGAGCGAATCGTCGAGAGCGTGGCGGGCATCATCGGCCTGGAGGCTGCCAGCCCGGCGCCCGAGCAGATCTTCTGGGCCATTCGCAAGACCTTCGAGCGTCTTGCCCGTCAACGTCCGTTGGTGCTCGTGTTCGACGACTGCCAATGGGGCGAGCCGACGTTCCTGGACCTCGTGGAGCACATCGCCGACTGGACCCGAGACGCCCCAATCCTGCTCCTCGTGATGGCCAGGTCGGAGCTGATCGAGAAACGGCCGGCGTGGGGCGGCGGCAAACGCTGGTCGACCACCGTTCAGCTCGAGCCCCTGTCCGAAGGTGAGAGCGAGGAGCTGCTGACCAGCCTGCTCGGGCAGGCGCAGCTGCCGCCCGACGTGCGACGTCGGGTGAGCCGCGCTGCCGAGGGCAATCCCTTGTTCGTGGAGGAGCTGCTCGCCAAGCTCATCGACGACGGCTTCCTGACCAAGGCCGATGGCAGCTGGCTCGCCGCTCGTGACCTCGGTGAGCTGGCGATCCCGCCAACCATTCAGGCGCTGTTGTCGGCCCGCTTGGACGGCCTGGACAGCGAGGAGCGGACCGTCATCGAGCGCGCCTCGGTGGAGGGCAACACGTTCCATCGCGGCGCGGTCATCGAGCTGGCGCCTGAGCCGATCAAGCTGCGGGTGAGCGATCGGCTGACGTCCCTGCTTCGAATGGAGCTGGTCCGACCCGACCAGGCCTCATTCGCCGGAGAGGAGGCCTATCGGTTCCGCCATCTGCTCATCCGCGATGCGGCCTATCAGGCCCTCGCCAAGCAGACTCGCTCCGAGCTCCACGAACGGTTTGCGGACTGGCTCGAGCGCATCGCCGCCGAGCGGGTCGCCGAGTACGAGGAAATTGTGGCGTATCACCTTGAGCAGGCCTACCGATATCGGGCCGAGCTGGGGCCCCCCGATGCTCGAGCGCGCGAGCTGGCCGTCCGCGCCAGCGGCCTATTGGCGGCTGCCGGACGTCGCGCCGACCTCCGCGCGGATGCCGCCGCCGCCGCGGACCTGCTGGGCCGGGCCATCGACCTCATGCCGCATGACGCTCCCGAACGGGGCGTCATCATGGTGTTGCTGGCCCGCCGCCTGCCGGCCGTCGGCGAGGCTGCCCGGGCTGACCGTCTGCTGGTGGAAGCCGTGGCCGACGCGACACAGGCTGGCGATGACCGGGCGCGCGCGTGGGCCGAACTTGCGTTGGTCGAGTTGCGTAGCTCCACCGAGTCGAAGTCCGCGTCTGACGCGATGCGTGAGGCGGAACGCCTGCGAGACGTCCTCGCCTCCCTGGGCGATGTGGTCGGGGCCAGCCTGGCCGAGCTCGTCGCCACGTGGGCCCTGTTCACCATGGGTCGAGCGGGCGAAGCCTCCACGCGAGCGCGGGCGGCTCTCGACCGGCCGGGAAGTGTGGGCCCCTGGCAACGCGAGGCGCGGGTCCAGATTGGAGCGGCCGCGGTATTCGGGCCCACGCCGTGTGACGAGGCAATTCGGCTCATTGAAGACCTGGTCAGCAACGAGTACAGCCCCGGCGCAGACCTTGGGATCGGTCGGCTGTTGACCGTGCAGGGCGCTTTCGAGGATGCGCGCGAGCGGATCGCGAGAGCGGCGCGCGGCCTGGAGGAGCTGGGCGATCGTTTCCTGCTGACGGAGACGGACGCGGCCCTGGGCCACGTCGCCCTGCTCTCGGGAGACGCTGCGTCGGCGGTTCGCCACTACCGCGAGTCCTACGATCGGAAGATCGGCCTGGGTGATCGGGGGTATGCCTCAACCACCGCGGTCGGGCTGTCCACCGCGCTCCTGGCGGATGGTGACCTTGACGAGGCGTGGCGGTTTGCGACGGTCGCTCGCGAAACGTCGGCCAGTGACGACATCACGTCGCAGGCCGGCGGGCGCGGGGTGCAGGCGCGCGTCCTATCGGCCCGCGGGCAGCACCCGGAGGCGGAGGACGTGGCCCGCGAGGCGGCGGCCATGGTCGGCCCGACGGATTACTTGCTCGCGCACGGCGAGGTGCTCGTCCACTTGGCCCACGTGCTCCGAGAGGCCGGCAAGGAGGACGAGGCTTTGTCGGCGGTTCGCGAAGCACTGGCCCTGTATGAGCAGAAGGGCGCGACCTTCTACGTTGAACAGACGGGTCGCTTGATCGGCGATTGGACGACGGATGGCTGAACCGGGACGCGTCTGCGCCAACTGCGAGACCGAAAATCCGGCCGGCTCGCGATTCTGCAACGGATGCGGGGCCGCGCTCGAGGCCGCGTCACCTCCCGCGGCGGAAACCCGCAAGACAGTGACGGTTCTGTACTGCGATGCCATCTCGTCCACCGCCCTCGGGGAGCGGATCGATCCCGAATCGCTGCGGAACCTGATGACTCGCTATTTCGACGTCATGCGCGAGGTCATTGAGTTCCACGGCGGGGTCGTGGAGAAGTTCATCGGCGACGCGGTGATGGCCGTGTTCGGGGTGCCGGTGGTCCACGAAGACGACGCGCTGCGTGCCTGCCGCGCGGCTGTCGAGATCCGTGACCGGCTGGCCGCGCTCGACACCGAGATCCGCGCCGATCGGGGAGCCACAGTCGAATGGCGGATGGGCATCAATACGGGCGAGGTCGTGGCCGGGGACGCCAGTGGGGGTCAGCGGATCGTGACCGGGGATGCCGTGAACGTCGCGGCTCGCCTCGAGGGAGCGGCGGCGCCGGGCGAGATCCTGCTGGGCGCCGACACGCACGCGCTGGTTCGCAACTCAGTCACAGCCGATTCGGTCGAGCCGTTGACCCTCAAAGGCAAGACCGAGCCGGTTCCAGCCTGGCGGCTGGTTGGCGTGACCGATGAGGTGCGCCGCCACACTCGCCCACTCGAGGCGCCCCTGGTTGGGCGCCGCCGCCCGTTGCGCCTCCTGGATGACGCGTTCCACGAAGCAGTCGAGGAGCGGATCTGCCACCTCTTCACCATTCTCGGAGTCGCCGGGGTCGGCAAGTCGCGCCTCGTGGACGAATTCATCGGTTCCCTTGGCGACCAGGCCCAGGTTGCCACCGGTCGGTGCCTCGCCTACGGCCACGGCATCACCTACTGGCCGGTGGCCGAGGCAATCCGTCATGGAGCCGGAATCGCCGAAGGTGCCCCCTCAGAGACGGCAGTGACTCGGCTTCGCGAAGTGCTGGGAACCGAGCCGGAGGCCGAGCGGGTCGCGGCCATCGTGGGTGGCTTGCTCGGCATCGAGGACAGCCCACCTGCGCCGGACGAGATCTTCTGGGCCATCCGCAAGACTTTCGAGGGCCTGGCTCGCGGCCGACCCCTGGTCCTCATCTTCGACGACGTGCATTGGGGCGAGCCCACCTTCCTGGACTTGATCGAGCACATGGCCGATTGGACGCGCGATGCGCCGATCCTGCTGATTGTCATGGCCCGCGCCGAGCTGCTGGAGAAACGGCCGGCCTGGGGCGGCGGCAAGCGGTGGGTGACCACCATGTCGCTCGAGCCGCTTTCCGAGGTCGAGAGCGAGGAGCTGGTCACCAGCCTGCTGGGACGGGTCGAGCTACCGGCCGAGCTCCGAGCCCAGATCAGCCACGCCGCCGAGGGGAACCCTCTGTTCGTCGAGGAACTGCTCGGCAAGCTGATAGACGATGGTTTCCTGGTGACGGCCGGTGAAGGGTGGTCCGCACTGGCCGACCTGCGCCAGCTGGCCATCCCACCTACCATCCAGGCCCTGCTCGCGGCCCGCCTGGACGGGCTCAACAGCGAGGAGCGGACGGTCATCGAGCGCGCCTCAGTGGAAGGCAAGGTGTTCCATCGCGGGGCCGTTACCGAGCTGGCACCCGAACCGATGCGAGGGCAGGTACGCGATCGCCTGGCAAGCCTGATGCGCATGGAGCTGGTCCGACCCGACCAGGCCTCTTTCGCGGGCGAGGAGGCCTATCGGTTCCGCCATCTGCTGATCCGCGATGCTGCCTACCAGGCTCTCGCCAAGCAGACCCGATCCGAGCTGCATGAGCGGTTCGCGGCGTGGCTTGAGCGCGTGGCGGCCGACCGTTTGGCCGAGTACGAGGAGATCGTCGCATACCACCTCGAGCAGGCCTACCGCTACCGCGCCGAGCTGGGCCCGCCGGACGCCCACGCGCAGGACCTTGCGCTCCGGGCCGGAACGCTGCTGGCGGACGCCGGAGAACGGGCCGATGCCCGCGGTGACGCCCCAGCCACCGTCGACCTCCTGGGTCGTGCCGTCGAGCTGCTGCCGGACGACCTGCCACGACGACGACGGCTGCTCTTCCGACTCGGTGACCGGTGCTACGAAGCTGGCGATGGGCCGCGCGCCGAGCGGATCCTGACCGACGCCATCGTCGAGGCCGATCGCGCCGGTGACGAGGGGTCGAGCGCGCTGGCCGCCCTCGCGCTGATTGCGGTTCGTGCGTCGACCCGGTCCACCGAGCAAGCCGAATCACTCCGCGAAACGGAGCGGCTGGCCGCCATCCTGGCACGGGTCGGTGACGATGCGGGAGCGCGCCTGGCGCAGGCATGGGCCGCATTCCTGCTATTCGCCATGGGCCGGGCAGGCGAGGCGACGCGACTGGCGCAGGCCCTGGTCGAGCTGGGCGACGGGGATGAGCTATGGCAGCGTGAGGCCCGGATGGCATGGGGCATTTCCCTGGTCCATGGCCCGACGCTGGTTGAGGACGCCGTTGCCGGACTTCAGGCTCAGGTTGACCGCGGCCGGGGAGCGCCGTCAATGGAGGGCGCCAACCGCGGCATCGGCCGCCTGCGAGGCCTCCAAGGGCGGTTCGCCGAGGCCCGCGAGCTGTGTGCCCGGGCCCGCGCCGCTTTTGAGGAACTTGGCAACCGGGTTCAGCTTGCCTCGAATTTTGGCGCGGAAGGCAAGATTGAGCACCTGGCCGGCAACTTCGCCGAGGCCGCTCGTCTGATCCGGGAGTCGTACGAGGTCATGACCGCGATTGGGGATCGGTCATTCGCCTCGACGTTCGGCGCAGAGCTTGGTGAGGTCCTCCTCGATCTTGGTGACGACGACGAGGCGTGGCGGTTTGGCGCGATCGCCCGCGACACATCGTCGACCGACGACGTGACCTCGCAGGCCAGCGGCCGGGCGGTGCAGGCGAGGGTGCTCTCTCGCCGGGGCGACCACATCGCGGCTGAGGATTTGGCCCGGGAGGCGGCCGCGATCATGGCCACGACCGACTACCTCGTCCAACACGGCGACGTGGTAGTCCACCTGGCGCACGTTCTCCGGGAACGAGGAAAGACCGACGACGCCTTGGCCGCGGCTCGCGAGGCGCTGGCGCTCTACGAGCAGAAGGGCGCGACCTTCCTCATCGAGCGGACACAACGCCTGATCGACGAGTGGACCGTGTGATGGCTGAGCAAGGACGCGTATGCGTCAACTGCGGGACGGAGAACCCCGCCGAAGCTCGGTTCTGTTTCTCCTGCGGGGCAGCCCTCGAGATGGTGGCAGCCCCATCCGCTGAGACGCGCAAGACCGTGACCGTCCTGTTCTGCGACCTGGTCGGGTCGACAGCCATGGGCGAGCAGCTCGACCCCGAGACGCTGCGCAGCCTGCTGAGCCGCTCTTTCGACAAGGTCAGTGCCATCATCGAGAGCCATGGGGGCGTGGTCGAGAAATTCATCGGCGACGCAGCCATGGCCGTATTCGGCATCCCACGCGTCCACGAGGACGATGCCCTCCGAGCGGTTCGAGCGGCCGCCGAGATCCGCGAAGCCCTGGGCGAGATCGCGATCACCGGCGGGTCGGCTGCCGTTGCCTGGCGGACCGGGATTGCCACTGGCGAGGTGGTGGCCGGCGACGCGACGGCTGGCTCCCGACTGGTCACCGGCGATGCGGTGAACGTCGCGGCTCGCCTCCAGCAGACCGCTCAACCCGGCGAGATCCTGATCACGGCCGAGACGCATCAGCTCGTGCGAGATGCCGTCCAGGTCGAGCCCTTGGGCGAGGTGACGGTCAAGGGTCGCCAGGCGCCCATCGAGACGTTCCGCCTCCTGGTGGTGGACCGATCCGCCGCCGGCCACGAACGGCGTCTGGACTCGCCGATGGTGGGCCGCGAGCGGCCCCGCCGCCTTCTGGACGAGGCATTCGCGGAGGTGCGGGATGAGCGGGTAGTACACCTCTTCACGATTCTGGGCTCGGCGGGCGTGGGGAAGACGCGACTGGTCAACGAGTTCGTCACATCCCTCGGCGACCGCGCTCGGGTCGTGCATGGCCGTTGTCTGTCGTACGGCGAGGGGATCACCTACTGGCCGATCGCCGAGATCGTGCGCGCGTCGACCGGCATCGGTCAGGCCCCCGGAGGGGATCCGGCCACCGACCTGGCCCGCATCGCGGCCGTGTTGGGCGAGAACGACGACCGCGACCGGATTGCCGAGCGGGTTGGCGAGGCCATCGGTCTGACCCGGGGTGAGCCCGCGCCTGACGAGACCCCGTGGGCTATCCGCTCATTCCTCGAGGGTCTAGCCAGGGACCGGCCGTTAGTCGTCGTTCTCGAGGATCTCCAGTGGGGGCAGCCACTGCTGCTGGACCTGGTCGAGCACATCGCCGATTGGTCTCGCGAAGCACCCATCCTGCTCATCGTGCTGGCCCGCCAGGAGCTGCTCGAATTGCGCCCGGCGTGGGGTGGTGGCAAGCGCTCGGCGACGATCATCTCGCTTGAGCCGTTGAACGCGGACGAGACGGGGCGCCTCATCGACAACCTGCTCGGTGAGGCCGAGCTCCCGGCGACGGTCTTCGACCGGATCCGCTCGGCGGCCGAGGGGAATCCTCTGTTTGTCGAGGAGCTGCTCGAGATGCTGATTGACGACGGGGCGCTGGCCAGGACGAACGGCAATTGGACGGCCAGCCGGGACCTTGCCAACCTGGCGGTCCCCCCGACCATCCAGGCACTCCTCTCAGCCCGGCTCGATGGTCTGGCCGGGCCGGATCGTGCCGTCCTGGAGCGGGGTGCGGTGGAGGGGACCGTTTTCCACCGCGACGCGGTGGCCGCCTTGACTGCGGACGGCCTGCGGGAATCGATTGGACCGACACTCCTGACCCTGACTCGCCGGGAGTTTGTGGCCCCCGACCGGGCAGAGCTCGCCGGCCGCGAGGCGTTCCGGTTCCGCCACCAGCTCATTCGTGATGCCGCCTACCAGGCCATCGCCAAGCAGAGCCGAGCCGAGCTCCACGAGCGGTTCGCGGACTGGCTGGAGCCGGCGCTCGGAGATCGAATCGATGAGTACCGCCCAATCCTCGGCTATCACCTCGAGCAGGCCGTGCGCTACCGGCGCGAGCTGGATCTTGCGGACCCTGGCCTGCCTGACCTTGCGCGACGGGCTGCGCCACACCTTGGAGCAGCGGGAGCCGCTGCGCTGGAGCGCGGCGACAACATCGCGGCAGCCAACCTCCTCCAGCGTGCGGTCGCGCTCCTAGAGACCGATGAGACCTCAGCGATGGCCTGGCGATTGCTTGCCGGGGAGGCGCTGGCCTCGGTGGGTGTAGCGGAAGAGGCCAATGCCTTCCTGGTCGCGACACGCCTGAGCGCCGAGCGAATCGGCGACGAGCGGTCTGCCGCCATTGCCGAGACGCTGCGCCTGCACCCGCGCGTCTCGATGGGGATCGATCCACTTCTGGCGCTCCAGGAGGACGCCGCCCGGCTCCGCCAAACGCTTACGTCCCTCAGCGACCACGCGGGCGCGGCCCGTGCCGGCCTTGAACTCGCCAAGCTGCGCTTCTGGGGTGGGGAGGCGCAGAGTGCCTTGGGTCTGGCGCAGGAGCTGCTGCCCACTCCGATAGGACTCGGACGGCTTGGCGACGAGATCCGACGTTGGATCGCAGCGTTCGCATATTGGGGTCCCACCCCCGTCCCAGAAGGGATCGACCTGGTGCAGCGGCTTCGCGCTGATATGAGCGATCCGCGGAGTCTGGGAGCGATCCGAATTGCGCGCCAGTACGGCGCGATGCTGTCGCAGCAGGGTCAGTTCGACGAAGCTCGGAAGGCGTTCGACGAGGAATGGGCGATTCTCGAGCAACTCGGAGCCCGCGTGTATCTCGCCTCGCTCCAAGGTCATCACATGGGCCCCGCCGAGCTGCTGGCGGGGAATACCGCGCGAGCTGCCGAGCTGGAACTCGCCGGCTACGAAACCATGACGGCCTTTGGGTATCGGGGTTTCGCCAATACCGTGGCCGCCCACCTCTCGCGCTCAATGCTCGAACTCGGCCGCGATGAGGAAGCGGAGCACTGGGCAACGCTGGCCCGGGAGATGGGGCTGGAGGACGACCCCGCTGCCCTGGGACCGGCGCTCGGCGTGGCGGCGCGCGCCCTCGCCCGACGCGGCGAGTACGAGGCCGCGGAGCAGCTGGGTCGGGAAGCCGTGGCGGCAGTTGCGGGTTCTGACTTCCTGGAAATGATCGGCGACGCCCACGGCGATTTTGCGGACGTGCTTCATCTTGCAGGGCGGGATACCGAAGCCGCGGCGGAGCTGGAGGTGGCGCTGGATCTCTATCAGCGGAAGGGCAACCTCGTCATGGCCGAGCGGACGCAGACCCAGTTGCGTAAGGTGACCAGTCCAGCGCCTGAAGCCTAGGGGACGAGCACCAGTCTTCCGGGGACCTGGCCGGCGGCCAGTCGGTCGTGGGCGGCGGCGGCTTCGCGGAGCGGCATGCGATCCACGGACCAGCGGAGGCGGCCGCGGCGGGCCAGCTGGACCACGTCGCGCAGGTCGTCAGGTGACCCCCAGGACGTGGTGGTGAGCGACGCCTCCACGGGGAGCGCCGCGAACGAGAACGTCATCTGCCCGCCCGCCTCGCCGACCAGCGACACGAGCCCGCCGGGAGCCACGAACCGCGCGGCCAGGGCCAGCGTCTCATCGGATCCCACGAAGTCGAACACCACGTCCGCCGGCCCGCCCATCCCCGCGAAGACAAGCTCCTCGTCGCCGGCGAGGAACCCCACGTCCGCGCCCAGCCGCGACGCGATCTGGATCTTGTCGGGGTCGATCTCCCGCACGCCCACCACCACCTCCGGCAGCCGTCGCAGGAACTGGAGCGCGAACTGGCCCAGCCCGCCCAGACCGATGAGCAATGCCCGAGACCCATCGGCCAGCCATGGAACGGCGCGGCGGACCGCGCGGAACGAGGTCACCCCGGCGTCAGCCAGGGGAGCGGCCTCCACCGGATCCAGCTGGCCCAACGGGATGAGGTGGCGGGGATGGGGGACCAAGAGGTACTCGGCGTATCCGCCGTCCACCTGGAACCCCGGGGAGCGGCCGCTCGCGCAGCGCTGCTCCTCTCCCCGGCGGCACTCCCGGCACTCCCCGCAACCCCAGCCGCCGAATACCGCCACCGCATCGCCTTCGCGCACCTTCACCCGGCGCAGGAGCGGTGCTGCCCCATGCCCGACCGCCGCCAACGAGCCGGCTACTTCGTGGCCCAGCGTGATCGGCCGTTCGACCTTGATGAGATCGGTCCGGGCGATGTGGAGGTCGGTGTGGCACACCCCTGCGCCGGCCACTCGAACCAGCACCTCGGTGCCGTGAGGGACGGGGACGGGCAGCTCCTCGAGTCGCAGTGGCTCGCCGGCGGCGTATGTCCGGACGGCCAGCATCGGTTCAGGCCGGGAGAGGTTCTCGGAAGGTTTCGAGGATGATCGCCGCCACCAGGCGCGGATCGGGCTTGTGGTAAATGCCCCGAACCAGCCCTGTCTCGTCGACGCCGATCAGCACCGGCTGCGCCACGTTCGTATTGCCGCGCTTCTCGGCCACCGGCACGCCTAATGCCTGTGCAGCGATCAGCCGCTCGTCGCTGAGCAGCAGGAACGGCAGGTTCAGCTCCGTCGCGTAGTCCTTCTGCTGGCGCTCGTTGTCGGTCGTGATCCCGGTCACCGCGATCCCGGCCGCGTCCAGGCGCGGGACGGCAGCCGCCAACTCGCGGGCCAGGACTTCCGCCTCGGAGCGCGCGGCTCCGCTGAGCGTCGGTCCGGCGAAGAACACGTGGGCCACCGGTGTCTTGCTCACCCACGAACGCAGGTTCAGGAGGTACCCGTCGGTGGCGCGCAGGCCGATGGACGGGATGGGGTCGCCCACCTGCACGCTCAGGCTGGCCGTGGTTCCGCTCACGGACCGATTGTATCCGGGCCGGGCTCGGCTACTTGGCGGGGCGGGAGTCCAGAAATCAGGTTCGCAGGTTCTTGAGGCCAGCCGGTGCTGCCTGCCGCAGCGAACCGGTCAACCGACGCAGGGTGGCGAGGAGCACACCGTCGCGACCGACGCGGACCTCCGAGCTGGAAGCAGGCCTGCTCCGGGAGGCCAGCTCAACCCGGCGCTCGGCTTCGAGCTCCCAGGCGGTCGCGGCCGTCATTCCGAACATGTTGGGGAAGATATTTGAGATCGAACGACAAGGGCGAGACAATATTTGACGCAGATACTGTCGTCGTGAAGACACCACTCAAACCCCGATCCGCTGACCGAGGGCATTGTCGAGCGCTAGCGCGGACCGAGGATGAGGTCTGTCTCAGACCGATGAAGAAGGCCGTCTCGCTCTAACCCCTCGGTAATCTCCCGGTAATCGACGGCGTTGGCCTCACCGTTCTCGGTCTGGCTCGCCTTCGTCCAACTGAGCCGGTGGTCGGGCGCTGTCGCCAGCGCCCGCAGAACCGCGCCGCGCGCCGCGCGGGTGGCCGCTGTAGATGACGATTGGCGGGGAACCGGGACTCGGCGCGGATCGGATCGGGACGGACAGCCCCGGGATACGGGGCAGATGTCGCAGCGCGGCGCGCGGGCGGTGCAGATCCGCGCCCCGAACTCCATCGTGGCGTGGGTCCAGGTGCCGGCTTCTTCCGGGTCGCGGGACCGCGCCGCGGCGGCCAGCCGGTCGGCCAGGTCTTGCAGGGCGCGACGATCGGCCGCGTCCGCCGCGAAGCGGCGGACGATCCAACGTCGGACGTTGGTGTCAACGGCGCCAACCGGCTGGCCGAACGCAATGGACGCAATGGCACGAGCCGAGTAGGGGCCGATCCCCGGCAGCCGCTCCAGCTCCTCGACTGTCTCTGGCCAACCGTCGCGGGCGATGTGTACGGCCGCGGCGTGCAGGTTCAGGGCACGGCGGTTGTAGCCGAGACCGCTCCAGTCGGTAAGCACCTGAGCAGGAGTCGCGGCGGCCATGGCCGCGGGCGACGGATATCGGTCCAGGAAGGCGTCAAAGCGTTCGGAGATACGCGAAGCCTGGGTCTGTTGGAGCATGACCTCGGCCACCAGCACGGGCCAGAGCTCCCGGCTGCGCCGGAACGGCAGGTCGCGGTGATCGGCCAGGTACCACCCGAGGATCCGCCGTCGGACGGCGCGGAGCGTGGCAGCGCGAGCGCGGGGAGGCACCCGGCGAGGGTAGCGCTACAGTCCGCTCCATGACGCCAGCGGGAGCGATCGTGGTCGACAAGTTCGGCGGCTCGGTGCTGACCCGGCCGGAGGACGTGGCTGCGGCGGTGGAAGTCGTGGTTCGCCAGCGGGCCGCCGGGCTGCGTCCGGTCGTGGTCGTCTCTGCCTTCGAGGGTGTAACCGATGCGATCCTGTCGTCCGCCTCGGTCCTGTTGCCCGATGGCGGGGCCATCTTGCGGGGGGACTCGGCCCATGCGCCGGACTCCGCGCTGGCCCGCGAGACGGATCGCGCCCTGGCCACCGGGGAGGCGTTGTCGGCGGCCCTTTTTGCGCTGGGCCTCGAGGCGCGCGGCATACCCGCCCGATCGTTCAGCGGCGCCGAGGCCGGGATCCGGACCGCGGCCGCTCACCTGGGCGCGGCCGTTCGCCGCGTCTACTCGCGTCCGCTGCGGACAGCGGTGGCGGACGGCCTGGTACCGGTCGTGGCCGGATTCCAGGGGATCGGGGCCCACGGGGAGCTGACCACCCTGGGGCGGGGAGGGACGGACCTCTCAGCCGTGGCCCTGGCGGTCGCCCTGCGCGCCGACCGCTGCGAGCTGTTCAAGGACACAGGAGGCGTCTGGGAGGCCGATCCCCATCTGGTCCCCGCGGCGCGGCTGATGCCCGTGGTCGACGCGCTTCAGCTGGAGCTGCTGGGGGAGCTCGGCGCAGAGGTCGTCCACCCCGTAGCGGTGCGCCGCGCGCGCCGGGGCCGGCTGCGGCTGGTTGTCCGGTCGCTGGACGACGAGGCGCCATCTACCGAAGTGCCGCCCCGTCCCGCGCGCGGCGCGGATGGTGCGATGCTGCTGGCAGTGGACCGCAAGGAACGGATCGCGCGCATCAGCTTGATCGGTCCTGCGTCACGAATGCCCGAACTGCTGCCGCTGCCGGCCCACGGGGAGGGCTCCTTCGACGAGGGCGGCCTCCGCGTCGTATGGGCTGAGGTCCCGGTAGCGCGGGCTGCCCAGGCCGCCCAGGCCGTCCACGCCGCCCTGATGGCCTAAGACGGACAGGGCTGGCTGTCGGCTTCGACGGTGACGATCTGGCCCTCGCCGGCGGCCGGAATCTGGATCCGGCTCATGATGCAGTTGTCCGTGTCATCGGTCTCGTAGAAGTCGTTCGCCCAGTCGACGGTGGCCTTCAGGGTGTAGGTGCCGCCCGCCATGTCGGTGATGTCGAGCCACTGGTTGGCGAAGTCCCACCCGTATCGGTCGCCCCATCCCACCGACAGGCCCATTCGGACCCCGAACGACTCCGGCTCGCCGCACCAGCTGATCAGGTAGTAGGCATGGTTCTCGAACCCCGCCAGCTCATGGTTGGTGGCGGTGTTGTCGAAGAAGCAGAAGTGGATCTTGTTCCCGGTGCGGACCGATCCAGGACCCAACACCGGGCTCAGCTCCATGGTCACGACCTGCTGAGCATGCCAGTGGTCGTGGCCGTCCCCGGCGTAGCGAGCGTCCACGGTGGTCGATACCCGGCGGAAGCCGCCCGAGGCGGTGTACACGATCTGATCCATCATCAGCATGGACGGCTCGTCCGCGCTCGCCCGGCTGCCGCGCAGCTCGAAGGGCCCGTCCCCGTAGTTGCTGAAGATGGTCGTCACCCGCAGCAGGCGATGGCCATCGCGGAACTCGACACGCCAGTCGGTCAGCGGCTCCATGACCAGGTTGGGGAGCAGGGCGCCATCGGGAATGGCTGGGGTTGGCGTAGGCTCAGGCGTCGGCTCCGGGGTGGCGACGGCGGTCGGAGTGGAAGTCCCGCTCGATCCAGGCGCGCCTGCCGCGCCCGGGGTGCAGGCGGCCAGCGCGAGGCAGACGAGGGTCAGCCAGACGAGGCGGCGGCTCTTATCGGTCACGAGGTGGTTAGGGTGGGTCTTGTGTACACCGGCGACCATAGACCAATGGTCCTGAAGGTTCCGTCCGACCGTCACGAGGGCAGGATAGAGCCATCCGCCACGGCTTCGTGCTCAGCAGGTCTGACACCGGGTCGGCGTTGGACCACGATGGCGGCCCCGATGATGCAGGCCCCGCCGACCACCTGGAGCGGGGTCGGGATCTCGGCCAGCACCAGCGCGGCCAGGGCGACTCCGACCACCGGCTCGAGGGTCGAGATGATCGCCGCACGCGGCGCGCCCAGGATCCGGATGCCCATGATCCAAGCCATGGTCGGGATGCCGGCCCCCACCACGCCCGCAAAGAGCACCGGCAGCAGAGCGGCACTCGAGGCAAGCGGGGCGTCCATGACCCCCAGTTGGCCGGTCAGTCCGGCGAACACGACGTAGGCGAGGGCGGCCACCGCGAAGGTAATTCCACCCGCCTGCGGCGCCGGGACCGATGGGAAACCGCGCTGCGCCGAAAGCGCGTACACCACCTGGCATAGCGCACCGAAGAAGGCGAGCCCCACGCCCACCAGGTCGAGCTGCCCAACGTCGCCAGCCCCGATGACCACGAGCGCCAGGCCGAACAGACTCACCGCCAGGGCCGTCCAGCGCAGCGCGTCCAGCCGCTCCCCGAAGAAGGCGGTTGCGACGAGGGCCACGAGGGCGGGGTACGTGTAGAACACCAGCAGGGTCAGCGCGATGCTGATCCGGCTGATCGCAATCAGCACGGCCAGATTCAGGGCGGCACCGATGATGCCCGCCGTCATATTCATCACCCGATGGCGCCATGGGATCTCGCGCAGCGGCCGCGTCACGACGTGGCCCAGGCGGCTCAAGACCAGGGCCGTGGCCGCTACGAACAGTCCGCCGATGACCGCTCGCCAGGTGACCAGGGTCAACGCATCAACGTCCGCCGCGAACGCGAAGCGAGAAGCAGGCCCAAGCGTCGCGAAGCACACTGCGGCCAGGACCACCAGGCCGGCACCAACGCCGTTGCTCCGCGGGGGGTCGGCGCTCACGAGGCGGTCTGGGCGGTCGACAGCTCGGCAGCCAACCGATCGCGTTCGGCGGCCAGCCCCGCGGACCGGTCCAGCGCCTGGTTGTGGCTCTCGATGAGGCGGCGTACCTGCGCGGGATCGGCATAGACCGATGGATCCGCCAGCCGCTGGGTGAGATCGGTCAATTCGGTTTGGGTGGCTGCCAGGTCAGCCTCGGTCCGTTCCAAGGCGGCCCGTACGTCGCGGGTCAGGCGGTGGCGACGGTTGCGCGCTTCGGCCTCGGTGCGCTTGCGGGCCGTGGCCTCGTCGGTCGTCTCGCGGCGCGAGCGGGTCGCCACGACTCCCCGGGGAGTGGCCACGCCCTCGGTCGCCCCAGGCCGCTCGACGTCAATTCCGCGCGCATCGGCATACGACTCGAAATCGCCTGGGTACAGGACCGCCGTGCCGCCGTTGACCTCGCAAATAGCATTGGCCACGGTGCGGATCAGGTATCGGTCATGGGTGATCAGGACCAGGGTCCCGCCAAAGGCGTTCAGCGCATCCTCGAGCACGTCGCGGCTGGCGATGTCGAGATGGTTGGTGGGCTCGTCCAGGCACAGCAGGTTGGCCGGGTCGGCCATCAGCTTGGCCAGTGCCAGGCGGGTCTGCTCCCCGCCGGACAGGACCTTCACCGGCTTGCCGATGTCGTCCCCAGAGAACAGGAACGTCCCCAGCAGCCGGCGCTGCTCGGCGGAGGTGAGCCGCGGGGCGGCCTCCTCCAGCTCCTCAAGGACCGAGTTGGCCGGGTTGAGGGCCTCGATCTGGTGCTGCGCGAAGTACGCGACTCGCACGTTGTGGCCCAGCTCGCGCGTCCCGGCGTCGAACTCCAGGGCGCCGGCCAGGATCTTCAGCAAAGTGCTCTTGCCCGCCCCGTTGGGACCGATGAGCGCCACTTTCTGTCCACGTTCCAGGACCAGGTCCAGCCCGTCGTACACGGTGTGGTCGCCGTAGCGCTTGGTGATGCCGTTTAAGGTGATGACCGTCCGGCCGCTTCGGGCGGGTTGCGGGAAGCGGAACCGGATCGATTTGGTCCGCGTTTCGGGCACCACCACCCGCTCCATGCGATCCAGCATCTTGATCCGGCTCTGGACCTGCCGGGCCTTGGTCTTCTTGTACCGGAAGCGCTCGATGAACCTTTCCGACTGGGCGATCTTGCGGCCCTGGACCCTGGCCTGACGTTCCAGCTCTGCCAGGCGGGTGTCGCGCTGCTCGACGAAATCGGCGTAGTCGCCCACGTACTCGGTGAGCATGTGCCGGCTCAGCTCGCCCACCCGATTGGCCACGACGTTGATGAAGTCGCGGTCGTGGCTGACCAGGATCAGCGCACCGGCGTATTCGGCCAGGAACCCCTGGAGCCACTCGACCGATGCCAGGTCGAGGTGGTTGCTCGGCTCGTCCAGCAGCAGAAGGTCCGGGTTGGCCAGCAGGAGCCGAGCCAGGGCCACCCGCATCATCCAGCCACCGGAGAACTCACCGATGTCGCGCTCGGCGTCCGCATCGGCGAAACCCAGGCCAGCCAGGATGCGCCGGGCCTCCGCCTCCAGGGACCAGCCGCCCAACTGCTCGAACCGATGCTGGAGCCGCCCGTACTCGTCCATCAGCTCCGCCAGCTCGGCTTCGCTGTCGGCCTGGTTGGCGGCGGAAGCCGCGGCCAGGCCCCCGAGCTCGGCCATCTCCTGCTCGATGTGCCGCATGCGTCGGCCGATGCCGGTGATCTTGCCGGCGCCGGAGATGACCTCGGCCAGGACCGTGTGCCCGCGGGTCTCGGCCACCTCCTGGCGCAGGTAACCGATGACGACGTCTTTGCCCTTTGCGACCGAGCCCGTGTCGGCCTGCTGGTCGCCGGTGATGATCTCGAGCAGGGTCGTCTTGCCCGTCCCGTTGGCCCCCACGATCGCGATCCGCCGCCCGGCGCTGACCTGGAGGCTGACGTCGGAAAAGAGGTGCTGGGCGCCGTGGCTCTTCGATACCCCGGACAGCGAGACGAGGCTCATGTCCGGCTCACCTAGCCCGACGATTCGCGCGGTTCGGTAGCGTTCAGGCGCGCGCCGGACGTGTCGAAGCGGAGCCGGGTGGCCATCCCCGGTTGTCCCGCGGTGTTCCAGGCCTTTTCGACCGAATGCGCGGTCAGGGGCGAGTCGCAGATGGCCAGCACCGATGGCCCGGCGCCCGACAGGCAGGCGCCGGCCGCCCCGATCTGGTACGCGGTTTCAATCAACTCGGAGGCGCCGGGGAGCAACGGCAGCCGGTAGGGCTGGTGGAGCCGGTCGTCCATGGCGGTGCGGAGGAGCGAGGCGTCGCTGGTCAGGATGGCGGTCGCCAGGAGGGCGGCCCGGCCGGCCTGCGCGGCCGCGTCGGGGTGGAGCACCCGTCCCGGCAGGGCTGCTCGCATGTCCGCGGTGTGGCTCTCGGCCTGGGCGATGAACAGGACCGGGATCCACGCCTCCGGGACGCGGAAGCGGCGCAGGGTGACCTCGCCCTGCCGGTCCGTGACGGCCAGGGTGAAGCCGCCGTACAGGGCGGCCGCCACGTTGTCGGGATGCCCCTCCAGCCGCGCGGCGAGGGCCAGCAGCTGGTCGGCGTTGGTCGGGAGGCGGCCGGCGCTGGCCCCCAGCAGGATGCCGGCCAGGATGGCCGCCGCGCTGCTCCCCAGACCGCGGGCGGCGGGGATCATGCTCGAGACTTCGATCTTCCACGCGGCGTTGCCACCCGGCGGACCGCCCGCCGCGCGCAGGCCCTCCCGGAAGGCGCGGACGACCAGGCTGTCGGAACCGGAACGGTCGGCCTCGGCCGCTCCCTCGCCGTGGGCGGTCAGCACGATCCCGGGCAGGTTCCCCGGATGCAGCTCGGCCCGCAGCTTCAGGCTCAGGGCCGCCGCGAAGCAGTCGAACCCGCTCCCCAGGTTGGCGCTGCTGGCCGGAACATCGACCGATGCAATGGGCGTCGCCACGCGGCCGAGTGTATCGGTCAGGCGAGGCGCGCCACCTCGAGGTATCGGAAGCAGCCGACCTGGTGGTCATTGACGAGCCCAGCGGACTGCATGAAGGCGTAGCAGATGGTGGGACCCACGAACGAGAAGCCGCGCCGCCGCAGGTCGCGCGACATGGCCCGCGAGGCATCGGTCTCGGCCGGCAGTTCGCCCAGGCGTTCCCATCGGTTCTGGAGCGGCCTGCCGTCCACGAACGTCCACAGGCACCGATCCAGGCTGCCCTGCTCGGCCGTCACCCGGAGGGCGGCTTGCGCGTTGCCGATGGCGGATCTGACCTTGGCCCGGTTGCGGATGATCCCGGCGTCCGCCAGAAGTCGAGTTTCGTCGTCGGGGCCGAAGGCGGCCACGGTGGCCAGGTCGAAGCCGGCGAAGGCTTTCCGGTAGCCCTCGCGCCGATTCAGGATGGTCGTCCAGCTCAGCCCGGCCTGGGCGCCCTCCAGAATCAGGAGCTCGAACAGGGCCTGATCCTCGTGGAGCGGGACGCCCCACTCGGTGTCGTGGTAGGCGAGCATGTTCGGGGCCGAGCCGGCGGCCCAGGAACAGCGGTCAGGCACCGATGGCGCGGCGAATGGCGTCGGCCGTTGCTGAGACCGGGGCGAGATCGCCCAGCTCGCCGGGCGCCGTGTCGGGGTCCTTCAGCCCGTGGCCGGTCAGGATGCAGACCACCGAGGTGGACCGATCCAGGCGGCCGGCCTCGACCAGCTGCCGGACGCCGGCCACGCCCGCGGCCGAGGCCGGCTCACAGAAGATCCCCTCCAGGCGGGCGATGTCGCCCTGCGCGGCCAGGATCTGGGGATCGGTGACTGATTCGATCAGCCCGCCGGATTCGTCGCGCGCGGTCGTGGCCCCCTCCCACGATGCGGGGTTGCCGATCCGGATGGCGGTGGCCACCGTCTCCGGCTCGGGCACCGGCGCGCCATTCACGATGGGCGCCGCGCCGGTCGCCTGGAAGCCGAGCATCCGCGGACGCTGCCCGACGCGGACGAAGCCGCGCCAGGCGGCGGTGATGTTGCCTGCGTTGCCCACCGGCAGCGCCACCGCGTCCGGGGCGCCTTCCAGCGCGTCGGCGATCTCCCAGGCCACGGTTTGCTGGCCTTCCAGGCGGTCGGGGTTGGTGGAGTTGACCACCACCCCATCGCCGGCCTCGCCCAGCGCACGCACCGCGTCCAGGGCGGCATCGAAGTTGCCCGACACCATGACCAGCCGCGCCCCGGCAGCCACAGCCTGAACCAGCTTCCCGCGCGCCACCTTGCCTGCGGGCAGCACGACGCCACAGGTCAATCCCGCCGCCGCGGCGTACGCGGCGGCCGACGCGCTGGTGTTGCCGGTCGAGGCGCACAGAACCATCCGGGCGCCGCTCCCCAGCGCGCGGTTCACGGCCAGCACCATGCCGCGGTCCTTGAACGACCCGGTGGGGTTGGTGCCCTCGAACTTCAGGTACAGGTGATCCAGACCGATCGCCGCGCCGAGCCGCCGGGCGTGGACCAGCGGCGTACCGCCTTCCCCGAGCGAGATCGGGAACGACTCGCCCGGGCGCGCCAACCGGTCGCGGTAGCGCTCCAGGAGGGGAGTCGGGGGCGCCACCCTACGCGAAGGCGTCGCGGACGATGCGGGCCTGCTCGGCCCGGTGCGCGCCCGAATAACCCTCGGCCGGACGGGACCGCTCGGGGCGGGACACGTCGCCCAGCGGAATCTCGGACGCCACCAGGGGCCGGATCTTGGGCAGCACGAACTTACGAGCCCCCATGTTGCGTGGCTCCTCCTGAACCCAGCTCACGCGGGCGATGTGCGGGTAGCGGGCGAGCACCGCCCGCAGGGCGTCGGTGGGGAACGGATACAGTTGCTCGACGCGGATGACGGCTGTCTCGGGGGCGGCCGCCCGGAGCTCGGACATGACTAGGTCGTAGTAGACCTTCCCGCTGCACAGGATCACGCGACTTACGGCGGCCGCCTCCGCATCGGTCTGGCGATCCGGGTCATCCACCACCGGCGCCCAGCCGCCGTCCGCCAGTTCGGACGGGCGCGAAGCCGCCTCGGCCAGGCGGAGCAGCGACTTGGGGGTCATCACCACCAGCGGCCGAGGCTCGGCGTGCAGCCCCTGGCGACGCAGGAGGTGGAAGTACTGGGCCGCGGTGGTGGGGTAGGCGACCCGGATGTTGCCCTCGGCCCCCAGGGCCAGGAACCGCTCCAACCGGGCGCTCGAATGCTCCGGGCCCTGGCCTTCGTATCCGTGGGGCAAAAGCAGGGTCAGGCGCGACGTCTGGTTCCACTTGGCCAACCCCGCGATCAGGAACTGGTCGATCACGATCTCGGCGGCGTTGACGAAGTCGCCGAACTGCGCCTCCCACAAGACGAGGACCTCGGGCACCGTCACCGCGTACCCGTACTCGAAGCCCAGGCAGGCGTACTCGCTCAACGGGGAGTTGTGGATCTCGAAGCTGGCCTTCGACCCATCCAGGTGCTGAATCGGAGTCCAGGTGGCGCCGTTGGCCGCGTCGACCAGGGTCTGGTGTCGCTGGCTGAACGTGCCGCGCACCGTGTCCTGGCCGGTCAGCCGGATCGCGACCCGGTCGCGGAGCAGCGAGCCGAACGCCAGCGTCTCGGCATGACCCCACTCGACGGCCGCCTCATCCGCGGCCAGCGCCTCGCGACGGCGACGGATCTGGCGCACCAGTTTGGGGTGAACCGTGAAGTTCTTCGGCACCGAGTGGAGCTGCTCGTTGAGCGCCCGCAGCACGTCCATCTCCACCGCGGTGCGTGGCTCGTCCATCTCCTCGACGGACAGCGCCTCGGCGCCCCGGTCGAGCTGCGGCTCCGCCTGGTCCTTGCGCACCGCGGCCTGGCGACCCAGCAAGTCGCGCCGTGACTCGTCGACCAACTCCTCGGCCCGCTTGGCGGACACCACCCCGGCCGCAACCAGTTGCTCGGCGTACTGGGCGCGAACCGAACGCTGGCGCCTAATGGCGTCGTACATCCGCGGCTGGGTGTAGGCGGGCTCATCGGCCTCGTTGTGGCCATAGCGGCGGTAGCCGACCAGGTCGATGACCACGTCGCCGTCGAACTCGGCGCGGTAGGCCATCGCCAGCCGGACGGCGTCCAGGCACGCCTCGGGGTCATCGGCGTTGACGTGGATGATCGGGACGTCGAAGCCCTTGGCCAGGTCCGACGCCCAGGTCGTGCTGCGAGCCTCCTCAACCGAGGTCGTGAAGCCGACCTGGTTATTGGCGATCAGGTGCACGGTCCCGCCGTTGGCATAGCCGACCAGGCGCGACAGGTTGAAGGTCTCGGCCACCACGCCCTGGGCCGCGAAGGCGGCGTCGCCGTGGATCAGGATCGGGATCGTGCGGCTCGTGTCCTGGCGCACGAGCGGCCCGGAGTGATCGGTCTGCTCAGCGCGGGCGCGGCCCTCGACCACCGGGTCGACGGCCTCCAGGTGGGACGGGTTGGGCATGAGGGTGACGTCGACGCGGCCGCGCCCGGTTCCATGCTTCCCGGTCGCTCCCAGGTGGTATTTCACGTCGTCAATCTCGACGTCGGCAGACCGCGCCCGCTCCACGCCCTTGCCGGCCTCGAACTCGGCCAGGATGGACTCCACCGGCAGGCCCACGATGTGGGCCAGCACGTTCAGACGTCCCCGGTGTGCCATACCGATGACCGCGCGCCGCGTGCCTTCATCCGCGGCCCTCTCCAGCACCAGGTCGAGCATCGGCACCATGGTGTCGAGGCCCTCGATGCTGAATCGCTTCTGGCCCAGGTACGCCTTGTGCAGGAAGTGCTCGAGGCCCTCCACGGCGGTCAGCCGGGCCAGGAGGCGCCTCTGCTCCTTGCGCTCGAGAGCGGACCGATGCTCCCCAGACTCGATCGCCTGCCGCAGCCAGACCCGCTGGGTGTGGTTGGCGATGTGCTCGACCTCGTACGCGATCGTCCCGCTGTACGTTCGGCGCAAGCCTTCGAGGACCTCGGCCAAGGTGTCGCCCCAGACCTGGACGTCGAGCAGGTCGGCGCTGATCCGATCCAGGCTGCTCGGGTCCAGGCCGTGGAAGGCAGGGTCGAGGGCAGGGTCGCCGGGCGGTGGGCTGCCGAGCGGGTCGAGCTGGGCGGCGAGGTGGCCATACAGCCGGTACGCGTCGATGAGGGCCATGGCGGATGCCATGCGCCGCAGGTCGGCGCCCGACACGGTCACCGCCGGGCCGGGCGGCCCGGTCAGGATCGGCGCCGACGGGGGAGCGGGTTCTGGCGCGGCCGCAGGTTCGGCGACTGCTTCCGGCTGGGCCTCCGGCTCGACGGCCGCTTCCGGCCCGGTGGCCGCCAGGTCCGGGAGCGGCGCGACGCCCAGGCTGTCGGCGACCGATTCGTAGAAACCGTCGGCACCGTCAAGCAGGGCGGCCACTCGTCGGAGGAAGGCGCCCGATTCGGCGCCCTGGATCACCCGGTGGTCGTAGGTGGAGGTGATCGTCATCACCCGAGCCTCACCCACGTCGCGGATGGCGCCCGTGGCGATGATGGAGCCCTGGCCCATCATCAGGCGGGGAACCGAGGCCGTGGTGCCCAGGGTCCCCGGGTTGGTCAGGGTCATCGTCGCCCCCGCATAGTCGTCGGGACCCAGGCTGCCGGCCCGTGCGCCGGCGACGAGCTCCTCGAGTCGGGCATGGAAGGCGGCGAAGTCAAGGGCCTGGGCGCTGCGGATGACAGGGACCATCAGGGAACGGCTGCCGTCGGGCCGCTCGACGTCGACCGCTAATCCCAGGTTGACCGCGCCCGGGTCGCGGGCGTGCGGCTTGCCATCCACCTCCAGGTAGGCGCGGGTCATGGTCGGGAATTCGGCCGCGGCCCGCGAGATGGCGAATCCGATCAGCGGGGTGTAGCTCATCTTGCGAGGCGCGATCCGCGTGTTGAGCTGGCGGTGGCGGGCTACCAGGACTGCCACCGGGATGTCGCGGAACGAGGTGGCGGTGGGAACTCCCAGCGACGCCGCCATGTTGGCCGCCAGTCGGGCGGCCGGTCCGCGCAGCGGCGTGGCGCCGGGCGGCGGCTCCTCAGCAGCGGCGCTTGGGCGCTCCGGCGGGGCCGGGGCGTTGTGTGTCGCCGGCGGCACGGTGGAAGCTGCGGCCGGCGCCGTTGGCACCACCGCCGGCGCGGATGGCACTGCGGGCCGCACGGGCTCGAATCCAGCCAATCCTGTATCGAACAGGCGTCGCCATTCGGGCTCGACACTGGCCGGATCGGATCGGTATTGCTCGTACACTGCTGCGACGTAGCCGGCGTTCAACCCTTCCAGGGCGTCGTCCAGCGGAGAGCGGCCATTCGTGTCGTCGGGCGGCACACGCTAAGAATAGAGTGGCTCGATCCACCGAATCGGAGGCGATTTCCATGATTGCCCGTATTTGGCGGGGGCGAACGGCGGCCAGTAAGTCCGACGAATACGTGTCCTTCCTGGAGCGCACCGGCCTGCGCGACTACCAAAACACGGAAGGCAACCGGGGTGTCCTCCTCTTGCGCCGCGTATCGGACGGTGTGGCGGAGTTCACGACCCTGACCCTGTGGGACTCCATGGACGCCATCCGCCGCTTCGCCGGCGACGAGCCAGAACGGGCCCGGTACTACCCCGAGGATCCCAATTACCTCCTCGAGATGACTCCCTTTGTCGAGCACTACGAGGTCGCCTGGCACAACCTGGACTGACCGATACGTCAGCAGCGCCCGGATCTTCAATCACAGGTAGCTCGCATAGCGCATAGAACGGCCGCGCGTGGTCATTCTCGGGCCTTTCATGCACAGGTAACTGGGCGCCCGCCAGAACAGCCGCTCGAGCGAGTTACCAGTCTCCTGTGACTGAGGGTAGGGACCCTCAAGGAGGCCGACTGGGTACGCCTAATCCAGGGGCAGGCGGACGATGGGCCGGCCTTCGGCCCGGCGCTCGACCTCGGTAAACCCCACTCGTTGGAACATGGCCAGCGTGCCGGTGAAGACGGTCGACTGCGGGTGGCGCTCCTCGCCGGTGTCGATCGGGTAGGCCTCGAGCACCCGGGCTCCGCCAGAACGGGCGTGCTCGACCGCCGCCCGGAGCAGGGCCATGGCGATGCCCTTGCCGCGCTGAGCGCGCGGCATCCAGAAGCACACCACCGACCACACGCCGCTGTCAGCCGCGTCCGGGCTGCGCCGCCCTGGACCGATGCTCGGTGAGCGGATGACCCTCCCGTAGTCCGGTCGCGGCGCGACGCTGATCCAGCCCACAGGCCGGCCGTCGCGGTACGCAATGAGCCCCGGCTGGCGCCCCTCCGTCGTCAAGCTGCTCAGAAGGGCCCGGTTCCCGGCGGCGCGCTGGCGAATGCCGCGTCCGAACTCGCCGCCCGTCTGGCGCCACCACGTGCACCAGCAATTCCCGAACGCCCCGCTGGCTCCGAACAGGGCGACCAGGTCGTCCCAGCGGTCGGCGGTCAGGGGGTGGACCTCCAGTCCCCCCGAGGTCATATCGGCTGGTCGGCGTCCCGCGGCTTGTCGGCTTCCCGCGGTCCGAAGATCCCGCGCAGCAGGATGAGCACTCCAATCCCGATCAGCGCCGCCGGTATGACCCACTCGGGCAGGGGAAGCGGGTCGCCACTGAGGCCGATCACCTGCTCGAAGAACAGGTAGAACCCGCCAAACAGGGCCAGGCCGACCGCGATCTGCCACATCCCGGCGTCGCGAAGCCGCGGATTCCCGGTCCGCAGTCCGCCCAGGAACGACCCGACGCCGGAGGCGGTGGGACCCACCAGGGCCCACGCATAGGCCCAGCTCTCCCAGCGGCCGGTCATGTTCTGCCAGGCCAGGACCAGGCCCACCGTGGTGACCACCGAACCCCCGACCAGCATCCCCAGATTGGGCAGAAACAGCCCGAGCACGAGGAGCGCGAGACCGGGGCCGATGATGAAGAGTGGCCATACGTCGGCGCCCGCGAATACGTCGAGGTACCGGACGGCGAGGAAGGCCAGACCGATGAAGATCAGGATCGCCCCCAGCACGGCGCCGGGCGGCGCCTGACGATCCACGCTCACCTGCCCATGCTACCGGTCAGGGCCGCCTCAAAGGTGGCCTCGTCCACGTTTCCGCCGGTCGTCACCACGGCCACGCGATGGCCGGCCAGCTTTCCCAGCCGGCCGGTCAGGAGAGCCGCGATGCCCAGGGCGCCGCTTCCCTCCAGCCGATGGCGGGGCCCGTTCCACGCCCAGCGCATGGCGGCCGCGATGGCGTCCTCGTCGACCAGCACGACCTCATCCACCAGCCGCCGTGCCAGGCGCAGTGTGATCGAGCCACGCTCGATGTTGCCAGCCACCCCATCGGCCATAGTCGGCCCGATGGGTACCCGGCGCGCGCTGCCGGTGACGAGAAACGCATGCATCGGGAACGACGCCTCCGGCTGCACCCCGACCAGGCGGACGGTGGGGCTGATCGACTTGACCCACAGCCCGATGCCACTGATCAGCCCGCCGCCGCCGACGGGAACCACCAGGGTGTCGACATCGGGCCAGTCCTCGAGGATCTCGAGCCCCACCGTTCCCTGTCCAGCCACCACCTCCGGATCGTTGTACGGCGACACGTATACGGCTGCCCCCAGCTCATGGCGGCGGCGGGCCTCCGGTTCGGTGTCATCCGTGTCGCGACCGAAGATCTCGACCGTGCATCGGTCCGTTTCGAGCTCGCGCAGGTGCGCCAGCTTGGCTGGCGACACGGATCCGCCAACCAGGATCGTGACCGCCAGGCCGTGCCGCGCGGCCGCGCGTGCGACCGCGATCCCGTGGTTGCCGCTGCTGGCGGTGACGAGCCGCGCGCCGCTGCCGGAGGCCGCGATGGATGCGACTCGGGACTCCGAACCGCGGACCTTGAACGAGCCGGTGGGCTGGAGGTGCTCGAGCTTCAGCCGGACCTCGTCCGCGCCGCAGGCCTGGGCCAGCGCCAGCGATCCGGCTAGCGGCGTTCGGCCGGCGGCATCACCAATCCGCTGCCGGGCGCGGAGGACGTCGAGGGGAGTCGGAAGGGGGGGTGGGGCCACCCCCGCAGTCTAGGGCTGGGTGCGCCCCGTGGGCCGCCCGGTGCTCAGGGGACCGGGTCGACTGCCACTCGCTCGGCGAGCTCTCGCAGCCGGCGGCTGATGCGCATGAGGGCCTGCAGGCGATCCTCGACCCGGCCTCGCTCCGCGGGCGTGACCTCGTGGCGCAGCGAGAAGTCGATCTCCTGCTTGTGGCCGGTGGCCAGGGTGAACAGCTCCTCTGCCTCCACCTCGTCGTCCGCATCGCCCGCCTCGGCCGACTCGATCATCCGTCGCCGGGACTCGAGCACGTCGACGTAATACGAGGTCGCCAGCCGATCCAGATCCAGCTGGTCACCGTGCTCCCACGGCTCCGGCGGCCCACCGAGGCCGTATTCGCGCCAGGTTCCGGGCTCAACGCGGGTTGACATGGTCTGCAGGACACCCCTTGGCAAGAATTGATTGATGGTCTGACCGTACCGATATCGGTGGCAGCCGCGTAGTCGGCCGGTCGGCCTATGGCCACCCGGACGATCGGGGACCAATCAGCCCGGATTGGTCCCGGTGACGCGGCTCTCGAAGGTCGACATGGCCGGGTCGAGGATGCAGTTGATGGCGTTGTCCAACGTCCCGCCCACGATGTCGTCCCAGATCCCGATCCGGCTGACGCGGAGTCGATAGCGAGCACCGGGTTCCTGCCACACCCCTCGGTTGACGGCACGTGCCGAGGAATAGCCCGACTCCTGGACGATTCCCATGAGGGTGGCGTCATAGCCACCCCCGACATAGGACATCGAGTCGACCGGCACGCCCAGTTGGTTCTCCAGGACGCGCTTCGCTTCACCTACCTCGAAGCGCATGACTTCGGGTGATGCCGGGACGACCGACCCTCCGGTGAGCTGGACATGGTTTACGTCGTGGGCGCCGATGCCCATCCCCGCGGCCACCATCTCGCGAAGCTGATCCCAGCTGATCGACGTGCCGATGTGGTCGAGCGCCACGTAGAACTCGGCGGTGAAGCCATGCCCCTGAAGGATTGGGAGAATCGTCGAGTACCAGTCGGGCGAGCCGTCGTCGAAAGTCAGGATGATCGGGTTCGCGGGCAGAGGCGCCCCCTGGTCCCAGAACGCAACCACGTCCCTCGGTAGGACGGTGTGATAACTGTGGGCTGCCAGCCAATCCATTTGCGCCATGAATGCGCAGACCGGGACGGACTGCCGGAGGAATGCCTGCTGGGAGGCGCCGGACCAGTTGACGATGTCAGGCGGGATCGGCACGACCTGGTGCATGTACAGGACAGGGAGGGTCAGGGGCTGGCGGGGGACGGGGAGGGGAATCAGAACCGGCGTCAAAGGTGGGGCGGGCGGCGGCGTCGCGGCCGGGGTCAGGAACCGGATTGATGCCCGTTCGGGAGTGGGGCCGGGGGCCGGAATCGGCGAAGGCATCCGATGTAGCCGGATTGGCGAAGCCAGCGTCGCCACCGGCTTGGCCGAGACGGTCGCCGATGAATCGTGGGTAAGCGCGGCGGACGGCGTCCCAACGAGTGCGGCGCTTGCGAGCAGCACCGAGGCAGCAGCCAGGGTCGCGATGATCACCGGGGCATGGGCCTTCATCGCAGGACCCAAGATGCTAGGCGCCCCAGCACGGTCCGTGTATACCTCAACCCTCGGTGGCGAACGGCTCCTTTGTTAGAATCGCCGAGCCTCGCTGGGGTGTGGCCAAGCGGTAAGGCGCCTGATTCTGGATCAGGAGATCGAAGGTTCGAATCCTTCCGCCCCAGCCAATCTGACGCCGAGACCACAAGGGGTTGTGGTCCTGCTCCGCTCGGCGCAGATGTTGTGTCCCTCGCTTGAGTTGCGATTCTCCGGTGGAGGACCGCAACCGTGCAATAGGCACCTGACACCTCTGACAAATGGGACATCGCTCGTCGTCCATTACGCAGAACTTAAGCCGGCCACGCCAACAGGCGTGCGGGGTTCGTCACGAGCACGGCATCCAGCAGGGCCGGACCGGCAGCTGCGGTGAGGCGTGGGATGAAGCGGGTCGGAAGGTATGCCATCCCCGGGAGCCCCCCATAGGACGCGAACGAGGAGCGCCGCGCGACGTCACCACCGAGCAGAATGTGGTCGGCAGCTCCGCCCCGCGCAACTGCAAGAATGCACTCAACGAGGACGGAGTCTGGCCAATACTTCGCCCGTCCCGCTCCGTCATAGCCCAGGTACATTCCCGAGGCGGCGAGCTCGAGGTGGAGCCCCGCGTCGGGGTTGCGGTCGACGTGAGCGAGCGCGAGTCGGTGGCGAGGGACGCCTTCCTCTTCGAGGAGGGCCGCGACCTCGAAGCCCGCCGTCCCCTGCTCAAGATGGCAAACGACCGGCGCGCCGGTTCGTCGGTGCGCAGCGCCCGCCGCCGCCAACACGTTGCGCTCGAACGTCGATATATGCCAGTAGCCAATGCCGACCTTGATGACACCGGCACGCACGTCGGTCGCCGGTGGCGGAGTCGAAGATTGGTCATCGGCGTTCATGCCCTCCATGAGGTCACGAATGAAGCGCTCCGCCAGGTCGTCGGCGGTCATCTCGCGAAGCCAATGCCTGTCCGGGTAATGCACTTCTTGATGCACGCCTGTGCTCGCGACGATCGTGATGCCTGACCCCATGGCGATGTCTCGCAGGCCCTCCGGACGCCTGCCGAGGCCGATGGGCGTTAGCTCGACGAGAGCATCGATTCCCGCCGACCGGAGCGCGGTCGCTTCGCGAGTGGAGCGGGCCACGTCATCCAACTCGTCGCCACGCATCAGAGGACTACTCTGGAGGAGGTGCTCGTGGTAGTCGGTGCGCCCGAGCGATCCAGCGGGTATGTCGCCCGTCACGGTCCGGACGAATGATGCCGTCACAGGCGTTCGGCCTTTGCGATCACCGACAGCCGCCTGAGCATCGCCCTGTCGATCCGGATTCCGAAGACCTCTCCGATCACCTCGCTCCACCCATGGACGAAGTAGCGCCAGCCATCCTCCACCGCCTCGAGCTGCGCACGCTGCCTCGAAGCCTGCTCGAGGAACCGAAGCTTGCCGCGATAGTTGAGCTCCCACGCGATGCCACCCTCGGGGAACCGTGCGGCGTCGGTGAGCGGTGAGCCCGGACGGTCCTTCCCCATGCCGGTGGCGTTGATGACGAGCGATCCGCCAGGCAGCGCGGCCATGAGTCGATCGTTCTTCTCCGGGACCTCGTTGCAGACGAGCTCGACGCGATCGGCGACGCCGAGCCACTCGAAGACCGATCGGCAGGCGTCAAGCCTAGGCGCTGTCCGGTTCACGAGCGCCACGCGTCGAGGGCGGTCCGCCGCGGGTCGCTCCGTAAGAAGATGGACGGCGATCGCTAGGCCGGCGCCGCCCGCCCCGAAGCACAGAACCTCTGCGCCTGACGCAAAGTGCCCGGGAGGCACGAACGCGTCGAGCGCTCGTCCGCCGGTGATCACATCCTTCGCCTGCCCGATGAATCGTCCGTCGCGTTTCGAGATGCACGACACCTCGCCGAGAAGTCGCGCGTGCTCGTCAAGCTCGTCGAAGAGATCGCTTGCCGCGTCGAGGATGCGGACCTTGTGCGTGGTGACGAGCGCACCGCGTACGCAGGTGTCATCGCGAAGATCGGCGATCACCGCCCGGTAGGCCGCCGGATTGGTGTCGAGCGGCAAGTCGATGGGCTCGAGCACCGTACCGGTGATGCCAAGGGCGCTGGCCCACTGCGGGAAGAGACGGTTGATCGAGCTGCGCGTCGCGGTCACGCCGACGAAGGCGAGCGTGTCGGCAGTCCGCGTCACGCCGGGGCTCCTGCGGTGACCGGATGCTCCGGAGCCTCGCCGCGCACGAGGACCCGCACGCACTCACGTGCGGCACTCATCCCCATTCGGTCGACGGCCTGAACACTCTGCCCTGCGATATGCGGCGTGACAATGACATTCGGCGCGTCGAGGAGCGGGCTCCGGCCACGTTCTTCCGTGCTGAGGACGTCGGTCGCCAGCGCTCCGAGCCGGCCCGTGCGCAGCAGCTCCGCGACGGCGGCCTCGTCGATGAGCGCCGCGCGCGCCGTGTTCACGAGGATGGCGCCGGGTCTCATGGCCTTGAGCAGCGTGGCGTCGATGAGGGGCCTGGGCGTTGCGGGGGCGTGGAGCGTGACGATGTCGGCCACACGGACCAGCTCCGCGAGCGAAACGAGCGGGATGTCGACGTCAACGGCATATGGATCGTGCGCCACCACTCGCGACCCGAAGCCGTTGAGGCGCCGGTGGACGGCCCGACCGATCCGGCCGTAGCCGACGATCCCGACCGTGCACTCACCGAGCTCGCGCCCCACCCGGCCGGACCAATGGCCCGCCCGCACCGCTCGGTCACCCTCGACGATGCCGCGCAGGGCGGCAAGTGCGAGGCCGATAGTCAAGTCGGCGACGGCCTCGGCGTTCGCGCCGGGGGTGTTGGTGACGATCACGCCTCGGCGACGAGCGGCGTTGAGGTCGACGCCGTCGACGCCGACCCCGTAGCGGGCCACGATCCTCAGCATCGGCGCTGCGTCGAGATGCTCCGCGCCGATCGGAGCGGTGCCGGCGATCCATCCCTCGGCGCGGGCGAGGTGCGGCAGGAGCGCGGCCAGCTCATGGCCCGGATCGCCGCGGACGACGCTCAGGCCCTCTGCGCGAAGCAGAGCCTCTGGATCCTTGTCGCCGCCGCCGAACGACCGCGTCGTAACGAGGACGGTCCGGTCCTCATCCACGCGGCACCTTATCGATGACGGCACGAAGTGCCGCCGCGCGACGAGCGAGCTCCCGAGCGTCGCCGGCAGCCACCGCGTCGGGCGGACACAGTGGGCCCCCTACGTTCACCGCCACGGCGCCGGCCTCGAGATACGCGGCGATGTTCGAAGCGTCGACGCCGCCCGACGGCATGAGCGGCACGTGGGGCATCGGTGCCGCCACCGCGCGCACGTAGGCGGGACCACCGAGGGAAGCAGGAAAGAGCTTGACGGGGCCGCCCGTGAGCCGATAGGCGGCCAGGAGCTCGGACGGCGTCTGACCGGCGAGGATGACCGGGACAGCGGCACCCGCAGACGCCACCTCCGGCACCAAGGCCGGGCAGACGAGGAACTGCGCGCCGGCCTCGATCGCCAGGCGAGCCGATCCAGCGTCGAGGACTGACCCCGCGCCCACGACGACGTCTCCGAGCGCTCGCGCCTGCTCGATCGCCTCCAGTGCGTTCTCTCCGGTCAGCGTGAACTCGACGAGACCGACCCCCCCCTGAGCGAGAGCGCCGGCGATGACGCGACCATCAGCGTAGCGAGGAGCGCGAACGACAGCGACGATGCGGTCGGCCTGCAGCCGCTCGCCGAACGGCGTGGACCACACGTCCACGCCAGGGCCCGACCCGAGGCGGTCGACCCGTATCGGCGAACGATCTCCCCCCGGCAACGGAACCACGGTCGGCTGGAATAGGAGCGTCGGCTCGCCAGGGATCATCTCCACCTCGAAGCGCGTCCGATCAGCCCGATGCCACGCCTCGAACCACTCGAGCGGCGCCCCGTCGTGTGTTCGGCCCGCACTTCGCAGGAGCAGGAGTGGCGTCCCCTCGGCGACCTCCAAGTGGTGGGCGACCTCGCCCTCGGCGGGGACGGCCTCCACGGTGCGCTCGCCGGAATGGACTCGCAGACCATACGCACTCCGAAGGTGCGCATAGAGCGATCGATCCGTGAGGTCGAAAGTCTCGAGGCCCGGACACCGCTCGCGCGGCAGGTACGTAACCACGTACGCGAGCACGCGGCCAGCGACCGAGCGTACACGTTCGATGCGGATCGCATGGGTGACGCCCAAGAACTCCCCCACCTCGAGCGGTACCTCCGTGACCCCCTGGCGCAGGACACGGGTGCTGACCTCGAGCCCCATACGCGTCACGTCATCGTAGAAACCGGTGGCGCGCTGGACGAATCGCTCGGAGAGCTTCTTTTCGGCGACGAAGCTGCCGCGACCGCGGACGGTGCGGATGAAGCCAGCATGCGCGAGGTTGCGGAGCGTCTGGCGCGTCACGCTGCGCGATACATCGTACGTGGCACAGATCTCCTTCTCCGAAGGGAGGAGATCGCCGGGTCGATACAGCCCTGCGTCGATCTCGGCGCGAATGATCTGCTCGAGCTGGTGATAGAGCGGCGTCGGCGCGGTGCGGTCGATCTGCCGCAATCGTCCGGGTGATCGCGCCTGATCAGCCATCCGAATCACCGTCGCTCCGAACAGCCATGTCGGGGGTCACGCCATCGGGGACGATCGCCACCGCCAGGAGCGTGTCCTCCTCGATGTCGTGCCAGTCATGCAACGTGCCGGGATGGAAGACGTAGGTCTCGGGGCCTACATAGTCGAGGGCGCGCCCGGTGGGAAGCCCCAGCTTGCCGCGCCCGTGAACGACGTGACAAAAGGCAAGCTTGGGACTGGAGTGCAGGACGTAGTCGCCGCCGGCGGCGATCTCGACCAGCTGAAGCTCGACTTCGCCGCGATCCTCGATGCGGTAGACGCGGACCCCGTGGAGCGGCTGCCCGTCGAGGTGCGGCACCGGATCCAAATCCGGTGCCTCACGGACGTCGGCGCTGACCTCGCCGGTGACGATGTCGAAAACCGTGACTCGCATGACGTTCAGCTCCGTTCCTCGACCGATGCGCCCCGCGGCGCGTCTACCATCGCGCGGAAGACCGGCGTGAGCGCCACGCCCAGTGCCCGGTAGGCGCTACGTAGCTGGTCATAGATTGCGTGGCGTTCGGCATCGGGCCGCACAGCCGTGCCGGCTCTCTGCCACGAGTCTGCCGCCGAAGCCACATCGCGCACGTGCCCGGTGGCGGCGGCGGCGATGATCGCGTCGCCCAGGACGCCGCACTCCTGCGTCACGACAGGAATCCAGTCGATGCCCAGCACGTCCGCCTTGATCTGGTTCCATAAAGTACTCGCCGCACCGCCACCGATCGCCCGCGTCTCGCGGAGGTCGCCGCTGCCCGCCTCAGCCGCCAGCCGTGCCCACTCGGCGTACTCGAAGGCGATCCCCTCGAGCAGTGACCGGAAGAGATGGCCCCGGGTGTGTCTCGACGTGAGGCCCACCCAGCTGCCCCGAGCATGAGGCTGCGGCGGCAGCACCCGCCCCTGAAAGTGCGGGAACCAGAGCAAGCCCTCGCTCCCCGGAGGGACGCTCGCGGCCAGCGCATCGAGGGTTGCGTAGGCGTCCGGCTCCGAGGCAAGGTCCGACGCAATCTCGTCGCGAAACCAGCGCAGGGCGAGTCCGCCGCCGTTGACGAACGCGAGGTTGACGAATGTGCCCGGCGCGACCCCCCGCGTCGCCATCAGCGTCCGCGCCGCGGTATCGGGGCGGAAGCCGTCCACGCAAATGCCGAACACACTGGCCGTTCCGGCCGCGTCGAAGGCCTGTCCGGGACGGACGACCGCCGCCCCCAGCGCGGAGGCCGCGGTATCTCCGGCGCCGGCCGCGATCGGCGTGCCGCGCGGCAGGCCGCTCGCGGAGCTCGCCTCGGCGGTGACCTCACCGATGACGTCGACCGGTTCGACGAGACGGGGCAGCCGCGCCGGATCGACCTCGAAGAGCGCGATCAGTTCATCTGACCACTGACCGCTGGCGGTGTCGGCGAGGTTGGTGAAGTGGAGGTACGTCCGATCCATGAAGGCGTCGGCGACCTGGAGGCCGGCCAGACGCGCGGCGACGAACGATCCGATCGGAACGAAGCGCTCGATCTGCGCATACGCGTCGGGGCGCTCGTGCCGCCACCACAGCATCTTCGGACCGTGCGAGTAGGTCGGCGGGCAGCCGGACAGCTCCACAACCCGTCCTGCCCACTCAGCCATTCGGTCGATGTACGGTTCGCAGCGGGTATCCAGCCAGGAGTCGTAGTGCGTGACGGGCTCGAAGCCGGCGCCGATCGTCCCGATGCCCGACATCTGGCCACTGAACGCGATGCCGGCGATCTCCCCGCGCTCCCCCGACTCATCCAGCGCGCGGCGGATCACCCGGTGGGCAGACGCCTCGATCTCAAGCGGATCCTGTTCGACCCAACCGGCTCGCGGTCGATGCAGAGGAACCTCCTCGAGCGCCGCACCCAGGATCGTTCCATCATCCCCGACCACCGCGGCCTTACTCCCCATCGTTCCGAGATCGCATCCGACGAAGACTGGCATGGCACCTCAGCGCCGATGTCCGGGGTGCTGCTTGACCAGCGGAGCCCCGTCATCGCCCTCGATCACGCGCACCGGGAACCCATGCTCCGCCACGGTCGCGTAGTCGTGGCCCGCATCTCCGACATAGACCGCGAAGAACGCGAGCGGCTCATCGCCGAGGTTGACGCTCCGGTGCGCCCAGCCGCCGGGCACGTAGGACAGGCTCCCTTTGCGGATCGGCTCGACCCGATGGCGTCCGTCCTCGGTGGCGAGAATGAGCAATCCATCGCCCGCAAGGCCGAGGTAAACCTCCGATCGGTCCCGATGCGCATGGAAGTGCCCCTTAGTCATGTGGTATTCACGGCCGATGCGGCCGGGCTCGATCACCGTCGTCGAGCATTGGAGTTCGCTGTTGGCCTCCGGAACCGGTACGGCGTAAACGCGGTAGATGATGCGATCTGGCTCGGCACCAGAGTCGTCGAGGTAGTAGCCGCGCAGATCCGCGACGCGTCGGTCCTCGACGACCGCGTCCGCGGCGATCGCGCCGGACAGCAGGTCGATCGATCTCGTAAACGGCTCCATGTTCGGGATCATGCGGCCTGCCTCCTCAGACGAACGACGGTGCGAAGTGCGGCGCCGACGCCCGGTGCCGCAATGGCGGCCGGGAGACCCTCCAGGTCGATCTCCGTCCTCGGCAGTCGCGCGAGGTCGATGGCGCCGGAGCGAACCAGTTCGAGTGCATCGCGATAGTCGACAAGACCCGAGCCAGTGCTGCCGACGAGGTCGAGATGTCGGTAGTGGATGATGTTCGCGTCCACCAGTGCGCCGTCAGGGCTGCCGGTAAACGCGTGCACCCGACCCCCCTCCGCAACGTGCGCCAGCGCCCACGCGAGCGGCTCAGGACCGGGTGCGGTGACGACGACGACGTCCGGCGGCATATCCATGGTGGCGCTCACGTCGTCGGATGCCTCGATGACGCCGGTCGCACCGAGCTCCTGGGCTTGGCGGCGTCGCTGTGGGCTGCGCTGGCGAACGAAGACGCGTAGGCCGCGCGCTTGGAGCGCCCACATCGCGAAGATCCCCATCGCCCCGCCACCGACGACGACGGCGGATTCCCCCGCCGCGGCCCGCAGGCGAGTCGCGGCGTGCAGCGTGCAGGCGAGCGGCTCGAGCAGCGGCACGAGCTCCGCAGGCACACCATCGACGGGAATCACGTGCGCCGCAGGCACGACGACCCTCTCGGCGAACCCGCCGTCCCGGTCGATTCCAACCGAGCGGCGCTGCGCACACCGGTTCGTCTGACCTGCATCGCACCGTGGGCAGCGGCCGCAGCCCGTGTCCGGATGAACGCCAACGAGCGTGCCGTCACCCAGGCGGCCCGCGATTTCGTGGCCGGGAATCCGCCCGACAAGCTCTCCACGGCGCACGAGCCTGCGGTCGGTGCTGCACACTGCGGCGAACGCGACCTCGATGACGACCTCGTTGGCGGCAGGGGTGGGGTCAGGCAGTTCGGCCACCTCAGCCACGCCCGGGCCGACGATCCGGGCCGCTCTCACGGCGCGACCTCGTCGATGGATACCGGTTGCCCGGTCTGCATCGAGCGGTTCGCCGCGATAACGACGCGCAGCGCGTCCACTCCGTCCCGCGCGCACGTTCGCGGCTCTTCCTGCCCGAGGGCAGCGGCAATGAAGTGACGATCCTCCTCACGATAGGCGTCGCTGAAGAGCGTGCGCCACGACCGGACGGCATCGGTGATGGCCGCGCCCTTTCGTACGAGCATGGCGGTCGCCTCGGTAGGCCCGCCCACCAGAATCGTGCCTTCCGTTCCGTAGACCTCGACACGCGCGTCGTAGCCGTACTCCGACGGACAGGCGCCGTCGAGGTGGGCGACCGCACCCGCCGACAGCTCGATCGTGGCCGCCACAAGGTCCACGAAGCCCGGGTGGGACGCCGCCAGGTCGGGACGCTTGCCGGCGCGGCCGACGGCGTAGACGCGGGTCGCCTCCTGGCCGGAAAGCCAACGGATGCTGTCGATGTCGTGCGAGTTCACCTCGGCGATGAGTCCACCGGAGCGCTCCGGGTTCCACGCCCATTCGGGTGGGAGGCCAGGTCCGCGGCCGGTCGAGTGCACGTACAGCGGTTCACCGATGTCACCCGCCGCGATGCGCTCGGCGACGCGCCGGAAGCGGGCATCGAAGCGCCGCACGAAGCCCATGAGGAACGTCCGGCCGGAGCGCTCTGCCGCGTCGGCCATCGCCACCGCATCCTGCAGCGTCGAGGCAATGGGCTTCTCGCATAAGACGTGCTTTCCCGCCTCGAGCGCGGCGAGCGCGACGTCGTGGTGTGCGAACGTGGGGCTGGCGATGACAACCGCGTCGATAGCATCGTGCGTAGCCGCCGCCAGCGGGTCGGCGAAGCTCAGATCGACGCCCAGCTCGGCGGCCGCTGCCGCTCGCCGCTCGGTATCCGGATCTGCGATCGCCAGCAGCCTCGCTTCTCGGATCCCGGCTGCGAAGTTTCGCCCGTGGACGAGGCCGGCTCGGCCGGCTCCGATGAGGGCGACGCCAAGCTCGCTCATGTCGATTCCCGTGCGCCGACCCGGCGCCGCCACTGGTCGATCGCCACGACGATGATGATGATGAGCCCGGTCACGACGCGCTGCCAGAAGTCTGACAGGCCAAGGATGTTCAAGCCGTTGGCGAGAACTCCGATGATGAAGATCCCGATGACCGTGCCGCTCACCCGTCCCTCGCCGCCGAACAGCGCCGTGCCACCGATGACCACCGCAGCGATCGTATCGAGCTCCATGAGGTTGGCCATGAGCGCGTTCGCCGACGCGAGCCGGCCGGCGAGCAACATCCCGCCGACCGCCGCCAGCGTCGCCGAGATGACGTACACCCAGAACCTGGTGCGGTCGACGTCGATGCCGGAGACCCGGGCCGCCTCGCGGTTGCCGCCCACGGCGATGATGGTGCGCCCGAGCTTCGTCCGGTTGAGGATGAACCAGCCGATGAGCACGCAAGCAGCGGCCACGACGATGATCAAGGGGAAGCCATAGACGTCGCCGGAGCCGAAGAGAGTCACCTCTGGCGGCATGCGGCGACCCTCGACGACCTGCGAGAAATCCGGGACCGGCAGGCCGCCGGTCGTGAGGAGCGCGATACCGCGGACCGCGGTGAGTGTCCCCAGCGTCGCGATGATGTCCGGGACCCCCCACTTGGTGATCACGAGACCGTTGAACGCGCCGACCAGGAAGCCCGAAGCGAGCCCCAGCCCGATGGCGACCGGCGCGGGGAGTCCAAGGTGCGCGTATGCCACTCCCATGACGCTGCCTGAAAGCGCTGCCACCGCCGCGACCGAGAGATCGATCCCGGCGCAAATGATGACGAGGGTCTGGCCGACGGCCAGGATGAGGACCACCGAGTACTGGCGAAGGATGTTGAGCAGGTTGCCGGTCCCAATGAATCCCGGTGCCGCTACGGCGAAGACGAGGATCAGCACGACCAGGATGAAGATGGCGCCGCCCAGACCGCCCGATCCGAGCAGCACCTTCGCCGCACGCGCCTGGATGCGATCCGTGATGGGCCGGAAGCCGGGATCAGACACGTGCACCTCCTGCGAGAGTCATGATCTCGTCCTCGCTGGCGCTGGGTGGCAACCCAGCCACGATTCCACCACCTGCCATGACCAGCACGCGATGACCGAGAGCACGCGCCTCGCGCAGTTCCGACGTCAGATACAGGATCGTCACTCCGTCGTCGGCGAGGTTTCGAATGATGCGGAACACTTCTTCCTTGGCTCCCACGTCGACCCCGCGCACCGGATCGTCGAGGATGAGGAACCGGGCGCCCGAACAGAGGCAGCGCGCGAGCAGGATCTTCTGCTGATTGCCACCTGACAGCGCCGAGACGGGCTGCTCGAGCGAAGGCGTGCGGATATTGAGCTCGCGGACATAGCGACTCCCGAGCTCGTGTTCCGTGGTGTGATCCAGTAGTCCTCGGCGCCCGAGGCGCGCAAGCGACGCCAGTGTGATGTTCTGGGCGACCGTCATCCGAGGAACCAAGCCGACCGCGCGATCTTCGCCAACGTACCCGACGCCGAGCGCGATCGCGTCAGCCGGCGATCGCACCACGGCGCGCCTGCCGAACAGCTCGAGCGACCCCTGGGTGCTGGGCTCGATACCGAAAAGCGTCCGCGCCAGACGCGAACGGCCCGCACCGACGAGGCCGAAGACGGCGGCGATTTCGCCGGCGCGCAGGTCCAGATCGAAGGGCTTGAGGCGCGGCGGGCGCGCGAGACCGCGCGCACGAACGACCGGCTGACCGTGGTCGGCTGGCCACCGACTGTCGGCGGTGCGCCGATTGAGATCGAGCGCGGTGCCGACCATCAGCCGTGCGAGCTCGGCCTCGGACGCCTGCGAGGTGGCCAGCGACCCCACCAGCTTGCCATCGCGGAGGACCGTGACCCGATTCGAGATCTCGAGAACCTCCGGAAGACGATGGCTGACATAGATCACGGCGACGTTCTGGGCCGTGAGGTCACGGACGACCTGAAAAAGCCTGTGCGACTCGCGCTCCGACAGGGCGGAAGTGGGTTCATCGAGGAGAAGGACCTTCACCTCGCGAGAGAGCGCCTTGGCGATCTCAACGAGCTGGCGCTCGGCCATCCCGAGGTGGCGCACGCGACGCTCGGGCGCTACGTCTACACCGACGCGCGCTAAGTACTCGCGCGCTCGCCCGATGGTTCGGCTGACATCGACGCCGCCGAATCGGCGCTCCTCCCATTGGCCGAGCATCACGTTCTCTCCCACGGACATCGTGGGCACGAGGCTCAGCTCCTGGAACACGATCCCGATCCCGTGCCTGCGCGCGACCGCGGGGGACCCGAGCGGTATCTCGCGACCGTCGATGCGCATCGACCCGGCGTCGGGGCGGACGGCGCCCGCTACTACCTTCATCAACGTCGACTTGCCGGCGCCGTTCTCCCCGAGCAGGGCATGAACCTCGCCGGCGTCGACATCGAGGTCGACGCCGGCGAGGGCTACTGTTCCCGGGTATGCCTTCGAGATCTCGCGAAGCTCAAGGACAGACACGAGATCGCGTCAGCGCTCGCAGTTGGCTCGGATGTCGTCCCAGTCAATCTCCGGCAGCAGCGGTTCCGGATAGAACTGGTCAGCGTTCGCCTCCCACACCGTTCGTGGGCGGATGTCCTCGAACTGCGGTACGTCGAGGCCGCATGCCAGACGCACCGCGAAGGCCGTGCCGAACCATCCCCACTCGGGGAACCCATGGTGCGTTTCCGCGATCAGGCGCCCCTCGCGGATGGCGTCGGTCGACTCCGGGGTCACGTCGTTGGTGAAGATCGACACTTTGCCGGCTTCCGGCGGCGTCGAGCCGCCGCTCGCGTCGAGACGACCCTGGCGCTCCGCGGTGAGCATAGCGCCGAGGCCCATCTCGTTCGACGCGGCCCAGATAAAGTCGAGCTCATCGGGTCCGAATCGCGACAGGAAGTCCTCCGCCGCCGCAATGCCCTTCTCTCGATTCCAGTCCGCGGCGATCGGCTCGGCGAGGATCTCGACGCCCTCGGCCATTCCGACAACGGTGTTGAACCCGTCTACTCGCGTCTGCGAGAAGAAGGTGCCGGCGATGCCTTCGATGATGACCCCACGCGCCTCGATGCCCGAGAGATCGACCCCCTCATAGATCGACTCCCACCACTCAAGATCGAGATACTGGTCATCGGCGACCTCGATCTGCTCACCGTCTCCGAGCACCCCAGGGCCGCCGAAGTAGTCGAGCACCGCGTAGCCAGAGACCATTGCTGCTTCGGTGTTGTCGAACCCGACATACGACGCGATCTCCACCCCCTCCTGCTCCTCGAGCAGGTTGACCATGATCACCGGGATGCCGGCATCATTTGCCTGCTGGATCGCAGGCTTGATGGCCTCTGTATCGGCCGGCGAGATGGCGATGACGTCGACACCTTGCGTGATGAAATCCTCGACGATGGCGAGCTGGTCGGCGAAGTCCACGTGTGTGGCAGGCGAGCGCGAGATCACCTCGACCTCGATGCCGTGCTCACCCGCTTGGGCGGCAGCCAGCTCGAAGAAATCCGTCGCGGTCTGAAAAACGCCCGTGATGTCAGGCGGCGTCCAGCCGATCACGATCTTCCTGACGCCTTCGGTCGCCCCCGGGGTCGCGTCGTCGCCGGTGGCCGGCGCAGACGCGCTGGGGGTGCAGGCGGCGAGCACGAGCACGACCATCAGCAGCACGGCACCCGTCGCGCTGCGGTCCGACATGATGTACATCCTTTGTCCTCCTCTACTCACGTGGCGGTGAAGCCGCCATCGATGACCAGTTCCGAGCCGGTCATGAACTCCAACTCCGGGCTTGCCACGAGCGCGATGGCAGTGGCGATCTCTTCGACGGTTCCTAGCCGCCGCGCAGGTCGACTGAACGCAAGGCTGCGCTCGTGCGCTTCGGGATCGGGGGCCGACCGGATAGCCTCGCGCACGAGGGGGGTCATGGTTGCCCCTGGGCACACGGAAACCGCGCGGATTCCCTGCGTTGCGTGGTCCACGGCGATGCTGCGGGAAAGCATCAGCATGCCCGCCTTGGATACGTTGTACGCGACCTGGCGGGGGATCGCGGCGAGACCGGCTTCGCTCGCCACGTTGACGATCACGCCGCCCCCCGAACGGGCCATTACCGGGATGGCCGCCCGGCAGAGCAGGAATACCGCTCGCAGGTTCACCCCGAGAATTGCGTCCCAGTCCTCCGGCCTGGTTTCGACGGTGTCCGCGAGCGTATGTATGCCGGCGTCGTTTACGAGGCCATCGAGACGTTGATGGCGCCGGACAACCTCCGCGACGAGGCGCTCCGGCGCGTCGGGCTTCGACAGGTCCGCTGCGATGAACTCGCCGTTGCCAACGGACGAGATCTCCTCGGCGACGGCATCACCCCGCTCGGCGTCGCGGCCCGATGCGATGACGTGCCATTCGCGGCGCGCAAGCGCCACGGCGGCCGCTCGGCCGATGCCACTCGTCGCGCCGGTCACGATGATTACCCTGGGTGGTTCGGAGCTGTGCACGAGACGGCTTCTGTCCGTATGTCCGTACAGGTTGTTCTGACAAGTAACGCCGATAGGACTGGCGACTGTCAAGGGGAAGATGCGAGGACGAGGCGTGGGCCGAGTCTGAGCACGAATCTTGGCTAAAGACGGCCGCTGAGGGCCTCCGGGGCGGCGCCTGATTCTGGATCAGGAGATCGAAGGTTCGAATCCTTCCGCCCCAGCCAAATCTCCGGCCGTGTCGCGGATTCTCTCTAGGCCGTCCAGGATCAGATCGAGCCCGAACGCGAACGCGCCTTCATCGTCCGGGCTGCGCTCTTGGAGATGCTGATGGACATGCTCGACGAGGTGGGGGTACTTGTCGGCCGGGAGCTCCCGGAGGAAGGTCGCCGCCAAGTCGGGTAGCGTCTCCGGGTCGATCTGGAACTGCACCTCCCACAACGTGAACCCCGTGATGTGGCTGTCCAGCGCGTGATACGCATCATCGGTCATGTCGGCCGAGAAGTCCGCTCCCCGAAGGCATCCGAGAATCGCGTCCACATATCGCCATCGCGCTGGACTGGCCCCGGTTGCCGACAACATGAGGCTCGCCGCCCAGGGGTGTCGCACCAACACGTCGTGGGCCGAGATCGCGGTCTTGCGGATGGCCGCCTTCCAATCGGCTCCCGGTGACGGCAGCTCGATCTCGCTCACGACGAGATCGACGATGGCGTTCAGGATGTCGTCCTTCTTGGCCACGTAGTAGTACAGCGACATGGCCTCGACCCCGAGCTCCTGGGCGAGCTTGCGCATGGTGACCGACTCGATTCCGCGTTCATCGGCAAGGCCGATGGCGGCGCGCAACACCCGGTCCCTGCTCAAGGGAAATCGGGTCTTTGCGCTCGGTTCGGTTTGGGTAGCCATGGGCCTTGACAATCTTACAGCGTACGACTTATCTTACAACGTACGAATCAGCAGTCAGCAAGGATTGGACCCACCCCATGAAAGCGATCGTCTACGACAGGTACGGATCCCCGGATGTCCTGAGCCTGAAGGACATCGACAAGCCGGTGGTCGACGATGACAGCGTCCTCGTACGGGTGCATGCGGCTTCTGTCAATGCCCTTGACTGGCACCTCTTGAGAGGCCTGCCCTACCTCGCGCGGATGGGGGAAGGGCTGCGCAAACCAACCAGGAAAGTTCCGGGCGTTGACGTGGCAGGACGCGTCGAGGCGGTTGGCAAGAACGTGACCCAATTTCAGACCGGTGATGAGGTGTTCGGCACCCGCGGCGGCGCATTTGCGGAGTACGTTCGCGGTACAGAGCAAGACTTCGCCCTGAAGCCGGCCAACCTGACGTTCGAGCAAGCTGCGGCCGTACCCGTCGCGGGGATGACCGCCCTGCAGGGTCTGCGTGACAAAGGACAGATTCAGCCAGGGCAGAAGATCTTGATCAATGGTGCGGCGGGAGGCGTGGGCACCTTCGCGGTGCAGCTTGCCAAGGTGTTCGGAGGGGTCGTGACCGGGGTCTGCAGCACGAGGAACGTGGACATGGTCCGATCGATCGGCGCCGACCATGTCATCGACTATAGCCGAGAGGACTTCACGCGAAGCGGGGCGCGGTATGACCTGATGCTCGATGTCGCGGCCAACCGCTCGCTGCCTGATTGCAGGCGCGTCTTGGAACCGAATGGGACTCTCGTGATGGTCGGCCCCGGGGCCGGCAATTGGATCGGACCTGTGACTCGCATCCTCAGAGCGGTCCTTCTGTCACGGTTCGGGAGCCAGAGGATGCTCCCGTTCCTGTCGCAGAACAGTAGCGCGGACCTGCTCGCGCTGACAGAGCTCATTGAAGGCGGAAAACTAACCCCGGTCATAGCCAGGCGTTACCCGCTGAGTGAGGTCCCCGACGCCATCCGGTATCTGGAAGAAGGACACGCCGAAGGGAAAGTCGTCATAACCGTGTGACACTCGGATCGCAGTGCGTTGGGCATAATGACCCGAGCCGATGGATGAGCAGGCCGTACGGGATCACGCCCAGGCATTTTTCGACGCGCTTCTTGCCGGCGACATCGGTCAGGCCGCCGAGGAGCTGAGTAGCCAACTGCGGTCGAACCTGGGCCCGATCGTGGCCATGCTGCCGCTCCCTCTGACCGAGGCCGGCATCGAGTCGGTGGAGACGACAGCTACCGGCTATCGGGCTGTGATGCGCCTCGTGGGGGAGGGTGACACGATCCATCTCGTTACCCGGTGGAAGGATCGCGACGGCCGGCCGACGATGGTGGAGGCGAGCCGAGTCCACGAGGAACCAATCGAGGAAGGCGCGCAGACCGAGTCCACGGAGGACCAGTAGGTGACCACATGACTGCGCGATTCGACTTGATCGGCCTGGTGGTCGACGACCTGGCCCGATCGCTGGCGTTCTACCGCAAGCTCGGGTTGGAGATCGCGAACGATGTGGACGCGGAGGATCACGTCGAGGCGACACTGCCCGGTGGGCTGCGGATGGCATGGGACACGGTCGAGAACATCAAATCGTTCGATCCGACCTGGACGCCGCCGACTGGCGGCGGACACCGCATCGGTCTGGCGTTTCTGTGTGCCGATCCGGCCGAGGTGGACCAGATCTATGCCGATCTGGTCAGCGCCGGCTACGAGGGGCACCTCGAGCCCTGGGACGCGTTCTGGGGCCAGCGTTACGCGACTGTCCGCGACCCGGACGGGAACGGCGTGGACCTGTTCGCGCGGCTCCCCACGGCCGACTGAGTCACAGCCCCGCCACGAGGTCTCGTAGTCCCTGGGCAATCTCGGTCGCCGTCGCGAAATCTCCATCCGTGACTGAGGTCTGGAGCTCCTCCAGGGCCAGGTTCAGCTCCGCGACCGTTGACGCGTCCATCGCATGCAGGATCCGGTCGCGGACGTAGTCCAGAGTGAGCAGGTCGCCGTTGACCCCGTCAGCATCCTCGGCCGCCGCGTCGAGCTGGAGCTGCGCCAGCCACAGGTCGAAGCGGCCGAGGTCAACCTCGGTGGCCGGTCGATAGCGGAGCTGCAGGTCGAGGCTCCATTGCGCGACGTTGATCGCAGCCTGGCGTGCCCCCTCGGCGTCCTGAGCGTCAATCGCCTGGTTCAGGGCGTCGAGCGCCTCTGCCATCAAGGGCTCGACCAGGCGTGGCACGTCGCCCGCGGCGTAGTCGGTCCAGGCGGTGGTCATGTCCTCGATTGCGGCTGACGCTGCGTCCCAGCTCCCGGCGTCGGCTGCCGCAAAGACCGTGGCGGCCCCTTCGGTGATCGTGACCAGGCTGTCCGGCACCGGTTCTGACGCCGCGTCGGTCGGTACGGCCATGGCCAGCGCTTCGGTGTCGACGCCGTCGCTGGTGAAGAACTCCCCGTAGGCGGGAGCGAATGTCTTGTCCTCGGTCCCCCCATCCATGTGGAGCTCCTGGACCACGATCCCGCCCTCGATCGATCCGAGCGGACCATCCAGCGTCTGGCCCACCTGCTGGACCGTGACTTCTTCGAAGACAAGGCCCGGGATGTTCTCGGGCCGATACACGTCACCCACCTTGGGGTCCGCCGGCATGATCATGGCCGCCGGGCCATCCCGACCGGCGATCCAGGTCCCGTGCGTGTTGGCGATGGCGCCATCGGCGAAGTTGAAGACATCCTCGCCGAAATACCAGACCGACCCGTCGTCGGCCTGCGCGTAGAAGTCGAAGGCGACCTCGTGGATCCGTCCATCGAGGTACGCCACGTATTGGGATACCAGGACTTCCACGCTCTGCCCGCCCCACTCGATGATCCGATTCTCCGCCAGGAGGGTCACCTCGGTGCGGAACGCCATGCCGTCGACCGTTCCCACCAGGAGGACCGACGCCTGGGACGAGACCGGGAAGAGCGGGTTCGTCACGTTGGTCGGGTTCGAAAACGTCGGCATCGCGAGGTCGACCCGCGCGCTCTCGGGCGCGACCGGGAGATCACCCGCGTCGGGCTGCGGAATGGTGCTCGTGCTGGTGCAAGCGCTGACCAGGAAAGCGCTCAGCAGCCCAAGCGTGACCGAGGAGCTTCGGAACGAATGCATCGGATAAGCCTAGGCCGATGAAGATGAGAAGGAGATGAGATCTAGTGGGTGTCGGGGATGTGGTACGGCACGTCGGCCACGATCGTGTTGTGCCGGAAGAACAGCCGAAGCTTGAGCCGGAGGGCGGTCTGGTTGTGGAGCAGGATGTCCCACCAGTGGCGGGGGACCACCTCGTTCAGGATGACGAGGATGCGGCGGTCCGGGTCCTGCTGCTGAAGGGCATCGAGGTAGCGCAGGAACGGGCCGATCATGGCCCGATACGGCGACTCGACAATGACCAGCTCGGTGTTGCCGCCGACCTCACCCCAGCGCTCGGTGAGCTCGCGCGCCGTCTCGGGGTCGTAGGCCACGTGGACGGCCAGCGCATCGTCGCTGATCGAACGGGCGAACCCGAGGGCGTCGAGGGCCGGGCTGTCCAGGCGGGCGACCGGAACCACGACGATCGGCCTGGCGGCGATTTTCGGCTGAATCGTGGCCGTGGCCTCGATCGCGAGCGACATGGCGCGGTAGTGGCGCCGGATGGCGAGCATCAGCCCGACCAGGAACGGAACCATGATCATCACCAACCAGGCGCCCTGGAGGAACTTGCTGGACGCCACGATGAGGACGATGACGGCGGTGGTAGTCGCTCCCAGTCCATTGATGAGCAGGCCCCGGCGCCACCCGGGTTCGCGGCGGTGCCACCAGCGTCGAACCATCCCCGACTGGGAGAGGGTGAAGGCCACGAACACGCCCAGGGTGTAGAGCGGAATCAGGGCCGTGACGCTGGCCTGGAACGCGATGAGCAGGACGATGGCCAAGCCCGCCAGCGCGAGGATCCCGGTCGAGAACGCGAGCCGATCTCCCCGAAGGCCGAACTGGCGGGGCATGAACCCATCCCGGGCCAGGAACGACGAGAGTCGTGGGAAGTCGGCGAAGCTGGTGTTGGCGGCCAGGATCAAGAGCAGGGCGGTTGAGACCTGGACCAGCACTAGGAACGGCCCATCCCCGGTCAGATGGCGGGCCAGGATGCTGAGCACGGTCTGCTCCTCGCTGGGATCGGGCACGATGCCCAGCGCGCTGACCAGCAGGCTGATCCCGATGAACAGGACCGCGAACAGGGCGGCCGCCCAGGTGAGAGTGACGCGTGCATTGCGCCACTCCGGCGGCTTGAAGGCCGGCACCCCGTCCGAGACGGCCTCGACCCCGGTCAAGGCCACCGCCCCTGACGAGAAGGCCCGCAGGATGAGGAACAACCCCAGGGTCTCGGTGCCGGCCTCGGCCGCCAGCCATGCCTCGGGCGGGTGGTACGGAGGGATGGATCCGGTGGCGACCGCCACCAGGCCGAATCCGATCATGCCCAACACGACGACGAGATACAGGTAGGTTGGCGCCATGAAGATGGTCCCCGACTCCCGCACGCCCCGCAGGTTGCCGATCGTCAGCGCGATCACCATGACGACCGAAATCAAGACCCGCTCGCCGAACAGCGATGGGACGATCGAGGTAACGGCCGCCACACCGGCCGAGACCGATACCGCGACGGTCAGGGTGTAGTCGATGAGGAGCGCGGCGCCGGCCACCAGGCCGGCTGGGGGGCCGAGGTTGTCGCTGGCGACGATGTAGCTGCTGGCACCGTTGGGGTAGGCCTTGATGGTCTGCCGGTAGGAGGTGGCCACCACGGCCAGCACCACGGCGATCACGATGGTCAGCGGCATGATCAGGCTGAAGGCGCCGACGCCGGCAACCAGCAGGACCCGCATCATCTCCTCGGTGGCATAGGCCGACGAGCTGATGTTGTCGCTGCTGAACACCGCCAAGGCCTTCGTCTTGGTCAGCCGCTCGTGCTCCTCATGCTCGCTTGAGATCGGGCGGCCGAAGAGGGCGGCGCGGATACGGCCCACCTGCCGCTGCCAACCGGCGCGCTCCAGCAGCGTCTCCTCGGTCGCCATCAGGTGTCCCGATTCGGTGCGCTCGAACTCCTCGTCGAAGGGGCGCACGATGCGGATGTACGCATCGCCGGGCCGTCGGCCGGGGCGAGACTCGCGGACCTCGAGGTAGGGATCTACCCGTCTAGGGCGCGAGCCCTGGGGTTTGCCGCCTTCGGTCAACTCGCTCGCCGGTGGAAGTGGACTTCGTAGGCGGCGCCGTCCAGGCGCAGGTCGACGGCGAGGCCGTACTCGACCGCCAGCCGTTCGGCCGCGGAGAGGACCGGCATGGCGCCGACAGCGGCATCCGGAAGCCGTCCGCTGACGCTGATGGAGGTCAAGGGCTCGCGTGCGTCGCGCAGAATCTCGCAGGCAGCTTGCAACGACGCGAGCGCCTGCAGCGGCACGTGCGTGTCGTCGACGACACGCAACTTTCGCTCAACGCCGGACTCGGGCGTCTCCTGATGGCCGGTCATGGCTCGATCCTGGCCTGCCGCCCCTCAACGGGGTGTCAACGGGCGAGCGCTATCGGCTCAATATCGGCTCAATATCGGACCCGGCCCTGAAAGGACCGGCTACTCATCCGCCTCCAGCTCGACCAGGCGGTATCCCACTCCCGGCTCGGTCCGCAGGTACCGCGGCCGCGCTGGATCGGGCTCCAGCTTCTTGCGGAGCCGTCCGACGTAGACGTGCAGGTAGTGGTTCTCGGAGCCGTACTCCGGCCCCCACACCCGCTGCAGAAGGGCGCGGTCGGTGAGCACCCGGCCGCCGGCGGCGATCAGCGCGCCGAGAAGAGCGTACTCGGTGGGGGTCAGGTGAACCGGCCGGCCATCGGCCGTCACTTCGCGCCGGTCGAGGTCGACCGCCAGCTCTCCGCTGCGGAAGACCGGATCCGCACCCTGCCGGGTTCGCGACGCGTGGCGAAGGGCGACCTTGACCCTAGCCAGCAGCTCGTCGATGCCGAACGGCTTGGTCAGGTAGTCGTCCGCTCCCAGCTCCAGGGCCCGAACCTTGTCCCGCTCCGCGCCCCGCACGGAGAGCACGACGATCGGGGTGCTGGTCCGGCTCCGGATGCGCTCGATGACCTCGGTCCCGTCCAGGTCGGGCAGGCCGAGGTCGAGAAGGACGAGATCCGGCTGGAAACGCGCGGCCGCCTCGAGCGCCTGCGCCCCGGTCTCGGCGCTGCGCACCTGGTAGCCGTGACCTTCCAGGTTGCGCGCCAGTGTCTCCCGAATGCCCGGCTCGTCGTCGACCACCAGGATCCGCGCCCCCGGCGCCGGTCTCATGCCGCGCCCGCGGGGCTGGGAATGGCGAACCAGAACCGAGCGCCACCTTCGGGCCGGTTCTCGGCCCAGATCCGGCCGCCATGGGCCTCGACCAGGCCACGCGCGACCGCGAGCCCCAGTCCGCTGCCGCCGCCCCGCCGCACTTCGCCGGCGCGGTAAAACGGCTCGAACAGGTGTGGCAGCGCGACCGCTGCAACGCCCGGTCCGGAATCCTCGACGGTCACCCGCAGCTGACCATCCGCCAGCCGGGCCGAAACCACGATCTCGGACCCGACCGGCGAGTACTTCACCGCGTTCTCGATCAGGTTGGTGAGCACCTGGTCCATCTCCGAGTAGTCCAGCAGGACCGGCGGCAACTCGTCCGGGGGCAGCTCGACCCGGATCCGATGGCGCGCGGTCGCCGGCCGCAGCCGATCCAGGGTCTCCTGGATCAGGATCGCCGGCTCGTACCACGAGCGGTCGGGGACCAGCATGCCGGCCTGGATCCGACTCAGGTTCAGCAGATTACCCACGATCCGATTCAGGCGTTCCGCCTCCTGCTCGATCGTGGCGGCGAACGACCGTCGCTCATCGGCGGACCAGTCGACATCGGCCTGGCGCAGGCTCCCGGCGGAGGCCATGATCGAGGCCAGCGGCGTCCGCAGATCGTGGGACACCGCGTCGAGCAGCACCGACTTCGCCTCGTCAGTGCGGCGCAGTACCTCGGCGGCGGTCGCTTCCTCGCGCAGCCTCGCCCGTTCGATGGCGAGCCACAGCTGTGCGGTGAGCGCTCCGAGCAGGCGGGTGGCTGCTTCGTCGAGCTCGGCGCCCAGCTTCGCGGCCAATGCGACTTCCCCCACGACCCCCTCCGGGCTGCGGATGGGCGCCCGCAGCACGCGCCAGTCAGGAGCTGGATCGCCCGGTGGGTGCGGCGCCGAGACCCGTATCCATTTCCCCGGCTGCCCGGCCGCCTCGCCGCTCGGCAGCTGGCCGCTGCCCAGGACCTCGGCGCTGATCGTGCTCACGTTCTTCAGCGCGGCCAGGGCATCCGCCTCTCCGACCCCGGCGCTGCCGAGGCTGCGCCCATCGCGATTGCTGACCTCGATCCGGACCGCGGCAACACCCAGCTCATGCCGCATTCGGTCGGCGACTGCCTCCAACGCCTTGGCCAGGCTCGGCTCTGCCATCAGGACCGCCAGGTCGTACAGAAGCCGGGCCTGGCGGGCATGCTCTTCGGCCTGCTGGGTCCGCGAACGCTGGCTGGCCGCCACCTGGCCGGTGATGACCGCCGCCAGGAGGAACAGCACGAGAGCGATCCACTCATCGGGGTCGGCCACCCGAAGTGTGAAGCGCGGTTCGACCAGGAAGAAGTTCGAGGCCAGGAAGGCCGCGACCGACGCGAATATGGCGGGCCCACGGCCGAGCACGGCGGCAGACAGCAGCACCACCACCAGGTACAACATCGACGCGTTGCCCAGGTTCAGGCCCCCCAGCTGGAGGATGCCGAGCGTCACGACCGCCACCCCGCCCAGGGCGAAGAGGTAGCCCGGCAGGCGCCGTGCTAGCAGCGAACGCACGAGTCGATGCTAGCGCTCCGGAATCAGGACGGCGGCCGCGGCGCCGATCTGACCTGCGGCCAGGTCCGCCAGCGCGGCGTTTGCTTCCGTCAGGCCATAGCGCCGGATGGACGTGCGGATCGGGATGGCGGCGGCCAGTTCGAGGTACTCGATTGCATCTCGGTGGGTGACGTTGGCCACGCTGCGCAGGCCGCGCTCCTCCCACAAAAGCCGGTACGGGAATGCCGGGATCTGGTCGAGGTGGATGGCGTTGATGACCACTGTCCCCCCGGGGGCCAGATCGTGGAGCGCGAACACCACCACCGAGCCCACCGGGGCGAACGTGATGGCGGCGTCCAGCGGCTGGGCCGGCGGCTCGGCGTAGCCCCCGACGGAGGCCGCGCCCAGCTCCACGGCGCGCTCCCGCTCTTCCGCCGAGCGGCTGGCGACGTGGACCACGCAGCCCAGGTGGATGGCCTCCTGGATGACCAGCGAGGCGGAAGCCCCAAAACCGTACAGGCCCAGCCGAAACGGCTCGGACCGATCTTCGGCCGCGGCCCAGGCGTCCCCCGCCAGGGCCGGCACGCCCGCCAGCCGCAGCGCCCGATGGCCGACCACACCACCACACAGCAGCGGGGCGGCATCGGCATCGGCAAAGGTGTCCGGAAGGCGGACCGCGACGTCGGCCCGGACCGTCATCTCCTCCGCGTAGCCCCCATCCCGGTCCCACCCGGTGAAGGTGGCCTGGAGACAGAGGTTCTCGCGCCCGGACCGACAGTATCGGCAGGTGCCATCTGATCCTGCCAGCCAGGTGACACCGGCGCGGTCGCCGAGCTCCCAGCCTGAGGCCCCTCCCCCTATGGCCGTCACCCGCCCCACCACCTGGTGCCCAGGCACGATGGGCAGGCGACGGGCTTCCAGGTCGCCCTCGACCAGCTGGAGGTCGGTGCGGCACACGGCCGTGGCGGCGACGGCCAGGCGCAGCTCACCCGGACCGGGCTCCGGCGTGGCGCGCTCGGCCGCGATCAGTGGACCGCTGGCGACTGGTGCCGGTTGGCGCAGCTCCATGACCCGCATGCCTAGCGACCGATCTCCCGATTCATCCCGTGCCCAGCTCGCGCGCCGCGCGGTTGAACACTCCTCCCATCACCCGGGACAGCGTTGGGAAGGCATGGATCGTGTCCGATAGGACATCGAGTGGGGTCTGCAGCTTCACGGCCAGCACGGCCTCGTGGACCGCTTCCGAGGCGCCGGGACCGGCCAGGAACACTCCCACGACGGTCTTGCGCGCCCGGTCGACGACGACGATGACGTGGCCCTCGGCTTCGGCGGTGTACCCCTTTGCGCTGCGGGCCAGGTCCTCCTCGAACTCCACCGCGTCCGTTCCGGCCTTCTGGGCCTCCTCCACCTGAAGACCAACCGATGCGGTCTCCGGATCGGTGTAGGTGGCCCGCGGGATGGCTCGCAGGTCGGGCCGGACGTCGTCGCCGAGGGCCATCCGGACCACCATCTCACCCTCGTAGTGGGCCACGTGGGTGTGCAGCTCCGGACCCGCGGGGTCGCCCGCGACCCATACCCCGGGCGCGATCTGGAGTCGCTCGTCGGGGCGTAGGTGGCCCCCGGATGGATCAACCCCGACGGTCTCCAATCCCAGCCCCTCGAGCGGGAAGGAGCGCCCGATGGCCAGCAGGACCGCTGACCCCCCGACCCGGGTCCTATCGTCCAGCTCCACCTGGTGGGCGCCCTTGGTGCCGGCTGCGGGATGCACCCGGACGGCCCGCACGCCCACCCGCACGGTCGCCCCCGCCCGCTCCAGGGCGCGCTGGAGGATGGCGGAGTTGCGCGGATGGTCGCGGGCCAGGATCCGGGGATGCGACTCCACCATGGTCACCGGAACGCCGTAGCGGGCGTAGACCTGGGCCAGCTCCACCCCGGTCGGGCCGCCGCCCAGGACCAGCAGGCTCTTGGGCAGTTCGCGGGCGGAGGTCGCTTCGCGGTTGGTCCAGTAGGGGATCTGGTCCAGTCCGGGCAGGTCCGGGATCCGCGACTCAGAGCCCACCGCCACGACCACGTTGGCCGCTACCAGCTCATGCTCCACGTCCTCGTGGCGGACAACCACCCGCCCCGGGCCGTCCAGTCGGGCGGAGCCGCGAACGACCACCGCGCCCACCGCTTCCAGGCGCTGTGCGTGTCCGGTGTCGTCCGGGTACGGGATTCCCTCGCGGTTGATGTTCCAGTCCCGCCGGTCGGATGCTCTGGACCACGGGTAGTCCCCGCCCCCCGCGTGCACCGCGGCGGAGTGGAGGAGGGACTTGGACGGGATACAGGCCCAGAACGCGCAGGAGCCGCCCACCAGGTCGCGGTCGACGATCGCGACGCTCGCCCCACGCTGACGTGCCAGGTTGGCGGCAGCCTCGCCGGCCACCCCGGCCCCGATCACGACGAAATCGAACCGATCCATCACTCCTCTCGCGTCAGCCAAGCGCTCGCTCCTCGCCCCCAATCCAGATTCTGGCCGGTGCGACGCCGCCCAACCGGAGAGCGAAGGCGCCTTCGTGCTCTGCATCCCACGCCACCAGGTCAGCCGTCATGCCCTCCCGCAGGACACCAATCTCATGTGACAGACCGATGGCGGCGGCGCCGCCAGCGGTGGCCGCCGCGATCGCCTCCTGCATGGTCATGCCGAGGACGGTCGCTCCCAGGCCGATTACCAGCGGCATGGAGGGGTTGGCGTACGTCCCGGCGTTGGCATCGGTGGCCAACGCCACGCTGGCCCCGGCGTCCAGCAGCGCGCGTGCCTGGGGGAGCCGGTCGCGCATGGCCACCGCCGGCCCGGGAAGCAGGGTGGCGACCGTCGCCGACGCCGCGAGGGCGCGCACACCCGCGGCGTCGAGCTGCTCGAGATGGTCCACCGACGTCGCGCCCAGCTGGATTCCCAGCTCCGCAGCCCCGGTTCGGGCCAGTTGATCGGCGTGCAGCTTCAACCCCATTCCGTGGCCGCGGGCAGCGGTCAAGATCGCCTCCGCCTGGGCCGGCGTGAAGAATCCGCGGTCGCAGAACACGTCGCAGAATTCGGCCTCGCCCGCCACGGCGGGCAGCATGTCCTCGATCACAGTGGCGACGTATGCCTCAAGCGATGCGGCTTCGGGGGGAACGGCGTGGGCGCCAAGGAAGGTGCGGACCACCCGGATGCCGGCTGCGGCGGCAGCAGCACCGATGATGCGCAGGGCGCGGAGCTCCTCGACCGTGGTCAGCCCATAGCCCGACTTCGCCTCCAACGTGGTGGTGCCGCCGGCCAGGGCAGCGCGAAATCGGCCCTCCACCAGCGCCTGGAGGTCGGCGTCGGGGGCCTTCCGGGTTGCGGCGACGGTGCGCAGGATGCCGCCCGCCGCGTATGGCTGGCCCTCCAGCCGGGCAGCTGCTTCATCGGCGCGGTCACCGGCGTACACGGGATGGGTATGCGAATCCACCAGCCCGGGGCTGACCAGGGCGGAGCCCAGGTCCTCCCAGCGGTCCACCGCCGGCGCTGCGTCGGGTGACCCGACCCACCCGATCCGGCCGTCCCGGATCAGCAGCGCCCAGGGCGAGAGCGTGGTTGGAGGCTCAGCGGCGTGCGGCTGGGCCACAAGCAGCCGGCCCGTGCCCGACAGGAGCAACTGTCCGGGTGGCATGCCGCGAACCATAGCCGACCCCTACGGACCCTCCGCCGCCTCGGCCACGGCGGCCTGCCCGCTACGCGGCGCGCGGGCCGTGGCCAGCACCACGCCGGCCACCACCAGGCCCACCCCAAACAGCTGGGTCGTCGACGGCGCTTCGCCCAGGATGAGCATGGCCAACCCGACGGCGGCCACCGGCTGGATGAGGAGGACGATCGAGGTCAGTGCCGACGGCAGGCGGGGGAGCGCGACGCTGATGAGCAGGTACCCCACCACCTGGGCGCTGAGGGCCAGGATCACGAGCCATCCGTGGGCCGGCAAGGTGGGAAGGAACGTGACCTGGCCGAGGACCACGCCTGCCAGTGCGGACCCCGCCGCGGCAGAGGCAGTGGCGTCGAACAGCGGACCGGCGGGGCGCCGCGGGTCGCGGTTGCCCATGCGCTGGACGAGCAGGAACCCGGCGTAGGTGGCGCCGGTGAACAGGCCCAGGACGACCCCGGCCAGGGGGTTCTCCCCGTAGGCGTCGGAGCCGATGACGCCGGAGATGAGCACCACCCCGACCAGCGCGATGACCAGTGCCCCCACCAGCCGCGCGGTGAGGCGCTCCCCGAAGAACAGCCAGGCGGCGACCGCCACGAAGACGACCTGGGTGTTGCCCAGCACGGTCGCCAGCCCGGCCCCGACCATGGCGATCGCGTAGTGCCAGCTCACCAGGTCGGCGGCGAAGAACAGGCCGGCGATGAGCGCCAGCCGGCGTTGGCCCGGAGCCCGGGGTCCGAACCGTCGCTGCTCGGCGCGCGCCAACCACCACAGCACCGGCAGGGCGTACAGGCAGCGGAAGACGGCGGCGGTGGCAGGCTCCACATCGGCCACCCGCACCAGGATCCCGGTGAACGCGATCGTCAGCCCGCCCAGCAGGGCGGCCAGCACCGGCCGTGAGCCGAGCAGGTGCAGCGGCGACGCCAGCTCGTTGCTCATGGCGGCTACTCTAGGCGCCCCGATGCCCACCCTGCCGACCGGCACCCTGACGTTCCTCTTCACCGACATCGAGGGCAGCACCCGCCTGCTTGAAGCGCTGGGTGATGCCCTCACGCCGGTGCTCGAACGCCACCACGCCCTGCTGCGGGAGGCTATCGCGGTCGGGGAAGGGACCGAGGTCAGCACCGAGGGGGATGCCTTCTTCGCGGTCTTCCCCTCCGCGCCCAGAGCGGCGGCCGCCGCCGCCTCGGCCCAGCGAGCCCTGGCCGCCGAACCGTGGCCAAGCGGCGCGACGGTGAAGGTCCGGATGGGCCTCCACACCGGGGAAGGGACGCTCGGCGGCGACAACTACGTCGGCCTTGACGTCCACCGCGCGGCGCGGGTGGCCGCCGCAGGCCACGGCGGGCAGGTGCTCGTGTCGGGCGCGACCCAGGCCTTGACCGCCGGCAGCCTGCCGCCAGGTGTCAGCCTCATGGACCTCGGACAGCATCGGCTCAAGGACCTCTCGCGCCCGGAGCGCCTGTGGCAGCTCGCCATCGAAGGCCTGCCGGCCTCGTTCCCCGCTCCACGGACGCTGGATGCGACGCCCAACAATCTGCCCCTCCAGCTGACCTCATTCCTCGGCCGGCAGCGGGAGGTGGCCGACGCGCTGGCGCTGCTGGCGGAGCATCGACTCGTGACGCTCACCGGCCCCGGTGGCACGGGCAAGACGCGGCTCGCCCTGCAGGTCGCGGCGGAGGCCAGCGACCGGTACCCCGACGGGGTGTACTTCGTGGCGCTGGAGCCCATTACCCGTCCCGAGCTGCTGCTGCCGACCATGGCCCAAGCGATGGGCCTCATGGATCCGGGCGCCGCGTCCGTGGATCGGCTGGCGGAGCATTTCGGGGACCGAGCGTTTCTGCTGGTCCTCGACAACTTCGAGCAGGTCGACGCGGCCGCCCCGCTGGTCGGAGAGCTGCTGGCGCGGGCGCCGCGCCTCTCCGTCCTGGCGACCAGCCGCAGACCGCTGCGCGTCTACGGGGAGCGGGAGTACCCCGTCCCGCCATTGGGCCTGCCGGACCCGCGACACCTTCCCGAGCTCCAACAGTTCACCCAGTTCGAGTCGGTTGCCCTGTTCATTGAACGCGCCATGGCGGTGCGCCCGGACTTCCGGGTGGACAACGCCAACGCGCCGGCGGTGGCGGAGATCTGCGTCCGCCTGGATGGCCTGCCGCTGGCCATCGAGCTGGCCGCGGCGCGGGTCCGGGTGCTCCCACCGCAGGCCATCCTGGATCGGCTCAGCGACCGGTTGGGGCTCCTCTCGGGTGGCGCCCGCGACCTGCCGGAGCGGCAGCAGACCCTGCGCGGCGCCATCGCGTGGAGCCATGACCTCCTGGAGGACGACGACAAGCGCGCCTTCGCTCATTTGTCCGTCTTCGCGGGAGGTGCGCGCCTGGAGCAGATCGAGGAGGTGTGCTTCGAGCCCACCGATCGGAATCTCGCCCTCGACGTCGTGTCGTCTCTGGTCGACAAGAGCCTGCTGCGGGAGGAGTCCCCGCCCGGAGGTGAGCCGCGGTTCCAGATGCTGCACACCATTCGCCAGTTCGCCGCCGAGCAGTTGGCGGCCGGCGGCGACGCGCAGACCTACCAGCAACGCCATGCGGCCAGCATCCTCGCCTTTGTCGAGCGCGGCGCAAGCGAGGTGATGGGATCGGCGGCCGGAGAGTGGCTGGATCGGTACGAGCTGGAGCGCGACAACATCCGGGCGGCCATGAGCTGGGCCGTGGAGTCGGGAGCGACCGAGACCGCGCTTCGCTTGTTGACCGCCTGTTGGCGCTACTGGCAGATGCGCGGCTACCTCATCGAGGCGCGCAAGTACGCCGATCGCGTGGTGGTGCTCCCGGACGCCACCGCGTTCCCGGCTGCCCGCGAGGCTGCGCTCGAGGCGGCCGGGGGCATCGCGTACTGGCAGGGCGACTTTGACGTCGCGCGGGTCTGGTACCAGGAAACCCTGGATCTTGCCCGTGCACGCCAGGACGACCGGGCGGAAGCCAATGCCTTGTACAACCTGGCCTTCTCCTACACCTGGAATCCCGGGGAGCAGGAGGAAGCCCTCAAGCTCGCCAACCAGGCCCTGGAGGTCAACCGACGGCTGGGTGACCAGCTCGGGATCGGACGCGCGCTGTGGGCGCGGGCCGGCGCGGAGTACTTCTTCAGCGATTTCGCCGGCGCCGCGAAGGACCTGGAGGAGGCGCTCGGCATCTTCCGTCCCCTCGGAGATCGGTTCATGCTCGCGTGGACCCTGTACATGCAGGGCCTGACGTTCCTCGAGACTGACCGGGATCGGCTGCATGAGGTGCTGAGCGAGGCTCTCGACCTCTTCCGCCAGACCGATGACGTTTCGGGGTATGCGCTCGTGTTCGACGCGTTCGCAGCAGCGGCCCATGCCGGGGGGGACACGATTCGCGCCATGCTCCTGGCCGGATACGCCGCGGCTACCGAGCGACTGGCCGGGGGTGGACTGGGCGCTCTGAACCGAGGGTACGCGGGATTCTTTCCCGAAAAGTTGATGGAGTCGCCCGAATACGCCACGGCGTATGCCGAAGGCCAGCAGATGGACATCGAGCGCGCGGTGCGGCTCGCCCTGCGGGAGGAGTAGGGCTAGGCGGGAGCCGCCAGGTCGCGACGCGGGAACAAGATCAGCGCCCACAGGACGGGCAGGACGACAGCCACCCCCAGCAGGGCCAGGTCGAACGGATCGAGCTTGCCGGTCACGATCTCGCCCGGGTTGAAGTGGTGGAACAGCGAGTACTCCTGGGTCCAATCCAGGTCGGGCAGGAAGCTCCCCAGGATCTCGAAGAAGTAATTGATCCCCAGGTACGCCAGGCTCAGGCCGATGGCCGGGCCGCGGCGGTCGAAGCTCACGCTGGCCGCTAGTGAGAACGCGGCGAAGGCGCCCCACAGCAGCATGCCGTTCACCCAGACCAGGGGGACCTGCCACTGGTCGATCTCGTCCGCCACGCCCAGCAGGTTGATGGTCAGCACCTGGCCAGCAAGCAGGAACGCCAAGGTGACGCCGATGGCGACCATGATCGCGACGCCCACGGACACGTAGAGCCGCCGCCGCGACAGGGGTCGGGCGAGGAGCACCTCCAGTGTCCCCGCCTCGCGCTCTCCGGCCACGGCGCCCGCAGCCGCGCCCACCGCGAAGATTCCCACGAACCCGATGGCCAGCGGGTGCTGAACACCGATGGTCATCGCGCCACCCAGCGTGAACAGGCTGCCCGAGCCGAAGTTCAGCAGGTTCTCGGGGAATCCGCCCTCAACCAGGCCGGCGAACAGGTCCTGGAAGGTCGTGTAGAAGGTGGGCACCAGGGCTCCCCACGCAAAGGCGACAAGGCCAACCACCACCAGCCGGATGCGCTGCCAGTACAGCGTTTGCCGCAAGATCCGCCAGCTCACACCGCGCCTCCGGGACCCTCGGCGTCCTCGCCGGCGTAGAACTCGAAGAAGACCTCCTCCAGGCGAGCCGGCTCGATCAGCAGGTCCACCAGGGACGGGGAAGCCACGGCCCGCACGAACGGGGCCACGTCTCCCGACAGGGTGGCCGTGATCCGGTCGCGGAAGACGACCACGTCGGCGATGCCGGGAACCTCGGACAGGTCGGGCGTGCCGCCGCGCCAGCGCAGGGTGACCCGCCGCTTACGACGGGCGAGCAGCTCGTCGACATGCTGGAGGGCCATCAGGTGCCCCGCGCGGATGATGGCGACCCGGTTGCAGATCCGCTCGACCTCGGACAGGTAGTGCGAGCTCATGAAGATCGTCCGGCCCTCATCTCGGAGGTCCTCGAGGATCTCGTAGAACGCGAGCTGCATGAGCGGGTCCAGGCCCTCGGTCGGCTCATCGAGGATCGCCAGCTCGGGGTCGTGCTGGAGGGCCTGGATGACGCCCAGCTTCTGGCGCATCCCGCGCGAGTAGTCCCGCACCCTCCGACGCAGGTCCGATTCGGGCATCTGCAGCCGCTCGGCGAGCTCCGCGCGGCGGACCGGCTCGCGCTGCTGGAGGTCGGCGTAGTAGTCGAGCGAAGCGGAGCCGCTCAGGGACCCGTACACGGCCATCCCACCCGGCAGATATCCCACCCGCCGACGGAGCGCCACCGAATCCGTCACCACGTCCAGGCCCAGCACGGTCGCCGACCCGCTCGTCGCGTGCAGGTACCCGAGCAGGGTGCGGATCATGGTCGTCTTGCCCGCCCCGTTGGGGCCGAGGAACCCGAAGATCTCGCCCGACTCGACATCCAGGCTGACGGCGTTCAGGGCCCGGATCGTTCCGCTCCCGTGGCCCGGCCGGTGGAGGCCCCCGCCGTAGTGCTTGGTGAGCCGATCGGTGCGGATAACCGGTTCGGCGGAGGTTCCCGGGTGGGGCGTTTCGCGTGCGACCAACGTCCCGGCAGCCTAGCGCATGGCGGCAGGTACGGTCGGTCCTGCTCGGTCGGTCGCGGCTTAGCGGCCCCCATACTCTGGACCGGGAACCGGAAGGCGACCGTCGGTGTATCGATGATGCCGGGTGGAGGGCTGTCCACTGTCCGACGCGGAACTGATGGAGCGGGCGCGGCAGGGAGATGTCGCGGCCTTTGAGGAGCTGGTGCGACGCTACGAGCAAATCGCCTTCCGCACCGCATTCCTGGTATGCGGCGACGCCGACGAAGCGCGCGACGCGGCCCAGGAGTGCTTCGTACGAGCCTGGCGCGCCCTGCCCAGCTTCCGGGGCGGGGCCGAGGCACGACCATGGATGCTGCGGATCGTGGCCAACGCCGCGCGCAACCGTCGGCGCCGTTCGTCGCGGCAGGCCGCCCTGGGCCTGCGCCTGGCGGAGGATCCCCTCTCGGGTGGTGCAGCCCCATCACCCGAGGGGTCGATCCTGGCCCAGGAGCGTCGCGAGACGCTTCTGGCAGCCATCGGCCGCCTGAGCGCCGATGACCGACTGGTCATTGGGTTGCGCTGGTTCGTGGACATGGACGAAGCGAGCATGGCGGCGGTGATGAACGTGGCACGCGGAACGGTGAAATCACGCCTCTCGCGGGCCATGGCCCGCCTCCGCACCGAGATCGATAGCGATGTCTGACCGATACGACCCAGCCCTGGAGGCCGCCCTGTCCGACCTGGCGGCCGCCATCCGGTTCCCGTCCACGCCGCCGCTGGCCTCTGGGATCGCCGCCCAGCTGGTCGCCCAGCTGGTCGCCCAGCCGCGCGCCGGCTGGTGGCCTCGGTTCGGTTCCCTCCAGCGCGCGCTGGTGCTGGCCGTGGTCGGGCTGTTGGCGATCGGGGCATTGCCGGAGCCATCGGTATCGGCATCGGCGCCATCCAGATCCGCTTTGCCGACGGCACCCCGTTGCCGACGCCCATCGCGTCGGTCGCCAACCGCGGCTACGGGACGCAGACCAGCCTGGCCCAGGCCCAGGCCGCCGTCCCGTTCGCCATCCGGCTGCCGGCGGATGCGGAGCTGGGCCAGCCGGATGCCGTGTTCCTGGCCGACGTGCCCAAGGGCGGCACCGTGACCCTGGTCTGGGGCGAGCTGGTCGTGACCCAGTTCAGCGCCGACATCGGTCCGGACACGTTCGAGAAGATGATCACCTCGGGCACCCGCGTGGAGCCGGTGTCCGTGAACGGGCAGGCGGGGTGGTGGGTCGAGGGCGGTTCCCACGCCTTCTTCTACCGGGACGTGGACGGGAATTTCGTGGACACCAGTCTGCGCCTCGTCACCAGCGCCCTGATCTGGGAGGAAAACGGCCTGGTACTGCGGGTGGAGGGGGCTCCCAGCCTCGAAGCCGCGCTGCGCGTGGCGGTGTCGCTGGAGTAGACTCAGGCTCCGGCCGTCGCCCATTGCGGGCACGGTCGTCGTTCTGTCCCTTACTCGCCTCTACCCGGCTAGGCTTTCGCCCGCATGAAGGCTGCTTGACGCCCGCATGAAGATCGCCGTCCCGCGCGAGACCGCCGAAGGCGAGACGCGCGCCGCGTTGACCCCCCAGATCGCCGGTCTGCTGGTTGCCAGCGGCAACCAGGTCCTGATCCAGGCCGGGGCCGGGGAGGCCGCCCATTTTCCCGATGCGGCCTATGCCGAGGCGGGAGCTACCCTGGTTCCCGACGTGGCGGCCCTGTATGGGAAGGCGGAGCTCGTGCTGCGGGTGGGGCGGCCCAGCGACGAGGAGATCGAGATGCTGCGGCCCAAGGCCGTGCTGATCGGCACGCTGGGGACGCTGGCCAACCCCCGGCTCGCTGAGCGCCTGGCCGAGCGGGGGATTACGGCCATCAGCATGGACGCCATCCCGCGCATCACCCGCGCCCAGAGCATGGACTCGCTCTCCAGCCAGAGCACGGTCGGCGGCTACAAGGCTGTCCTGCTGGCAGCCGGCCGGCTGCCGAAGTTCTTCCCGCTGCTCACCACGGCCGCGGGCACCGTCCGTCCGGCCCGAGGCCTGATCATGGGCGCCGGAGTGGCGGGCCTGACGGCGATCGGAACTGCCCGTCGGCTGGGCGCGGTGGTGGAGGCCTTCGACGTCCGGCCGGTGGTCAGAGAGCAGGTCGAGAGCCTGGGCGCCACGTTCGTCGAGGTGCCCATGAATGAGGAGGAGAAGGCGTCCGCCGAGACGGCGGGCGGGTACGCGCGCGAGATGAGCGAGGACTACCAACGCCGCCAGAGCGAGCTCATTGCGGAACGGGTCAAGGCCGCCGACTTCGTCATCACCACGGCCCTCATTCCAGGCCGCCCGGCACCGCGCCTGATAACCGCCGACATGGTGCGCACCATGCAACCGGGGAGCGTGATCGTTGACATGGCCGCGGAGGCGGGTGGGAACTGTGAGCTTACCGAACCCGGGCGCGAGGTGGTCGACAACGACGTGACGATCATTGGTTTGACCAACCTCCCGGCCACCGTCCCGACCCACGCCACCCAGATGTACGCCAAGAACGTCCAGACCCTGGTCGACCACCTGGTCCACGACGGCAAGCTGACCCTTGATCTCGAAGACGAGATCACGCGCGGAGCGACCATCACCCACGGCGGCAAGATCATTCACGAGGCAACCGCTGCGGCCCTCGCCGCCCAGGCAGAGGGCGGGCAGGCCGGCGAGGCGAAGGCATGACCGAGGCGTTGGACCCGCGGGCCCTGGTCGACGCCCTGCTCATCCTGGTCCTGACCGCGTTCGTGGGCTACGAGGTGGTCAGCAAGGTGCCGACCATGCTCCACACCCCGCTCATGTCGGGCGCCAACGCAGTGCACGGCGTGATCGTGGTCGGCGCCATCGTCGTGACCGCGACGGCCGACACCCCGCTTCAGCTGGGCCTGGGCCTGCTGGGGGTGATCCTGGGCACCGTCAATGTGGTCGGCGGCTTCGTTGTCACCGACCGGATGCTGGAGATGTTCCGCCGCCGACCGGGGGAACCGGGGGACAAGCCGTGACCCTGCTGCAGTTGGCCACGTTCGGGGTCTACCTGATCGGTTCGGTCAGCTTCATCCTGGCCCTGAAGTTCCTGGCCTCGCCTCGGACGGCCCGCACGGGAAACCTAATCGGCGCGGCCGGCATGGCCCTGGTGGTGGCATGGACCGTGTTCACCGAGCCCGGCCTGTTCGGCAACTGGTGGGTGCTCGTTGGTGGTGGGCTGATCGGCTCGGTCATCGGCGTGGTCGGTGCCCGACGGGTGCCGATGACCGCCATGCCCCAGATGGTGGCCATCTTCAACGGCGCCGGCGGCGGGGCAGCCACCGTGGTCGCGGTGTCCGAGTTCCTGACCGCGACTGCGGAGCGCGGCACGGGCGGCGAGCTCCTGCCCACCATCCCGATGATCGCCACCCTGCTGGGCGCCGTCATCGGCTCCGTGTCATTGACCGGCTCGGCCGTTGCCTTCGGCAAGCTCCAGGGGTTCATCGCCGGTCGCCCGGTGACCTACCCCGGCTCGCGGGTTGTGGCGGGACTGCTGCTGGCCACCCTGCTGGTGATGGCCGCGGCCCTCGCCTCTGTGACCAACGACACGACCCTGTTCCTGGTCTTCGTTGGGCTCGCCCTGGTGGCCGGGGTGCTGATTGTGATGCCCATCGGCGGGGCGGACATGCCGGTCGTCATCAGCCTGCTCAACGCGTACACCGGCATTGCGGTGGCCGCCACGGGCTTTGTACTGGGCAATTACGCGCTGCTTATCGCCGGCACCCTGGTCGGAGCGTCGGGCGCGATCCTGACCCAGCTCATGTGCCGCGCCATGAACCGGTCAATTCTCAACGTTTTGTTCGGGGCGTTCGGAACCGGTGGCGGGGCCGCGGTGGCCGGGGCAGCCGGCGATCAGGAGGTGCGGACCATCAGCGCCGAGGACGCCGCGGTCCTCATGGCGTATGGCAAGAGCGTGATCATCGTTCCGGGCTACGGGATGGCGGTGGCGCAGGCCCAGGCTCCGGTCCGCGAGCTGATGGACCTGCTCCTGGCCCGCGGGGTGGACGTCCAGTTCGCGATCCACCCGGTGGCCGGTCGCATGCCGGGCCATATGAACGTGCTGCTGGCCGAGGCCAACGTCCCGTACGAGCGGCTCAAGGAACTGGATGAGATCAACGACGCCTTCGCGAACGCCGACGTGGCCCTGGTCATCGGCGCCAACGACGTGACCAACCCGGCCGCCCGGACCGATACGACCTCGCCGATCTACGGCATGCCCATCCTCAACGTGGATCATGCCCAGAACGTCATCGTCCTGAAGCGCAGCATGGCTTCCGGCTTCGCGGGGATCGACAACCCCCTGTACGCGGATCCCAAGACCGCCATGTTGTTCGGCGACGCCAAGGACACCGTCCAGGCGCTGGTATCAGGGGTCAAAGCCGCCTGACCGCCACCGTCTCCGGCCCGACGGCGCGGCTCGCGGGGTGAATGTCCACCCGGTGTACATAACGGCCAATATCCGGCCCCATACCACCCGGTGCCTCGCCTTTCTTGGCACAAATGATCGCTCCGCGAACAAAATGGCCAATATTGGACGATTCACGCCTCCACCCTGCCCCTGTTTGGCCGATATGTACGCCTCGTGTACAACGAGCCGCGGCTGGCCGTCTAGGTCGGCGCACCGTGGCGCGGCTAGCGGTTGACGCGGACCGCCCGCCACACGGCGCGCAGGCCGGCGCGCTGCCCGTAGAGCAGGACGCCCGCGGAGTAGATGCGGGCGGCCACCCACAGCGCGCCGGCCACGCCGACGATCAGGAAGGCGAACGACAGGCCGATCTCCCATGGCTGAATCTGGCCCATCACCAGCCGAATCGGGACCAGGTATGGGCTGAAGAACGGAACGAATGACAGGGCGCGGACCCAGTCAGCATCGGGGACATTGAGGGCCGTGAATGCGGCGAGGTATCCGGCAACCCCGACCAGGATCATCGGCCCGGTGATGTTCTGCACCTCCTCCTGGCGTGAAGCGGTCGACCCCAGCGCCGCGTACAGCGTGGCGTACAACCCAAACCCGCCGAGGAAGAACAGTCCGACCACCGCCAGCAGGATTGGATCCAGGCCCTGGACTTCCAGCGCTGGACCGGCCGCATCGCCGAGGACGAACTCACTGACCGGGCCCTGGAGCACCAGGCCGCCCAGGGCAGCCGCCACGACGACCACGTATTGGGCCAGCCCGGCGCCCCCGGCGCCCATGACTTTGCCCAGCAACAGCTGCCGGGGCGTGGCCGCGGTGATCAACAGCTCCATGACCCGGCTGGCCTTCTCCTCCGCAACGCTGGTGGCGACCCATTGGCCATAAGTGATGATGGCCATGAACATGAGGACCACCAGGGCCGTGGCCAAGACGTAGCGCGCGCCGAAATTCTCCTCGGGATCGATCGCATTCGGGTCGACCGGGGTCACCTCGAATGCGGTGGGGGCGAAGATCTCGCCCATTTGGCCTGGATCCACGCCGGCGCGCTGCAGGCGGTCGGCGACGGCCACCTGTCCGGCAGCGGTGTTGACGGAGAAGACGAGGCCGCTCGTTGGCCCCTCGGCGGTGTAGAGGTCGAACGCCAGGTCGCCGTCCGCCCCGCGGTCCACGGTGACCAGCCCGTCCCGCTCGCCGGCCTCGACGGCTGCGCGCGCCGCATCCGCGTCCCTCGTGACCTCGGCCTCGACACCTGACTGCTCCGTCTGGTTGAGGATGGCGACAAGTGCGTCGGCCTCCACGTCGGCCTCGGGGCCGGCGACATACACCGCCACTGAAGCAGGCTCGTCGAATCCCAGGGCGCTGATGCCCACCGGGAGGAGCGCCAGCGTGACGCCCACCAGCGCCAGGATCAGGGTCACCACCTGGAATACGCGGGTTCGCACGCGGAGGCGGAACTCCCGGACCGCCACGGTCCACGCGTTGGGGAACAGTCCGCCGATCACGGCCCTTCCTTCGGAGCGCCGTCCCGCGTCTGCCCCGGCGCCAGATGCCGCTCCTCGGCAAACTCGGCCGGGCGGCCAACGTGCTCGATGAACACCTCCTCGAGCGACGGATCGGTGATCTCGAAGCGCGTCACGCGCTCGCCGCGCTCCAGTGCGGCCTGCAGCAGCGAGGCGGGATCGGTACCGGTCCGGACATGAAGCTCCAGGTAGTCCTCGCCGCGCCGGGTAAGGCTGACGCCGGGCATCTGCTCGACCCACGCCAGCCCATCGGTACCGTTCACGCCCTCGGCGGCCAGTCGGACGACCTGGCGGCCCATGGCCCGCTTGACGTCGCGAACGTGGCCGGCCACCACCACCCGCCCCTGGTCAACGATCACGATCGACTCGCACAGCTCCTCGACCGTCTCCATCTGGTGGGTGGAGAAGATGAGCGCCTTGCCCCGGCCGCGCATCTCGAGGAACGCCTCCTTCAACAGCTGGACGTTGACCGGGTCCAGGCCGTTGAACGGCTCGTCCATGATCAGGACGTCGGGGTCGTGGAGGATGGCCGCGATGAACTGGATCTTCTGCTGGTTGCCCTTGGACAGCTCCTGGACCTTGCGGTCGCGGTAGTCCGGGATCCGGAAGCGCTCCAGCCAGTCCTCCACGTCCGCGGTGGCCTCGCGGCCCGGCACGCCGTACAGGGCGGCGAAGAAGCGGAGCACCTCCATCACCGTCATCTGGAGGTACAGCCCGCGCTCTTCGGGCAGGTAGCCCCACGTCCGGCGCGGGACCTCGGTGTTGGCGCGCCCCTGCCAGGTGACCGTCCCCGAATCGGCGCGGAGAATGTCCAGCACGATCCGCATGCTGGTCGTCTTGCCCGCCCCGTTGGCCCCCAGCAGGCCGAAGATGCGGCCCGGCTCGGCGGAGAAGCTGACCCCGTCCAGGGCCACGATCTCGCCGAAGCGCTTGGTGATGCTGTCGACGACCAGGGTCATGGGCCGCCGATGCTACCCGCTCGGACCGGGCGGTGCGTCAGGTCGTCCCGGTAGGCACGAAGGGACCGGCGCCGAATTCGATTCTCACGTAACTGAGAACCAGACTGAAGGGCCGATATCTGGCATTCACAGTCACACGTGATTCAAAGGCGGACGGACGGGCCAATCCAGCCGGATACCATTCTTCTATGACTCATGGTGGCAACCGATGGGTGGTCTTTGACGTCGGCGAGACGCTCGTCGATGAAACCCGGGTGTGGGGAATGTGGGCCGACGTCGTCGGCGTGCCCCGGTTGACGTTCATGGCCCTCCTGGGCGCAGTCATTGCCCGCGGGGGCGCGCACCCGGAGGTGTTCGCGGCCGTTGGCTCGCCGCACTGGGAGCGGCATCGCGACCAGCTGGAAGCGGCCTACGGCGGCTTCCGCGAGGAGGACCTGTATCCCGACGTGCGGCCCACCCTGGCCGCGATGCGCGCGGACGGATATCGGCTGGCGATCTTCGGCAACCAGCCTGCCCATCGCACCTCGGAGCTGCGGGCGCTGGACCTGCCGGCCGAGGTGATCGCGATGTCGGAGGAGATGGGGGTTGCCAAGCCCGCGCCCGCCTACTTCCGCCGCGTCCTCGAGCTGCTGGGTGACCCGGATCCGGCTTCGGTGGCCCACGTGGGAGATCGGGTCGACAACGACGTCATCCCGGCCATGACCGCCGGCTTCCGATCGATCTGGATCCGGCGCGGTCCATGGGGCTTGATCCAACGTCTCCCAGATGGCGCGCGACCGGCTGCGGTGATCGACTCGCTGGCCGAGCTCGGTGCCCACCTCGAAGAGGCCTTTGCGGCCTTGCCGCCCGCGCCGACATCGGTCTAGACTCGAGATAGGGCCGGACCGGGCCCGTATCGCCGGTCAAGGTGGAGACTGCGCAGCCGTTGCGCAGTCTCTTGGCATCTGGGCGGAAAGGCAGCCGTGGATCACCTCGCAGGGGTTCTGTTCCAGCTCTTCGTCCTGCTGGCCGCGGCCAAGGTCGGCGACGAGATCTTCAAGCGCCTGGGCCAGCCGACCCTGGTGGGGGAGATCCTGGCCGGGGTGATCGTGGGTCCGGCGCTGCTGGGCTGGTACAGCATTACCCCTGAGACCGAGCTGTTTGCGCAGATCGGCGCCGTCCTCCTGCTGTTCGAGGTGGGGGTTCACACCCGCGTTGGCGATCTGGTCCGGGTCGGGGGAACGGCTTTCACAGTGGCGGTCCTGGGCGTGATCCTGCCCTTCCTGGGCGGATTCGCGGTGGCCAGCGCCCTGGACCTGCCGCTGGAGGGGCGCGTGTTCCTGGCCGCGGCCCTGACCGCCACATCGGTGGGCATCACCTCCCGCACGCTGGACCACCTTGGCGCGCTGCAGACCGTTTCCGGGCGGATCGTGCTGGGGGCGGCCATCATCGACGACGTGCTGGCCATGCTGATCGTGGCCGTGGCGGTGGGCATGGCGAGCGGCGGCGTGGATTCGGGGGAGATCCTGGTCACCCTGGGGCTCGCGGCCGCGTTCATCGTTATCGTGGTTGTGGCGGGCGCCGGCATCCTGTCCCGCCGCCCGTCGATCCTGACCGCGCCGCGCTTCGCCGAGACGCCGTTCCTGCCGGGCATGATCGTCATGCTCGGGCTTGCCGCGCTCAGCGCGGCCATTGGCCTGGCGGCCATCATCGGCGCATTCCTGGCCGGCATGGTGGTGGGGGAGTCCGCCGAGCGTGACGCGCTGGAGAACGAGACAGCACCCGTGGCGGCCTTCTTCACACCGTTCTTCTTCGGGTTCGTCGGCGCTCAGATCGACCTGACCGTTTTCGGCTCCGGTGCGACCGTCGCGCTGCTGGTGGGAATCACGGCCCTGGCGGTGGTCACCAAGTTCGCCGGCTCGTTCCTGGGCGCACTGCGGACGGGGCGCCACCGGGCCGCGCTCATCGGCTGGGCCATGGTCCCGCGTGGGGAGGTCGAGATCATCGTGGCCGGGCTGGCTCTGGCAGCCGGGGCATTTGGGCCGGATCTCTACCTGGTGGTGGTAGGGATGGTCGTCATCACCAGCCTTCTGGTCCCGCCCCTCATGCCGCGGCTGGTCCGCCGCGCGGAACCGGACGCCGCTTCGCCTCCGGTCGTGACATAGCCGGAGGCCCCTCGCGGACGAGGGGCCTCCATCGGTCTCTGGGATGAGCGGGCTCAGCGAGCCCGCCCGCGATGGGCTTACTCGCCGGCGGGGGTGATCTCCACCACGGGAGCCTCCCAGTCGGCGCCGGTCGTGTCGCCGTCGATCCCGGCGAGGGCCGCCTCGCGCAGGTCGGAGCGGAACGCCGCGTCGTCGGGAGCCCCGGCGAGGATCCCCGCCGCGGTGGCCGTGTCGACGGTCTGGGCCAGGACGTCCTGGTCCAGCGCACCAATGCCGTCCGGCGCCGGCCAGACCAGCTTGTTGATCTCGTTCATCATCCAGGCCAGGTGGCCCCGACCCCAGATGCTGCCCCGGTCCACGGAGTACTGGACGCAGTCATCGGGATTGTCGCGGCAGTACATCCAGCCACGGAACGATGCCTGCAGGAAGCGCATCGTGACTTCCTCGTTGTTCCCCTCCTCCAGCCACGACTGTCGGGCCCACAGCCCGTCCTGCAGCATGGCAGTGCCGAGGTCGTTGTAGTCGAAGACGGTGAACTGGTCCGGCTGGAACAGCTCGCCGGTGTTCGGGTCGGTCGTTTCCAGCAGCTGCGCCCACTCGTTGTAGATCATCGCCTCGGCGACGTCGACGCAGTCCTGGTCGCTCGCCGCGCACCCATCCTGGGCCGCGATGAGCTCGTTCATGTCGAAGTCCTGCTCGACTCGGGTGAAGTCCACGCCGTCGGCCAGGTCGGCCAGGATCGGGGCCGAGGCCAGGACCTCCAGCTCGTTGCCGAACGGCCAGGCGCCGATGCGCTTGCCCTCCCAGTCGGACACCTCGGTGATGCCGCTGTCGGCCCATGCCACCGAGAGGGTGGCGGAGCGCTGGAAGATCTGCGCCAGGTGGACGAGGTCTGAATCAGCCTCGCGCGCCTCGAGCACCTTCGGCATCCAGGCGATCGTGAACTCCGGGCCATCCGGGGCCGATCCCACCTGCTGCGGAACGATGGTCCCGCCGCCAGCGAGGATCTCCACCGTCAGGGCAACGTCGTCGTAGTAGCCCTGCTCGACCGCCGCGTAGTAGCCGGCGAACTGGGCCTGGTCTGTCCACTGCAGCTGGAGCCGCACGCTGGCCGGCTCGTAGGTGATCTGGCTCTCGTCGGCACTCGGTTCAGTGCCGTTCCCCGTTGGGCTCTCGCTCGCGCTCGGCTGACAAGCCGCGAGCAGCAAGGCGCTGAATCCCAGCGCCGCAAAGACACGTAAAACCCTCATCTCCACTCCTCAATGTGATGGCCCGGGCAGGGGCCGTCCGTGAAGGGCAATTCTACGGGCGACTGACCACTGTGGCCAGCACTCGGCGCAAGTGAGGTCGTGATCAGGCTGGTCTCTCGCCTCGCACCGATGGATGCCAGGGGATGAGCAGACGCTCAAGCACGACGACCCCCAGGTACAGGACGATCCCGATCAACGACACGATCAGGATGGCCGCCCAGGTCACATCGAACCGCAGCTCGCTGGCCGCCGCCACCACGACCCGGCCGAGGGTGGCCGACAGGCCACCGAAGTACTCGCCAACGACCGCACCGATCAGACTCAGGGTGGTCGCCACCTTGAGTCCGGTGAGGAAGAACGGCAGGGCGTTGGGGACGCGGACCTTGCGCGTGACGGCCGTCGGCCCGGCGGCGTAGGAGCGCATCAGCTCGAGGGCCGACGCCTCCACCTGGGTCAGGCCACGCAGGACGTTGATCATGATCGGGAAGTAGACGAGGGCGGCCGCGATGGCCATCTTCGAGAGCGGACTCAGGATCCCGAACCAGTTGTTCGCGACAGGAGCGAAGGCGATGATCGGGATGGCGTTGATCGCGATCGCCAGCGGCAGCACGGTGTCGCGGGACGCCGGGAAGCGCGACACGACAAACGCGGTGATAACGCCCAGGACCGTACCCAGGATGAGGCCGCCCATGGCCTCGAAGAGCGTCACTCGGGCGGCGGGCAGGATGGCGTAGGCCTCGGTCCAGTTCTCGACCAGGGCGGCCCAGATGGCGGAGGGGGCCGGAAGGATGAATCCCTGCACCCCGGAGACCTGGACCCCGACCTCCCACGCCACCAGGACACCGACGAGGATGAGCGCGGCTGGGAGATATCGGCGCAGGGCATCCATCGGTGCTGCCTTCGGCTCCTCGACCGCCTAGCCGATGAGCCCTTCGGCCGCCGTTCGCTCGGCGGAGGCGAGATCGGTCTCGGTTCCCTCCCCGGCACGGAGTGCCTCGCGCACCTCGGTGATGAAGGAGAAATACGCGGGGCTTTCGCGCGTCGCCAATCCCCGCGGGCGGGGCAGGTCGACGTCCACGACCCGGGTGATGCGACCCGGACGGGCGCTCATGACCGCGACCCGACTCGACAGGAACACCGCCTCTGGGATGGAGTGCGTGACGAAGATGACTGTGATCCCGGTCCGGGCCCAGATGCTCAGCACCTCGGAGTTCATTCGCTCGCGGGTCATCTCATCCAGGGCCCCGAAGGGCTCGTCCATGAGCAGCAGGGATGGGGAAAAGGCCAGTGCTCGGGCGATGGCCACCCGCTGCTGCATGCCGCCCGACAGCTGGTAGGGGCGATGGCGGGCGAAATCGGTCAGCCTGACCAGCTCGAGCATCTCGCTCGTTCGCTCGGTCTTCGCCGCCTTGTCGTAGCCGAACAGCTCGAGCGGGAGACGGACGTTCTCCTCCACGGTCCGCCAGTCGAACAGGGTGGGGGATTGGAACACCATCCCGTAATCGCGGTCGAGGCGGGCCTGGCCGGCCGGCTTGCCGTTGACCTGGACGGTGCCACCGGTTGGCTCGGTGAGGTCGCCGACCAGGCGGAGGAGGGTCGACTTGCCGCAGCCGGACGGACCGATCAGCGAGACGAACTCGCCGCGATGGATGTCCAGGCTGATGTCGCTCAGGGCCACGGTTGGCGTCGCAGCGGACGATCCGGTGACACCGAATGCCTTGCTGACGCCCGTCAGCCGAACAACGGGTGCCTCTGGCGCGCTCGCGGTCATCAGAGCTCCACGCCGGGCTGCGCCCGCACCACCCGGAGCTCAACGAGGCGCACGAGCCCGAAACAGACGATCCCGACCGCGGAGGAGAACAGGATCGCTCCCCACAGCTTCTCCGGAGCGACCGTGTACTGCTGGGAGAAGAACACCAGGGCCCGCCCCAGCCCGGCCTGGAGGCTGCCAGATCCCTCGCCCACGATGGCGCCCACGATGCTGGCCGTGGCGGTGATCTTCAAGGCCGTCATCAGGTAGGGCAGCGAGGCCGGGAACCGCACCTTCCAGAGCACCGCCCTCCGGGACGCGGCATACGAGCGCATCAGCTCCAGCGCCCGCGGGTCCGGGGAGCGAAGGCCGCGGAGCATGGCGATCGTCACCGGGAAGAAGCTCAGGTAGGTGGCCACGATGACGACGCTCGTCACGTTCTGCCCAACCAGGTACACGATGAGCGGGGCGAGGGCGATGATGGGGATCGTCTGGCTGGCGACGACATAGGGGACAAACGCACGCTCGATGAGCCCGAAGTGGACGAAGGCCACCGCCAGCCCGATTCCCAGCAGGCCCCCGAGGGTGAAGCCGATGAACGCGGAGCGGAGGGTGTACACGGCCTGGTCGAAGAGATAACCGGCCAGGGTCTGCTCAGCGCCCGAGGTCAACGGCTGAAAGAGGCGCTCGAAGATCACCCAGAAGTGCGGCATGTTGACGTCGCTGGCCATGCCGATGTCCATCGGGGGCGTCCAGACGACCTCCCCGTCGATCCGGTACGGGTCGCCGCCCAGCAGCTTGGTCCCCTCCCACAGCGCGATCAACCCGACGATGAACAGCAGGAAGAAGGTCAGCCTCCTGCGCCGGCTGAGTCGCGGCGATCCAGTACCTGGCCCGGCGGTCATTGGTCCGTCATCGGGCGGGGGAGAGGCTCTGCGGTCGCTCAGGCGACCGCGGCATCGGTCACCTCGAGGGCGCGATCGATGATCGCGAAGCCCTCGCGCAGCTGCTCCTCGGTGATGCACAGGGGGGGATTAGTGAAGACCTGGTGCCAGTGCTGCATGGTGTACAGGCCGTCCGCTCGCAGCCGGGCGTCGAGGGCGGCCATCTCTGGGGACGAGGCGTTGAAGGCGGTCATCGGCTCCATGGTCTGCCTGTTGCGGATCAGCTCGATTACCCCGAACAGGCCGATGTTGCGGGTGGTGCCCACACTCGGGTGGCGCGCCTGCAGATCGGTCAGCAGCTCGTGCATGACCACGCCCAGGCGGGCCGCATTGCCCACCAGGTCGTCGTCGCGCAGGACGCCCACCGCGGCGATGGCAGCCGCGCAGCTGACCGGGTGGGCGGAGTAGGTCAATCCGCCGTAGTAGACGCGGTCGTCGAAGTATTCGGCGAGCTCCGGCGTCATGGCCACCGCCCCCAGCGGCAGGTACGAGCTGGTCAGGCCCTTGGCCATGGTTAGCAGGTCGGGGACCACGTCCCAGTGGTCGACCGCGAACCAGCGTCCGGTGCGGCCGAAGCCGGCCATCACCTCGTCGCAGATCATCAGGATCCCGTGCCGGGTGCACAGTTCGCGGATGCCCTGCAGGTAGCCGTCGGGCGGGATCAGGACGCCGTTGGTGCCGGTGACCGTCTCCAGGATGAAGGCCGCGATGGTGTGCGGACCCTCGTACTGGATGACCTCCTCCAGGTACTCCAGCTGGCGATCAACCGGCTCCGGCTCGGTCTGGCCCCAGCGCCACGGGTCGAGGACCCGGATCACGCCCGGGACGCCTGGTTCGTTGGCCCAGCGGCGAGGGTCGCCGGTCACGCTGATTGAGCCTGCCGTGGCGCCGTGGTACGACCGATGGTGGGCGATGACCTTCTGCCGCCCGGTAGTGATCCGCGCCAGGCGCAGAGCGTTCTCGTTGGCTTCCGACCCGCCCAGGGTGAAGAAGAACTTGTTGAGGTTGCCCGGGGTCAGGGTGGCCAGCAGCTCGCCCAGCCTGCCCCGGACTTCGGTCGCGAACTGAGGGGCAGCGAATGCCAGCTGATGGGCCTGCTCCGAAATTGCGTCCGCCACCCGCTTGTCGCCATGACCGATGTTGACGCTCATCAGCTGGCTGTTGAAATCGATGTAGCGCTTGCCGTCCGGATCCCAGAAATAGATCCCCTCGCCATGGTCGATGGCGATGGGATTGATCTTGGCCTGGGCCGACCAGCTGAAGAAGGTGTACTCCCGGTTGAGCGCGACGACCTCCTCGGCGGTCAACCGGCGGGTGGGCGTGACGGTCATGCGGCCGATTACACCACAACGGGATGCGCGGTGGCACCTCGCCGGCCATGGCTCGGCCGGTGCGTTCCGGCACCTCTTGCGCCCCCTCCGATACTGGGCGGACCAATGCCCACCCGTCTCGCCCTGCGGGTCCTCGCCCTGCTGTTCGTTCTGGTCGTGCTACCGCTCTCGTTCGCGCATGCGACTCATGGCCCGACTGCGGAGCAAGCAGCTGCCGCCATGGTGGCAGACGGAACCATGGAGTGCTCCCCGGCCGGCGCCGTCCTCGACTGCACGCCGACCAGCGTCAATTACCAGTGGCGGTATGGGCGAGTCAGCCCCAATACCGGTCCGCTGGCGGGTGTCTACCAACAGGTCCCGGCGTACATCGAGGTTGGGTATTTCATGGATGTCGGCGACCGTGATTGGATCGTCCGAGTCCAGTCCGTTGGCTGTGTGGACTCGAACGGCGTCGGGAAGTTCGTCGACACCATGGTCTCCCAGCTCACCGCACCGGGAACCTGGGGACCGGAGGTGGTCGGCGAGTGTTCGCTGTATGGGACGCTCGTGCAGAACCTCCGCGCAACGTGCCCATCGACCGATTGCTACTACTCAGTTACGGGCACCATCCTCGGCGGGGCCTTCCCGACGCCGACGCCCGCACCGACGCCTCCCCCGGTAGTGACGCCTCCGCCGGTAGTGACGCCTCCTCCGACGCCCACGCTTATCCCAACCGCGACGCCATCGCCGACGCCAACCCCCAGCCCGACGCCGACGGCTTCGCCCACCCCGAGCCCCACCCCAACGGCTTCGCCGACCCGGACTCCGCGGCCCAGCGCTACCCCGGAGCAGACGGTGGCTGGCATCACTTTCGCGCCGCAGCCCTCACTAGCGCCGCCGGACATCGCTGACGACCCGACAGGCTGGGCGACATCGGTTCATGGCCCGGCTGACGTGAGCACCGATCCCGCCGCGATGGGCGTCAGTGCCCTGCTGGCCCTCCTCCTCCTCCTGTTCATGGGCTTCATCGGGGAGCTGTTCAACAACACGGTGAAGGTCCACTACGACGAGATCCGTGGCTGGTGGCAGAAGGGTTGGCTCGGTCGCCTGGCTGCCGCCTGGGGCGGGCTATGGAAGGCCGGACCGTGATCGCTGCCCGCCTCCTGTTGGCCGTTGCCCTGGTGGCGCTGATCAGCGCCTTCCTGAACCCCAACCTGTCCCTCAGCCTCGAGGGCCTGGCCGTCTACCTCGGCTTCCTCCTCGCGATCGGGATTGTCCTGATCAGCCTTGAGTTCCCCGGCCTGGTCCTCCACCGCCGCCTGGCCGGTGAGACGGGCCGCCTGCGGGTCCTGCCCTGGGCCATCGTCATCGCGGCCGTCTTCGTGCTCGTCTCGAGGGTCGTCCAACTCCAGCCCGGCTACCTCTACGGCGTGGTCCTGGGCGTGATCTTCATGCAGTCGGTGTCCCAGCGCGACGAGGGTCGGGAAGCTGCCGCCGGTGCGGCCTGGACCTTGGTGGTGGCCGTGGTCGCCTGGTGGGGGTTGGGCTGGGTGCGAACCGCGGGGCTCCCGGAAGGCGACCTGGGTCGGATCGTCGTCGAGACGGCGCTGGCGGCGGTGGTGGTCGCCGGCCTCGAGGCGGTGGCCTTTGGCCTGATGCCCTTCCGGTTCATGCCGGGCTGGGTGGTTTACCGATGGCGTCGGCCGGTGTGGGCGGTCCTCTTCGGCCTGTCCGTGTTCGGCTTCATTCACATCCTGATCGGCCCCAACACCGGCTACCTGTCCGACCTGTCGGTCCCAGCGTTGATCGCGGCCCTCGGCGTTTTCGCGCTGTTCGGCGCCTTCTCGATTCTCTTCTGGGCCTACTTCAGATTCCGCCCCGCCCGCCGTGAGGACCAAATCCAGGGCTGACGCCGGCGTGCCTATGCCTGGACCGGGTCGCGGAGGGGCTGGCCCACAAGCTGAGCCAGGCGTTCGGCGAGTGCCCACCAGTCGTAGGCCTCGGTCACCTGGCTGGCGGGGAGCCGGAAATATCGGTCCGTGGAGACGTAGGTGGGGATGATCCTGTCCAGGATGGCCTCGATCTCGTCGCGGAACGCGTCGCTGGTGGAGCGGACGCCATCGGGGAGGAGCGCGACGTCGGGGAGCAGCCGCACGAACAGGTCATACGTCTGAGCCCAGCGCCGGACGAGAGGTTCCACCCCGAACGGATCGGCGCCATCGGTGACGCGCAGGAAGTACGCGAAGTTGTCGACCACGCTGCGGTCGGTGACCAGGATGTCGGCCCGGCCCCGGAGCTCCAGCTCCTGCTGGACCTGGGCCATCAGGACCCACAACTGGGCCTCCGGCGTGGCGCCCTCGTTGAGGCCCAGCGGGTTGAAGCGGATGAGCTCGCGGCCTACCTCGACGGAGCGTCCGGCGCGGCCCACGGTGCTGGCAAAGGCATGGACCGCATTCGTCTTGCGCACCGAGTGCGAGCCGATAAACGCGATCTTGGCCGGGCGGCTCCAGGGCACAGGGACAGGGTAGCGGCCAGGCCTACAGCCGGGTGTAAAGTACGCACCTTCCCACCCGACTCTGCTCTCTCACGGAGGGTTGAATACACCGATGGCGCGCATCGTCCGGGCAGCGCTGCTGCAGGCCGAGTGGACCGGCGACAAGGAAACCATGATCGCCAAGCACGAGAAGTACGCGCGCGAAGCGGCCAAGCAGGGCGCCCAGGTCATGTGCTTCCAGGAGCTGTTCTACGGTCCCTACTTCTGCCAGGTCCAGGACCCGCAGTACTACAGCTACACCGAGAAGATCCCCGACGGGCCGACCACCAAGCGCATGCAGGCGCTGGCCAAGGAAACGGGGATGGTCCTCATCGTGCCGATGTACGAGGAGGACGCGGACACCGCCGGCATCTACTACAACACCGCATCGGTCATCGATGCCGACGGTTCGTACCTGGGGAAGTACCGCAAGACCCACATCCCCCACGTCAAGGGCTTCTGGGAGAAGTTCTACTTCCGTCCCGGGAACCTGGGGTACCCCGTGTTCGATACCAAGGTCGGCAAGGTGGGGGTCTACATCTGTTACGACCGCCACTTCCCGGAGGGCGCGCGAGCGTTGGGCCTGAACGGCGCCGAGCTGGTGTTCATCCCGTCGGCAACGTCCCGCGGCCTGTCGGAGTACCTGTGGCGGGTCGAGCAGGTCAGCCATGCGCTGGCGAACGGGTATTTCGTGGGCACCATCAACCGGGTCGGGATCGAACCGCTGGGGGATGACGACTTCTACGGCCAGTCGTACTTCGTGGATCCGCGCGGCCAGTTCGTGGGCGAAGTCGGGGATGCGCACGATGAGGAGCTGATCGTCCGCGACCTGGACCTCGACCAGATCCTCGAGGTGCGCCAGACCTGGCAGTTCTTCCGCGATCGCCGGCCGGACGCCTACGACGACCTCGTCCGCCCGTAGGTTTCATGGACTTCGCGTTCACCCTCAAGCTCGAGCACGACCCCGCCCGGACGCTGGACCTGACCCGGCGCGCCGAGGCGAACGGGTTCACCCACGGCTGGGTCTTCGATTCCCACGTCCTGTGGCGCGACCCCTACCCGCTGCTGACGCTCATGGTGGGGGCCACCGAGCGGATGCGGCTGGGAACCTGCGTCACCAACCCGGCCACCCGCGAGCCCTCCGTCACCGCCTCTGCCCTCGCCGCGTTGAACGAGATCAGCGGGGGCAGGATGAACCTGGGGATTGGCCGCGGGGACAGCGCCCGGCGGGTGCTGGGAAAGCCCCCGACGACCATGAAGACCCTGGAAGAGGCCATCGGCGTCATCCGCGACCTGGTCGAGGGCCGCGCGGTCACGTACGAGGGCACCGAGCTCCGGCTGACCTGGGCCGGGCGATGGCAGCTCCCGGTCTGGGTGGCGGGCTACGGACCCATGGCGCTGGCCATGACGGGCCGCGTGGCCGACGGTCTGATCCTTCAGCTGGCTGATCCGGACCTCATCCGCTGGTTCGTCTCCCAGCTCCGCGAGGCCGAGGCCGCCGCCGGCCGCCCGCCGGGCTCGATCAAGGTCCAGGCCGCCGCGCCCGCACACGTAGGGCCTCGGGATCTTGGCCAGGACCGGACCCGCTGGTTCCCCGCCCTGGTCAGCAACCACGTCGTGGATCTGGTGAACAAGTATCCGCGCGAGCAGCTCCCCGAGGCGCTGACCGGCTACGTCACCGAACGCGAGGGCTACGACTACCACCACCACGCAGAAGTCGGCTCCGCCAACGCGGCGTTCGTCGGCGACGAGGTCACCGACCGGTTCTGCGTCCTGGGCGAGCCGGCCGAGCACGTGGCCAAGCTCCACCAGCTCGCCGATGCGGGGGTCGACCAGTTCAACATGTACCTCATGAACGGAGACGAGGAGGACCAGCTGGACCGATACGGCCGCGAGATCGTGCCCGCGCTGCGAGGCATGGCCGCCAACCGCGAGGGGGCGTCCGCATGAGGATCCAGTTCGTCGCCGGGTTCGGACCGATTACGACTGATCCCGGCAACAGCCGGGCATTCTGGGCCGGTCACCTGGGCATCCCGATGGAGGAAATCTCGCCCGACTACTTCGGGACCGATAACCTGCCCGGGGTGAACGCCTTCGCCGCGTGGCCTCTCACCCAGGCAGCCGAATCCTGCTTCGGAACCGATGCCTGGCCGGCCGACGTGGCCGCGCCGCATGCCTGGCTGGAGCTGGACGTGGCAACTCCCGAGGCGGTGGAGGAGGCTGCCGCCGAGCTGGAGGCCGCCGGTCATCGGCTCCTCCGAAAGGCGGGCGTCGAACCGTGGGGCCAGACCGTCGCGCGCCTGCTCAGTCCGGAGGGTCTGCTGGTCGGCATCGCGTACACGCCGTGGATGCACCACGAGCACCACGCCGACCACGAACATGAGGCTCTCGACCACGAGGGCCACGACCACGAGGGCCACGACCACGAGGGCCATGAGGAGCACGGCTCGTGACGCGGACCCGGCTGAGCCTCTACTACCTGGTGAGCTATCTCGCGGTGGCCGGGCTGGCGCTGTTCCTTGTTCCCAGCATTGCGCTTCCGCTGCTGCTGTCCAACGGCGATTACGGCGACGTGTTCCCCCGGCTGGCGGGAATGGTTCTCATCGGCCTGGCGATCATGGTCGGCCAGATCATCCGGCTCCGGATCGAGGCCCTGTACACGACCACGGTCATCATCCGGGTCTTCTTCCTGGTCGGCTTCTCATTCCTGTTCGCCATCAGCAGGGATCCGTTCTTCATGGTCGTCTTCGGGATCGTGGCGGTGGGCGTCGTCCTGACCGGGTACAGCTACCTGCGAGATCGCCAGGCATGACCGATGTCGACAGCCTGCAGCAGGCAGCCGAGGACCGATGGGTGGCGGGCTGGTTGGCGGGGCCAACCTGGACCCGATACGACCGACTGCCGGTGCAGCCGGGCGACGGCGCCCCGGACCTGGAGCTGCCGGACACATCGGGCAGCCATCGGCGGCTGTCGGAGTTCTGGGCCTACGGCCCGGCGCTGATCATCTTCATGCGCCACTTCGGCTGCTCATGCTTGATGGAGCGTTGGGAGGGCCTCCGCGACCAGTTGGACACCTATGCCGAGGCGGGCGGCACAGTGGTGGCGGTGTGCCAGGCCGAGCCCGAACGCGCCGCTCACGTCGCCACCCGCCGTGGATATCGGTTTCCGTTGCTCTGCGACCCGGAGCGCGAGGCCTATCGCGCGTACGGCTTGCTGGAGGGAGAAGCACCGCAGATCCTCCACGACTTCCCGTGGCGGCCGGGTGACTCGGAGACGGCGCGGACGATGTTCGTGGAGCCGCGGAGAGGGACGGAGCGGGCGGTCGTGGACTCCCCGTGGCAGCTCCCCGGGGAGTTCGTGGTGGCCACCGACGGCCGCCTCGTCCTGACCCACCGCTATCAGTACTGCGAGGATTTCCCGCCCAAGACCGTGCTGTTGGGCGCCATCGCCGCTGCTCAGCGTTAACGGGTTCCGGATCAGCCTGACCGCGACCGACGACATGGTCGAGCGCGGCATCCCCGGATTCGTGGCCGCATACGCGGAGGCTTCGGCCTAGGCCTCCAGTCGGCGCTACCATCGGTCCATGCGCACCCTGATCACGAACGGCACCATCGTCAACGCCGACGCCACGACGAAGGCGGATGTCCTCGTGGACGGGGAGCAGATTGCCCTCATCGGTCAAGACCTGTCGGCGGGTGCGGGAGCCGGCGCCGATCGGACCATCGATGCCACCGGCAAGTGGGTGATCCCGGGCGCCATCGACGTCCACACCCACATGGAGCTGCCCTTCGGCGGGACCTTCGCCAAGGACACGTTCGAGACCGGAACGCGGGCGGCGGCGTTCGGCGGGACGACCACGATCATCGACTTCGCGGTCCAGCCCCGCGGAGGCAGCCTCCGCGATGGCCTGGATGCCTGGCACGCCAAGGCCGATGGCAACGCGACCACCGACTACGGCTTCCACATGATCATCAGCGACGTCCGCGACGACGTCCTGGCCGAGATGGACACCCTGGTGGACGAGGGGGTGACCACCTTCAAGCTGTTCACCGCCTACCCCGGCGTCTTCTTCTCCGATGACGGGGCCATCTTCCGGGCCATGCAGCAGACCGTGCGCAACGGTGGGCTGATCATGATGCACGCCGAGAACGGCCTGGCCATCGACGTCGTGGCGGCGCAGGCCGCCGAAGCCGGCAATACGGACCCGTACTACCACGGAGTCTCGCGGTCACCGGTCCTGGAGGGGGAGGCCACCAACCGGGTCATCCGGCTGGCGGAGGCCGCCGGTGCGCCGGTGTACATCGTGCACCTCTCGGCACGCCAGGCACTGGACGAGGTTCGCCAGGCCCGGGACGAGGGGCTGCCCGCCTTCGCCGAGACGTGCCCCCAGTACCTGTTCCTGACCCTGGAGGACATGGGCAACGGGTTCGAGGGCGCCAAGTTCGTCTGCTCGCCGCCACTGCGCCCCGCCGACCATGCGCCGGAGCTGTGGAAGGGACTGGTCCACGACGACCTCCAGGTCGTGTCCACCGACCATTGCCCGTTCGACTTCCACGGCCAGAAGGAGATGGGCCGCGGCGATTTCCGCAAGGTTCCCAACGGCCTGCCGGGGGTCGAGAACCGGGTCGATCTGCTCCACGACGGCGGAGTGGTGGGCGGCCACCTCACGCCCAACCGCTGGGTGGAGGTGCTGTCCACCGCCCCGGCCCGCATGTTCGGCCTGCCCCAGAAGGGCGCCGTGGCCGTGGGAGCGGATGCCGACCTGGTGGTCTACGACCCCAACCGACGCCACACCATCAGTGCCGCGACCCACCACATGGACGTCGACTACTCGTGCTACGAGGGGCGGGAGGTCCAGGGTGGGAGCGACGTCGTCCTGTCCCGCGGCAAGGTCATCGTGGACGGGGATCAGTGGCTGGGCGCCAAGGGCGACGGCAAGTTCCTCAAGCGCGCCCGCAGCGAGGTCCTGCGCTAGACCGATGCGACCACGCCACGTGCTGAGCGCCGCCGTCGCGGCGCTGCTCCTCGCCGCCTGTCAGGCTTCCGCCTCCCCGGTCGCCAGCCCATCCCCGTCGGAGCCGGCCACGTCCGGCGGCCCACTCCCGTCGTTCTTCGGCGCGGCCGACCTGGAGGCCACGCTGCCCAGCGAGGCAGCCGGCATCACGTTCCAGGCGTTCTCGATGAGCGGCCCCGACTTTATCGCGGGCGAGGTCGATGAACGGTTCGTCACCTTCATCGAATCCCTGGGGGCCGACATCCAGGAAGTGTCGGTGGCGATTGCATTCGGAGCCAACGCAGGTGGCACGCAGACGGCCAGCATCCTCGCCTTCCAGGTCATCGGCGCAACCGCTTCCGACCTGGTCGACGAGTTCAAGGCCACTGCGGACGAGGGCGCCGACCCGCTGGTGTGGCATGCCGAGACGATCGGCGGCAAGTCGGTGGAGCTGTCGGATACGAACCTCGACTTCCCGACCCCGGTGACGCTGTATGCGACCGGCGAGGTTCTGTACTTCGTCTCCTCCACCGACGCCAATGCCACCCAGGAGATCCTCGCCTTCCTGCCGTAGCGGCCGCGCCCCGGTTCGAGTCGCGCGTGAATCTGAGGCGGACCCGCCGTTGATGGTGGTCAACACTTATTTGTCTCCACGATTTGCCGGCCGGCTAGCCAAGGGGCAGATCGCACCTGAACTGAGGCCGGATTCCCCTTTGTTAGCGGTCAACACGTATTTGTCTCCACGATTTGCCAGTCGGCCTGCCAGGGGCTAGGATCAGCGCGCCCACGACCGTGCCCAACCTGCGGCGCGCTCTACACGGCGCCCGTCTCCATCCATGTGTGGCAATGAGAGAGGAGACCGATGAGATCAAGTGCACTACAGCGAGGGCTCCGTGCCCTCCTCCTGGCTGCCATGGTCGGCAGCCTCCTGATGGCTAACGCTGTCCCCGTGGCCGCCGGCAGCCCATTCGAGGGCAACGACATCAAGGAGCTGCGCGAGGAGCTGCGCGGCACCGGCGTTCACGTCGACTGGAAGAAGCCGGCGCCGGTCCAATCCCAGGGCGACCAGAACCGCCCGCCGAAGGTCGGCGACCAGCGCGTCTTCCTTGCGTTGAACGACGCCACCGGCTTCTACCTGAAGTTCTTCACCCTGCGCGGCACCAGCAAGGATGCCGAGCTGTGGGTGGCCAACAACATCAATTTTCCTGATCCGGATGGGCCAGACAACGACTGCCGGAACGATGGCGTTCGGAACGTCATCACCAACGCCCAGGTGGCGTACCTGCTCCAGCAGTTCAGCGGGAACATCAGGCCCACGGACACCGCCTGGTTTGGAGAACCGAACGTCCGGCGCGGCGACTCCGCGCCGCTGGTCGATCTGTTGAATGGGATTGGGGTTCCCACTCACAAGAACGCCTACCGCAACCCCGCCGGGCGGGATGTGATCCTGGTGGACAACGTCCGGGATGACAACTACTTCGACACGGACAACGCCAACACGTTGCCCTATATCGCGGGCTTCTTCAGCTCGACCCTCTCGTTCTACACCCAGCGAAACGTCATGACCATTGACGCGTTCGACTGGGTACACCGGACAGGGGCAAACCCGCCTCATAGCCCATCCACAGATCCGTGCTTGAGCATGCCGGCTCGGCCATTTCTGTACGAGAGCGTGTTCGCGCACGAGTATCAGCACCTCATCCACGCTGACTACGACGCCGACGAGGTGAGCTGGGTCAACGAGGGAATGAGCGACTTCGCGGAGATCCTTACCGGCTACAACGACCCGAGCCTGCACGTCGACGAAATGGGATTCGACTCCCATACCCAGGGCTTCCTGGGCTGGCTGAGCGTCTTCCATCCCGACTGGAATTCGCTGCCGGATGACACGGGCCCGGAAAACAGTCTGACGGTTTGGGAGGACCAACCCGGCCCAGCTGAGATCTTCGAGGATTACGGGTTCGCCTACTTCTTCATGACCTACATGCAGAGTCAGGGCTACGGCCAGTCCTTCTTCACGGCCTGGCACCACAACCCGCTCAACAGCATCGCGGGCCTGAACGACACGCTTGCCGCCTTCGGAAGCAGTGACACGTTTGACTCGTTGTTCCGCGACATCGTCGCGTCGGTCCTGGTTGACGGATACATCGACAACGGTGCATCGGTGACTGGGGCACTCCTGGCCGATCTGCAGAACTCAACCACCGAGGCAACGGTTTTCTTCAACGCCGCTGGAGATGCGAACGACACGCCCGGCGCTCCGCCGTACGGGTCGGACTACATCCAGCTCGGCCCAGCATCCGGACTGACGTCGATCGACTTCAATGGCTCGGAGTTCTTCACCGCCCCCGGCGGCCCGCAGTGGATCGTCGAGGGTGGGTACTGGACGCCGGATCCGGCCGGCGATCCGTACCTTTCGAACCTCGACGCGAGCATCGCGCGTCAGGTGACCGCAGCCGAAACCGATGTGCTCACCTTCGAGCACTACTACCAGATGGAGAACAGCTGGGACTTCGGCTTCGTGCAGGTCTCGACCGACAGCGGGGCGAACTGGACCTCTTTGGCGTGCACTGGCACGACATCGGATCACAACCCCGATGCCATCGCCACCATCGTGGCCAACCTGCCTGGGTTCACTGGCCCAGACGAGACTGGCTTGGGATACGTCGGCTCGGCGCTATTGCCGGTCAGCTCGACCTGTGATCTGCCGACCGGGACCTTCCTCCTGGCATTCAGGATGATCAGCGACCCATCCGTCGAGTTCGACGGGTGGTTCGTCAGGAACGCCATGATCGGCGTGAATCCCGTCGACCCGACTCCCGGCGAGCTATTGGACTGGAACAACATCCAGTTCTACGACCCGAGCCCGCTCGGGTTCGGCTGGTTGGTCCAGCTGGTCGGGCTCAGCGGGACCGTCGACGCCTACGGTGACATCCTCACCGGCGGAAACGTCGTCATCCTTCGGCCGACATTGGGCGCGGGCAACACGTACGCGTTCAGCGGAGCTGAGTTGGGGACACTCTCTGGAAGCACCCAGGTGGTGGCGATCATCACCGCTCTAACGCCCGAGGACGACCAGGCCGGCACCTATGCGCCGTACAGCCTGATGGTGAACGGGTTTGAGAGGGCCGACGGTCAGATTCCGCCTCCGTAACCTGACCTGAACCGATACTCGAGGCCCGCCGGTCCGCCGGCGGGCCTCGAGGTTATCCACTCCGTACTCAGCCCGCGGCTACTAGCCCGCGGCCATCGGCCGCGGGCGCATCGGTGTGTCATCCCGGATAGGATGGGCAGCCGATGACCGTCCGGATTGACGTCGCCGACCGCCTGACCGATGAGAATCGCGCCTGGCTGGCGGCCGAGCTGCGGTATCCGGTGATGGCCACCCTCGACTCAGCGGGCAACCCGAAGCAGAGCGTGGTCTGGTACGACTTCGCACCCGAAGGCGACGATGTCATCCTGGTCAACAGCCGCAACGAGCGGCTCAAGACCAAGCATCTGCGCCGCGATCCGCGCGTCTCCCTGCTGTTTGAAGACGGCTGGCAGTACCTGGCAGTAGAGGGCCGCGGGCGGGTCGTCGAGGACCCCATCCGCGGCCTGGCCGACATCAAGGCCCTGGCCGTCCGCTACGGCTCCGATCCGGAGCGCTTCAACGGCCAGGATCGGCGGACCTTCCTGATCCGCATCGACCGCGTCATCTGGCATCCGTGACCGGGGGATCGGGCAGCATCCAGCTGGGCGCCCTGCCTTGGCCGCAGTACACCGACTGGGATGCGTTGCGAGCGGCAGGGATCCGGGCCGAGGAGTTCGGGTACGACAGCCTGTGGACCTGGGATCACCTGTACCCGATCGTCGGAAGCCACCACGGGCCGATGTTCGAGGGGTACCTCAGCCTGGCGGGCTGGGTGGCCGGCACCAGCCGGATCCGGATCGGGCTGATGGTCGGCGCCAACCCGTTCCGTAACCCCGCCCTGGTCGGCAAGATGGTCACCCAGCTGGACCACATGAGCGGGGGGCGGATGATCTGCGGGATCGGCGCCGCGTGGTTCGGGGAGGAGCATCACGACTTTGGGTTCGACTTCGGCGCGTCGGTGGGGGAGCGGCTGCGCTGGCTGGAGGAGGCGGTGATCATCCTGCGCGGGATGTTCGACGGGACCAAGCCGTCGGGGACCGATCACTATGCGGTGCGCTCGGTTCGGAATGACCCGCCGCCGGTCCAGGCCCATCTGCCGATCCTAGTCGGAGGCGGCGGGGAGCGGAAAACCCTCCGGATCGTGGCCAAGTACGCCGACGCCAACAACTTGGGCGGCGGCTTCGAGAAAGTGCGGCGCAAGGAGGAGATCCTGCTGCAGCACTGCGCCGAGGTGGGTCGCGACCCAGCCGAGATCGAGCGCACCGCGAACCTGGGGGTGGTGGTGATTCGCGACACGGAGGCCGAGGCGCGCCGCGTGCTGGGGGAGCTGGCCGCTCACAACGGTGGGGCGCGGGCGTGGCCCAACCAGCTGGTCGGGACGCCCGAGCAGGTCGCCGAAGAGCTCGTGCGCTTCGTGGCGATTGGGTACCGCCACCTGATCGGCGGCTTCCCGGCGCCGTTCGACCGCGAGTCGATGGAGCGCCTGGCCGGCGAAGTCAGACCGATGGTCGAGGCCGTCTGACCGCATCCGATACGCTGCCGCGGTGACGTGGGGTCGCGCTCGCACCGCGAATCCGATTCAGAGATGACTGGTAACGAGGGCGGGGGCCTGAATCGACGGGCCACCAGTCACTAGTGACTGAATCGGCGCCCTCAGCGCCTTTGGCGAGCGATGCGAGTCATGTGTGACTCGCCCGCGCATTGACCCGACGACGGCGCGGCCGGGGCCCCGGCCGCTGTGTGTCGCGGCGCGAATAGGTACGCTACCGGTCGTGCGGGTCGCGCTGCTGTCAGGGGGGACGGGTGGGGCCAAATTGGCGCACGGCTTCCAGCAGGTCCTGCCCGCCGGCGCGCTCGACGTCATCGTCAACGTGGGCGACGACCTGGAGCTGTTCGGCCTCCACGTCAGCCCGGACCTGGACAGCGTCATGTACACGCTGGCCGGCCTGGTCGACCCGGTGCGCGGCTGGGGTGTGGCCGGTGACACCGACCGCGCCCTGACCATGCTGGAGCGGTACGGGGAGGAGACCTGGTTCTGGATCGGCGACGCCGATCTCGGAACCCTCGTCCGGCGCACGGCGCAGCTCCGTCGGGGTGCCTCCCTGACCCAGGTCACCACGGACATGGCGGCCGCGCTGGGCATCCCGAGCCGCATCCTGCCCCCCACCGACGACCGGCTCCGGACGCGGGTCCTGACCGATGACGGTGACCTGGAGTTCCAGCGCTATTTCGTCGAGCGCGGCCAGCGCGACGAGGTGCGCGGCATCAGCTTCGAGGGCGCCGCCGAGGCCCGCCCGACGGCTGCCGTGCTCGAGGCGCTGCAGAACGCGGAACTGGTGGTCATCGGCCCCTCGAACCCGATCGTGAGCATCGAGCCCACCCTGGCCATCCCGGGGCTGCGTGAGGCGGTGGCCACCGCCCCCGGTCGCAAGATTGGTGTCAGCCCCATCGTGGCCGGCCGAGCGCTCAAGGGTCCTACCGACCGGATGCTGGCTACCCTGGGCCACGAGGTCAGCGCGCTGGGCGTGGCCCGCCTGTATGCGGGAATGCTCGACCGATACGTCTTGGATGAAGCCGATGCCGAGCTGGCGCCCGGAGTGGCTGCCCTGGGCATGGAGCCCCTGGTGGCGCCGACGGTGATGAAGACCGATGCCGACCGCGCCGCGCTGGCCCAGTTCCTGATCGACGCCGCATCGGGCTAACCTGCCCGCGTGTCAACTCGGATCATCGTTCCGCACCGAGGGCTGGAGCAGGCCAAGACGCGGCTGGCCGGCGTGCTGGACCCGGCCCAACGGGCGGCGCTGGCCGAGTGGCTCCTGCGCCACGTCCTGGACGCGGCGGTGGCGACGGAGCACGAGGTGGTGGTCATCTCCCCGGACGCGAGCCTGGAACCGCTGGCGATGGCCGCCGGCGCCCAGCTGGCCGTCCAGCACGGGCTGGGACTGAACGCCGGACTGGCGCAGGCCCGCGACGAGGCGCTCCGGGATGGGGTAGCGGTGCTGGCCGTGCTCCACGGCGACCTGCCGGACCTGTCCCCGGCTGACGTCACCGCCATGCTGGCCGCGGTCAGCCCCCGGGGGCCGGCAGTTGCGATTGCGCCGGACGCGGCCGGTCGCGGGACCAATGGCCTGGCCTTGACGCCTCCAGACGTGATCGGCTTCCAGTTCGGTCGCGACAGCTTCGCGGCCCACCGGACCGCCGCCGAACGATCCGGGGCGCGGTTCGCCGTGGTTGAGCGACCGGGTCTGGCGTTCGACGTCGACACGCCGCAGGACCTGGCCGCGTGGCTGGCGAGGGGTCACGCCGCGTGATCCAGCTCATTCCCCTCGACGGCATCCCGGAGGTGGCGCCGGGCGATGACCTGGGGTCGCTCATCGCGGCGGCGCTGGGCGCCGCCTCCATCGGCCTGTCCGAAGACGATGTCCTGGTCGTGACCCAGAAGATCGTGTCCAAGGCCGAGGGGCGAGTGCTGGACCTGGCATCGGTGCAGCCGTCGGCCCGGGCGGTCGAATGGGGAGAGCGCTGGGGCAAGGACCCGCGGCAGGTGGAGCTCGTGCTGCGTGAGAGCGTCGAGGTCGTGCGCATGGCCGAGGGCGGGCTGATCATCAGCCGCACCCGCCACGGCCTGGTGTGCGCCAACGCTGGGGTGGACCTCTCGAACACGGGGCCGGGGGGGGCTGAGCGGGCCACGCTCCTGCCCGAGGATCCGGACCGATCGGCGCGGCTCATCCGTGAGCGGCTGGGCGAGCTGGCCGGGGCGCGGCCGGCGGTGCTCATCTCGGACTCATTCGGGCGGCCATGGCGGGACGGGATCACAGACGTGACAATCGGGGCGGCCGGGATCGAGGTCCTGGCGGACCTGCGCGGCCAGCCGGATGCGGACGGGCGTGAGCTGCACGCGACGGTGGTGGCGGTGGCGGACGAGCTGGCCTCCGCGGCCGAGCTGGCGGCCGGAAAAGCGTCCGGCCGGCCGGTGGTGCTGGTCCGCGGCTACCCGTACGCGCGGCCGGTGGGCGAAGACCCGGGAGCCCGGCCGCTCATCATGGACCGCGCCCGCGATCTGTTCCCCTAACGCGCCGGTTGGAGAAAGAGCGAGACGATTTCGCCGTTCTCGACCCGGAAGTTGGCCTCCACGTGAAGCGGCTGAATGCCTGGCCGGATGACGGTCACGTCGGCGATCAGCGACGCGCCCATATTGCGGCTGTCGTTGACGTACATCCGGAACCCGTCACCGGCCCGAATGAACCAGCCGCCCACCCGGTCGCGGCCGCGCAGGTTGGTCCGCTCGTCCGAGCCGGGTGTCGAGATGCCCATCACGGCGAACTCCGAAAACAGGTCGACGGCGCGCTCGCGCTCATCGTCGTTGATGAGCTCCAGGAACAGGTCGATGGTCTCGGTGGCGCCCATGGCCCGCGAAGGATACCGTGGGGTCGATGGAACCGCTCCGCATCGGGCTGGTGGGCTGGGGGACCGTGGGATCGGCGCTCGGAGCGTTGGTGGAACGCGGTCCGTTGGCGATGCGGCTGGCCTGGGTGGCGGTCCGCGAGCCTCGCCGCGAGCGCGGGCTGGCGCTCCCCCAGGGCGTGCCCGTGGCCGGGGAACCCGGCCCGCTCGACGAGATCGACGCGCTGGTGGAGCTGGCCGGCAGCGTGTCCCAACCGCGTCGCTGGGCCGAGGCAGCGCTTTCCGCGGGCCTGCCGTACGTGACGGCCAACAAGGCGCTCCTGGCCGCGCACGGTGGTGAGCTGGCCGAGCTTGCCGCTCGCCACGGTGGGGCGCTGCTGGCATCGGCTTCGGTCGGCGGTGGAACGCCGATGCTGGAGGTCACCGAGCACCTGGCCGCGTCCGGCCGGGTCCGGCGGCTGCGGGGCCTGCTGAACGCGACCACGACCTTCATCCTGGCGGCCATGGGCGAGGGCCGGTCATACGACGATTCGCTGGCCGCGGCGCAGGCCGCCGGCTACGCGGAGGCCGATCCGTCGCTGGACGTGGACGGGCTCGACGCAGCCCAGAAGCTCGCCCTGCTGTCCTGGGTGGCGTGGGGTCGCTGGCGCTCGGAGGGCGAGGTGCGCCGGGCGGGAATCGTGGGCCTGGCAGTGGCGCCCGGCGAGGTCGTGCGGCTGGTCGCGGAGGCTACGCCCGACGAGCTGTCGGTCGGGCCGGTCGCCCTCGACTCCGGGTCGCCGCTGGCTGAGCTGCGAGGCGTCGAGTGCCTGCTCGAGATCGAGCTCGAGGGGGCGGAGAGCATCACCATTCGCGGGCCTGGGGCGGGCCCCGTCTCGGCGGGCGCGGTGTACGCGGACCTGGCGCGCCTGGTGCGTGGGGAGCGGCCCATCCTCGGCGGCTGGCCTCATGCCTGACTGGCCGGTGGTGGGCGTCGCCGGGGCCCGCGGGCTGGTCGGTGGCGTGTTCCTCTCGATCCTGGCCGATGCCGGCCTGCCGGCCGGCTCGCTGCGTGCCTTCGGCACGGAGGAGGGGCGAGTCGCTTACCTCGGGACCGAGGTTCCGGTCCGGGTCCTCGACGCCGATGCGGCCGCGAAGCTGGAGGTCCTGTTCCTGGCCACCGACGGCGATGTGTCGCGGCAGCTGGTGGAGGGTCCGGCGCGCGATGTGCCGCTTATCATCGACAACTCGAGCGCGTATCGGCTCGATCCGGGCGTCCCGCTGGTCGTTCCCGAGGCCAACGCCGGCGTCCTGGCGGGCTACGCCGGACACCTGGTGGCGAATCCCAATTGCACGACTGCGGCGGCCGTCGTGGCGCTCGCCCCGATCCGCGACCTGGCCGGGCTGGAGAGCGTCGACCTGGCGTCGTACCAGGCGGTGAGTGGTGCCGGGCGAGCAGGCGTGGATGCCTTCGTCACCGAGCGCGCGGGCGATGGCCGCGCTGCGGCGCCGGATTCGCCGTTCCACGGGCGGATTGCCGACTCGGTGGTCCCGCAGATCGACCGCCTCGACCCGGACGGCTGGAGCGGGGAGGAACGCAAGGTCAGTGCCGAGCTGCGCAAGATCCTTGACCTGCCCGAGCTCGACGTGGCCGCCACCACGGTCCGCGTCGCGGTCCACACCGGCCACTCCGTCGCGCTCCACTTCCGGACCGGGCGTCCGACCAACGTGACCGAGCTCGAGGAGGCGCTCCGCCACGCGCCGGGAGTCGAATACAGGGCCGCCGATGGCTCTGAGCGCCACCCCATGCCGCTCGACGTGGAGGGGCGCGACCCGGTGCTGGTGGGGCGCCTGCGAGCCATTCCCGGCCGCGAACGGGGCTTCGCGATGTTCCTGGCCAGCGACAACCTGCGCAAGGGCGCCGCATTGAACGCCATCCAGGTCGCCGCGGCCGTCGATCCAGCCCGATTCGGCGGGTTGCTCCCGCCACCCCGATGAGTCGGCGGCGGGTCCTGGTGGCGGCCCTGGCCGTCGTTCTGGGCATTGGCGCCGCGGCCATCGGCTACGCGTTGGCCGTTTCCTCTCGCGGTCCGACTGCCACGCCCAGCCCGTCTCCCACCTCGCCAGCAGGATTCTCGTGCGAGGTCAGCGTCACGCCCACCACGATCGTGGTGAACCCTGAGACGGGTCTTGCGGAGGACGCGATAGTGTTCCTGGCCGGCACCGGCTTCCCGGGGAGTTCGGGGATGACCCTCGTCCTCACCGGCACGGCCGTGGACTTCGTCAGCGATCCCTCGGGCAGCTTCACCTACACCCTCGCCCCCGTCCCGGGCGACGCCTATCCGGCACCGCCGGACCTCGAGCGCGGGTCGTTGACCTGGACCGTCATCGGCTGGGACGCAGCCGAGGCCCCCGGGGATTTCGGGAGCCTGCCACCGCGGGTGTGCGAGACCGAGGTGCGGGTCACCATCGAGCTCACCCACGACCCCAGCCCCACCCCGCCCACCGACCTGTCGGCCGGGGGCTATGCGGAGGTGATCGCCGACGGCGTCCGGGTCCGGATCGCGCCCTCGCCCACCGCCACCGTCATCGGCGCGCTGTTCTCGGGCGACGTCGTGCGCATCCTGGCGCCCGCCCAGGTGGCCGAGGGCTTCGCCTGGTATCGGGTCGAGACGGTGGTCATCCAGAGCGGTGAACCGGTGACCGGGTACGTGGCGGCAGGCACCGAGGGCCAGCCGTTCCTGCGGCCCACCACCGCGCCGCCTCCGCCCACTCCTACCCCGCTGCCATCGGCCTCGCCCTAGCGGGGGTACTCCACGAAGTCGTACATGTGGTCGTAGTCGGGGGACAGATACGTCACGTCGGGCAGCAGCTCGAGATGCGTGCCGAAGTAGGCGTTGAACAGGATCCGGAATGCGTTCACGGGACTGATCCCATCGTAGAAGCCCTCGGCCTCAAGGTCGACGCCCGGCATCCGGTACGCGTTCAGGATGCCGAACTTCCACGCGATGTCGGCATCGGATGCCTCCAGCCACTGGAAGTCCTCCTGGTCGGCGCGGAAGCCGGGCGGCCAGGGGCCCTCGTCCGCGGCGAGGATGATGACCGGATCCGGCTGGCCCGGCTCCACGTCCAGGATCGTGTCGATGACCTCCAACGATCGGCGGTTGGCGTACTCCAGCTGGAGTACATATTCCTCGCCGTCGCTCCGCTCCTTGGTCTCGGCGGCGGTCGGCATGGATCCGTCGGGGTTGAACACATACGGCGAGTGAGGAATCGTCAGGTGGGCGAAGGTGAACGTCGGGCCCGCCCGACGGGAGGCCTGCTTGATGGCGTCGAAGCCGTACAGGATGTGGCGCCGCGCGAGCTCCGGGTAGGTGATGGACTCCGGATCGCTTTCCTCCGGTGAGGCGCCCACCTCCGGCGTCAGGGCCAGCAGCATGGTGGTTGCGGCCAGGATCGTGCTGAACTGGCTGAACTGGGTGTACCGATAAATGACGTCGGCGTCCACGTTCTTGGAGCTGGGCTGCCACCAATTGGCGATGTGGACGTACTCGTAACCCAGCGACTTCAGGGCGGCCGGAGCTGCCAGCCGATGCTGGAGCGCCGCATGGATGGGGCCGAACGTGTGAGGGGTGACCTGGTTGTATTGATCCGGGTCGAGGTAGTCCATGCTCAACGTGCTGACCGCTGACGGGGCGGTCTTGAAGTAGTTGGCCCACGAGTCGTGGGCGATGGTGAACCCGCGTTCCTCGAGGGCCTCGAGGAATGGGCCGTTGTCGAAGTCATATACGTCGCGCAACGTCTCGTCCCCGGCGTAGCGGTCGAGGATGATGTAGTAGATGTCGGGCCGGCCCGCCTCGCCAACGGCGACCGTGGGAACCTCACCGGTGGTGTCGGGGAACAGGCGGGTGCTGACCACGTATTCGCCGATCCGGAACAGGTTGAACAGGACCAGGATGGCGGTGGCGATGTTCAGGAACTGCGTGGCCGGGCGCACCCAGCGTCCACCATGCCATGCCAGCCGGACGAGGGCTGCCCCCCACACCACCCAGAGCGCCACCAGGAGCCAGCGCTGCTGGAGGAACTCGTCGGCGACGTTCCACACATGCCCGAATGAGAAGAACAGTCCCAGCAGGGCGCTGCTCATGAGCCCGGCCCGGGCCCAGTCGCGGCGGATGCCGAAGCACAGCAGGAGCAGCGTGGCGGCACCTACCAGGCAGATAGCCAGCGGAATCCACAGTGGATCGAGGGTCACCTGCTGGGTCGCGTTCCCGGCAAACAGGAACAGGACCGGGAACGCGGCGATCAGGAGCGCATGCCAGGGCCAGGACCACCAGCGGCTACTTGCGCCGGTGGCCGGGGCTGGGGTTAACATGATCGAAACACTAGCCGCACCGAGGCATCCTCATCGCCCATGCCACCCATCGGGTACATCGACCCCGGGTCGGGCAGCCTGCTCCTGCAGGCCCTGCTGGCCGCCATCTTGGCCCTCCCGTTTGTCTTCCGGCGCACGATCGGCGGATTCTGGCATCGGTTGCGAGGTGAGCGTGTGGACGAGCCGGCGCCTTCCAAGGTCCGCTCGTCTGACAAGCCAAATCCCGGCCACAGCTGACAGCCGGTGGCGCCGCCGGGCGCCCACGCTGAGCCGGGGATGATCGACCCCGCATCCTTCCGCGACCCCTCCGGGTACGTCTTTCGCCGCGACGGTGTCCTGTACCGCGCCATTCAGCCCATGGCGACCGCCGACTGGACCGCCTTCGAGGAGCGTGGACTGGCGGCGGCGCTTATCAATGACGGGCTCCTGGTCAGCCACGCGCCGGCGCCGCTGGACCTGGCCCCCCTCCCCGGCGCGGCGTTCGTGATTCAGCCCCGTGAGCTTGCGCTCATCTCGTATCCGTACGAGTGGGCCTTCTCGCAGCTCCGCGAGGCGGCGCTCCTGACCCTCGAGGTCCAGCGCCGAGCGCTCGGGGTCGGGATGTGGCTGCGCGACGCCTCGGCCTACAACGTCCAGTTCGACCGTGGGCGACCGATCCTGATTGACAGCCTCTCTTTCGAGGTGGCCGACCCGTCGGCCCCGTGGCCGGCCTACCAGCAGTTTTGCAAGCACTTCCTCGCCCCGCTGGCCCTGATGGCCCACCGGGACCTGCGGTGTGGCCTCCTGCTCCGCGACTTCATCGACGGTGTGCCGCTGGACCTGGCGGCGGGCCTGCTTCCGGGCCGGACTCGATTCGGCGGGCTCCTGCCCCACCTCCACCTCCACGCCGGCGCCAACCGACGCGCGCAGAAGATGCAGATTCCCAGCGCCGCCACCGGGCCCAGCGCACCAAGCCGGGGCCGGGCGATGTCCGCCACCCGCCACCTGGCCCTCCTGGACAGCCTCCGTCGCACCGTTGAAGGGCTCCCCCTGGAGCCGGGCGGCCACTGGCTGTCGTACACCCGCCACTCGACGTACACGCCGCAGGCGGCCGAATCGAAGCGCCAGATCGTGGAGCGCATGCTGGCCGCCGCCGGCGGCCAGGTCGTCTGGGACCTGGGCGCCAACGTTGGGACCTACTCCGACCTGGCCGCTGGGCCGGGCCGCCAGGTCATCGCCTTCGACCAGGACCCGTCGGTAGTCGAGCACCACTGGCGCAACCTGGCGCCCGATGCGCGCGCTTCGGTCCTCCCCCTCGTCATGGACCTGACAAACCCCAGCCCGGCACTGGGCTGGGCACACCAGGAGCGGCGGTCCCTCCTCGAGCGTGGCCCGGCCGACGTGGCCATGGCGCTGGCCCTCGTCCACCACCTGGTGATTGCCAACAACGTGCCGCTCCCACGCCTGGCGGACGTGCTCGCCCGGGCCGGGCGTCGGTTGGTGGTCGAGTTCGTGCCGCGCGAGGACCCCATGGTCCAGCAGCTGCTCGCCTCGCGGCGTGACATCTTCACCGACTACTCCCTCGACGGATTCCGGGCCGCGTTCGGGGAGCGCTTCGTCACCCTTGACGAGGCGCCGGTTACGGACAGCCTGCGGACGCTGTTCCTGATGGAGCGTCGCCCGGACTGAGCTCAGCCGGCGACCGACTCCGCATCGCGCATGACGCGCAGGACGTTGCCGTTGGCCAACCTGGCCAGGTTGTCCTCCGTCCAGCCGCGACGCAGCAGCTCGGCGAACAGGTGCGGGTAGCCGGAGACGTCCTCCAGGCCGATGGGCCAGAACCGGTTGCCGTCGTAGTCGCCGCCGATCCCGACATGATCGTGCCCGGCCACCATGGCCACATGGTCCACGTGATCGGCGACCATGCTCAGGGGCGGGCTCGGTGGCTCCAGCGAGTCGATGATCTCCTCCTCGAGCGCCTGGCGGGCGTCCAGGTCGGTCAGGCCGGCCGCACGCCGATAGAACTCCGCGATGGCCGGAACCAGGATCGCCGCCGCCTCAGGGCTGACAAACCCCGATACAAAGGTGACCATCACCACCCCGCCGTTGGCCGGCACGCGGCGCAGGATCTCGTCGGGCACGTTGCGCGCCACGTCGCACAGCGCGCGCGCCGACGAGTGGCTGAAGATGACCGGGGCCTGGCTGGCGTCGAGCGCATCGGCCATGGTCGACGTCGCCACGTGGGACAGGTCGACCAGCATGCCCAGCCGGTTCATCTCGGCCACGACCTGGCGCCCGAACGGCGACAGGCCACCGTGCTGGGGCTCGCCGGTGGCCGAGTCGCCAATCTCGTTGGTGGTGTTGTGGGTCAGGGTCAGGTAGCGCGCGCCGAGCTCCCAGAATGCCCGCAGCGCCCCCAGCGATCCCTCCAGGACGTGGCCACCCTCCATTCCCAGCAATGACGCGATCCGACCCGCGCCCATGGCCTGCTCGACCTCGTCCGCGGTGCGACACAGCTGCAGCTCCTCGGGATAGCGCTGGATCAGACGGCGCGCCAGGTCCAGCTGCTCGAGCTGGAGGAGTGCGCGGCTGCCCGGGCCTTCCCCAGGGACGTAGACCGACCAGAACTGGCCCCCTACCCCACCTGCTCGCAGACGCGGCAGATCGGTCTGTCCAGGCGGTGGGGCGGGGCGATGCAGGTCATATGCGTCCAGATCTCCCGGCGCCGCTGGGTATTTGCGGATCGTCCAGGGCAGGTCGTTGTGGCCGTCGATGAGGGGGTGGCGGGCCAGCAATTCCCGCGCTCGCCGGAGGTCATCCGCGTCCGGGGTTGGCATCGGCGGAGGATACGCCGTTACCATGAGTGGCCCGTCCCGCACGCGAGGTAGCGATGGAATTCCGCGCCCTGGTTGACGAGCTTCTGGCCGAGTACTTCCGCCTGCATCCGGTGCATGCCACCGACATCGGGCACCACCAGTACGACGGCCTGTGGCCGGACATGACCGATGCCGGGCGGGCGGGCCGGCTGGCGTTCGCCGAAGGGGCGCTGGAGCGTCTGCGCGCCATCGATCCGACCACCCTGTCGCGGGACGACCGCATCGACCACCGGATCCTGGTCGGCGCGGCTGACGCGATGCGCTTCAGCGAGGGGACGCTCCAGGAGGAGCGTTGGAACCCGCTGGTCTTCGTCTACCTGTTCGGGAACGGCCTGTTCGCGCTCCTGGCACGGCCGTTCGCGCCACTCCCCGAGCGGCTGCGCAGCGGCGCTGCGCGGCTGCGCGGGTTGCCGGCGGCGATCGAGGCCGCGCGCGCCACGCTGTCCCAGCCCGGGGAGCGCCCGGTGGCCCAGTTCCACACCGAGAAGGCCATCGAGCGCCTGCCCGGCATCGTCAACCTGGCCGACTCCCTGGTCGCCGAGACGGGCAAGATCGAGGACTCCGCCGTCCAGGCCGAGCTCCGCGCCGAGCTGGAGGCGGCCGCCGCGGACGCCAAGACGGCACTCGACGCATTCGGGGCCTGGCTCCGCGACGAGCTGCTGCCAAACGCGACCGGGGATTTCCGGTTGGGAACGGCGCTGTACCGGTCCAAGTTCCGGCACGCGCTGCGGGTCGAGATGGAGCCGTCCGAGCTGCGCGAGCGGGCGCTGGGGGCCTTCGAGGCGGTGCGGTCCGAGATGCAGCGCCTGGCCCGCGAACTGTGGCCGACGTGGAAGGGCAAGGAGCCCATGCCGGACAACCCCGACGTCGCAGTCCGCGCCGTCCTGGATGCCATCGCCGCGGACCACCCGGCCGCCGACGAGCTGCTCGAGTACTGCCGCGCCGAGAACGAGCGGATCGAGGCCTTCTGCCGCGAGATCGGGCTCATCGGCCTGGCGGACGAACCGTTGGAGATCATGTGGACCCCCGAGTTCATGCGCTCCTTCGGAGGCGCCATGCTGATTCCGCCCGGGCCGCTGGACCGCGGGCTGTCCAGCTTCTTCGCCATCACGCCCATGCCCGACGACTGGACCGATGAGCAGCGCGCGTCGTACCTGCGCGAGGACAACGCCCGGATGCTTCGCCTGCTCACCATCCACGAGGCGGTGCCGGGCCACTACCTCCAGCTGGCGTACTCGAACCGATGCCCCTCGCTGGTGCGGGCCATCTTCCAGTCCGGCGTCTTCGCCGAGGGATGGGCGGTGTACGTGACCCAGGTCATGATGGACGTCGGCTACGGGGCCGACGACCCGGCCCTCATGCTGGTCCACTGGAAGTTCTACCTGCGGGCCATCACCAACACGATGATGGACATCGCCATCCACACCGGCGCCATGGAGCGCGAGGAGGCGATGAAGCTCATGGTCGAACAGGGATTCCAGGAGGAGTCCGAGGCGGCCGCCAAGTGGGATCGGGCCCGCCTGTCGAGCACCCAGCTGTGCGAGTACTTCCTGGGCTACACCGAGATCACTGAACTCGAGCGCGAGGCGCGGCGGCGGGCGCAGGCCGAGGGCACCTCCTTCCGCTGGCGCCCCTTCCTGGAGTCCGTGCTGGCCCATGGCACGCCGCCCACGCCGGTAATCCGCGACATCCTGTTCGGAGGCGCCTGAGCCCATGGGCCGCGGCTTCGGAGCGCTGCGGCATACGAACTTCCGGCTCTACTGGTCCGGCCAGGTGGTCAGCCTGATCGGGACCTGGATGCAGAGCGTCTCACAGCCGTGGCTCGTCCTGGAGCTGGGCGGATCGGCCTTCCAGGTGGGAACCGTCATCGCCCTCCAGTTCGCGCCGGCGCTGTTCCTGGCCCCGATCGGCGGGGTCCTGGCCGATCGGTTCGACAAGCGCGGCCTGCTGCTCCTCACCCAGGTCTTTGCCATGCTCCAGGCCGCCACCCTGTTCGGGCTCACGTTCAGTGGCGTGGTCGAGATCTGGCACATCCAGGTCCTGGCACTGATCCTGGGCGTGACCAGCGCCTTTGACATGCCGGTGCGTCAGTCGTTCGTGGCCGAGGTCGTGCCGCGTGAGGACCTGCTGCAGGCCATCGCCCTGAACAGCGCATCGTTCAACCTGGCGCGCGTGGTAGGGCCCGCGATCGCCGGCGTCGCCCTGGCCGTGTTCGGCAGCGCCTTCAACTTCGGGGTCAACACTCTGACCTACACCGCGGTCCTGGGTTGCCTGCTGCTGATCGACGGTACGACCCTGCACCGTGTGCCGGTCCCATTGGTCCGGCCCAGCATCCGGTTCAGCCTGGCCGAGGGCGTGCGCTACGCGGTCGGCAACCCGAACGTGCTGTGGCTGCTGGTCCTGTTGGGCGGGATGAGCATCTTCGCCATGAACTTCCAGGTCCTGCTCCCGCTCTTTGCGCGCTTCACGCTGGGGCTGGACGCCACCGGCTTTGGGGCCCTGTTTGCGGTGATGGGCATCGGGTCGCTGGGTGGCTCGCTGGTGCTGGCCTTCATGGGCGATCGCCGTCCGCGGCTGCGGTTGATCCTGGGCGGCGGCGTGGCGTTCCTGGCCGCGGAGGTCGTCCTGGGGCTGGTCCGCGTGCCGGCCATCGCCTACCCGGTGGTGGCCCTGGTCGGGCTGTTCTCGATGCTCATGGTCAACACCATCAACGCCTCGGTCCAGCGCTCCGTGCCCGACGCGCTGCGGGGTCGGGTGATGGCCCTGTACGTCACGGTATTCGCCGGTTCGGGACCCCTCGGCGGGCTCTTCGCGGGCGGGGTGGCCCAGCTGTTGGGGCCACCGGCCGGATTCGTCCTGGGCGCCGTGTTGGCGTCCATCTTCCTGGTCCTGGCCGCCTGGGGCCTGGGTGTGTTCCGCTCAGACATACAGCGGCCGTTTGGCGTGCCGGCCGAGTGAGCGGTCCCGCCCCCCGTCCCAATTTGACCCTGGGCCTGCTGGCGCTCGCCCACTCCCTGATTCACATGCAGTCCGCCCTCATGCCGCTGGTGTACATCGCGGTCATCGACGAGTTCGGGCTCAACGAGGCGGCCATCGGCCTCTTCATCGCGGTCACCACCGCGGTCGGCGGTGGCATGCAGCTGTCATATGGGCTGCTGACCCGGTACGTGGCACGCCCCGTCCTGATCGGGGTCGGACAGATCGTCTTCGGCCTCAGCCTGGTCCTGGCGGGGCTGGCGTCGACCGTCGGGCAGCTGCTGGCGGCCATCAGCGCGGCGCGGATCGGGGCCAGCCCCCAGCACCCGGTCGGGAACGGCATCCTGGCCGATGCCTACCCCGCCGAACGGCGCGGGTTCGCGATCAGCACCCACATCGCGGGCGGCAACGTGGGAACCGTGCTTGTGCCGTTCATCGGCGGAGCGCTGCTGGCCGCGGTGGGGTGGAATACCACGCTCCTGCTGTTCGGGCTCCCGCCGCTGCTGGTCGGCGTGCTGGTCCTGTGGTTCATCCGCGAGGACCACCAGGCCTACCGGCGCGAGGCGCGGGCCTCGGGGAGCTGGATTGGACAGGTGCGCGAGGTCCTGGGCCGCGGCGACCTGATGCGGATCCTGGGCGCGGCGGTGGTGTCCGCCGGCGGGCGTGGGTTGGACATCGCGGCGCCGTTTCTGCTTCTGTACTTCCGAGGTCCGCTGGGGATCGACGATGACACGGTCCTGTGGCTGTACGCCCTGCTCCTGGTGGGCGCAGTGGTGGGCCCGGTCCTGGCCGGCATCCTGTCTGACCGATACGGGCGGCGGCGGACGCTGATCGTGTACTACCTCCTGTCGGCGGTGGGGATCCTGGCCGTGGTCCTGGCCGGCGGGAACCTGCTGTTCCTGGCCCCGCTGCTGCTCCCCTTCGGGACGGCAGTCTTCAGCGAGGGACCGGTCCTGCAGGCCTTCATGGCCGATCGGGCCGTGGGCCCGTTGCGCGACGTGGCGTTCTCGATCTATTTCACCGCCGCGTTTGGGATTGGCGCGCTGTGGGCCATCGTCATCGGCACAATCGTGGCCGGGGTGGGCTATGCCCCGGCCTTCGTGGTGATGGCCGCGTCCTATGTTGCCGGGGCCATCCTCATCTCCTCCGTCCGCGACCGCCCGCCGAGCGCGGACGGCTAGAATCGGCGGACATGGCCACGACCCAGCCACCGGCCGACGCCGCGACCATCGAGAACCTCCTCGTCGAGGACCGCACCTTCCCGCCGCCACCGGCTTTCACGGCCCGTGCCATCGCCAACGACCCGGACATCTACGCCCGCACCGCCACCGACGAGGGCTTCGAGGCCTTCTGGGCCGAGGAGTCGCGCCGGATCGACTGGATCGCGCCGTGGCGCCAGGTTCTCCAGTGGGATCCGCCGTTCGCCGAGTGGTTCGTCGGGGGCAAGCTGAACGTCAGCGCCAACTGTCTCGACCGGCACGTGGCCAATGGCCTGGGCGCCAAGGTGGCCTACTACTGGGAAGGCGAGCCGGGGGACCAGCGGACGATCACCTACGCGGAGCTGCTGGCTGACACGTGCCAGATGGCGAATGCCCTCCGCGAGCTCGGGGTGCGCAAGGGCGATCGGGTGGCGATCTACATGCCGATGATCCCCGAGCTGCCGGTGGCGATGCTGGCCTGCGCCCGGATCGGCGCGCCGCACAGCGTCGTCTTCGGCGGCTTCTCGGCCGATGCCCTGGCCGGACGGCTGGATGACGCCCAGTGCACGACGGTCATCACGGCCGATGGCGGCTATCGCAAGGGCGCCACCGTGCCCCTCAAGGACAACGCCGACGACGCGATGGGCCGCTCGCCATCGGTCAAGCACTGCATCGTCGTCCGTCGCACCGCGCAGGACGTGGCATGGCAGGACGGGCGCGACCACTGGTACCACGAACTGGTCGCCCGCCAGCCCACGACCGCCGAGCCGGAGGTCATGGACGCCGAGGACCTGCTGTACCTGCTGTACACCAGCGGCACCACGGCCAAGCCGAAGGGGATCATGCACACCACGGCCGGCTACCTGGTCGGGACGGCCAGCACCCATCGGTACATCTTCGACATCCAGCCCGACGACGTGTACTGGTGCATGGCCGATATCGGCTGGGTGACCGGCCATTCGTACATCGTGTACGGACCCCTGGCCAACGCCACGACCGGTGTCATCTACGAGGGCGCCATCGACTTCCCGGACAAGGACCGATGGGCCCAGATCGCAGCCCGCCACGGGGTCACCATCCTGTACACCGCCCCGACGGCCATCCGGGCCTTGATGAAGTACGGCGCGTCCGCCTTCGAGCACGACGACTTGTCCGCGCTGCGCCTGCTGGGCAGCGTGGGTGAGCCGATCAACCCGGAGGCCTGGGCCTGGTACTGGCAGCACATCGGGGGCGGGCGCTGCCCCATCGTGGACACGTGGTGGCAGACCGAGACCGGGATGATCCTCATCACCCCGCTGCCCGGGATCACGACCCTCAAGCCGGGGAGCGCCACCTTCCCGTTCCCGGGCGTCAAGGCCGACGTGGTGGATGAGGCGGGGAATTCCGTGCCCCTGGGCGGTGGCGGCTACCTGGTCCTGGATCGCCCGTGGCCGGCCATGCTGCGTGGCATCTACGGCGACCCGGAACGCTACCGCCAGACGTACTGGACCCGCTACCCGGGCCGCTACTTCGCCGGCGACGGATGCAAGCGCGACGGCGAGGGCTACTTCTGGCTGCTGGGCCGGGTGGACGACGTCATGAACGTGAGCGGCCATCGGATCAGCACCACCGAAGTGGAATCGGCCCTCGTCTCCCACCCGTCCGTGGCCGAGGCCGCGGTCGTGGGCCGCTCCGACCCGATCACCGGCCAGGCCATCTTCAGCTACGTCATCCTGCGCGTCGGCCATGAGCCGTCCGAGGAGCTGGGCGAGGAGCTGCGCGAGCACGTGGCCACCGTGATCGGCAAGCTGGCGCGACCCAAGCAGGTGCTGTTCACCCCGGACCTGCCGAAGACCCGATCGGGCAAGATCATGCGCCGCCTGCTGCGCGACATCGCCGAGCAGCGGGTCCTGGGGGACGTCACGACCCTCGCCGACGCGGGAATCGTGGCCACCATCCGCGAGCAGTCGGGGGCCGGCGAGGACGAGTAGGATGCGCCACGCATGACCCGCACCCCCTTCTGGACGCGCTCCCGCAAGGTGATCCTGGCGGTGGTGTCCAGCGCGCTGTGGCTGGGCTACATGGTCGTCGGCCTGGCCGTCATCAACACCGTGTTCCCGACAGTAGAAGGGGAGGGGCCTTTCGGTGCGGCCGCCTTCGTGGGGCTCCTGAGTGGCTTCTTCGTAACCGGCTTCATCATGTGGGCCATCTCCGACTGAGACTCGTCGGACGGGGTAGCCAGACGCATCCGAGCAGACGATAATCGTCGCCCACCCCACCCAGGATCACACCATTGGCGACCGTCACGTTCGACCACATCACCAAGCGATTCACCGATGAGATGGTGGCCGTTCAGGACTTCAACCTCGAGGTCAGCGACGGGGAGTTCCTGGTCCTGGTCGGCCCGTCGGGATGCGGTAAGACGACCGCGCTGCGGTGCGTGGCCGGGCTCGAAACGATCAGCGATGGCCGGTTGCTGATTGGCGAGCGGGTCGTCAACGACGTCGCGCCCAAGGACCGTGACATCGCCATGGTGTTCCAGAGCTACGCGCTGTACCCGCACATGTCGGTCTATGACAACCTGGCCTTTGGCCTGAAGCTGCGGAAGGTTCCGAAGGCCGAGATCGACCGGCGCGTCCGGGAGGCGGCCGCCATCCTGGACATGGAGCGATTGCTCGACCGCAAGCCCAAGGCGCTCTCGGGCGGCCAGCGGCAGCGGGTGGCCCTGGGCCGGGCGATCGTGCGCGAGCCGCAGGTCTTCCTGATGGATGAGCCGCTGTCGAATCTCGACGCCAAGCTCCGGGTCCAGACCCGGGCCGAAATCCTGCGCCTCCACCAGCGGCTCAAGACCACGGTGATCTACGTCACCCACGACCAGGTCGAGGCCATGACCATGGGTGACAGGATCGCGGTCATGAAGGATGGTGTCCTCCAGCAGGTCGGCACCCCCCAGCAGCTGTATGACCATCCGGCCAACGTCTTCGTGGCCGGGTTCATCGGGTCACCGGCCATGAACTTCATGAAGGCTCGGACCGATGGCTCCGACCTCGTGGCCGGCGAGCTCCGGCTGGAGCTGGCCGACAAGGCGGCCGAGGTGGTCGCTGACCGTCCCGCAGGCTCGGAGGTGACCATCGGCTTTCGGCCCGAGCACCTGGAACTGGGCAACGGCGTCGCGGGCCCGGCCGTCAAAATCCCGGCCAGCGTGGACGTGGTCGAGTTCATGGGCGATCAGGAGCTGCTCCACGCCCAGGCGGCCGGCGGCGAGATGCTGGCACTGGTCAGCTCCGACCACCGGGTGAAGCCAGGGGACCGGGTCGAGTTCCGGCTGGGACTCGACAAGCTGCACCTGTTCGACCCCAGCACCGAGCTCGCGCTGCTCCGCTAGGGCGAGCGTGGCCCTGCTTCGCTAATCACGAGCGCGGTGGTAGACTCGGACTCCCACCCTGGCGCACGACCCAAGCGAGACCCACGCGCGCCCGACCGGTATTGGTGAGCCGGCGCCGGGAAAGAGTTGGGGCAAGGAGGTAGTGCAGGGGGAGCAGCCTTCAGGACGGGGCGCAGCCCCGCCACGCGATCACCGCACACGGAGAGAGGGAGTTCATGCCAAGACACAGATTTCTTGTCGGGGTAGCGGTGCTGTCACTGCTCGCCGCAGCCTGCCAACCAAGCGCCAGCGGGTCCCCGACCGAGTCGGCGACCGGCGGGCCGACCGGGTCCTACCTCGAGCGGGCGGAGGCCGGCGAATTCGACGGCACCTCGGTCCAGATCCTGGCCCAGTGGATTGACGCCGAGGGCGACAACTTCGAGGCCAACCTGACGGCCTTCGCCGAGCGCACCGGGATCGACGTCCAGTACGAGGGCGTCACCGACTACGAGTCGTATCTCATCCGTCAGGTCGACGCCGACCAGGCCCCAGATATCGCCCAGATCGCCCAGCCGGGCAGGATGCGCGAATTCCAGGGGGAGGGCAAGCTCATCAACCTGTCCGAGTTCATCGACACGGCCGCATTCGAGGCGAACTTCCCCTCGTTCGTGGATCTGGTGACGGTGGACGGTGGCATCTACGGCATCCCCTACAAGGCGGACCTGAAGTCCATCGTGTGGTACCCGAACGCCGCCTTCGAGGATGCCGGATACACAATTCCGGAGACCTGGGATGACCTGGTCGCCCTCACCGATGAGATCAGGGGCACCGGCGTCACGCCATGGTGCACCAGCATTGAGCACGGGGACGCCACCGGCTGGGTGGCCACCGACTGGATCGAGGACATCCTGCTCCGGACGGCGCCGCCCGAGACCTATGACGCCTGGGTCAACCATGAGATCGCGTTCAACGATCCGGCCGTGCTGCACGCAGCCGACCTGATGGCCGAGATCTGGTTCACCGAGGGCAACGTGTACGGCGGCAGCACCGCCATCAACAACACCTTTGTGGGCGACACCCAGAACCCGATGTTCGCCGAGGGCGGACCGGACTGCTTCTTCCACAAGCAGGCATCCTGGATCTACACATTCTGGCCGGGGTATGTCGCCGCGACCGAGACCGAACCGGCAGTCGTGGAGAATGAGCCGGGCGTCGACTCGTCGTTCTTCTACTTCCCGCCCATCGATCCCGAATTTGGAAGCCCGGTCCTGGGCGCCGGCGACATGTTCATGATGTTCAACGACCGCGACGAAGTCCGCGCGGTGATCGAGTTCCTGGCCACGCCTGAGGCGGCCGAGTCATGGATTGCCACGGGTTCCTTCGTCTCCCCGAACCTTGCCGTGCCGGAGGAGTGGTACAGCGTGTACCCGGCCTCTGGCCTGGCCGAGATCCTGCGCACTGCGACGGTCCTGAAGTTCGATGCCTCGGACCTCATGCCCGCCGAAGTCGGGCAGCGCAGCTTCTGGGATGGCATGGTCGACTGGGTGGCGGCCGATGGGGCCAACACCGAGGACGTCTTTGCCGAAATCGAGGCCAGCTGGCCATAAGTTGACCGATGATGGGGGCGTGCCACCTGGCACGCCCCCATCTGTATTTTTCTGACTAGAACCGATGACCAGTCCAGCCGTCCCAATCGAGCGACCCACCGACTGGCGCGGACTCGCGGCGCGCCTGGCTGCACCTGTGGGCGCCGTCCTGGCGGTGGCGGTCATGGTCTTGAGCCTGGGATTCCTGGCGGACCCCGACGGGCCGCAGAACGCGCTGATCGGGCTCTACAACGCCCTCGGCCTCACCGGCCAGGCGGAGGCGCTGGCCCAGGAAGGGCTGGACCCGATCCTGTCCAAGGCGATCATCGCCGTGGTCGGCCTCGCGATCGGGGTTGGCGGCATCTGGCTGATCTACATCGGCGCCCACTCGGTGCTCGAGCTGCTGGGGCCGAGATGGCTGTCCCGCCTGGTCCCGTGGGTTTTCATCGGTCCGGCGTTGTTGCTGGTGGGGGTCTTCCTCGTCTTTCCATCGATCACCACGATCATCACCAGCTTCACCGAGGGGGACGGCTTCATCGCAAACTTCGGGTTCGTCTTCACCGACGCGGACATGCTCATCGCGCTCCGCAACAACGCGCTGTGGCTGGTCCTCGTCACGGGGGGCAGCGTCATCATCGGCCTCGTCATCGCCAGCCTCGTGGATCGGGTCAGAGCCGAGGCGCTGGCCAAGACCTTCATCTTCCTGCCGCTGGCCATCTCGATGGCCGGAGCGGCCGTCATCTGGCGATTCGTGTACGCCTGGCAGCCACCCCAGGAGGCGCAGATCGGCCTGCTCAACGCCGGTTGGACCGCCCTCGGCAACGAGCCGGTTCCGTGGCTCCAGACACCGGGGGTCAACACCTTCCTGCTCATCCTGATCATGGTCTGGCTGCAGACCGGCTTCGCCATGGTCGTCCTGTCGGCTGCCATCAAGGGCATTCCCAGTGAGGTCATCGAGGCGGCCCGCTGCGACGGCGCCGGCGAGTCACGGATCTTCTTCCGGGTGATCGTGCCCATGATCCGGGGTTCGATCATCGTGGTCGCCACCACCATCGCGGTCGCCGTCCTGAAGGTCTTCGACATCGTGTACGTGACGACCGGGGGGCGGTTTGAAACGGAGGTGGTGGCCAACCGGATGTTCAACGAGATGTTCCTGTTCCGGGACCTGGGCCGCGCGTCGGCGTTGGCGGTGATTCTGTTCCTGGCGGTGATCCCCATCATGATCATCAACATCCGCAACCTGCGCCGCCAGGGCATCGGCGCATGACCGAGCGCGCACTCCCCGCCACTTTGACCGAGGCCGGACCGTCCCCCGGGAGCCGCTGGCTGGGGTACCTCGGGGTCCGCGTGGCGATCGTGTTCATCGTCTTCCTCTGGTCGCTGCCGACGGCCGGCCTCCTCATCTCGTCGCTTCGCGACTCGGATGCGCTTGTCGAGACCGGGTGGTGGGACGCGGTCCTGCACCCGTTCGAGTCCGCCCAGCAGTGGACGCTGGCCAACTACGCCACGACCCTCGGGGCCGAAGGGATGGGCGAGGCGTTCGTCAACTCGATCATCGTCACGGTCCCGGCCACCGTCATCCCCATCACCATCGCCGCCTTCGCGGCCTACGCGTTCGCCTGGATGCGCTTCCCCGGGCGCACCGTCCTGTTCGCGATCGTGGTCGGCTTGCTGGTGGTCCCGCTTCAGATGTCGCTGGTCCCGATCCTGCGGCTCTACGGGAACCTGGACCTGAACGGAACGTTCCTCGGCGTGTGGCTCGCGCATACCGGCTTCGGCCTGCCGCTGGCCATCTTCCTGCTCTACAACTTCATCAGCCAATTGCCCAAGGACCTGCTGGAGTCGGCCTTCATCGATGGGGCGTCCCACCTCACCGTGTTCATGCGACTGATCCTGCCGCTCTCCATCCCGGCCCTGGCCGCGTTCGCCATCTTCCAGTTCCTGTGGGTCTGGAATGACCTGCTGGTGGCCCTGGTCTATCTGGGCGTAAGTTCCGACGTGGCGGTGATGCCGGCCCGGCTGAACGAGTTGGTCGGCACCCGCGGCGACCAGTGGCACATCCTCACCGCCGCGGCATTCGTGACCATGGTCGTGCCGCTCATCGTCTTCCTCGCCCTGCAGCGCTACTTCGTGCGCGGGATCCTGACCGGATCCGTCAAGGGGTGATCCCGGCGTGACCCAACACCCGGCGGGGACCGGTTCGACGACCGGCGTCGGCCGGACCGCCGCTGAAGACGCGATCCTGGGTCGCCTGATGCTCGCGTTCGAGGGCTTTGGGGTCCCGCCCTGGATGAGCGAGCGGCTGGCTTCGGCGCCGGCGGCAGGGGTGACCCTGTTCCGGCACGTGAACGTCGAGAACGCGAGCCAGGTGCGCACGCTCACCGACGCGCTGCAGGCCGCGCGCCAGCCCGGCCCGCCGCTGCTCGTGGCCGCGGACCAGGAGGGCGGGCAGCTGATGGCGCTGGGCGAGGGGACGCCGTTCGCCGGCAACATGGCGCTGGGCGCCACCGGCGATCCGGAGCTCGCAGAACGGGTCGGCCAGGCCATTGGGCGCGAGCTGCGGGCGGTGGGGGTCAACGTGAACTACGCGCCTGATTGCGACGTCGCGTCCAACCCGGACAGCCCCGGGCTCGGCATCCGGTCGTTCGGCGACGATCCCGCGGCCGTGTCCCGCCTCGCGGCAGCGACCGTACGCGGGCTGCAGGCCGCTGGGATGGCCGCCACGGCCAAGCACTTCCCCGGCAAGGGCGATGTTGGTGTCGACACCCACTACCAGCTCGGCGCCATCGGTCACGACCGGGCGCGGCTGGACGCGGTGGAGCTGGCGCCGTTCCGCGCCGCCATCGAAGCCGGGGTGCGGGTCGTGATGTCGGGCCACTTCGCGATCCCGGCCCTGACCCACAATCCGACCCTGCCGGCCACCGTGTCGCGGGCGGTCATGCACGACCTGCTGCGCGATGAGCTCGGGTTCGACGGGCTGGTCATCAGCGACGCGCTCGACATGCGCGCCCTGGCGCAGGGCGCGACCCAGATCGTGGACCTGATCGCCGCCCTCCGGGCCGGGGTCGACCTGCTGCTCTGCGCGCCGGATCGGTCGAGCCTCGAGCAGACCGAGGAAGCGCTGCGCCTGGCGGCCCGGCGTGAACTCTTCGACGCCGATGTCCTGGCCGCCAGCACGAACCGCATCCTGGCGCTCCGCCACTGGCTGAGGTCGGCAGCCCAGCCGGATCTGGAGGTCGTGGGCTCCGCGGAGCACGTGGCCCTGTCCCGCGAGGTGGCCGAGCGGTCGGTGACGCTGGTCCGGAACGATGCCGGACTCCTGCCCCTGCGCCTCCCGGCCGATGGTCGGGTGCTGGCCGTCATGCCACAGCCGGCCAACATGACTCCGGCCGACACCTCGGCCAGCGTGGCGCCGGGACTGGCCGCCGCCATTCGATCCCGCCACCCGCATGTCGACGAGGTGGTGACCGGCCTGCCGCCAACGCCGCCCGAGATCGCCGCCCTGCGGCAGCGGGCCGCCGAATACGAGCTGGTGGTGGTCGGGACGATCAACGCGTGGTTCGACAGCGGGCAAGTGGATCTGGTGAACGAGTTTTTGACCAGCGGCGTTCCGGTGGTTACCGTCGCCCTCCGGGTCCCGTGGGACCTGGCCCGCTACCCGGCGGCCGCCACCCACGTGTGCACCTACTCGATCCTGCCGCCTTCGCTGGACGCACTGGTCGGCGCCATGTGGGGTGATCTCCCATTCCGGGGTCGGCTGCCGGCTGCGATCCCCGGGCTCCATCCGACCGGCCATGGCCTGGCGGCCTGGGCGGCGGGCTGAGGCGGTCGGCGATGGGAATGCGAGACGAGATCCTCGAGCAACCGGCGGTCGTCGCGCGGCTGCTGGAGCAGCAACGCCTGCCAATGGCCAGGCTCGCTTCCCGCCTCCGCCGGCGAGCCATCGATTCGGTCGTGATCGCGGCCCGTGGCACCTCGGACCACGCGGCCGTCTATGCCCAATACGTTCTCGGCACCCGGCACCGGCTGCCGGTGGCGCTGGCCGCCCCGTCGGTGCTGTCGCTGTACGGCACGGCGCCGCGCTTCCGGCGCGCGCTCGTGGTGGGAATCAGCCAATCCGGCGCCTCGCCCGACGTCGTGGGCATCCTCGAAGCGGCCCGCGCCCAGGGCGCGCCGACGATTGCCATCACCAACGATCCGGGCTCTGCTCTGGCGCAGGCGGCCGATGAAATGGTGGACCTGGCCGCCGGCCCAGAGCGGGCGGTTGCCGCGACCAAGACCTACACCGCCGAGCTGGCGGCCGTTGCTCTGCTGTCAAGCGCCCTGCTGGGGCATAAGGCCGATAGCGCTGCCATGGACCGGCTCCCCGCGGCCCTGGGGCGCGCGCTCGAGGCGGAAGCGGATGCCGAACGCGCGGCGGCCGCCCAGCGCTCGATCAGCCACGCGGTCGTGCTTGGACGCGGCTACGAGTACGCGACCGCGCGCGAGTGGGCGCTCAAGCTCCAGGAGCTGACCCAGGTCCTGACCGCGCCCTACTCCGCGGCGGACTTCCAGCATGGACCGATCGCCCTGACCGGGCCGGGCCTGCCGGTATTTGCGGTGGTTTCGGGAGGCGCCGCCTCGGCGGACATCGCCGCGGTCCTGCGGCGGTTGCGAAAGCTGGGGGCGGACCTGCTGGTCGTGTCCAACCGGCGCGCGTTGCGCGAGGCGGGCGCGCGGTGGCTCGCCGTCCCGGGCGGTATCCCCGAGTGGCTGATGCCGATCGTCAGCATCGTTCCATGCCAGCTCCATGCCCTGCACCTGGCACGCGCGCGGGGGTTGGATCCCGACGCTCCGCGCCACCTCCGCAAGGTCACCCGGACGACCTGAACCCCGGTCGTCATCGGTCAGTCAGCCGGATTCGGTCGCAGGATGACGGCTTCGTAGGCATCCAGCTCCACCTTCCCGGACCCGGTGTGCCCGGCCCGGGCGGGAGATGTGGAAAACAGGACCTCCCAGACGCCGTCGGTCACGGAAACCGCGGCGGGTGTTGACCGCGTGTTGATGGCCACCAGCAGGCGCTCGTCGGGAGCCGTCCGCCAGTAGGCCAGGACGCCGAGCCGGCCACGCACCTCCCACGCGAATCCCCCGGTCTGGAGCGCCGGTGACGATTTCCGAAGCCAGATGAGCCGCCGATAGCACGCCAGGACCGAGTCGGGACTCGCGGCCTGACGCTCCACGTTCCGGGTGGCCGCGTCGGGCGTCCTCCGCATCCAGGTTCGGGCGGGCCGCTCAGCGGTCCACGGCAGCGGCGCACGGGATGCGTCGCGGTTCTGCCAGACGGGGAGTGGCCAGTAGCGGCGAGCCGGCGGGTCGACGATCTCGCGGCGCGGCACACGCACGTTTCCAAGGCCGATCTCTTCGCCGTAATAGAGGAACGGAGTCCCGCGCAGGGTCAGCAACAGCACGGCTGCGGCCTTGGCCACCGCGTCGCGCTCCGGTCCGCGCGAGAACCGGCTCGCATGCCTGGGCTGATCGTGATTGGAGAGCACGACCGTGGGCCATCGATCCGGGCCGAAAGCCGCTTCGCGCTCGTCGATGGCCGCCGCCAGCGCGTCCGCCCGCCACGCCGGTTCACTGAGCCGGAAGTCAAAGACGAGATGCCGCGGGGAGGCGTAGCGCGCGGCGCCGGCCGGATCGCCGAAGAAGAGCTCTCCCACGCTCATCCGACCGGCGGCCGCGTCGAGCAGGGACCGAAACTCCATCAGGAATTCGTTCAGCTCCGGCTGGTCCTTGTTGTGCAGGTGTCGCTGTCGATCCCATCTCCGTATCCCGCCCCTCAAGTGCCGCGGATTGGACGTCAGGTCGCGGTCCTTGAAGAACACGTTGAACACGTCGAGTCGGAACCCGTCAACGCCCAGGTTCAGCCAGAAGCCGACCATGTCCAGCATGGCCGCCCGTACGTCGGGGCTGCGCCAGTTCAGGTCCGGCTGCTGGGGCAGGAAGGTATGCAGGTAATACTGGCCGCGGCCGGGATCCCACGTCCATGCTCGTCCGCCGAAGAACGAGACCCAGTTGTTTGGGGGGCGGCGCCGCCCGCGCCAGCCGCGCCGTATTGGATCGCGCCACAGGTACCAGTCGGCGTAGGGCCCGGTCCGGCTCTCGCGCGAGGCGACGAACCACGGGTGGAGATGGCTGGTGTGGTTCATGACCAGGTCCACGATCACCGCGGTGCCCCGACGGTGCGCTGCATCCAGCAGGCTGGTGAAGTCGTGCATCGTGCCGAAAGCGGGGTCGATGGCCCGGTAGTCGGACACGTCGTAGCCGACGTCGAAACCCGGCGACGGGTACATCGGCGAGAGGAGGATGGCATCCACCCCCAACGACGCGGGCGTGCCGTCATTGAGGTGGTCCAGGTGGTCAATCACACCAGGCAGGTCGCCAACGCCGTCCCCATCGCTGTCGGCGAAGCTGCGGAGGTACAGCTGGTAGACGACCCCGCGCTGCCACCAATCCGGGTTCACGCCTAGTCGGTGTCCCCGGAGTACAGGTCCGCGCTCGGCGGGTGGAGGCGGTCGCGCGCCGGCAGGAGGAGGCGCCCGTACAGGCCGGGGCGCCGGTCGTTGATGGTGTCCCATTCGTGCTCGCCCGGGATGCGGCGGTGATGGGTCTGGCGCGCCAGGTCGGGGTCGACCTCGCCGAACAGGATCGCTTCCTCGGTATCGCTGGCCACCGCCAGCTCCTTCCCGTTGCAGTCGAGCAGGATGGAACGCCCGATGAACGTGGTGCCGCGCTCCTCGCCCACCCGGTCGCAGGCGAGCAGGTAGACGTGATTCTCTGCCGCGCGGGCCGGGGCGAAGATTCCGGGGTGGAACTGGACCCCGACCGGCCAGTTGGTGGGCAGCGCAACCAGGTCGGCACCCTCCAGGGCGCAGATCCGGGCCGCCTCCGGGAAGCGGAGGTCGTAGCAGATCAGGACCCCGACCCGCATCCCGGCCAGGTCGTAGACCTCGGGCGCATCCGGTCCCGGGGTGGCGAAGCGGTCGACCCCGAGGTAGGGGAGATGCATCTTCCGGTACCGGAAGCGCCGACCATCACCGGTGAAGATGAGCGCGGTGTTGAAGACCTCGCGCGCCTCGGCCTCCAGGGTGCCCACGATGAGCGCCACGCCGGCCCCCACCGCGGCGTCCGCGAGCCGCTGCTCGGCCACCGCGCCCGCCCGCTGGGCCACGGTCAGGGCTTCGTCGAGGTTCTCGAACACGTACCCCGTGACCGCGGCCTCGGGCAGGACGACGAGCCTGGCGCCGGCGGTCGCGGCTTCGGCCACGACACGCTCGATGTGCTCGAGGTTGCGGTCGACCTCGCCCAGCTGGGGGTCGATCTGACAAGCCGCCACCCGAATCGTCATCCGTCCACCGCTCTGATAGGCTGCCGCGCGTGCTGAACCGCGCGTCCGAAGGCCGCTGGCTCGTGCCGGCGGCCTTCATCTTACTGGGCCTCCTGCTGGGCACCCGGCTGGTCGTGCTCGGGATCGCCATCGTGGGCCTCCGATATGATGCGATGGTGAGCCTCGCAACCCGCGTGGCGCGGCGGTGAGCGGGATCGGGCCGGGGCAGGACGTCGGGGCCGAGCCTCCCTGGGACCTCAAGCTCGATGGCAACCGCCGCCGGCCCACGACCGCCGAGCAGGCCGTGCCGTGGCTCATCGGCCTGGTGCTGGCCCTGGCCGGCATGCTGATCGTGATGCTGGCCCTGATCTTCTCGAGCACCGACGGACTGCTGCCCGCGTTCGGATCCGCATCGCCCGAGCCGTCACTGGCATTGACGCCGACGCCGCGGCCCACCCGCACGCCGGAGCGGAGCGCCGAACCAACCGTCACCCCGGAGCCGACCCCAACCCCCGCGCCGACGCCGGCATTCCCGGCCCTCGAGATCGTCTTCATGCAGCGGACCTCGACTTCGGGCCCGGTGCACCTCTTCTCGCACGACTTCGCCGGTCAGGAGACCCCGGAGCCTCTGGCCCGCGACGACCGAGGAGTCGACCAATACGCCTGGTCGCCGAACGGGGCGTGGGGGATTGCTCTGGTCGAGGGTGACCCGCTGGCCCTGAACCCGGGCAACTCGGCCCGCGACCTGGGCGACGGATTCGACGGGATCACCTTCGCCCCAAACTCCGCGACGGCCTATGCCATTCGCGCCACGCTCGCCGGTTCGAACGATCGGGCCGAGCTGCTCGGCATCGACATGGCCAGCGGATCGGTTCAGTCACTCGCAGTATGGACCTACCCCCACCCCGTCACCTTCCTGCAGGCCGCGGTTCTGGAAGCACAGTTCGCCGACGAAGGCGGCTTCAACCGGGTGCACGTCCTGGACGACGGCCGGGTCGTGGTCTGGATCCTAGGGGCGCCCCAGATCTACACCTATGACCCGGCCACGGGTGCCGCGGGCACGACGGACCGGGCGCCCATCTTGTGGTCGCCGAATGGTCAGCTCCGGGTTGAGGTCACCGAGTCGGGGGGTAACAGCACGCTCACCGTCCGCGGCCTGGCCAATGAGGCACGGGCCTCCGCGGGGGTCTCGGGCTATGTCAGCCACGTCCGCTGGTCGTCGTTGAACAACCAGATCGTGTTCACCATCAGCCAAGGGACGTCGGGAGGCGGCGTTTCACAGGACCTGTACCTGTGGGAGGTGAGGACCGGGTCCAACGCGGTGCGCCTGACCCAGGACCTGCGGTCCATGGGCGGCATGTTCCGCGGCGTGCAGGAACGCTGGAAGCCGTGATCAGCGACATCGTCAACCCCATCGCGGTCGAGCTGGACGAGACGGCGCGCCTGATGCGGATCCGGTGGGACGACGGCCACCTGGGCGTCTGGGGCTGGACCGAGCTGCGCCGCGCCTGCCCGTGCGCGCTGTGCGCGGGCGAGGGCAACCTGCCCGGTGTGGTGTCGCTCGAGACGGTGTTCCCCCCGGCGGCGGTGACCGTAGAACGCGTGAAATGGATTGGCCGATACGCCCTGGCCCCCATCTGGGCGGACGGCCACGACACAGGCCTGTTCACCTACACCAAGCTCCGATCCATGTGCGCCTGCGGCGAGCACGCCACTCCATGAGCCGATCCGCTCGGCCGCTCCCCATGGCCCTGGCCTCCGGCTTCAGCCTGGCCCTGGGCGGGGGTGGCGCGCGGGGATTCGCGCACCTGGGCGTGGCCGAGGCGCTCGCCGAGCGAGGCCTCGTCCCGGGGCGCATCGTCGGCACCTCCATGGGGTCGGTCATCGGGGCCGGGCTCGCGGCTGGGCTGACCACGGAGCGGATCGTGGAACTGGCCTCGCGCTTCGACCCGTGGCGGATGGCGCGCCGGCCGGCGCGGCTGGGTATCTTCGACCACCGACCGCTGATGGAGCAGGTGGTGGCCGAGGTCGGCCACCCGCGGATCGAGGACCTGCCCATCCCGTTCGGGGCCGCGACGTTCGACCTGGTGAGCGGGCGGCACGAGCTCATCACCAGCGGGCTGGTCTCCGAAGCGCTGATCCGCAGCTGCGCGATCTCGGTCGTCTTTGCGCCGGTGGCCGACGGTGACGCCATCTGGGCCGATGCCGGGGTGTGGGAGGTGGTGCCCATCTCGCTGGCCCGCGGCCTGTCGTCCGAGCCGGTGGTCGGGGTCCAGGTCATCGCGCCCAAGCCGGGCTGGTTCGCGTCATCGCCCATCGCGTGGTCGCTGCGCGTGGGCGCCCGCATGCTCGGGACGCAGGCGCGCGGGGAGCGCCTGGGGGAGCGGCTGGGCGCGCGCCGCTATGCCGCCCTGCTCGCGGCGCGCATCACGGACCCGGTGGTGGATGCCAGGGCGGACCTGCTGATCGTGCCCAACCTGCGCGGGGTGAGCTGGGTGCGATTCAGCGACGTGGAGACTCCCCGCCGGCGCGGGTACCAGGCCGCCCAACGAGCGCTGGCAGGGATGCCGCTCGCCCGTTCGAAGACCGGCACCGAGACCGCTGAAGAGACCGCCGACGCGGTCGTTTCGGCGTGACCGGGTCCGGGCCGAAGGGCGGGCTGCTCCTGATCCACGCCCACCCCGACGACGAGGTGATGTCCACCGGCGGGACGATCGCCCGGGCCGTGGCCGAGGGCCGGCGGGTAGACCTCATGGTGTGCACCGGCGGGGAGGAGGGGGAGATCCACGACCCGGACCTCGACCCGGCCGAGGCGCAGCCGAGGCTGCGCGAGATCCGCGAGGCCGAGCTGCGCTGCTCGCTGGCGGCACTCGGGGCGGCGGCCGCCGACTCGGGCGGCGTCCTCCAGGAGCATCTTCTTGGCTTCCGGGACAGCGGGATGATGGGCACGTCGCCGAACGATCATCCGGACAGCTTCTGGCGCGTCGACCTGGATACCGTGGTCGCCGGGACGGTGGCTTTCATCCGTACCGTCCGACCATCGGTCCTGGTCCATTACGACGAGCACGGCGGATATGGGCACCCCGATCACATCCAGGCCCACCGCCTCGCGGTGGCTGCGTGCGAGGCGGCCGCCGACCCGGATCGGTATCCCGAAGCCGGGCCACCGCATCGGATCCGCAAGCGCTACGAGACCGCCTTCAGCCGCGAGCGCTGGCTGGGACTGATGGTCGCCATGAACGCCCGCGGCATCGATCTGCCGTGGAACTTCGAGGACGAAGTGGTCCGCCTGGCTGCCGGGCGCGAATTCGACCAGCTGTATCCCGCTGACGTCGAGGCCCTGCGCCAGGTCGGGGAGGCGCTGGCTGAGGGAGAGCCGGCTGAGGGATTCGGGACCTCCGAGTCGCAGCTCAGCACGCGGGTCGACGTGACCGGCTGGCTGGACGCCAAGCGCGCGGCCATGGCCTGCCACCGCACCCAGCGCCAGGACCTGGGCTGGGCCCTCGAGCTACCCGAGGACCTGCAGGCGGCGGCCCTGGGCCTGGAGGTCTACGTCCTGCGTGAGTGGGACGGCGCTCGGCCGCGGGACGAATTGGCCGAGACCAGCCTGTTCGCGGGCGTCTAGTTTGGGGACGGCCAGGTATTCCTCGGCGGTGGCCGCGCGCGCTACAGTTGGCGGACCGATCGGGGACCCACCGTGAACTGTGCCACCTGCGGAACGTCCAACGAGCCCGGCCGCAAATTCTGCGGCGAGTGCGGCGCGCGCCTGAGCGCGGCCTGCCCGGCGTGCGGGATGGCCAACCAGCCCAACACGAAGTTCTGCGGGGAGTGCGGGACAGCGCTGCTCGGTGAGGCCACCGCGGCGGCGCCTGCCTCGACCTCGCCGCCGACTCCGGCACCCGCCAGCGCCTCGGCCGCCGGGGCGGAACGACGCCTGGTGTCGGTCCTGTTCGCCGACCTGGTGGGCTCGACCACCCTGGCCGAGGACCGCGATCCGGAGGAATCCCGCGACCTGCTGTCGCGCTACTTCGACATCGCCTCGGAGCTGATCGGCCGCTACGGAGGCAGCATCGAGAAGTTCATCGGGGACGCGGTGATGGCGGTCTGGGGCGTACCCACCGCGCACGAGGACGATGCCGAGCGGGCGGTGCGCGCCGCGCTGGATCTCGTTGCAGCCGTTGGTGGCATGACGGACGCCGGTAGCCCACTCCAACTCCGGGCTGCGGTGCTCACCGGGGAGGCGGCGGCAACCATCGGCGCCAGCGGCCAGGGCATGGTCGCGGGCGACCTGGTGAACACCGCCTCGCGCCTCCAGGGCGCTGCGCCCCCTGGGACGGTCCTGGTCGGCGAGTCCACCTACCGCGCCACGTCGGGGGCGATCAGCTACGAGGAGGCCGGTGAGCAGGTGCTCAAGGGCAAGACCGCCCCGATCGCCGCCTGGCGGGCCGTCCGCGTCATGGGCATGCGGGGTGGCGCCGGGCGCCGCACGGCCCTGGAGCCGCCGTTCGTCGGCCGCGACGACGAGCTGCGCCTGATCAAGGACCTGTTCCACGCCACCATCCGCGAGCGGAAGCCGCGTCTGGTGACCGTGGTCGGCCAGGCCGGGATCGGGAAGAGCCGACTGGGGTGGGAGTTCGAGAAGTACATCGACGGCGTGACCCTGACCGCCTACTGGCACGCAGGACGTTCCCCGTCGTACGGCGAGGGGATCAGCTTCTGGGCGCTGGCCGAGATGATCCGCGAGCGAGCCGGTATCGCCGAGACCGATGACCCCGACTCCACCCGCCGCAAGCTGGCCGCCTGCGCCGAGGAATGGCTGACCGATGCGGAGGAGCGGCGTTGGGTCGAGCCCCGCCTGGCGGGCCTGCTGGGCCTGGAGGAGATGCCCACCGGGCAACGCGAGGAGCTGTTCGCGGCCTGGCGCACGTTCTTCGAGCGGATGGCCGACCGAGACCCGGTGGTCCTGGTCTTCAAGGACCTGCACTGGGCCGACGCCGCCCTCCTGGAGTTCATCGAACACGTCCTGACCTGGTCGCGCAGCCATCCTATCTATGTGCTGGCCATGACCCGGCCCGACCTGTTCGAGCGCCATCCGGCGTGGGGCGGCAGCGCCGTCCGCAACGCGACAACCCTGGCCCTCGAGCCTCTCGGCGATGGACCGATGCGCGAGCTCCTGCATGGCCTGGTGCCCGGTCTGCCCGACGACGCGGTCGCGACCATCCTGCAGCGCGCGGAGGGGATTCCGCTCTACGCGGTTGAGACCGTTCGGATGCTCATCGACCAGGGGCGGGTGGTCGCGGAAGGGGACGGGTACGTGCTTTCCGGCCCGATCGAGAAGCTGGCGGTGCCGGAGACGCTCCAGGCGCTGGTGGCGGCCCGCATCGATGCCAACGACCCGGAGGATCGCGCCCTGCTGGCCGATGCGGCAATCCTGGGCCAGAGCTTCACCCTGGCCGCGCTGGCCGGTGTGACGGGAAAGGACGAGGCCGCCCTGCCCGACGTCTTGGAGCGCCTGGTTCGGCGCGAGCTCCTGATCCGCGACGACGACCCGCGCTCGCCGGAACGCGGCCAGTACCGGTTTGTGCAGGCCATCGTGCGAGAGATCTCCTACGAAACCCTGTCGAAGAAGGACCGCCGCGCCAAGCACCTGGCCGCGGCCCGGTACTTCGAGGCGCTGGGCGATGAGGAGGTGGCCGGGATTCTGGCCAGCCACTACCTCGAGGCGCTGAGGGCCACGCCGGCGGGACCCGAGGCCGACGCATTGGCGGCGCAGGCTCGCATCGCGCTGCGCGCGGCCGCCGACCGCGCCACGGCGCTCCACTCCCACGCCGTTGCGCTCCGCCACCTCCAGGATGCCCTGACCATCACGTCCGATCCGGCCGAGCAGGCCGCGCTCTACCGGGACGCCGCGATCTCCGCGGACAGTTCCGGAGACACGAACTCCGTGGACTACGCGCGCACGTCGGCAGAGCTGGCGTCGAAGTCGGGGGACCGGCCCGCCGCGACCCGGGCCGCGACCCTGGCCGCCAAGTTCAACACCAACTATGGGCACGGCGTCGAATCCATCGCCATCCTCGAGCCGCTGACGGCCGGGCTGTCCGAGGACGAGCCGGGAGCGGCTGCCGCGTTCGCCGAGCTGGCCCGGGTCTACATGTTGACCGACCGCAACCTGGAGGCTGTCGAGATGGCCGACAAGGCGCTTCGCGCGGCGGCTACCGCGCGCGAGACGGAGGTCATCGTAGAGGCGCTCGTCACCCGTGGCCCGGCTATCGCCGACGCCCAGCGCATCGACGAAGCCGAAGCCATGCTCCGCGGGGCCATCATCCTCGCCGACCGCAACGGCCACTACTGGTCGGCCCTGCGAGCGCGAAACAACCTGCAATCGACCATTGTCGAGGACGTCACGGCATCGGACATGCTCGCTCTCGTGGATGAGGGGCTCGAGCTTGCGCGGAGGTTCGGGTATCTCGGGTGGCTGACCCAATTCCTTACCCATCGGCTCCCGACGCTTATCGCGCTGGGCGACTGGGAGGCAGCGGAGATCGCCTCGGCCGAGCAGTCCGAGCACGCGAAGGTCTACCGGGCGGGATTCGCCGCCAGCTATCGCGCTCAACTGCTGGCCCTGCGCGGTGACCCCTCGTCCAGTCGAGCAGCCCTCGAAGAGGCGGTTGAGCAACTCCAATCGATCGACACCCTGCCCCAGCGGGCCGGCCTCGAGGTTGAGATCACTCGCGCGTTGCACTTGCTGGGCGACCCGGCCGAGGCGCTGCGTCGGATCCAGGCATATCCCGGTGGTGGCGGACAGGACGTCTTCATGGCATCGATCGGCGCGTTGGCCGCGGCACAGCTGGGTGACCGGGCCTCCGTGGAGCGAATCACCCAGAGCTTCGCGGAGCACCGGGCATCTGCGCTCGCCCTCGCCGTTCGCCTCCAACTCCGAGCGGCCACGGCCGCCACCGCCGAACGGTGGGACGAGGCCCAGGCCACATACCCGCAGGCGCTTTCCGCCTTCCGCGACCTGGAGTTCCATCTAGACGCCTCGATGCTCAGCCTGGAGTACGCCTCGTATCTCGGGGACCGATTCGAGGAGGCGCGAACCGCTGGCGCCGAGGCCGAGGCCTGGTTCGCGGAGCGCGGCGCTCAAGGCGTCGTTGAGCGCTACCGTGCCGCCTTCAAGGGCACGCCGGCCCCACCGGCGACGCGAATGGGGGTGGGTCCCAAGGCCATCCCCGTCGACGCGGAGCAGCCCGCGTGAACTGCCCGTCCTGCGAGACGCCCGCCATCGCCGGCACCAAGTTCTGCGCCGAGTGCGGGACGCAGTTGGCGGCGGGCTGCCCCTCGTGCGGAGCGCGGAACGTGGCAAGCGCGAAATTCTGCGTCGAATGCGGTACCAACCTCACGGCGACGGGCCCTGTACCCGCGGCCCCGAAACAGCCGGTTCCCGCGACCGGTTCAGCCGAGCGCCGTCTCGTGTCGATCCTGTTCGCGGACCTCGTCGGGTCGACGACCCTGGCCGAGGATCGTGACCCGGAGGAGACGCGCGAGCTCCTGACGCGTTACTTCGACACGTGCAACGAAATCATCGCCCGCTACGGCGGGTCGGTCGAGAAGTTCATCGGCGACGCCGTGATGGCCGTCTGGGGCGTCCCCGTTGCCCACGAGGACGACGCCGAGCGCGCCGTTCGCGCCGCCCTCGATCTCGTCGCCGCGGTTGGGAACATGACCGATGCCGGCGCAGCCCTCGCCCTCCGGGCGGCAGTCCTGACCGGGGAGGCCGCGGCCACCATCGGCGCGTCCGGTCAGTCCATGGTTGCCGGCGATCTGGTGAACACCGCGTCACGCCTCCAGGGTGCCGCGCCGGCTGGATCGGTCCTGGTCGGCGAGGCCACCTGGCGAGCGACGAACGAGGCCATCGCCTACGAGAAGGCCGGCGAGCAGCTGCTGAAGGGCAAAGCGGCACCAATCCAGGCATGGCACGCCCTCCACGTCCAGGCCTTGCGGGGCGGAGCCGGCCGGACAGGCACGCTCGAGCCGCCATTCGTGGGCCGCGACGAGGAGCTGCGCCTGGTCAAGGACCTGTTCCACGCCACCGGACGCGAGCGCAAGCCGCGGCTGGTCTCGATCATCGGTCAGGCGGGTATCGGGAAACATCGGTTGGCCTGGGAGTTCGAGAAGTACCTCGACGGGATCAGCGAGACCGGGTACTGGCACTCGGGCCGCTCGCCGGCCTACGGGGAGGGGATCAGCTTCTGGGCCCTGGCCGAGATGGTCCGTGAGCGGGCGCGGATCGCCGAGGGCGTCGACCCCGACGAAGCCCGTCGCCTGCTGGCGGCCAGCGTGAATGAGTTCGTTACCGATGCCGAGGAGCGGCGCTGGATCGAGCCCCGGCTGGCGGGCCTGCTGGGCCTGGAGCCCATGCCCTCGGGCGAGAAAGACGAGCTGTTCGCGGCATGGCGGACATTCTTCGAGCGGATCGCCGATCGCGACCCGGTGATCATGGTTTTCGGCGACCTGCACTGGGCCGACCAGGGCCTCATGGACTTCATCGAACACCTCCTGACCTGGTCTCGCGCCCACCCCATCCTCGTCATCGCCCTGGCCCGGCCCGAGCTGCTGGAGCGCCGCCCGGGATGGGGCACGACCGTCCGCAACGGGGTCACCATCACCCTCGAGCCCCTGCCCGCCGAGGCGGTGGTCGAGCTGCTGCGCGGGCTGGTGCCGGGCCTGCCGGAAGACGCGGTGGCCGGCATCGTGGCGCGTTCGGAGGGCATCCCGCTGTATGCGGTCGAGACGGTCCGGATGCTGCTCGACACGGGGCGGCTCCGCCCGGAGGGCGACGGCTTCGCCATGGCCGGGCCACTGACCGATCTCCAGGTGCCCGAGACGCTGCGCGCGTTGGTGGCTGCGCGGCTGGATGCGAATGACCCCGCCGATCGCGCCCTCCTGACCGATGCCGCCGTGCTGGGCCTGAGCTTCACCATGGCCGGGCTGTCGGGCATGACCGGCCGGGAGAAGAGCGACCTGGAGCAGGGCCTCGATCGCCTCGTCCGTCGCGAGCTGCTGCTGCGCGACGACGACCCCCGCTCCCCGGAGCGCGGCCAATATCGGTTCCTCCAGGCCGTCGTCCGCGAAGTCGCGTACGAATCACTGGCCAAGAAGGACCGCCGCACGAAACACCTGGCTGCCGCCCGGCACCTGGAGTCTCTCGGGGACGACGAGTTGGCCGGGGTCCTCGCCAGCCACTACGTCGAAGCCTACCGGGCAACCTCTGCCGGCCCCGAGGCCGATGCACTGGGAGCCCAGGCGCGGATCGCTTTGCGCGGAGCCGCGGAGCGGGCCGCTGCGCTCCACTCCCACGCCAGCGCGGTCCACTACCTGGAAGATGCGCTGACCGTTACGGATGATGCCGGTGAGCAGGCTGCGCTCCACGAGCGCGCCGCACACTCGGCTTACCTCTTCAATGTGCACGAGGCCATTGGTCATGCCGAGCAGGCGATCGCGCTGTACGGGCAAGCCGCCGACGCTGACGGCGCGCTCAGATCGACCGTGGTCGCTGCTCATGCACACCTCTCGCTCGGCCACGGCTCGGATGCGGTCAACGCCCTGGAAGGCGTTTTGGCTGCTACCCCGGAGAACGCGACCGATTGGGCCGAGGCGATGGGCGAACTAGCCCGCGCCTATATGCTCACGGCACGCGACGAGGATGCGGTAGCCACGGCGGACCGGGCCCTGGCGGCCATCGGTCCCCGGCGGCTGCCACGGATTACCGCGGACATCCTTGTCACCAGGGGGACCGCCCTCCAGGAGCGGCCCGACGAAGCGGAGGCCATCCTTCGCGGCGCCGTAGCCCTGGCGGAACGCGCGGGCCACATCCCGACCCTAATGCGAGCCCGGAATAACCTGATGTCCATTCAGGCGGGTGAGCTCCCCCTGGACGAGCAGAGGCGTTACCTCGCCGAGTCAGCCGAAGTTGCCCGTCGGGGCGGCGACTCCCACATGCTCGGACAGATGCTCTTGTCGCTGGTCGACACGGCCACGGAGGCCGGAACCTGGTCCGACGCAGATGCCGCCCAGGCAGAACTCGCGAGCATGGATCTCGACTCGTTCCGCATGACCTGGTACCTCATAGACTTTGGCACCTTCCAGGCGTTCCGGGGTGAGCGATCCGAGGCGGAGGGGAACTTCGCGAAGGCGGAGGAGCTGGTCCGAGGCGTTGACACCTTCCACGCCTCCAGCAAGGCGGCGTGGCATGCGCTGTCCCTGGTCGGGATGGGCGAGATGGCGCGAGCGGCCGAGATGGCGATGCCGGCGGCCCTGGCAGACAGTCCGGATTACGCACCTCCCATCATCGCCGTCACCGCCATCGGTGCCCTTGAGCCCGATCGGGCCGATGAGCTGACGGCGGCCCTGCACGCCCGTCCGCAGACCAGGGTCATCGCGGCGGCACAGGATCAGATCGCGGCGTTGGTCGGAGTCTCGGCGGGTCGGTGGGAAGAGGCGCGTGCGGCATATGGCAACGCGCTGGGAGGTTATGACGCCCTGGGCATGGGATTCTGGAAGGCATTGGCCGGGCTCCAGTTCGACGCCTACCTCGGGCAACGCTTCGAGGACGCACGCCAGGCTGGGATGGATGCCGAGGCGCTATTTGCATCCAACGGCGCCGCTGGCTTCGTGGACCGCTACCGGGCGGCCTTCAAGGGCACGCCCGCCCCGCCCCTGCCTGCGGCCGGATCCGCGCCACGGCAGGCGGCGGTCCCGGTCGACGCGGAGCAGCCCGCCTGACGCTCCCCGGGGACGCATTGCGGGACGCGGCGGCCCGCTGGGGCACGCCGCTGTACGTCACCGATCTTGACGCCGCGGCGGCCCATCTCGCCGAATACCAGGCCGCATTTCCCGGCGCCCTGATCGCGTATGCCTTGAAGGCCAACCCCGACCCGCGGCTGCTTGCGCGTTTCGTGGCCGCGGGTGCCGGGTGCGAGGTCGTGACGGCTATAGAGCTCGCGCTGGCCCAGCGGGCGGGCTGCTCACCGGAGCGCATCGTCATGAACGGAGTCGGCAAGACCGATACCGATCACGCCGCGGCCCGCGACGCCGGCGCGCTCCTGAACGCGGAGTCGCTCGAGGAGCTGGACGCTCTGCTGGCGCTCGACGCCCCGCGGATCGGCCTGCGCCTCAATCCGGGCCTCGCGCCGGACACGCACGCTCTTCTGGCCACCGGCGCGGCGGACAGCAAGTTCGGCATCGCCTGGTCCGATCTTGATGACGCCCTGGACCGATGCCGCTCGGCCGGCCGCAAGCTCGAAAGCGTGGGCGCGCACGTCGGGTCGGCGATCGATGACGTCGGCACCTACTCCTCCCTCGCGGAGCGCCTGGCCCAGGCGGCCGGCCGCGCGGGCGCGGAACGCGTCAACCTGGGTGGGGGAGCGGGAATCGCGTTGTCCGTACCCGCCCTGGCCGAGGCGGTGCGCCCCCATCTGCCCGACCCCACGCGCCTCATCCTGGAGCCGGGACGTAGCCTGGTGGCGGACGCGGGGTGGCTCGTGACCCGGGTGGTCCGCGTCCAGCCCCGGCCCGAGGCTGGGCTCACCTACCTGGTAGCCGATGCCGGCATGGCCGAGCTGATCCGCCCGGTCCTGTACGGCGCGGACCACCCGGTGAGTCTCCTCGAGCCGGGGAAGCCGCTACCTGCCATCGAGACGGGGCCGGCAACCGTGCACCTGGCCGGGCCGGTGTGCGAGGCCGGGGACACCCTTGCCCGTGACATCGGCCGCTGGTTATCCCCGGGGGATCTGCGGCACGCCGGAACGGGTGCGCTCATCGGCATCGGTCAGGTCGGCGCCTACGGCGCCGCCATGGCATCGGTCTACAACGGGCGACCGCGTCCCGCGGAGGCGGTGCTCGACCACGGGGAGCTGTCGCTCAGCCGCCGGCGGGAGACCCTCGACGACATGCTCGCCCGCGACCTCTAGAAGGCCGCGGGCAAGCCGTCAGCGAGCGGCGAGGAGCGGCGAGTCAGGCGGTGGCGGGTCGCCGGCGCCCCATCAGGGCCGTCCCGACGACCACCGCCAGCAGCGTGGCCGCCAGGGCCGCCCAACCCCAGGTCGGGATCGGGTATGGACCGGCCGGGGTCGGCGAGCTGTCGTCAGCCGGCGCGGTCGGCAAGTCGGTCACCCGAATCGTCTCCAGCGGCAAGCTGAACGTGTAGCCCTCCAGGGCGCGGCCCTCGAGCGCCATCGTCCACCCGCCCCCGGCGGGGAGCTCGACCTGGGCAGCGTATCGGCCATCCGGTCCGCTCGGTAGGGCCTCGAAGCGGAGGACCGTCCCATCGGCGACACGAGCAAAGATGATGTTCACGCTGGTGACCCGAACGGGCTCCCCACCCTCGTGGATCCAGAAGCCGACCTCGGTGGAGGTGCCGGCCTGCAGAGGTCCGGACATGTCGATATTGGCGATCACGCCCTGGCATTGCTCCTCGGTCGACCCGGGAGGGCATTTGGCGAGCGCGGCGCCCGCGGTGGCAAGCACCAGCAGGACGGCGGCGATGAACGACAGCGTCAGTCGAGACACGGGGACAGCCTCAGATACAGGTTCCGTCGTCTTCCCTACACCGCTGCCTCGGCCCCGGTTCCTATCGGAGCTGTAATCCCGCGCCCATTTCTGCGTTTTGTGGATGTTCATTCGGGCGGCTGCGGTCGTTGCAGGACCCGGCCGTAGCCGCCCAGTCACCTCGCCGGCGAGCTGCTGGAAGCGTTCCGCGGCGCATATATTGACAATGATCTATATACTGCGGCTGTGAAAGCCACCGATCCCGACGTCGAGCTCCTCCAGGCAATCGCCGACCCTGTGCGGCTGTCGATCCTCCGCCAACTCGCCTCCTCGCCCGGTTCGGTGTGCGCGTGCGACTTCACCGACTGCTGCCCCGTCAGCCAGCCGACCGTGAGTCACCACCTGAAGGTGCTCCGCGAGGCGGGCGTCGTCACGACCGAACGGCGCGGCACCTACATCTACTACGAGCTCGCGCCCGATTTCGCCCACCGCTGGGCGGGGATCGGCACCTCCCTAGCAGGCCTCGTCCCGCTCGCGTAGCCAGTGACCCCGAAGGAGAACCGATGACCAACCAGATCCACGAGATCGTGCGCGACCATTACGCCAAGGCCGCCCTCGAGGTCCTCGACGACGATGCCCAGGCGGCCTGTTGCGGCGCCGAATGCTGCGGCGGCGTGACCGCCGGGGTCGCCTTCTACTCGACCCTCGAGCGTGACGAGCTGCCGGAAGCGGCCGTGCTCGCATCCCTCGGCTGCGGAAACCCCATCGCAGTCGCCGACCTCAACCCCGGGGAGCGGGTCCTGGACCTGGGCTCGGGCGGCGGGATCGACGTCCTGCTGTCGGCCAAGCGGGTCGGCCCCACCGGTCGGGCGTTCGGCCTGGACATGACCGATGAGATGCTGGCCCTCGCCCAGCGCAACTCGGCCGAGGCGGGCGCCACCAACGTCGAGTTCCTGAAGGGCCACATCGAGGCCATCCCGCTGCCGGCGGCCTCGATCGACGTCGTGATCAGCAACTGCGTCGTCAACCTGGCGGCCGACAAGCCCGCCGTCTTCCGGGAAGTCGCCCGCGTCCTGCGCCCCGGCGGCCGGATCGGCATCACCGACATCGTGGCCGATGACTCCCTCACGCCCGACGAGCGCGCGGAACGCGGCTCCTACGCCGGCTGCATCGCGGGCGCGCTATCGGTCTCGGAGTTCGCGGATGGGCTCCGCGAGGTCGGCCTTACCGATGTCTCGGTCACCCCCACCCACGACGCGGCGCCTGGCATGTACTCGGCCATCATCCGCGCGGTCAAGCCGGCCACCCAAGCGCCGGCGTAGCGACACGCCTGGGGGGTAGCCCCCGGCGTGGGCATATCGGCCCACCCCCTCGGGGGACGCGGTCCCGGCCGCGGCCAGGGTGGCCATTTCGGTTGGCGACTGGGACCATCGAGCGACTGGCGACGCCTCGGGCCGTGCGTAGCATGGATCGCCAAATGAGCGTCGATCTGGCGGACACGGGCGAGCGGCACCAACGCACCATCCGGGTGGCCGCCTGGAAGGCGTGGTTGGCACTTGGCCTGGCCATGGTCGTCGCCTATTTCGCGCTTCCCACACAGGACCTCCAGGACCTCCTCTACCAGGTGCCCGGGATGCTCGCCGCATTCGCCGTCCTGGCCGGCGCCGCGATCCATCGGCCGCCGGATCGTCGACCGTGGCTCATCTTGGCGGTTGGCCTCGCACTCTCCTCGGCGGGTGACTGGACCTGGGTGATCCTGGAGCGGGTCTACGGGCTCGACCCGTTCCCGTCGGTCGCCGACGCCTTCTATCTCGCGGGCATGGGCCTGGTCGTCATGGCCCTGCTGTGGCTGGTCCGTGGCCGCGTCCCGGGCGGAGATCGTGCCGGCGTGATCGACGCGCTCATCGTGGCCGTCGGCTTCGGCATGGCGAGCTGGGTCTTCCTGATGGCTCCGATCGTGGCCGACACGTCCCAGTCATTCGGCGAGATTGCGGTGGCCCTCGCCTATCCGGTGCTCGACATCCTCCTGCTCTGCGTCATGGCCCGACTCTTCCTCGCCCCGGGCCGGCGTGTCACCTCGTTGCAGTTCCTCATCGCGGCCGTTGTCGCCTTCCTGCTAGCTGACTACCCGTATGCGTTCCTCGCGCTCCAGGGCACCTATGAGACCGGCCAGCTGGTGGATGCGGGTCGGCTCCTGGGCGCGGCGTTCTGGGGCGCCGCCGCACTCCATCCTTCCATGCGCCACGTGGCCGACCCGGTCGAGCCGGGCGACGTGCCCTTCTCCGCCGGGCGCCTGGTCCTGTTGGCCGGCGCATCGCTGATGGCGCCGGCCGTACTGGTGATCGAAGGGGTGACCGGTGTGCCTATCAACATCCCGGTGATCGCAGTGGGCTGCGTCGTCCTCTTCCTCCTGGTGGTCGCCCGCCTGAGCGGCGTCGTCAGCGACCTGCGGACGACCCTGCACCAACGCAAGATCCTCGAAGCGGAGCTGGAACGGCGGGCCTTGCACGACCCCCTCACCGGGCTCGCCAACCGGGTCTTGTTCCGTGACCGCCTGCAGCATGCCCTGGCCCGCCGGAACCACTCGGTCGCCGTGCTCTTCCTGGACCTCGACGACTTCAAGACCGTGAACGACACCTCGGGCCATGAAGCCGGTGACGCGGTTCTCACGGCGGTTGCCGACTCCCTGCGTCGCACCGTCCGACCGGCAGACACGGTCGCCCGACTTGGCGGCGACGAATTCGCCGTGCTGCTGGACGACAACCCCGACGTGTACGCAGCCGGCCTGGTCGCCGGCCGCCTCATCTCCGCGTTGGAGAAACCGATATCGATCGCCGGCCATCAACACTCGATCGGCGCCAGCATCGGCATCAGCCTGGGCACCAGCGCGCTTTCGACGGCCGAGGACCTGATGCGCGATGCGGATATCGCCATGTACGTTGCCAAGGGCCAGGGCAAGGGCCGCTTCACCGTCTTCGAGGACGCCGCCCACGAGGCCGTGGTCCGTGGCATGGAGTTGCGAGGCGACCTGGAACGCGCCATCCGCGACCAGCAGTTCGAGCTGCATTACCAACCGGTCCTGAACCTTGCCACCGGTGCCGTCGTCGGCGTCGAGGCCCTGGTCCGCTGGCGCCACCCGACGCGTGGGCTCCTGGCGCCGGCCGAGTTCATCCCGCTGGCCGAGATCACCGGAGCGATCGTGCCGCTGGGCCGATGGATCCTGGGGGAGGCCTGCCGCGAGGCCGCTCGGTGGACCGCGAAGGGGCAGGGAGCGGCCGATCTCTTCATGAGCGTCAACCTGTCCGCCCTCCAGCTGGTGCAATCTGGGTTCGCCGACCAGGTCGCCAAGATGCTGGCCTCCTCCGGCCTTGCCCCGCGTCAGCTCCTGCTGGAGCTGACTGAGTCCGTTCGGCTGGACCACGCGGCGGCTGCGGCCAACCTGCTGCAGCTTCGGGGGCTCGGCACGCGCTTGGCGATCGATGACTTCGGGACTGGCTACGCCTCGCTCAGCCAGCTCAGCCGAATCCCGTTCGACATCGTGAAGATCGAGCGTTCCTTCGTCGCGAGGCTGTCCCCCGGCTCACGCGCCGAGTCGCTCATCTCCGGGGTCGTGGACCTGGCCCGCAACCTGGGGATCTCGGTGGTGGCCGAGGGGATCGAGAACGGGGAGCAGGTTGCCCGTCTGCGGGAGATCGGCTGCGAATACGGACAGGGATTCCATTTCGCGCGCCCCATGCCCGCCGCCGAACTGCGCCGATACCTCCGTCCGGCGCCTGCCGCCGCACCACCGCGCCGCGCTTCGCGGACGCCGGCGACTACGCCAGCCCGCTCTGCTCCCCGACTGGCCCGCCCCGCCGCGCAGACCTAGTCGCGCCGGCCTAGGCTTTGCGCTGATACGTCCCGGTCAGCTTCGCCTCGGCGAGGACCTTCCCGTACATGTCGGCCCGGATCTGGGTCGCGGCGAGCTCCGGCCCAAGCACCAATGGCTCGGCCAGCGCATACACGGTGAAGACATACCGATGCTCCCCGGACGGCGGGCACGGACCGCCCCATGTGGCCGGACCGAAGTCGGTGCCGCCCTCCACGGCTCCCTGAGGCATGTTGCGGGAGGCGCCTTCCGGCAGCGAGATCACGCCGGCGGGAAGGTTGACGACAAGCCAGTGGACCCACAGACGCGCATCGATGTCCTCGGCGATGAGGACCCATGCCGCGGTGCCCTCTGGCGCCGGCCCCCAGGTCAGCGGGGGCGAGATGTTGTCGCCATCGCAGGTGTATTGACGGGGGATTGCCTCGCCGTCGGCGAATGCGGAACTGGTCAGTCTGACCTGAGTGATGACGCTGCTCATGTGGCTCGATGCCTCCGTGCTCTGCCCGGGCGCGGGCCTACAGGCGGCGACGCCGACGAGCGCCGCGACCGCGGACCACTGAAATATGTGGCGCCCGGTCACCTCGCCCACCCTACCCCCCGGCCCGACTCGCGTCCAATCCGGGGCCCCGCCCCGCGTCCAACGCGGCTGCCCCTGCCCCCGAGGGCCGTGTCATACATCGGTCAGCCCAATCTCGGACGCCGAGGCAGCGCAGACGGCTGTCCACAGACCGATAACAGACGGTCCACAGGCCGTCCACATCGGTTTGGCCGATTACGCAGGATGTAGGGGCAGATTCGAGGGCCCACCACTACATGTTGTGATTTTGCCTTGACCCGGCCCTATGCGAGGAGTAGACTTCAAGGCCACTGAGACGAAGCGGCCGGACCGGTTCGCGGCGCCTCCCGAATCGAGCGGGGCGGACCTCTCCCAACTCCTCCGAGAGGTCCGCCCGTCCTACAACCGACACCTATCCGACCACAGGAGGCACCGGACCCATGGCACGCAGCGCAGCCCCCGTCCCGTCCAAGACCAACGGAAATGGCAACGGGCACAAGGGGGCAGCCAAGGCCACAGGACCGGGCCAGGCCAGGGCGACCGGACCGGGCAAAGCCGAAAAGGGCAAGGCCGCCGGCTACCACCAGCTCCAGTCGGGCGAGCAACCCACCTGGAAGGGGATCAGCGTCGAGCGGCGCTTCACGCGCCCCGGTGTGGACCCGTACGACACGGTCGAGTGGGACGCGCGCGAGGCGACCATCACCAACGAGCACGGCGAGGTCGTGTTCGAGCAGAAGGGCCTCGAGTTCCCCAAGAGCTGGTCCGCGCTGGCCACCAACGTGGTCGCCTCCAAGTACTTCCGCGGCACGCTGGACACGCCGGAGCGCGAGACAAGCGTCAAGCAGATGATCGGCCGGGTGGCCGACACCATCACCGGATGGGGCCGCACGGACGCCTACTTCGCCACCCCCGAAGATGCCGACACCTTCCACGCCGAGCTGACCGACATCCTGCTCAAGCAGCGCGCGGCCTTCAACTCGCCGGTCTGGTTCAACGTGGGCATCGACGCCCATCCGCAGTGCAGCGCCTGCTTCATCAACAGCGTCGACGACACCATGGACTCCATCCTGACCCTGGCCCACACCGAGGGCATGCTCTTCAAGTTCGGCAGCGGCACGGGAAGCAACCTGTCAACCCTGCGCAGCAGGCGCGAAGGGCTCCGGGGTGGAGGATCGGCCTCCGGCCCGGTGAGCTTCATGAAGGGCTTCGACGCGTTCGCGGGCGTCATCAAGTCCGGTGGCAAGACCCGGCGCGCGGCCAAGATGGTGATCCTCAACGTCGACCACCCCGACGTGGAGGAGTTCATCGACTGCAAGATGAAGGAAGAGAAGAAGGCCTGGGCCCTCATCGACGCCGGCTATGACGGCAACTTCAACGGGGGCGAGGCGTACGACTCGGTCTTCTTCCAGAACTCGAACAACTCCGTCCGCGTGACCGATGCCTTCATGGAGGCGGTCGAGCAGGACGCCGACTGGACCACCAAAGCGGTGACCGATGGGCGGGCGATGGACACGGTCAAGGCCCGATACCTGCTGAACAAGATGGCCCAGGCGGCCTGGATCTGCGGCGACCCGGGGATCCAGTACCACGACACGGTGAACCGCTGGCACACCAGCGCCAACACGGCCCCCATCAACGCCAGTAACCCATGCAGCGAGTACATGTACCTCGACGACTCGGCCTGCAATCTGGCCAGCCTGAACCTCATGAAGTTCGTGGCCGATGGCGGCGAATTCGCGGTCGAGGACTTCAAGCACGCGGTTCGCGTGGTCCTCACCGCGCAGGAGATCATCGTCGACAACGCGAGCTACCCCACCCAGCGGATCGGGGACAACAGCCACGCCTATCGGCCGCTGGGGCTGGGCTACGCCAACCTGGGCGCCCTGCTCATGAACCGCGGACTGGCCTACGACTCCGACGAGGGGCGGTCGTACAGCGCCGGCATCACGGCCCTCATGCAGGCCGAGGCGGAGCTGCAGTCAGCGCGGATCAGCCGCGACCAGGGCGGCCCGTTCGCGGGCTACGCCCGCAACGCCAAGCCGTACCTCAAGGTCATGGGCATGCACCGCGATGCGGCCTATCGGCTGGATCGGCGGCTCATCCCCGCCGACCTGCTGGACGCCACCCTCAACACCTGGGACGAGGTGGTCGCGGCGGGCAAGGAGCACGGCTTCCGCAACGGGCAGGTATCGGTCCTGGCGCCCACCGGCACCATCGCGTTCCTGATGGACTGCGACACGACCGGGGTGGAGCCCGACATCGCGCTCATCAAGTACAAGCGCCTGGTGGGTGGCGGCTATCTGAAGATCGTCAACAACACCGTCCCCCACGCTCTCAAACGCCTCGGCTACAGCGCCGCGCAGGCGGAGGAAATCGTCGCCTACATCGACGAGCAGGAGACGATCGAGGGGGCGCCGCACCTGCGCGAGGAGCACCTGGCGGTGTTCGACTGCGCCTTCAAGCCTGCCAACGGGCATCGGTCCATTCACTACAACGGCCATCTCAAGATGATGGCCGCGGTTCAGCCGTTCATCAGCGGGGCCATCTCCAAGACGGTGAACATGCCGGAGGCCAGTACCCCGGAGGAGATTGCCCAGGTGTACATCGATGGCTGGAAGCTGGGCCTGAAGGCCATCGCCATCTACCGCGACAACTCGAAGCGTTCGCAGCCGCTGAACGTGAAGAAAGAAGGCTCCCAGGGAGCGGCGGGCACCACGGCCGTTGCGGGCACAACGGCCGCCGCCGCTCCCCCCAAACCCTACCGACGCCGCCTGCCCGATGAGCGGGCCAGCATCACCCACAAGTTCAACGTGGCCGGCCACGAGGGGTATCTCACGGTGGGCCTCTATGAGGACGGGCAGCCGGGCGAGATCTTCCTGCGCATGGCCAAGGAGGGGTCGACCATCAGCGGGCTGATGGACGCGTTCGCGACCGCGGTCAGCATCGCGCTCCAGTACGGGGTCCCGCTGCGGGACCTGGTGAACAAGTTCAGCCACCTGCGCTTCGAGCCGGCGGGATTCACGACCAACCCGGACGTGCCCATGGCCAAGTCGCTGATCGACTACATCTTCCGGTACTTGGCCACCAAGTTCCTGAGCCGGGACGAGCAGGACCAGGTGGGGGTGATCAACCGGCAGATGACCCTCGCAGAAGCGGATGCAGTGAGTGGGGAGCACGCCGCCATGGGCACCCCCTCGGCAAGCGAGGGGGCAGCCCCGGCGGCGGCAGAACCACAGTCCGCCTCGGCTCCGGCACGGGGCGTTGGTGGTTCCGACCGGGTCAGCGAGTCACAGACCGATACCGATGTTCAGGACGAGGCAGTACCTGAGCCGTTGCCGGGGTTGATGGATGGGTTGAAGATCGTGGCCCAGAACGGGTCCCGTGCCCGGGAGGAGCGTTTGTCAGCCGGTCAGCCAACCGTGATCTTTGATACAGCCGATTCGCCGGCCTGCTTCGAATGCGGCTCGATCATGGTCCGCAACGGAAGCTGCTACAAGTGCCTCAACTGCGGCTCAACGAGCGGGTGTAGTTAGATGATGGCGGGGCGGCGACCAGTTCGGGCGCTGGAATGATCCGAGGCGCCACCTAGGGGCCACTAGGCAGCGTACAATTCCTCGGATGCACCATGGCGACCTAGCCCCCACCATGGCGCGATCTGGCCGAGCCAACGGACCTGAAAATGCCGCGTTCAACCGGTGGTTTCGCTATCCGGCGGGATTCAGCCCCGAAGCTCTCTCGGCGACGCTCCAAGCTATTGGGAACACGGCCGGCCTTGCCGTAGATCCATTCGCAGGTGTGGCGACCTCTGCAATTCCCCTGGCGCGCGCAGGATGGCGGTTTCGCGGTATCGAAGTTCACCCTGCGATTGCCGAAATTGCGTCGTTGAAACTCAGCCGACCTGGCGACCCTAACGAGCTCGCCGACGTGGCGCGAGCGATCGCGCAGGATGCTCCAGATGGCGAATGGTCCGCGGAGCATGCCATGATCCAAAAGTCCTTCGCCCCGGAGGTCCTTGCATCACTGGTCGGGTTGCGCAGCTCGATCGAGAAGGGCTCTAGGAAATGGCAATTACATCTGAAGTGGGCACTGCTTGCCACCCTCAGGGATGTAGCGGCAGTGAAGGTCGGCTGGCCCTACCAACGCCCGGATGTCGAACGCCAAGCCCCTCACAAGAGCCCACGATCTAGGTTCGTTGAACGGGCCGAGCAGATGGCCCACGACCTCGCTCTGAGCCCAGAACCACCGGACGCCCTCGTAAGCTGCGGCGATTCACGAGACGAAGCGGTTTGGCAAAGACTGCTGGGATCGACTCTGGCGCAGGCTTGCGTTTCCTCCCCGCCGTACCTCAACAACTATGACTACGCTGATGCGACCCGCCTTGAATTGTATTTCTGGAAGACGGTCGGGTCCTGGGCCGAGCTGACGACAGTCGTACGCGCAAACATGGTGACTGCCTCCACGCAACAGACATCGATCGCGAAAGCACGGGATGCAGGAAACGCCGTTGCTGGGTGGGGCAACCTTGGACGAGAGATCCTGCTCGTGCGGGATCGCGTGTCCCGGGAGAGAAGACGGCGAGCGCGGGGCAAGGAATACGACAGTCTCATCCCGATGTACTTCCTAGACCTCATGAACGTATTGAAGAATGTCCGCGCCCACCTGGAAAAGGACGGCGTTCTCGCCTGGGTCGTCGGCGACAGCGCACCATACGGCGTGTTAGTGGACACCCCAGCCTTCGTCTCGCGAATGGCGGAGATGGTCGGACTCCACGCAGTCCAGGATCGAAGACTCCGGAGCCGGGGTGAGCGGTGGGTTAGCAACGGCAGTCGGCACCATCGAGCCTTGTCGGAACGCCTCATTGTCCTTCGTGGCTGAGTTCTGACAGGCGGGTGAAGAAGGCGTCGGCGCTCAAAGCAATAGTCCGCTCGCTGAAGTTCGCGCGCTGATTCCGCATCCAAATGTCAGAGCGATAAACCTCGGCAAAACGGCGGGCATTCTCGTCTGGGAACGGGCTTACCCACCTCTCTTCGACGGTTTCAGCGAATCCCAACTCACGCAGAACGGGGACGATATCGAGGTCCCGCATGCTGTAGCCAACGTAGGTCCAGGGGGAAAGATCATCGGCGGGTTCCGCGAGCCTTCGTAGTGACGACTGGCGAGACGCTGTGAGCCCTAGCACCGTTTCATCCACATTTGCAACGACCGAAGGGGGATCAGTTATCGTCCCATGCAGCTTCAGCAACGGAATGGGCCCGCCGTTTGCTCGGTATTCGGTTAGATAGTCTCCACAAGTGGCAAACCTGGCCTCGGTCGCAAATACTTCGACCATGTCTCCGGCCTCGGCCTCAATTAGCGTGTCGAAGTTGACCGTTACAAGCACCAACCTAGGCGGCGTGCGGTCTGATCGGAGCCATTCCCCTAGCATACGGACAGCTTCACCGCGGTCTGCGACCGCCGTATCGTTGCGATCCCGAAAATATATGAGTGTCGGCATAGCAGCCGGCTGGTGCCACCGGCGCTCCTCACGCAGGACCCGCTCTGCCGTTAGCTGGTCGACGAACTGCCGGCGGGGCATCGCTCGCTCCTCGACGAGCAGACGATCGTTCTCAACGAGTTGGGTGTGGAACCTCTCGGCAAGGCCTACTGCGGTTGCCGAACCATCGTCACCAAGCAGATCGGCCAGTGCATGGTCGCGCAACTCATCGCCGAGAGGGAGCTCAGACGAAGCGGCAAATCCGGCGCCGAGGAAGAAAACGTTCCAAGGGGCTTGATTGTTCGTTGTGTGGACGACAGCGTTGACACTCACCGCCCGGGAGTTGCGCCTAGACCAGCCAGCGCTATTTAGCCGGTAGCGTGCGGCAACGTCACCACCAAGATGTCGCCGATACTCTACTTGGCCCACCCCCAAGAAGATCACGAGCGTGCGAAGGCTGCCCAATGGCTGCCGCGGGAGCTGCTCAGTCAACAGGCTCCAGGCCGCGATCTGACCAGCTGGCTCCAGATCCGCTTCCCCATATGCGATGGCCCCGATCGTCGCTGATTGAAGGCGCCTATCGAGAACTGCGGTCGCAACGCCACGGAGAGTGGCTAAGCCTGGCGGGAGCACTTCGTCTGTAGCGCCCTGCACTTCGACAGCGATCCGCCCGGTGTCGTCCGTCCCGACTCGGACGGTTAGCTCACCTCCTTCTGGACGTGGCATCCGGATGGCAGCCTCGACAATGGCGGCGATTCTCGCGTCGATTGGGCCGTCGGCGCCCTCTTCCGCGGCTTCCTCGGCGTTGAGAAATACGCCTCCAGCGTGATGGATGATGGCCCGGAGCGTGGCTAGATGGAACGGAAGGTCCGAAACCAGCACTGGGACCACCCGCACCTCTCCCGCCTCGTTTTCAGCCTCCGACAAGAGGTTGTCAAGCAATTGGAGGAGCGAGCGTGTTAACACGCTGGACACGCCTCGCGGTACTCGTTCAGTAGTTGGGCGCGAAGGGCATTGCTATCGGCTGGGCGTTCGAATGAAATTCGTAGCGCGGTCAATATGGGAATCTGGGCTCGATAAGTTGCCAGCAGTGCGTCGTAGGCTTGTGCTATCTGTTCGGGCGGAAGTCTGCGTCGGGCCAGATCTGACGCAACGAACCGCAGCACTGCGTCTTGTTGCCCTGGGCGGACAAAGAGGTCACCTGGATCCTCCGAGAGCTGGGCACCCAATCGGCGGCGTGCCTCGGTCAGCGGGTAACCACCGTACAGGGACATGTGATCGGCACTCCGCCCTCTATGTCGCCGAGATGTTGACTCGTCTATTACCTCGGCGAAAGCGGCGACGATCTTGCCGACGGCCTGGTCAAGTTCCTGCCGCTGATCCGCCTGCGTAGGCCGGCGTAGCGACCTTTCCGGGCTGGTGGACCGATTGACCAGCAGCAATAGCGGTATTGCTGCTGCCGCAGGCAGCATTGGGTTGCCCGTGCCCTTCCCAAGGCGGACTACCTGTTCAAGGCGAGCGCGTCCATAACCACGGTATCGGTCAAGGAGGAAGCTTTCCGCAGCCAGAATGGTGTCGTCTCGCAGGACGACAGTGCTTCCTGTCGGTCTGATGCTCTCTTGCAGCGCCCACATTGCGACTCGCCCTTCCGGAGTGATGAGGCCTCGACCGTTGCCAAGGTCCATTACGAGCTGTTCAGTAAGGAAGGGCGCATCTCGTCTTTGCGCCTGGATCGATTCCAGAGCCTTGCGTAGCCTCGCTCCACGCGCAAGCGGGTCAAAATACTGCTTGAAGAGCCAATCTACGGCCTCGTCGACCTGTCTCGGCACGGCTGCTCCCAAACCCATCCAGGCGTCGGTAAGCGCAACCAGCAGCCGTTCAGCCGCTTCGCGTTCGAGGCCGGTTGGAATACCGAAAAGATCGCTCGGTCGACGGGGCAAGCTCATCCGGCACTCACTGGCTCGGCGAAGTAACCTCGCTCGCGTATCGCAATCGCGCGACCCGTGTCCGAGGGGCTCGGATCTGGTACCGATTCGTAGTCGACTCTAAGCGGCAGGATGACTGCCACCTGGTCGGCTATCTGCCCAAGCACCCTTCGGTGCAGGTACCGCTCAAGACGAGAGAATCGGTCACCTGCTACAAAGGCGCCGAATTCGTCGAGAACGATAAGGGTATTCGCCGCTCGGGGACGCGCGAACGACACTAGTCGCGCCAACGTGTATGCAAAGACACGCTCGCCACTCGAAAAAGCCTCCAGCGGCCTGGACTGCTCCTGGCCGTCCTCTGTTCTCCAAGTCACGCTGGGGTAACCGAGGTCAAGTCTGACGAATTCGCCACTCTCGAAGAGCGCCGCTTGAATTGCCGGCTCTCGGAAGTGGTCGCCGAAACTCAGCTCATACCATGGGCGTAGTGCCTGAATACGGTCGTCAATCTCAGCAACGCGGGCACTTGGTCGTTGGCCGCTTAAGACCGCTGTCGCCATGATCTCCAATGGGGGGCCCAGCGACTGAACGGCCGCTGCCGCACCGCTGACCGCGTTTCTCGCGCGTTCGATCGCGTCGGCGAGGCGATCGACGCTCGTAGCCGCGGTGAGTAAGTCGTCTTCTGCAAGTTTCGTGGTCGACCAGCGGGCGCGCAGCCATCCGTATTCGTCACCCACGGTAAGGCGGCGTAATAGGGTGCGCATCTCTTCCTCTACGGTGGATCGCTCTTCCGACAGCGAATCCATCGCGGCCAACCGCACATCCAGTTCGGTTCGGTGGGTCTCCCATTCGCTCGATGCCACTAGAAACGCTCGATTCAGTTGATCCTGCCGGGGCATCTTTGGCCGTTCGAGCAGTTTCCTCAGTTCTCGGCGCAAGTCAGTCCTAGAGCGACCTCCAGCAAGCATCGCTCGCCGCCGAATAAGGTCGGCCCGGCCAATTTCGGCCTCGATCTGTTCGGAGCGCGCCTTCTCCAGTTCTCTCGTGAGGACGATCAGGCGCTCGGCGTCCCGGGCGTCGAGTTCACCTTGCAATTCCGCCAGTCTCTTCTCGTGCTTCTCAAGGGCCTTCTCCGCACGTCCCGATGCCAAGATCTTGCCCCGTAGATCGTCCAATGCATCGCGGCGCTTGCGCAGCGCGATGATCGTCTCATCCAGGCGCTTCGCTTCCTCTGGTGGCGGCTGTCCGATGAGCTTTCGGCGAACGAGTGTCACTCCGTCACGAAGCTCAGCGGCGGACACGGTCCTCGCGTCGGAGAGCTCAGCGACCTCGCGGTCCCCAATCCCTCTGTCCAGCGCCGATTTCAGCTCGATTCCCAGGGCTCTTACCACGTGCAGCACTTTGGGTGTTGCGTCGATCTCACCCCGCTCCCGAACCGCTTCTATCAAGTCACTGCGCGCCGCTGCGGAGTGCTCCAGAACAGCGACGGCATCGGATGGCACCGCAAGCTCGGCACACATCTGCTGGACCGTCACTCGGAGGTTGCGGAGTCGGGTAGCAGCAGCCTTGGCGGAGGTGGCTGCTTTCTTCGCCTGGGTCTGGAGTTCCTCTACGTGATAGAGGGATGCCTGGAATCTGCTTCTCTTTGTGTCCAGATCTTCAACACGCTTCCGCAACTCCGCGATCCGTCGGTCGTGTACCTCAATCGCCGCGTCAAGCTCTGGGCCTTCAGCCTCGGTGGCCTCCAAGTCAGCCAATAACTGTCGCGCACGGGCGAGTTGGTCGTGTTGTGCTTTAGCTCGCTCGACTTTTCCGCGCAGCGCGCTCAGTTCCCGATCCTCGGTTGCCAGCAGTCGTACTAGCTCGAGGTAGTGGCGTGGATTTGCACGTTCGATCTCGAAGGCCGCACCGCCAAGCAACACATCCACCGCGTCTGCCCGTGATCGAATCAACCCGCCAACCCGGCTCGTAAGTGCTGCGTCTTCCGTTATGCGAGCCGAAATGGTCTCTAGCAGCGATTCGTCGCCGGCAATTCGGTAGACAGTCAGAAGGGCTCGGACATCGTTCAGCGTGGCCGCGCGCCCGTCGATGAGGTAATCCGCGACCCAATCACCGACTGCCTCCACATTCTCTGGCCATCGCCCGGGATCGACGCGACAGCGAATTTCTGAAGCGCCACGAAGGCTGGTCACCACCAACTCGAAAGGCGCCAGTCCATGTTTGAGCGAGTTCCATGCAGCAGGCATGGTCAAATAGGGTTGATCTCCCGTCACCAACTGGAGGAGCCTGATTGCCAGGCTCTTTCCTATGCCGTTTCGGCCCTCGATCCGACTGACTGGAAAGTCAGGTAACTCCGGTATCGGTCGGATGCGCGCGTTCGGGTCAGTCGCGAATTGGAAGCGCACGCTCTAAGGCCTCACCCGCGACGTCCGTATCCTTTAGATCTAGGAGGAACTGAATGAGCGCCCGGCTGTCCTTCTCAATCTCGTTGTCACCCAAGAACTTGAGAAGCTCGTCCAATCGCTCCCGCTCGCTGGCTGTCATATCCATAGAACTAGGGTTCCTTTCCTGGACCGCGAGTTGTCCTCGCTGAGCGGATCGGACCACCGCCAGCCGATCATGATTGCTGCTTCTTAGCCCACAGCCGACGCCGTAATTGGTCGAGCTCCTCCCACCTGCCGTTGTAGTCGAGGAAATGCCAGAAGGTCCACCCATTGGTCTGCGGATAGACGCGACCCTGCGGACTCCCGATGACTGTCCGCCTAGCCTGACCTGCCGCGACAGATAGCGATTGATATCGTTTGCCGCCGAAAGACACTTGGCCGTCCAGCTCAATGCGTCCCGTCAGGAGCTTCCCTTTGTAGTGCTTTTTAAGTTCCACAGGTGGCTTTAGGAGCCCTTCCGCGAACAGGTCGGTCATAGTCATGTCTCGCCACGGTGTGCCAACCTTCAAGGGAGCTTTCTTGTTTGGGAACTTGGCGGGAGCGCCCGACGACGGAGGTGCGACAGGCGCACTGGGTGGTGATGGGAAGTCGAATCGGACTTGCATGCGTGCCAATCCGTCCCGAATCTCGGCGGGTCCAAGGTTTGGCGCCTTCGTCCGGACTAGCCGGATAAGGCCAGGAGTTGGCTCGGGCTTCAAAAGGCGGTTCATTCCGGACTGCACCTGTTCGTCAACGAAGTGCGCATGCCACAACGCTCCGATTAGCCCCTGCTGCATCCGGTCCTTCGACAGCAGCTGCAGCGTCTCGGCCACGTCGTCATCTGACAACTGGACCTTCTTGAACAGCTTTTCCTCAACTGGGACCGGCGCGTGCGAGTTGTAGATGCGGTACTCATTCCCGTCCGTGAGAGCAACCCACTGAACCCCAGCGACAGTGGCGTAGGCCATGATTTGGCCAACCCACTTCGGATCGTTCAGGTTGCCGTCGAGGGGTTTAGCCTCGATAAACATCCGAGGAGTCCTCTGCAGCATGAGGGCGTAGTCCACCGGGTTGTCCATGGCTTTACGCTTGTACTCCAGGACTACCTCCTCAAGATCCTCCAGGTCCCATCCCAAAGCTCGAAGGATGGGATTGATGAGGACAGCTTTGGTGTTCTGCTCGCCGATCCCCTTGCCCGAGTGCTGCTCGACCCGCGATCGAACTACCTCAAGAGTCATCCGCAGATCCGCCATTGGTCCTCCGTTCGACTACGCGCTTCCGATTGTGATTGCCAAGGAAGCGCCAATAGGGGCCCAATTCACCAGGTGCGGGATGTTCGATCTCGTCGACATGGGCTCCACGCTAGTGCCACGTGTCATCGACGATGAGGAGCTGGGCATCGGTCGGGTTGCCGGGCTCGTCCTTGAAGATGACGTTGGAGTGGCGGTTCGAGTTGAACGGGGGGTCGAGGTAGATCAGGTCGACGCTGGCGTCGGGCAGGTAGCGGCGCAGGATGTCCAGGTTGTCGGCCGTAGTAGAGGACGTTGGTGGCGAGCTCGGTCATCGGTTCCCCCGCGTGGGCCTGCGGGTGTTTGGGCAGAGCCTAGCAGCGGCGGCAAGGACCCACCGGGGATCGGCGGGTCTCACGTTTCACCATCACCAGCAAGTATGGCCGCAAGCAGCACGAGAAGCGGACGGCACGACCCGAGATCCTCACCGCGCCTTCCTAGGTTCGCGCCCAGTCGCTGGGCGTCAGCCGAGCCCCAGCGGCCGCACGCGAGTATTTCGTGTGCCTGGCGACGCAGGCACGTCCTTGCATTCACGACGAGCTATCCGGTCAGCGGTTTCTTCCTCTTCTTTTGCGACCTTTCGCTGTCCAATCACGTACCCGGCTCCGAGTCCGCTCACTGCACTGCCTGCAACGCTGATGGCTCCGGAGGCCAGGTCCTGACGGAAGAAGAGGACAAGTGCCACGATCAGGAGCAGCACGACTGCCGCGCCCAACACGAACAACAAGATCGTCCAGAGATTCAGCCACATTAGCTTGTTGGCATGGCGGTCACGAGCAAACGAACAGTTGTCGCCTGGTTGCACCTCTTCGGGGGAGATTGATTCGGTAGCCATCTGACTCGTCCCTCCGATTCCTTCGAATGAGGCATCGACATCGCTCTGGCGCCACTGCGACCAGCCTTCCCGGCCTTTGAGGAGGGTCAACGCTGCTGGCGGTGCCCGACTGGTCCATAGTCTGGGCGCACCTTGGCCGATCCCGCGTGTCAATATTGATGATACTGTACCTCGACGAACTCCAGGGAACTCCGGGGGCTCTGGATGGATGCGGGGGTAGCTGATGCCTGTCGTGACGCGGGTCAGGATGGTCCAGGCGCCCGAGGGGAAGCACGAGCACATTGCGGGCGTGTGCACGGCCGAGGGCACGTACTTCTCGCGTCAGGACGTGGCGAGCGCGATCGACGCTGGAGAAGAGTGGTGGTCAGAAGCCGAAGGCACACACGCGCGGATCCACAAGGCTCCCTACTGCCCGGTCCAGGGCTGTCTCACGTTCCCGTACCTCACGACCGCGCCGGACCACACCCCCACGAATAACCTCGAGAACCTCCCAACATGCTGAAGGAGGGGCCGGGCCGCGCGCCGCTGCTATTGGGCGGGGATCAACTCGTGGTTTGGGTGCCGGTTTATGGCCAGCTGCCCTTTCCGTTGTCAGCCAGGACGGTGGCCACGGAGGCCAACGCCATGAGCACAGCAAGTGACCACGCAAAGACAATGGCACGGATCTTCCGGATCCTGGTGACCATGGGCGGGCTCCTTCCCGGCGCGCCTCGTGGCCCGGCCCCCGATTCGAGGGGTCGCTCAGGCGACCACTCTGCGGCAGCGTATGGGGATGATTCGGGCGGTGTCAAGTATTTCTATAGTCTGGAGATGGGCGCGGGGCAGACGTGCAATCAAGTGGCGGTATAGTGGCGTCGATGGGGTCTCCCCGGTCCACCCAGCGCAAGGCTCGGGTGATCAACGTGGTCGACAACCGGCCATTGGCACGGGCCATCGGCGCGAATGTGCGTCGACTGCGGACCGCGGCCAAGCTCACGCAGCGAGGGCTCGCCGAACCGCGCTTCACACCGGCCTACGTCAGTGCCCTGGAGAATGGACTCGCGAAGCCGTCCATGGCCGCGCTCCAGTACTTCGCTGAACGGTTGGCGGTCCCGATCGGCGCGTTTCTGCCCTCGGAACCGGGTCTAGCGGATCGGTTGGAGGCGGATCTCCGGCTGGCGTCAGGCGACCATGAGAGCGCCCTATCGGCATATCGGGGCCTGCTCGATTCGGCGACCGGCGAACGGGCTCGGGCGGAGATCCTGCGCGGCATGGCTGAGAGCCTGTGCCGGCTCCGGCGTGGCGGCGAGGCCATCGGTCTGGCGGCCGAATCGGTGGTCATCTTCGAGCGGCTGCATCGGGACGCCGATCTCGCCTACGCGAGCTACTGGCTGGCCTATGCACATCACCTGGCGGACAGCTCGGCCGAGGCCCGTGCCATCCTCAAGGGGCTGCTGGACCGGGTTCGGCAAGGGTTGGATGTGCTCCCCGAATTCAAATTCCGGGTCCTGGTCGCGTTGGCGGACGTCGAGAACTGGGAGGGAGAGCACGACCGCGCGCTCGCCTACCTGGAGGAGGCCCGCGGTCAGGTCGCCGACCTCGATGATTTCCGGAGGGCGATCCTGCTTCTGAACCTGTCCCGGAGCTATGGAGACGTGGGAGACAACGAAGCCTCGTACCGGGCGGGCAGCCAGGCTCTGGGCATCTTCAAGATGCTGGAGGCCAGACAGGAAGTCGCTTCACTGGAGAACACCCTTGCCCTGACCATGCTCCGGCTCGGCAACCTGGACCGCGCTCGCGACTTCGCCGATCAGGCCCATGCGCATGCGGACCTAATGCTGGACGCGACATTCCTGCCCCATGTGCTGGACACCGAGGCACAGATCGCGCTGGCCCGGGGGGAGCCCGAGGTGGCGCTGGACAAGCTGGCCGAAGCGGCGCGAGATGCCGAGGGTGGGAGGAATCCCGAGGCGGCGGCCGCGATTCACCACACCCGGGCTCGCGTATTGGCTGCCCAGGGTCAGACCGATCAGGCCCTGGTCGAGTACGACCTAGCCGCGCAGGCGTATCGGGATCTTGGTTTCACCGGCCGCCTGCGCCCGGTGCTCTCCGAATGGGCGGAGCTGTTTGGCCAGATGGGCAAGCCGGCCGAGGCGGTCGAGCTCTACCGCGAGGCGCTAGCGCTCAAGCCGCGGGGGTAGCCGGCAAGCTAGCCGTCGAGCGGCGCGCCTCCCACTCGGCGACCGCCACGAACAGGAGACCGCCCGCGATGGCCAGTCCTCCCCACACCGAGCCGACGGCGGCTGGGTGGTCTGGGAACAGGACCGATGCGACGCCGAACACGCTCAGGGCCGTCGCGGCGCTCCAGGTCGGGATTTGCCAGCCCGGCGTGCGGAGCGCGGCGAGCAGGGCGGTCAGCTCGATGCCAACCGCCAGGGCCGCCATGTCGGACAGGCGCTGGACGTGGTGTGGAGGCCCCGAAAGCTCCTGCGCGGCCGTGCCCATCGCCACCGCGTAGGCGATCAGGGGGACGGCGCCGAGCAGCGCGATCGCCAATAGCCTTGGACTGATCCGGTTTGGTGGCCGGAGGAATTCGGCGCGGGCGGGATGGAGCGCCCATAGCAGCGCCAGCGCGGGGACGAGGATCACGAGGGGTTCCAGGTTCTGGGAATCCCGGGCCAACACCGAGCCCGCGGCAAACGATGGGATGACCAGAGCCGCCTGCTGGAGTCCCGCGATCCTGCGCTCCGGGTGGCGCAGCTGGGAGGCCACCCCAACCGTGAGGATGAGGCCCACCAGCGCCCCATAGCCGATCTCGGTGACTGGCCCCGCGACGCCCTCCAGGTCACCGAACCATCCGATCACCAGCGATGTCAGGCCGAAGAAGATGAACCCGAACAGGACAACCAAGAGCGCGGCCAAGACCGTGAACGCGAGACGCCGTGGGTTGGAGATGCGCGCTGCGACCAATCAGGTATCCGGCGTGGTGGCGAGCTCACTCATCGGTCCTCCCGCGTGGGCCTGGCGGGTATGTGCGGAGAGCCTAGCAGCGGAGGCAAGGGATCGGCTGGTAATCGAGCGGTCAGCGCCCATGCGGACGATGGGCTGCGTGCCCGAGGTCAGCCGGTTCTTCGGCATCGTGATCCGGATGAACTACGACGATCACGAGCCACCGCATTTCCATGCCGAGTACGCCGGCAGTCGTGCGGCGATCGACATTCGTTCGTTGTCAGTGCTGCGCGGAGAGTTGCCCGGCCGCGTGCTGGGGTTGGTCATCGAGTGGGCGGTTATGCACCAGGCGGAGCTGGAGTCCGACTGGGAACTCGCGCGACAACAGCTGCCACCGCACAAGATTGCGCCGCTCGGCTAGCATCGGGCCGTGTTGACCATCCAGGCTGTGACACCACTCGACGACTACTGGGTCAGGCTGCGGCTGAGCAATGGGCAGGAGGTCGAGCGAGGTCTGCGAGACGCTCTGTGGGGACCGGTCTTCGAGCCGCTTCGCCGCGACTACGAGCGGTTCCGGACGGTTCGTGTCCGGTGGGGAACGATCGTCTGGGGACGTGACCTCGATATCGATCCAGAAACCCTGATCTGGGGAGGGCCGCCCCCTCGAGACGCGGCCGCCCGTCCGGTTGCGCGCCTTGAGCTGGGACGGCAGGCGGGCGACGAGCCCATCGTTCAGATCTGAGCGACTACGACCAGCCGGGTACGCGCACAGGGCCAGGTGGCCTCGAAGGCAGGAACTGGGCATCGGTCGGGTTGCCGGACTCGTCGCGGAAGATGACGTTGGAGTCGCGGTTCGAATTGAACGGGGGACGTTGGTGGCGAGCTCGGTCATCGGTCCCCCCGCGTGGGCCCTGCGGGTATGGGCTCAGGTGGGCGCCGGAGCCTGGGGAGAGGGTAGCAGCGGGGGCAATGCCTACGGGCGGTGGATCGTGAAGCCTGCGGCCTCGTCGACGAGTTCCTCGGGAATCCCCAATAGGCCGGCCACCCCAATGTCCTCATCAATGTCCGGCCACCGAATCCCGGTCCCGAACGCCGTGATCTTCCAATTCCGGCGCTGACTTTCACTGGCGCCTTGGAGTCGCGGAAAGCGGGACAGCGGCACGCTGATCTCGCGCCCGTCGCTCAGGGCCACGAACAGTCTGGCGCGGGTGAAGCGCACGCTCGTGGCCAAGGCCGGCTCGATACGCAGACTACGTGCCGAAATAGTCATTCCATCTGGCCAGGAACTCGTCCCGGTGGTCCTCCACGATCTCAAGGATCTGCCGTAGCTGTCGTGCAGTGTACGCCCGCGATGACGCGACCTCGACATCAGCCAGCCAGACTTTGGCGGCACCGGATTGGCCTTGCCAGGTGTCCTCGGAGGCGAGCAACTGGGCATCGGTGGGGTGCCCACACTCGTCAGCGAACGACCATCTTCCAGAAGGAGTCCTTGCGCGTCACGAGGCCGTCGCGGAACGTCCACAGGTCGCAGCCGCGGTACTCAAGCCGCTGTCCGTCGGGTGTGATGCCGGTCAGGGTCCACTCCGAGACGCCGCGGTCTCCGGTGACGAAGTGCGTGTCCTGGCCGTAGTGGACGTTGGGAATGTCTCGGATCCGTCCTTCCATGGCCTCACGGACGGCCTGCTTGCCCTCGTAGCGGCGTCCCCAGGGCTCCGGTCCGCGTGGCGATTCGAAGACGGCGTCATCGGCGAAATAGACCATGAATGCGTCAAGGTCGTGTCGATTGAAGGCCACGACCATGTCCTGGAGCATCTCGACGGTCGACTTGGGTGTCATGGTCATCGGTCTCCTGGGTCGGGTTCGAGAGGGTAGCATCGGCGCACACGGAGATTCAGATCTCTGGTGGAGTGGGAGGATCCATGTCCAGTCGCACCCAGCGGATCGTGAGCGACCTGGAAGAAGGACTGGCCTGGCAGGTTGGGGTCTGGGATCGCATGTCCCAGGTCTATCGGCGTGAGATCGACAGTCGGCTGACGCCCGTGGTGGACCAGCTGCTTGCCCGGGCTGGATTACAGCCGGGCGAGCGGGTCCTCGACCTGGGGACAGGGACGGGGGCCGTGGCGGAGAAGGCTGCCCTCGCGGTGGGGGTTGATGGGCACGTCCTCGCTGTCGACCCCAGCCCCGAGATGCTCGCACTGGCCGGGCGACGGGCCGACCAGGCATCGGTCAGGTTCCAGCTGGCTGAAGGGTCCGGGGAGAACATACCCGCAGCCGACGGGTCCTTCGATGTGATCCTCGCATCGCTGTCGTTGATGTTCGTCATCGACCGAGCCGCTGCTGCGCAGGAGATGGCGCGCGTCCTGAGGTCAGGCGGTCGCCTGGTCGCCTCGGTGTGGGCGGGGCCCGAACATTGCGATCTCGTCCTCTTCCAGCGGACGGTCAGCCAGTTCGCCCCTCCGCCCCCGGTTCGGGGTGTTGGTCCCGGCGCGCTTGCGGATCCGCAGCCATTCCTTGACGAGCTGGCACGGGTCGGCATCGAGGCACGCGTGGAAACCGAGATGACCGGGTTCGACTTCCCGAATCTGACCTTCGCGTGGGACGTGCTCGCCGGCGTCACCGCGGCATCGCTGACCCCGGACCTTCAGCGGCAAGCCCAGCAGGCGATCCAGGACACGATGTGGCCCGACCCCAGCCAGGCTCGCCATTTCAGCAACCTGACCCAGTGCATCATCGGGGTCCGCGCCTGACCGCAGGTGCCAAGGCGTCAGCGCACAGATGCGAGCGACTGCTGCTGCTCCAGGTTCGACACGCGGCGGGCGATTAGGCGGCTCAGGAGCCGAGGATTGGCTGCTACCAGGTCGCGCAGGATCCGGACCAGTTCAGGGTCGAACTGTCGGCCGGCATGCCGCTGGAGCTCTGCCATGGCCCATTCGACGCTGCGGGCCGGCTTGTAGGGCCGGCGACTGGTGATGGCATCGAACGCATCCACGACGCGGACGATCCGCGCCTCGAGCGGGATCCGGTCGCCCTTCAGGCCATCGGGATAGCCGCTGCCGTCCAGGTTCTCATGATGCCAGCGCGCAATGCGCCGCGCGGTCTCGAAGCCGACCCCCTGGGACAGGATCGCCTCGCCAAAGATCGGGTGCTGGCGCATGAGGACCCATTCGTCGGCGGTAAGTGGGCCGGGCTTGAGCAGGAGGGCGTCGGGAATGTGCAGCTTGCCAACGTCGTGGAGCATCGCGCTCCAGCCGATATTCGCCGCATCTTCCGGCCTGAGGCCGGCCGCGGTGGCCACCTCCTCGGCAAGCAGCTGAACGCGGACAATGTGATCGCCGGTGTCGGAGTCCTTGGCCTCCGCTCCCCGGGCCAGGGCCACCATGCCGTCCCGCTCGCGCTGCGCGATTTCGATGGCCGCGGTCCGCCAGCCGAGAGCCGCTTGTCGGGCGCGGTCAAAGAGGACGCCGGTGATCGCGCCGACGGCCACGAACATCACGGCACGGATGAGCCATGCATCGACCTGCTCGGTCCCGCCCGGCAGCCTCAGCCACTGGGCAAGCGGTCCGAGCAGCACCGACACCGCGAGGCTCACCGGCAACGCCCCCCGCCAGCCGTAGGCGTAGGCGGCGATGAGGATCGGCAGATAGCCCAGGTGGTTCAGCGGGTTGGGCGAACCGCCCGTCAGGCGAACCGCGACTAACGCCATGAGGCCGGTGAGGGGGATCAGCGCTGCCGCGGCGAGCGCCCGCCAACTTGTGCGGTCTGCACGCCCGAGGCCGGACTTGGCCGACAGGACCTGCGCGAGTTCGCGGCTGGCTGCCCGTCTCCCTTCGAGCGTCACCCACGCATTGTCCGCGCGCACCGTCGCTGGGCCTAGCGCGCCTTAGGTCCCATAGCCCGGCGGTACCAGCGTCCTGGATCCCGGTCGCGGCGCGACTGCGGTTAGAGTTCCTAATCTCCGAACGAAGTCTCCTTGACGACCGTGCCGGAACGATCGAACGTGCGCCACGTGCCGACCTCCTTGCCGCGGTCGAACGCGCCGCTACGCATGAGGGAGCCATCGGTCCGATAGAAGGACCACGCGCCGTGCATCTCGCCGTTCAGTCGGAAGCCGGTGTACTTGATCCGGCCGTTGGCGTAGTGCGCGGTCTCCTCGACGGGCTCATCCGTTGAGGCCACGGGTTGAGTATGGCCTCAGGTGCCGCCGTGGCGAGAGAGCGTCTACTTCTTCGTGGTCCCGGACTTAGCGGTGTCCTTCTTCTTCTTCTTCTTCGTGGCCTTGCTCTTTGAGCCAGGTCCCTTGTCGCCCATGTCAGTCTCCTCGGGTTTGGACTGTCGACACTGCGCGTCGGCTCATCGGTATGGTGCGCCGCGGGGTCAAGCGGCGAGCTGAATCATGTGTCCCGTGGTTCGAGGATGACGACCTGCGTCTGTCGTGACCGGCGGGCGGCCAATTCATCGAGACCCTTGTCGTAGACGGCCCACCGGTCCCACAGGCGAGAGCGCTCGTCCCCTTCGGCGGCACGTATGTGGACGGGGCGCGATCCATCGGTCAGGTCGACGGTGACGTCCGGGCGAGCCTGAACGTTGAGCCACCACGCGGGCTCCGGATCGCCCCAGCCGTTCATGGCCATCGTGACCAGGTTGGGGCCGTCCTCGAAGTAGCCGAGGATGGCTACCCGCTCCGCGCCCGTGCGCCGGCCGACCGTTCGGAGCCGCATCATGCCCCAGTTTTCGGCAGTCGGCTTCCGCAAGCCGATCCTTCCGCCGGTGATGGCGTACACGGCACGATGCATCACCCAGAAGAAGCGGATGAACCAGCGTGGCGGGAGTCGTTGGGGACGCTCGGGTTCTTCAGACATTGGTCTACCTCGTATCAGTGTCGCCTGCGCCGGTGACGGTCAGGACGACGTTTCCGGTTTTCTGGCCCGTTTCAACGTAACGGGTTGCCTCGATCACGTCCTCCAGCGGGGTACAACTGCCTTCATCGGATCACGCCCCCTTTTCGGTCCGAATCGCCGTCAGGGCTCGCGCCTCGCGCTCTTGGGGGATCGCTTCGTACGCGGCGAGGTGCCCCAGCCCACGCAGCCGACCGCTGACGTAGGCTCCGAGATAGGTCAGTACGAAGCGCACGGCGCCGAGCTCTTGCCATTGCCCGACGTGGACGAGCTCGTGCGCGAGCAAGCGTTTGTCGCGCTCATGGCCACGTGCGATCAGGACCCACCGACCCACGGTCGTCCCGGCGATGCCGGGAAGAAGGAACGGCACGACCACGATGCGCGCCCGCTTCAGGTCCGAGGTGTTCACTTGTTATGGCCATCGTCCGACTTGGGAAGCTTCGCGTTCTGGGCGTTGAATCGCGTCTGAAACAGCCGATACTCGCGGATCCCTTCGACGGCAAGCACTCCCGATAGGACCACGGATTCCACGACCAGCGTCCAGCCGAGCGCATCGGGCCAAATGAATCCCACCACAACCGGGACCGCAACGATGAGGGCGGCAATCAGGCCTGCGACCAGGAAGCTCGATCCGGTGGCGCCGGTGATCTTGCTGGTTGCGATCGTCATGCTTTCGTTGTCTTCGGCGCCGGCGAAGGTCGCCCCGCCGCTGGCGAGGACCGTGAGGAAGAGCAGGGCTGCGAAGACGCTGACGAACAGGTATCCCGTGGCGATGGTCGGATCATCGGCAAGCCATAGGAGAGCGACGACGGGGCCCGCAATGAGGGCTGCCAGAGCTCCGAGGGCGTACCAGGGAAGCGTCCACAGTGGGCGTCGGAGACCGCGGAAGTAGGTTGTTTCATCGGCGCTCATCAACGCGTTCCAGCCGAACGTGACGGGCAACCAGGCGAGGGCGCCCATTAGCAGGACAGCGGCGAAGCCGGCTACGGCGGATGCCCATTCGGGAGGCGTGTGAAAGAACCCGTCGGCGAGCGGGAGGTTGAGGCTGTCCACCCACGCCATCACGCCGCTGCCGAAGTCAGGAATCAGCGAGGCATGCAGCAATCCGGCCACGATTCCGCTCGCCACGAACACCCGCATCGTCAGCAACAGGAGCACGCGCGCGTGCCGTCGCATGGCGGCGACCTGGAGTCGCGGGTCCGTGAGTGGTGCCGCGTACGCCTTCGGGCCGCCGAGCGCGAAGAGGCGTGACGCCACGATGGCGACAAACTCGGTGGGGTTCCTCCAGTACACGACGTGATCCCAAATCGTCGACGCGAGGTTTCGGATCTTGTATGAGCGGATCTGCTTCCCGGCCACGTCCAATGGCCCCACCGGCGCCGGGTCCGCCGATGCCCACAGGTCCAGCCACTCCAGCCCCGGCTCCACCGCAACCACCTTCGCCCAGTCCGACTCGATGTCCTCCCCGGATTCGGTCCAGATCCGTCTGGCGGAGTTGAGCAGGGCGAATTCGGCAATGACGGCGAGGAGAACGGGCACGGCGATGAGCGGCCAGGGAGCCTCGGCCAAGAACGCCAGCACCGCTATCCCGAGGAAGGCCGCACCGCCCACCGCAGAAAGGGTCTGCACTCCCGTCTGCGATCCCCGTGCCATGGTCAGGACGAACGTGAGCTTTCGCACGGCCTGGCCGTAGGTGACGAACAGACCGATGGGCGCCGGCTTCGGCGACCCCTCCTTGGCGACAGGCGGACGACCGATCAGCTCATGCTTCAGGGCGTACCAGGACACGGCCGTCCCCTGGGAGTGGGCGACCACCGCGACCGTGGCGCATTCGCGGAGCAGGACCTGCAGATCTGACCGCACCTGGGTTGCCATGGCGCCGAAGCGCATGGGACTCCGGGTGAGGACGTAGGCGTCGCCGAACCCGTTCGCCAGGCCTCGCTGCAGCGCGCGGGCGAACTCCGCGATGAAGGGGAGACGCGTGACCGCGAGCAGAACGAATGCCATGGCCAGCGCGGTTACCACCAGCCCCACGATCGCGGCTCCCAGCAGCATGACCGTGCCGGCAAGCAGCGTGATGGGGATGAGCGCGATGCGAAGAAGTCGGGGGACCGATTCCCCGATCTCCATTCGTTGCACGATGCCCGCCACCTGGGTGGCAAAGACCCACGGGCCGACGGTGACGGCCCATCCAGCAAGCTCAGCGTAGGTTGCCGGTCGGAAGACGTCGGCCCATGAGGATTCGGCGACGACCCAGTGTGCCGGCGCGCCCGTGCCGGTCGGCGGTGTGATCCGGACCACCGCATGGGCGGTCGGGATGGCATCACTGGATGCCTGCCGAAGGGCGACGTCGAGCACGTCCACCTGGGCGCCGCCGGGCCCTCCCGGGCTCTCAACTCGCCGCCTGAGCCATCTGAAAATGTAATCACCCTCCTCGGTCAGGGTGTCGCCGCGCATCTGCTCGCCAATGCCGTGAACGAGAAGGATGCCAAGGGCATATTTGCGCCGGAGCCCGAGGCGGCGTCGACTGTCCTTGATCCCCTCGTCCAGCTCAGCCGACTGGATCAGCTGCTGACCTTGTCCAGTCGCTGCAGGAGTCGGTGAGCGGCCAGCTCAACCTCCTTGTGCCGCCACTCGGCGGCTCGGTACACGCAGGCGATCAGGCCAGTGCGGTGGATGCGGATGAAGTCGCCAAAGACGAAGCCGTATCGGGCCTTGGTCTCGTCCTCGGCACCTTCGGTCAGCCCGAGGTGCCACGCGGCGTACTCGGCCCATGAGTGGGACTTCAGGTACCTGTTCTCATCCCTGGCGGTCGGCTGCGCCTCGCCCCAGTCGCTATCGACCACATAGCGGCCGGCATCGATGAGCTTCCGGGCATGCGTTACCGCGCGCTTGTTGACTTTGTATTCGGCCACCGCTGCTCCTCAGCCTCCCCGTCCACGAGCGCCGGGTCAGCCGACCAGGCGTGCTGTCACGCGGCCGTCAGCGTTGACGGACACCGCGGTCGGCACCAGGGCGATTCCGTATTTTCGCGCCAGCTCGGGACGTTCGCGAACGTCCACGGTCACCAGGTGACGGCCGTCGGCTTGGAGGTCATCGACCATGTCGCGGCAGTCCGTGCACAGCGGATGGCTGAAGGCCACCACCAGCTCGCCACCGACCGGGAACGCGGCACCCATGTCCGCCAGCTCAATGCGGTCGAACTGGTGGGCCCGGATCCCGCGCAGACGCGCGCCAATCCGGTACATCTCGCAGCCGACGCACAGCCCGGTGCTCGCGGCCAGCAGTGCCAGCCCGGCTACCAGCAGGCCGAGTGCCGCACCCACGGCCGGCAGTCCAACGGCGTATGCGAGGGTGGCGGTGCCCAGCACCAGCAGGCCGACCTGGTTGGCGAAGCGGGGCGGGCGACTGTCCTCGATGGGTCCCTCACCGATACGCGGCTGGACCAGTTCGAAGTAGGCCACGCAGGCCACGCAATAGCGGCGCCCGAACCGAAGGCCGATCGCGAGCTGCAGCGCGAGCATGGCCAGGATCGGCCACCAGCCGGTGAGCACCGCGAGCAACGAGAGGCTGCCGATGGCGGCCTGGTTGAATCGCGGCGCACGGGCGTCGATGACGTCGAGGTCGCGGTAGGGATCTGCGGTTCGAAGGACTGAAGGGGGCATATCGCCTCGCTGGGGCACGTGGAGAGAAGGCAGCGAACCGACCGGGATCGGTCTCGAGCGGGCGGGAGGAGAGGCCAGGGCGTCGCTTGGAGCGACGTTCGCGCACACGCGGCGCGGGTCAGGCGAGAGGGATCCTCCCGCCTAGCGACAGGCGCAAGAGCAGGTGGCGTGCGTTCGCGAACTGGTCATGTGCTGGCCGCGAAGCCTACGCCTCCGCCGTTGTATCGGCAAACACAGGGTTGAGGGGTGTCCTCTCAGGCGTTCTGCGTTGTCCTCGACCGCCGAGGCGAGGCGGGCACCTGCTCGGCCCCACGCGGCTGATAGGCTGGCGGCGTGTCGTACGAGAGCAACGTCGGAGAGATCAGCGCGATCTACCAAGCCGCGGCAGCCGTTCCGCGCATTCGCGGCCCGAATAGCTCGATGTTGTTCGTGGCGCCGGGATCGATGACGAGACGCCAGTTCGGCATGTTCCGACGCGACATGAAGGCGCGGTCCGGCGGCCCCGATGCCCATATCCATCGGACCTTCTCCGAGTCCTTCTATGTCCTGCGGGGAACAGTCCGCTTCTATGACGGGACGGGTTGGGTAGACGCGACCGCCGGGGACTTCCTGTATGTGCCGAAAGGCGGAATTCACGCCTTCAGCCACGACTCCGACAAGCCGGCTTCGATGCTGATCCTCTTCGCCCCAGGCGCGCCCCGCGAGCGCTACTTCATGGAGGTTGATGAGATTGCCAGATCCGGCAAGCAGCTGAGCGACGCGGAGTGGACCGAGCTCTGGGCTCGCCATGACCAGTACATGGTGGGCTGACGGCCCTCATTGAGCGGATCCATGTCGAGTCGCACCCAGCGAATCGTGAGCAGCGCCTCCCTCGCGGCTTACGTCGTCGCAGGTGCCGGGCTGGTGGGGCTGGTGACCGCCGGCCTGTCCTTCATGGCCGACCAGCCGTGGGGGACGCTGAACGACGGCGCCCTGCTGGTGCTGACCGCGGCCCTCGCCCCGCTCATGCTTTCTTTCTACGAGCTGGGTGGTCGAACGCCGACCCGGCTCGCGCAGTTGGCCCAGACGCTCGGCTGGGTCTCGGTGTTGACTTTCTGCGTGATCCAGGTGCTCCAGATGGCTGGCGCGGTGGTCATCGACTGGGACACCGCCGCCCGTGGCGCGTTCGGGGTGGGGAGCGGGGCGCTCGTTTATATCGGTCTGTGGATCGCGGGCGCCAACCTGCTGGCGGGACCATGGCTGAACCAGCTGCGTTGGCTGGGTGTGGCGGCCGGGGTTGCCGGGGTGTTATACGCGGCAGGCCTGCTGCTCGGCGGTGTGGACACCGGGTGGACGTCCCTGGGCGGAATCGCCTACCTAATCCTGCTGCCGGCGTGGGCTTTCCTGATGGCGCGCCTCCTCGGTCATCGCTCTACGGTGCTTCCGTTAGGGACCAGAACCAAAGGTGATCCCGGTCCGCCAAGGGCTATCCGTGGCTGAGTAGGGGCCTCCCGGACATGGGGAGGCCACGACTCCCGAGCCGGAGCGGTTGCCCGTTCCGGGGGAGTCGTGGCCTACAGGGGTTAGGGTTACGCGAGGACAGGCGTTCCGTGCAGGAAGGCCAGGTCGCCGACGTAGCTGGTGATCAGCCGGACCCGGTCGGAGACGTTCTCCTTGACCCAGGTCGAGGACAGGGTGACAGACTTCTCAGCCTGCTCACGGGTCTCCCAGACGGTGACAGAGCAGGCCTTGCGGCTGCCGATGTCCGCGACTCCGTACTCGATGAAGCCAGGCTCCGTCGAGAAGCGGGGGAGCATGCCGTCCTTGGTCAGGCCGGCCAGCTCCTGGAAGCTGCCCTTGGTGATGTCGTAGATCGCAAGTCGAATGTGCTTCACGATGTTCTCCTTGTAGGGATTCGGCCAGTCGATACGAAGCGAAGTTCGCTCGTGACCGACTTCGTTCGAAGGTCATGAGATCAAACGGTTCGCAGCCTTGCAGCCGTTGATGGGAATCATAGCACAAGTAGCCTGTGATAGTCTAGTGACAAATCTGCTTCTAGTCTTTCAGAGGAGATACAGGTGCCTAGCAGAGGAGATACAGGTGCCTAGGGTCGAGTTCGAGGCCGATACCGAGCAGGAGCTCGTCAACCTCGCCTGGCGATGGGTGATGGGGCCACGGCGCGAGCCCGATGACGGTCCTGCGGGAGCCGGCGTTGATGAATCAGAGCTCCGCCGTCGCCAGCTGCTGGAGGTGCTGCACGCCATCCGCGGGGTGGACAGTCGCCGCCTGGTGCGCGAGGTCGCCGAACTGTCGCTGAACAATGAGGTCCTCGTCCTGGACGAAGCCCTGCGGCAGCGGTACGGGAAGAGCACCGGTACGGCATTCGCCGGGATCGTGGCCGGCCCCAACAAGGTGATGCGTCGGGTGGCTCGTCGGGATCTCCTGGTCTGGGATGCCGCGGCGGAGGGCTACCGCATGCATCCCTACGACGCCGAGATCGTGCTGACGACCTGGTCCCAAGCGTAGTCCCGGTCGACGAACGGCGATGGCGGCTACCATCGGGCTGCCATGCCTGAATCGATCCCCAAAGACCTCACCGACCTCCTGACCACGAACGTCCTGGGCCACGTATCCGCGATCCGGCGCGACGGCACGATCGCGCAGTACCTGATGTGGGTCGACTACGACGGGAAGCACGTCCTGACCAGCTCGATGGTCGGCTCGCGCAAGGCCGCCAATTGGCGGCGCAATCCCCAGGTCAGCCTCTCGGTGGTGGATCGCGACGACGACTGGCGCTTCCTGATCATTCGCGGCCGAGTTGTCGATACCCGCCCCGACGAGGGGCTGGCATTCATCGACAAGATGTCCGTGCGCTATACGGGCCAGCCGTACCGATTCCGGGAACGCCCCCGCGAGATCTTCGTGATCGAGCCGGACTACGTGCGCGCCTCCGGCGGCCGGGCCTAGACCTGCCAGTGAACTGAGGCGACCTCGGCCGCACCCTTGATCCCTTTCAAGTTCACAGACCGGGTCTCAGAGACCGAAAAGGTAATGGCGCCGGCCGCCTGGAGGGTCTGCGTGGTCACCAGGATCTCGTCCCGGTCCGCCAGCGCCCCCACCCGAGCTGCCTCGTGGACCGCCTTGCCCCGATAGTTCACTCCGCTGTGGGTGGCCTCGGCGGTATGGAGCCCGATCCGCACCCACGGGGCGAATCCGTGCTTTCTCCGATGAGCGGTCAGTGCTCGCTGGATGGCTACCGCGCTTTCAACCGCGGCTCGCGGCTCCTCGAAGGCCACGAAGAATCCGTCGCCGGCGTGGCTGACCTCTTCCCCTCCGTGCCGAGCGAACAGCGATCGGAGGGTCTTGTCGTGCCAGCTGATGAGCTCCTCCCAGGCTTGATCTCCGATGGCCTCGATGAGGTCGGTGGAGCTGACCATGTCGGTAAACATGAACGTCCTGACCTGTCGTTCTCCGGTCGCTGCCTGACCAGCGCCGTGGCGTTCCAACAGCGCATCGACCCGGTGGAGATCGGGCTGTGCGCCCAGCCGTTCGAAGGTCGACCGGGCGGCCTCGAGCACCTGGATGGACGCCGTCTCGTCGCCCGTGGCCCGATAGGCCTCGGCCAGGCGAGCCCTGACCTGAGCGCCTTCATACGGGGCCCCGATCGCCTGCCACAGCTGCTGCCCACGCTCGAGGCTCGCGATGGCGGCCGCGGCGTCTCCCTGTGCCAGCTGCACGGATCCGCGGGCGGTGGCTGCGGCGGCCTGGAGAGCCGTGGAGCCATAGTGACCGGCAGTGGACTCCAGCTCGGTGGCTGCCGCGTTCGCGGTCTCTGGGTCTCCGGTTGCCAACGCGATCTCCACCTGGGCGGGGAGCAGATGGCCGCGCCCCAGTGGGTCCTTGGCGCTGTCGCCGGTGAATGCAAGAGGTTCCTCCGTCTCCGACAGGGCGCGCCGGATCGAGCTTGCCGCCGCGGACTGGTCCCCCTGGGCCAGCCGGAGGAGGGCAAGACCGGGCTCAGGATCTCGTCCCAATTCGAATGCGCGCTGGAACGCCTCCTCGGCGGCGGCGAAGTCGCCCATGCGGAGCCGGACCTCCCCGACCTCGTAGTAGCCCCAACCGGCTGGCACGAGTAGGCGGAAGCGCTCCAGCTCGGTACACGCCTCGCGGGCCTCCTGCTCGGCCTCAGGCCAGGTTCCGCGCAGACGCATGATCTCGGCCCGATGCACCCGGCAGATGCCGGGGTAGCCGCCAATGCGCTGGCGGCGCATCTGCCGATCCGCCTCCTCGGTCCATTCCAAGGCGCGCCGCCAGTCGGACAGATCGCGACAGGCGTCGATGGTGCTGCAGTAGACGTTGGCCGTGGCCCAGGGGTGCAGCTCACCTGCCATGGCCGCTACGGTGGACTCATCGATGAGCGCCAGTCCCTTGGCGACCTCTCCCTGCTTGACCAGGGCGCGACCCTTCAGGTTGAGACTCAAGGCCTCCACGTCGCGATTGCCATACGCGCGACCCAACTCGAGTCCCTTGTCGGCGAAGCGCATACCCTCCTCAAGCTCGCCCCCCACGATCATGCGGAAGGCCATCAGGCATGCGAAGAAGCCGTTCATGGCCGATTCCGACTCGCCGTCGAGGAGGCGCTCGGCCCGGCCCATCCAACCGGCGCCAATCGGGCCTGCCAGCCGCTGGAATGCGAACTCGGCGAGCCGGAGCGCGAGCCCTGCCGCCTGCTTCTTGTCTCCCGCCTCCACGTACGCGGCGTACGCTCGCTCGAAGGCGTCATCGCGCTCATCCGGGTGGCCGGACCACCACCCAGCCTCAGCCATCAGCTCGAGGTCGGCCACGGAAAGCGGCTCAGCCTTGTCGGCTTCGCGAAACAGGTCGCGCGCCTCGTCCCAGGCATGACGGACCATGGCTTCCCTGGCCGCTGGAAGGGCCGACTGCGTCGCTTGGCTCATGCCCCCTCGCTGCGCGTTCCTGTGAACTCTAAGCCCATCGGCGATGAACGCCTAGTCGGTCGCATCAGGTCAGCTCGACGAGCTTGAGGACGGTTCTCCAATTCCGCAGCGTGCTGGTCGTCCCCAGGCGGGAGTCGAAGTACGCGTTGGTGAGCCTGGATCGGGCCACACCGTTGGGAAGGCGGAGATAGATCTCCCGACCGCGAACCGCAAACTCGTCGGGCGGCGAGCGGTCCGGGTCCAGCGTTCCGACCTTTGCAGGCGTCGGTCTGGCGGCCAGGAACGCGACATGCAGCGTTCCGGTGTCGGACTCCTTTGGAAGGAACGGGTTGTTCTTCGCGGCATCGTGAAGTTCCGCTGCCGTGCAGGTGACCACAGGGATGGTGAGTCCAAATTGGACCGAGATGGCCTTCTGGATGGCGGCGGGAATCCGACGGGCGAGGCTCGGGGTCGCCCGGAAGATGACGTTGCCGCTCTGGACGTAGGTCTGGACATCGGTGCAGCCCGCATCGGTAAAGAGCGCGCTGAGGCTCTTCATCGGCAGGCGGTTCTTCCCTCCGACGTTGATCCCGCGCAGCAACGCCACGTGGACGTCCGACCGGTCGACCTCTGCGATCGCGCTCTCCCGGAGAACTACCTCACGATGATGTCGAAGCGTGCGAAGGTGCCGTCCTCCCGGTCGGAGGCGTACCAGACCTCGTAGTTGCCCGGCTCGTTCGGAGCCGTCAAGGTGATCGGACTCCCTTCGGCGGTGTATGCGTAGTCCAGGTACGTCCCGTCCGGGGAGCCGGCTGGAACGACGGTGATGTAGTCCTGGGGCCCGTCCGGGCCGGTCCATTCCACCTGGAAGTCGGCCCCCGCGTCCACCGCTACCGGCGCCTCCAGCGTGATGATCATCTCGGTGACGGTGATGGGTCGGCGGGCGAATACCGTGCGGTCCGTCCCGGCCACGTACCAGATCTCGTACTGTCCGGGATCGATCGCCGCTGTCAGCGTGCCGGTTGGTCCGACCGAGGTGTAGAAGAAGCTCTCGTCAAGCCACGCCGTGGCGCCAACCGCCACGACTGTGACGTAGTCCCCCGGCCCGTCGGGGCCGTTCCAGCCGACATCGAAACGTGAGCCTGCCATGACCTCGCCGGGTGCCGTCAGGGCGCCCGTGAACGGCGTGACGGTGATGGGCCGGCGGGCGAGGACCTCCTCGTCGTCCCCCGTGACGTACCACAGCTCGTAGTCGCCGTCCTCGGTCGATGCCACCAGCGTGCCGGTGCTGCCAGAGGAGGTGTAGAAGTAGGGCTCATCGGTCCACCCCGTGGCACCGAGCGCCACGATCGTGATGTAGTCGCCCTGTCCGTCGGGACCGGTCCACGACACCTCGAAATCGGCTCCGGCCTCGACTTCGTCGGGCGCCTCGAGGGACGCCTCGCCCGACCCGGCGCTGGCCTCCACGCTGCCGGTCGGGCTGCCTGATGCTGCGGCCTGGCACCCGGACACCAGGATGATGATCGCGACTGCGACAGTGCCGACGGCACCGAATCTCCGCCACCTGTTCACCTGAACGCTCCTCCTATTCGTGCGAGCTCATGGTAGCGTCGGACCAGAGGCAACGGCAGCCTACATTCCAGGTCGCGACTGCACGACGCCGTGGATGTTGCCCTCCGAGTCCTTGAACCAAGCAGCCTTGAAACCATCGGTATCGGTCGCGACGCCCTCGTCCGTCCTCAGCCCGGGCAGGTCGTACTCCTCGAAGACAACACCTCGGGCTCGGAGGTCCGCCACCGCGGCGTCAAAGTCCTCCACCATCCAGGTGGCGGCTTTCTGGGCGGTCCCAGCGAACATGGTCTCGTAGATAGCGAACTCCCCTCCGGGCGTCGTGTAGTTCATCCCGCCCGGGAACTCGGTGCTCGGGTTTAGGCCGAGCTTGTCCGCGTACCAGGCCTTGGCGCGGGCCAGGTCGGCGGCCGGAAGCGTAGCGACGAAACGAGCGTTGAAAGACATGAGGGCTGGCCTCCTGTTGGACGACGGCTGTGCCTGGCCAGGCCTAACCCGGGCAGGCGGCTCCGGTAGGCCGGCTTGGCCAGGGTCCTAGCTGCCGGGACGGCAGGAGACCCACACCACCTGGCGCCAGGTGGAGCCCCCGACGCTGACCTCGATGGCCGCGAACAGGGCCCACAGGTAGCGACGCGCGGAGCCGGCCAGCTGGGCAGACATGGGCGTCAGTCGGCGGCAGCCAGCTCGCGCGAGAGATCCAACGCGATGGAGTGCGCCTCGGTTATCAGTTCGTGGAACCGATCGGTCAAGGCCCGGCCCTGCTCCTCGGTTTCGGCGTTGCCGTTGAAGGGGTGGAAGACCAGGTCGTACAGGCTGCCGGCGGATCCGAAGGCAGCCAGGAAGTGGTCCAGGCCCCATCCGTCCCGGGCGCGGACCGCCCGGGCATCCGCCTCGATCCACTCCGCCCAGTGCTCCTCGCCGTGATCGCGCAGGAGCACGGCCACCTCGTCCATGAGGTTGGCGAGGTGATCGACGCTATGGGACACGGGCTATCTTGCCCCGCTTGAGCGCGCGGCTGCTGCGCTTTCGCGGCATATGTACCTAATCCGGACGTAAGGCGGCAAACCGTCGTCACCCCCAAAACCGAAACCGATGACCTAGGGCAGAAAGGTACGGGCCGCGTCAGGGTTGTGGCCGTCTGCTGGGCGCTGCTAGGTTGGGTCCCGATCCCACAGCGGAAAGGAGGCCCCCTTGTTTCATAAGCTGCCGCGAGCCCTGCTCGCCCTCCTCCTGCCAGTGATCGTCATGATCGCCTTCTCCGCCAGCGCCCTGGCGGCTCCCGGCGGGAAAGTCGACATTTGCCACTGGGCGAACCACAAGTACGTCCAGATCAGCGTTTCCGAGAACGCCATGCCCGCGCACCTGCGCCATGGCGATGTCCTCGCCGACGAGTACGGGGACTGCCCGTAGTCCAGCCCGCGCGCTGAACGATCTCCACCCAGTGGCGCCCTCCCGGGCGCCACTGGCGTCTCAAGCCCTCGGGGGTGCTTCTGACCGTGCCCGTCAACACACCCGTGCCCATGAATACACCGGTGACCGTTCCGACCGTGTCCATCGTCATGCCCTGCCTCAACGAGGAGGAGACGGTGGGCGTGTGCGTCACCAAGGCGCGCGGATGGCTGTCGGAATCCGGAGTCCTGGGCGAGGTGATCGTCGTGGACAACGGGTCCACTGACCGATCCATCGAGGTGGCCGCCCGGGCCGGCGCACGCGTGGTGCAGGAGCCGGTGCCCGGCTACGGACAGGCGTACCAACGCGGCTTCGCCGAGGCGCGCGGCGAGTTCATCGTGATGGGCGACTCCGACGACACGTATGACTTCAGCAACCTCACCCCCCTGCTGGAACCACTGAACCATGGCTCCGACCTCGTCCTCGGGAATCGGTTCACGGGTGGGATCCAGGATGGGGCGATGCCCTGGGCGCATCGGTACATCGGCAGCCCGATCATCAACTACCTCATCCGGCTGTTCATCGGCGCAGACATCGGGGACAGCCAGAGCGGATTTCGCGCCTTCAAGGGCAACCTGGCCGAGCGCCTCCGCCTTCGATCGGGAGGGATGGAGTTTGCCTCCGAGATGATCGTGCGGGCCGCCCGGGCCGGGCTGAAGATCACCGAGGTCCCGGCTTCGTACGGCACGCGGCGCGGCGAGAGCAAGCTGAGCACCGTCCGGGATGGCTGGCGACATCTCCGGTTCCTGCTCCTGGCAGCGCCCGACTTCCTGTTCATCCTGCCCGGCCTGACGCTGGCCTTCCTCGGCGTGGCAACGTTCGTCATCTCGTTCGCCACTCCGGTCGGGGTGCAGATCGGCTCGCTGACGTGGCAGCCGGTGTTCGCGGCCACCATCTTCCTGGCCATCGGCGCCAACACATTGCTGCTGGGCATGATCGCCAAGCTGCACGGTTGCGCCATGGGCCTGCTCCACGAGGACCGCTGGGTCAAGCTCTATCGGCGCCTGTTTCGGCTCGAGGGTGTGCTCGCCCTGGCGGCCCTCATGCTCCTGGTGGGTGCCGCCGTCGACGCGGGGCTGTTCTGGGTCTGGGCTTCGGAGATGCACCACCCGCTCGGACTCCAGCTCGCGTCGCTGGCCCAGACCCTGCTCATCGTTGGTGCCGAGCTGGGCATGGCCGCGTTCCTGGTCGTGACGATCGACCCGCCGTGAGTGACCTATATCGCCGGCGGCTGCGGATCGCCTACGTCTACGACGCGCTGTACCCCTTCCTGATGGGGGGCGCTGAGCGACGTTTTCTCGAGCTGGCCCAACGGCTCAGCGCCCGGCACGAGGTTCACTACATCACCTGGCAATTCTGGGACGGCCCCGCGGACCTGACCCAGGACGGGATCGCCCTGCACGGGGTGGGCACGCCTGCGCGCATGTACGGGGCCGATGGGAAGCGGACCGTGCGCGAGGCGGTCAGCTTTGCCGCTCGCCTCATGCCCGCCGTCCGAAGTGGTCGCTACGACGTGATCGATTGCGCCGCCACGCCGTACGTGCCCCTGTACGCCTGCTCGCTCGCGGCGCGCTTCACGAAGACGCGGATCGTGGCGACGTGGCACGAATTCTGGGGCGACCACTGGGTGGAGTACCTCGGCCATCGGGGCCTTGTGGCCCGGGTTGCCCGATCGACCGAGGCCGGAGCCGTGCGCCTCGGTCACCAGCAGGTGGCGGTGTCTCCGTTCACCGCGGACCGGTTGGCGGACGCGGGGTTGCCGGAGGAACGGATCCGGGTGGTGGGCAACGGACTTCCCCTGGAGGCGTTCGCCACCGCGCGGAGCTCCGGGGTCACCTCCGACATCGTCTTTGTGGGTCGCCTGATCGAAGACAAGCGGGTCGATCTCCTGATCGACGCGGTGGACCGCCTGCGAGCTCAGTTCCCCACCCTTCGCTGCCTCGTGATCGGGGATGGTCCCGAACGCCGGCAGCTGGAAGCCCAGGTCGCCGAGCTCAGCCTGGGGCAGCAAGTCTGGTTCCTGGGCCACGTCAGCGAAGCCGAGAAGCTCTCCCTGCTCAAGGCTTCTCGGATACTGGTCCTGCCATCGGTGCGCGAGGGCTTTGGCATCGCGGCCGTCGAGGGCCAGGCGGCTGGCCTAGTGCCGATCGTGATCCGCAGCCCGTTCAGCGCGGCGCCGGGCCTGATTCGTGACGGGGTGGATGGGCTGGTGTGCGATCCGAGCGCCGATGCGCTGGCCGGCGCGCTGCGCTCCCTCCTCGGCGATCAGTTCCGGATGGACCTCATGCGTGCGGCCGCGACCCAGTCGGCGCAGCGCTGGGATTGGGATCGGGTTGCCCTCGACATGGAGCAGGTCTACCTCGAGGTGGCACAACCCGAGGAGTCGGCCGAGGCTCGACTGCGGAGGTTGTCATGGCGATGACCGCGCGGGCGATGACCACGCGGGTCGGGCAGGTCGGGCGGATTGGGATGGCCCGATTGCCGCGGGTCGAGCCACTCGCCTCTGCGCTCCTCTTGCTCGCCGTCCTCGGTGGATTGGCCCTGGTGTTGGCAAGTACCCCGATAGCGGCGCGGGGCGACTACGGCCAGTGGCTCATGACCTCGCGCTTCTACCTGGGTCAGGACGTCCCGGAATACCGGACGATCTCGGCGCTGCCGCCGATGATCCCGCTGTTCCTGGCCATGGTCCAGTTCTTTGTGCCGGACCCGGTGTGGGCCCTCCAGATCGTCAACGTGCTGCTGATGGCGGGCCTGGGTTTGAGCTTCTTCGTGGCCGGGCTGGCTCTTGGGCGCCGTCCCCTGGCCGGGGTGTTCGCCGTGGTGATCGGCCTCCTGGTGACCGACCGCTACCTGGAGCTGTTCGCGTTCGGTGGCCTCCTGCAGGCAGGCTCGGTGATGTTCACCTCGCTCAGCGTGGCCGCCTTCGTGCGGGCTGGTCGTGGCCCGCGGCTGGAGCGGTCGTGGTGGGCGCTCGGCAGCGTGGCCCTTGCCTTGGCTGCCCTCTCGCACGTCGGCGCCGGAACGGTGGCGGTGCCGGTGGGTCTCGCGGTTGCAGGAGTCGGCGTCTTCCGGCTGCGGCGGCTGGGCTGGCCGCTGCTGCGCAATGCGCTGGTGCCGGTGGCCATCGGCCTGGCGGCCATTGCCGCCTACTGGCTGGTGGTCCTCCTGCCCGCCAGCGGCGACTACGTCACCAACCCGGCCAGCCTTGGCTATCGAGGCCCGGAGCGGCTGTTCAGTGCCCTGTTCGACTACTGGCCGACCGGTGTCGTGATCGTGGTCGGGATGGCGACCGTGGGCCTCGGTGCGCTGACCGAAGCCCTCCGCCGCACGGTGGATCGGTTCATGGTCCTGCTGGCCTGGACCGGCGTCACGTGGGGGTCGCTGCTGGCCGCGGTCGTGATCGGTGCCTCGACTGACTACCCCCGCTTCGCGCCGGTCCTGCTGGCCCCGCTGGTCGTGGCGTCCGCCCTCGCGCTCCTCGGACTTGCCCGCTGGTTCGGCCTCTACCTGCATGCCGTGGCGCCCCGCAGCCGGCCATCGGCATGGGTCCTGGCGGCTGCCGGGGTCGTGGTCCTGGCCGCCATTCCGTTCGCGGTCTCGCGCTACGACCGCCAGGCAACGACCTACCAGCCGCGCGACGCCGACGCGCTGACCGAAGCTGTCCTGTGGGTCGACCAGGCGTTGCCTGACAGCGACCTGGCGGTGCTGACCGCGGTCCGTGACGGGAAGTGGCTCGAGGGGCTGACCGGCCGCGAGGCGCTTTTCAGCCTGCCGGTCCGGTACGCCTTCCGGCCGGTCGAGTGGCAGCGCAGCGTCGACGCGGATGCGCTGCTGCGCTCCACCGCGGCCCTGACCAACGAGTTCTTCTTCCTCAAGTTCACCGACCAGGCCATGGCCGGGGAGCTGGCAGTGCCCACCGGCCTGCTGCTGGGCGCCAACCACGGCGGCGAGTACGTCGAGCTGCTGCGCCTGCCGCCATCCGCCACCCGGGTCTTCTCGGTCGACGGCGAGGCAACCGCGGCTGAGCTGACGGCAGTCGACGTCCGGCGAGAATGGACCGATCGCGTTGCCAGCATGCGCACCGACTGGCAGGGCGTGGCGGGCACCACTCCGGTGACGCTGGTGCGGACCGTCCGGCTGTGGCAGGACGGGGCTACGCTGCGACTCGCCGACCTGACGAGTGGGGTGGGGCTCGAGAGCGTCCTGTCGCCGCCGCAGGGCATGAGCTTCACGCTGATCGACATCACCGGCCGAGGAGCACGCGTCTGCTTCACCCGGATCGGCGCCCAGGATCCGTGCCTGCGGATCTTTGCCGTACAGGCCGATGCGGTCATCGAGCCGACCACCAGCGGCGGGTTGCGGATCCGAACCGCGGGCTCGTCGCGCCTGGATGTACTCGTCACGGCGTTGACCGGGTCGGGGCCGTCGGTCGGGCTGGGGGTGCTCGATCCAGAGGGGCTGGTGGCAACTCACCAGGTTGGCGCAGCCCTCATGCTCGCCTCCGATCCGTCGTTCGCGTTTCGGCGCCAGCGACTCGAGGCCCTCGGCTTCCACGTGATGCACACCTCGGGTCCGTATGCCGTCCTCGTTCGCGACGATCTCCTCGCGCCGGGCGCACGACGGTGAGTTCCGCGTCGCGGTCGACGGGTCTCCCGGAACCGATCCTGGTGGTCGGTGGATACGGCTACCGGAACGTCGGTGACGAAGCGATCCTCTCGAGCCTGCTACGCACCCTGGACGGGCGGCGGGTAACCGTCGTTTCGCGCCTGCCCGCCGAGACGGCGGCGATGCACGAGGTTCGGGCCGTCCCCATCGCCGCGGCACCCCGCGAGCTCCTCCGCCATCGGACGCTGGTCATCGGCGGCGGCGGGCTGTTCGGCGCGGACATGGGCCTGGTGGGACGACTGCTGCCGGCGTACGGTCTGGCTGCCTCCGTGATCGGCGTCACGGTCGTGCTGCACGGGGTGGGTGTCGACCGAGCCCTCCCTGCCACCACGGCACTCGCACTGCGGCACCTCGCCCGGCGCGCCACTCAGGTCCTCGTTCGGGACCGACGCTCGGCTGAGGTGCTGCGCGATTGGGGGGTCGACGCCGCGGTCGGCCCCGACCTGTCAGCCTGGCTGCCGGCAGCTCCTCCAGCCGTCGGGGCCGCGCTGCTGCGATCCGCGGGGCTTGACCCCCGGCGACCGATCGTGGGACTGAGCCTGACCGCCGTGAATCCGGAGGTGTCCGGGGCGGTGCTGGCCGCGGTGGCGGAATGCATCGACGCGCTTCCTGAGCTGCAGTTCTGCTTCATCCCGATGAGCCAGCACCCGTTCGTAGCCGGGCACAACGATCTCCTGATGGCGCGCCAGCTCCAGGCGCGGGAGCCGCGCCTCCGCGTCCTCGAGGGCACACCCCATCCTGCGCAGGTGCTGGCGGCCTTTGGGCACCTGGCCGCCGCGGTGTGCATGCGGTACCACAGCCTCCTGTTCGCGACTCGGGCCGGCGTTCCGACCATCCCGATCGCCTACGCGGACAAGTGTCGGACCTGGCTGGCCGAGCGCGGCCAGACGGCGGTCGAACCTGACGCTGCGGCGTTGATCGGTCACATCCGACGACTGGTGCCGGTCCGCAAGGCGGCCTCGTGACGGCGCGGAACCTGGCGCGCTGGGGGATCGGGATCGCGATCCTGGTGGCCCTGGTCCTGACCTTCGACGCGACGGGCATCGGTGGCCGCTTGGGGGACGCCAACCTGCCGTTGGTGCTATTCGGGGTGGTCGGCCTGTCATCCCTGCACCTGCTTGGGGCCGCCACATGGCGAACCCTGGCGCGGCGCCTGGTCGGGCTCCGACTCGACTGGTGGCCGACGGTCCGCCTCTACTACGCGGCGCAGGCGCTGGGCGGGTTCACGCCGGCCAACCTCGGGAGCGACGCATACCGGGTGGCTGTGGTGCGCGGCTCGGGGGAGGGCGTCCGGACTGCAGTACTGCCGATCGTGGTCCAGCGCGCGACGAGCTACCTGGCGGTCAGCCTCGTGGGCGCAGCCGCGCTCCTCATCGCATCCCGACCGACCGACTTCGCGGTGGGCGTGACCATCGGCGCCCTGGTCCTCGCCGGGGTTGTGCTCGGCATCGCCAGTCTGGTGTCAGTGGGTCCCGGCCGGCTGCGGCCCCTGCGTGATCGACTTCTCGGCCCGGGTGCGCAAGACCGCCGGCGGTTGGCGGGCGCGGTGGGCATCGGTCTGGCGCTCGGGGTCCTCTTTCATGCGATGGGCGTCGGCCTGACCTTCCTCGTCGTCCTGGCGGTCGACCCGGGCGCGGCGTCGCTGGCGGCTCTGGCCGCGGTCGCGGTCGCCCGGGTCAGCCTCCTCATTCCGCTCACCCCGAGTGGCCTCGGCGTCCAGGAAGCCGCCCTGACGTTGCTGTTCGTCGGCATCGGCCTGCCGGCCGAATCGGCGATCGCGGCTTCGCTGCTGGCCCGTCTGTCGCTGGTGCTGACCGCGGCCGTCGGTGCCGCAGCGCTCCTGCTTCCGGCAGGCCGGGCGGAGATCGTGGGAGGTACCGCCGGCGCGGGTCGGCGCTAGATCAGTCTCGGCTACCTCGTATCGGTCCGCGAGCGCTACCCTGTCGCCGTGCGGGCGCTCATCTTCGACCTGGACGGAACCCTCATCGACACCGTCTACGCCCACGTGTTCGCCTGGCAGCGCGCGCTGGCCGAGGCCGGCATGCCCATCGAGGGCTGGCGGATCCATCGGCGGATGGGGATGAGCGGCGGGCTGTTCACGCGGGCCGTCGCTCGCGAGCTGGGGCGCCCGCTCAGCGACCAGGAAATCGAGGACGTCCAGCAGCGCCACGGCCAGCTGTTTCGCGAGCTGCTGCCCGAGCGACGCCCGCTGCCTGGAGCCGCGGATCTACTGCGCCACCTGACCGAGGGCGGCGTGCCGTACGGGATCGCCACCTCAGGACGCCGGCCGGAGATCAACGACTCTCTCGAGGCGCTGGGAGTGGCCCAGGGGGTAGTCGTCGTCGAGCGTGGAGATGTCATGCGGGCCAAGCCGGAGCCGGACCTGTTCCTCGCCTGCCAGGAGCGGATGGGGGTCCAGATCCGCGACGTGACCGTGGTCGGCGACGCGGTGTGGGACCTGCTTGCTGCGCGACGGGCGGGGATGCTGTCGGTGGGTTTGCTGACCGGCGGCTACGGCGGGGACGAGCTGTTGGCTGCCGGCGCGTTCAGGGTCTACCGCGACCCCGCCGAGCTGGACGCCTCGCTGGACGAGCTGGGGATCGGCTGACCTAGCCCGCGTCGTCCTCGTTGGTTCGGCGCAGGCGGCCGCTCACGCCGGATGCCACCCGGCGCGCGACCCGGCCAGCTCCCCTGGCCAGCAAGCCCGCCCCGCGGCGCCCCAGCCGAAACCCGGTACGCCCCATCCAGGTGTAGCAGGCGCGAATGGTGGCCAAGTCGTCCTGGATATCGCCCGCGGCCAGATTGGCCGAGGCCAGCGCGGCCGCCCGCTCCGCCGGTGTCAGGCTCCGCAACGCCAGGCTGAGGCCGATCAGCACGACAGCGGCGTCGTCAAGCTGGCCCGCCACCGGAATGAAACCCGGCACGAGGTCGATCGGTGACAGGACGTACACCGCGGCGGCCACCAGGGCCGCCCGACGCCGGCCAGTGACCTTCGGATGACGGCTGAGGGTCCACGCCAGGCGGGCGTAGCGCGGCAGACGCCGGACAAGCGCCCCGAACCGTTGGCGCGGGAACGGATCGGCGGCGCTCACGGCTTCAGCTCCACTGGGACGATAGTCAAATCGCGAACCTCCCCGATGCGCAGGATACGGATCGGCAGCGGACGCCCGATCGTCTCGCCCACCATAAGGCGCTGAAGGTCGCTCGCATCGCCCACCGGCTGACCGTCAACGTCGAGGATCAGATCGCCGTCGCGCAAGCCGGCTGCCTCGGCCGGGCTGCTGCGGACGACCTCGGTCAGGCCGATCCCCGCCGCCCGACCCAGGGCCCGCGCCACGCGCGGTGGAAGCGGCCGCCGCATTCCGGCTATCCCCAGGAACGCGCGCCGGAACCGTCCATCTCGCATCAGGGCGCCAATGATGCGCCGGGTCGCGGCGTTGATGGGCACGGCCAGGCCCACCCCGATCGCGGCCACCGCCGTGTTGATGCCCACGACCTGGCCACCGGCATCGGCCAGTGCGCCGCCGGAGTTACCCGGGTTCAGGGCGGCGTCGGTCTGGATGACGTTCTCGACAATCCGCGTCGCGCTGCCGGTCTGGGTCGGCAATGACCGGCCCAGGGCGCTCACCACGCCTGCCGTGACGGAGCCCGCCAGCCCGAGCGGAGAGCCCACGGCCACCACCAGCTGGCCCACCTTGAGCCGGTCCGCATCCCCCAGCTCGGCGGCCTCGAGCCGGCCGCCATCCACCCGGACGACCGCCATGTCGGACAGAGGATCGCGGCCGACGATCTCGATCTTGAGCTCCCGCCCGTCCGAGAACGCCGCCACACCCTCCCGGGCGCCGGCCAGGACGTGGGCCGAGGTCAGGATGAACCCGTCCTGGCTGACCACCACGCCCGATCCCACCCCGGATCGGGCCCGGCGACCGTTCCCGCCCTCCACCCGGAGCAGGACGACCTGGCGCAGGAGGCGCTCCGCAACGGCGGTCACGATGCGTGAGTACGCATCGAGCGGGTCGGTGTCAGCCTCCGGGGGAGTTGCGCGCGAGGCAGGCAGGCTGGCGTCGATTGCGTCGGCCACGAGTCGGAGGCGGGGCGCGGAACGGCGGTGCGTGGAGGGTGGCGGCATGGCGACTACTCCTGGCGGTTGAAGCCCCACACCGCGGCGCCCAGCAGCACGATCGCGAAGACCGCCATCAGGGCCACCTCCTCGGGCAGGGTCATGACGTGGCCGCCCACCGTGACGCCCAGTGACGCGGCGGCGTCGCTCCCCAGGAACACCTGGCGGATGGCGTCCACCCCGTAGGTTAGCGGGTTGAACTTGCTCAACACCTGGAGCCAATCCGGCGCCTGGTTGACCGGGAAGAAGACCCCGGCCAGGAAGATGAGCGGGAAGATCAGCAGCTGGATGATGAGCTGGAAGCCCTGCTGCGAGCGCATGAAGCTGGCGACCAGGATCCCCAGCCCGGACAGGGCAATGGACAGCACGAAGACGACCGGGACGAGGAGGGCCACCATCCCGACATTCAGGTCCACGCCAACGACGGGCGCGATGAGCAGCATCAGGAACACCTGGAGGACCGCCACCACGCAGGCGCCGATCGCCTTGCCGAGCACGATCCCGGCCCGCCCCAGGGGAGCCACCAGCAGCTCGCGCAGGAAGCCGAACTCGCGGTCCCAGACCACGCTCACGCCTGCGAACAGGGACGTGGTCAGCACGCCCATGGCGATGATCCCGGGATACATGAACTGGATGAAATCCACCCCCGGCGCCAGCGAGCCGATCAGGTTCCCGAATCCGGCCCCGAAGATGACCAGGAACAGCAGCGGCTGGGCGAACGAGCCGACGAGCCGCGACCGTTCGTTGACGAAGCGGAGCAGCTCGCGGTAGGACACGACCCAGGTTCCGCGCCAGATCTCGGTCATCGGCTTTGGCGGCCTCGGAAGCGCGCCATGCGCGCCACGAGCTGCTCCTGTGAGTCCAGCTCCTCGTCGCGAATCTCGCGACCGGTCAGGTGCAGGAACACGTCGTCCAGGGTCGGCTGCCGCACCGTGACCGATGCCAGCGGCTGGCTGAAGCTGCGAATGAACTCGGGCAAGAACTCGGGCCCGTGGGACACGGTGAAGCTCACCGTCCCGTCGCGGACGGCGGCCTCGGTCCCGTACCGATCGCCGATCTCGAGCGCCGCGGCCTGGTTGTCGGCGGCCGCGATCGTGACCAGGTCTCCTCCCACGGAACGCTTCAACCCGTTGGGCGTGTCCAGGCCCACGATTCGGCCGTGGTCGATGACCGCGATCCGGTCGCTGTGCTCGGCCTCGTCCATGTAGTGGGTGGTCAGGAAGATGGTCAGCCCCTCCTGCTCGCGCAGCGCGCGCAGGTAGTCCCAGATCAGGCGTCGGGTCTGCGGGTCCAGGCCCAGGGTGGGCTCGTCCAGGAATAACACTTGCGGGTGGTGGAGCAGGCCGCGAGCGATCTCCAGCCGACGCTTCATGCCGCCCGAGTACTTCCGCACGTCGCCCTTCCGTCGGTCAGTCAGGTCGACCATGGCCAGCAGCTCGGTCATGCGCTGCTCCCGCAGCTCGGCAGGGATGCCGTAGGCATAGGCGTGGAAGCGGAGGTTCTGCTCGGCGGACAGGTACTCGTCCAGGGTCGTCTGCTGGAAGACCAGACCGATGGAGCGGCGGACTTCGCTGCGCTCACGCCGCACGTCGAAACCGTTGACCCGCGCGGACCCCGCGCTGGGGGCGATGAGGGTACAGAGCATGTTGATGGTCGTCGTCTTGCCTGCCCCATTGGGGCCCAGGAAGCCGAAGATCTCGCCCGGCTCCACGCCGAACGTCACGCCCTTGACCGCCTCGATCTCGCCGAAGTGCTTGGCGAGGCCGTCGACCTCGATGATCATTCGGCGCTCAGAGTACCGGCGAATGCCCCCCACCGTCTTCGGGCGGATCACCCGATGGTCAGCACGACCTTGCCATACGGGCGGTCCTCGATCAGGTGGCGGGTCGCCTCGGCCGCCTCCTCCAGTGGATAGGTGTGATCGTCCAGCAGCGGCTTGATCTGGCCGGAGCTCAGTAGCGGCACCAGGACGTCCCACGCAGCGGACCACGCCTCGCCCGGCTGGAAGTAGATGTTGAAGCCGTGGATGCTGGTCGAACCCGTCCCCGCCGGGCCCCAGATGAGGACGATCGAGTCCACGGTCAAGTCAGTCCCGGCCGGATACCCCATCTGAATCAGGCGTCCGCCAGGACTCAGTGACTTCAAGGCCTCCCCGGTGATCCGTCCGCCGATCGAATCCAGGGCGACCTCGACGCCCTTGCCGTCCGTGAGCCGCATTACGCCTTCACTGAGCGACTCTTGCGACAGGTCGATGACGTCCTCATAGCCCTCGGCGCGGGCCCGTTCTGCCTTCTCCGTGCGTCCGGCCGAGGTGATGACGCGACCGGCGCCGTGGATACGGGCGAGCTGCACGGCGGCGTTCCCGACCGAACCGCCGATCCCTGGAATCAACAGGGACATGCCCGGCTTGAGTCCCACCCCGTGCGTCAGCGCGAGTTGCGCCCCCAGGTACGCCACAGGCACAGCGGCGGCTTCGACATCCGTCAGGTTGTCCGGCACGCGGATGGCCTCGTTGGCGTTCGCTGTCACGTATTCCTGCCAGGTACCCGGACGGGCGTAGCCGTAGGTGCCGACCACCATCACCCGCGTCCCGGTCGGAAAGGCCTCGCTCCCGTCGCCGACGACAACGCCGGACCCCTCGTTGCCCTGGATCGTGCCCGGCTTGACGGCGGCGACCCAACCATTGCGACAGGTGTTGTCGAACGGGTTGACCGCCGCGGCGGTCAATTTGACCAGCACCTCGTCGGGCCCCGGTTCAGGGGTCGGGACGTCGACGACCTTCAGGACGTCGTAGCCCCCGTACTCATCGAACCGAACCGCACGCATCGTCGCTCTCCTTCAAGGTGGGTCTGGCCTGCCGCTTTCTTGACCGGTCATGCTCGCTGGCCGCACCAATGATCACATAGCGAACAAGGGCGCGAAGAGCGAACCGGCGTGAGCCGTTTCCAGGCGACCTATGTGATGCGGAATACCGCCTCGGCCAGCTGGCGGAGGTTGCGGACCTCGAACACGCTGTCCAGCAGCGGGGCGTACTCCGACACGATCGAGTCGCTGGTGTCCCACTCGTTCTCGGGTTCAGGATTCAGGAGGTACACCTTGCGCGCGCGTGCGTGGAGGGAGCGGAGGGCCTCGATCTGGGGCGCTCGGTAGTTGGACCGGGCATCCCCGGTGATGATCACCGTCGAGCGTGAGTCGATGCCGCTTCCGAATCGCTCCCAGAATCGACCAAACACCGCGCCGTAGTCCGAGTGCCCCTCATCGCGTACCACGTCTGCCCGGTACAGGACGTGACGAACTTCTAGGAACGACGCGACATCCTTCAGATGGTCGGTCACCTCATCGATGCCATCCACGAACGCGAAGGACCGCATCCGGCTGAACTCGGTCGTCATGGCCTGGAGCAGGGTGAGGGTGAACGAGGCGAACTCGGCGACCGAGCCGGACACGTCACACAGCAGGTACAGGTCGGGACGGGCCACCTTCGGCCGCTTGAACGCCGGGTCGAGGAGAACCCCGCCCGATGACAGCGAGCGGCGGACGGTCCTCCGCACATCGAGGCGACCGCGGTCACGGCGGCGCCGGCGCCGCGCCATCTTGGTTGCCAGCGCCCGAGCCAATGGCCGAATCGCCTCCCGCATCGCCGCCATTTGACGGGGTGACGCGCCGAGGAAGTCGATTTCGTCGGTGCCCAGCATCTCGATGGCTCGAACCGATGCCTCGGCGCCACGGAGGCCTGCCAGGCTTCCCCGGATATGGGCCGCCAACATCTGCTTGAATGCCTCGATACGCTCCGCGAGTTGCTCCCGGAGGGCGCGCTCATCGACCCCCGATGGTCCGGCCTCGGCCCGGGCGGTGGCGATCATCTGACCCATCAGCTTGGAGAGCTCCAACGCTCGCAGGATCCGATACATGAAGTACCGCTCCGACGCTCCGGGCTGAGTGCCGATCCCGCCGAGGCGGGCGACGGTCATCTCGGCGAGCGCGCGCAAGGCCTCCGGATCCCCGCGTTGGATGGCCTCCATGATGGCGTCCAGCAAGGCGGTCGACCCCTCGGTCCCCATCTGGTCGAAGCTGACTCGATCGAGGCTGGTCGTGATCTGGCGCAGGCCGGGGTTGTTCGCACCGGTTTCCGCGATCTCGCCGTCGCGGGTGAACGGACGCACGGCGAAGTGAAGCTCGAACAGCAAATCGAAGGTAAGCAGATCCTCTGCTTGCTTGATGAGGGTTGCCGCCATAGCGCCCCTGACCTGGCCACGGTCGATGAGGTCAACGGTGCGCAGCGCCACGGTTGCGTCGATGACCTCCGAGGACGAGACCGGGATCCCCGCCTCGCGAAGCTGGCCGACGAACCGCAGCAACGGAGTCAGCAGCACAAAGCCGCCAGGTCGTAACGCGGCCGATTGCGTGGCCATCGCTGCCGACTGTACGGTACGCAGCCACCGTCCATCACCCCCCGGATTGCCAATGAATCCTGCCTTCGACCCAACTCCCGCGCCCCGTGGTCGGCTGGCCCGACTCGGGGTGGTCCTGCACGTCAGCAGTCCGGCGGAGCAGCACGTCGCGTTGGCCGCCATGTGCGAGCGGGCTGGCATCGAGGTCGTCTGGTTCATGGACCGCATTGGCGGGCCAAGGCCGCCGGAGGACGACGACGCGTGGTTGCGCGCTGCCGCCGTGTCGCCTCGGATGAGCCGGAGTGGCATCGGAGCCATGGTCGACCTGGCGAACCGCCCGCCGACCGTCCTGGCAGCGGCCGCAGCGACGGTCTATGGTCCCGGGTTGCCCACTCTCGAGCTGGGCGTTCTGAGCTATGGGCCTGCGACGATGGGCTACCTGGCGGACCTCCGCGAGGCACTGATGACCCACCTGCCTGAGCGTCGGCCGCGCTTGTCGGGGGTGGCGATGGACGTTGGCGAGATCGGCGCGCTGTTGGAGATCGTCGACGATCTCGTGCTGCCCGGATGGCGATTCACCGACCTGGAGGCGGCCGCCGATGAGGCTCGGGCCGAGGCATCAGAGGCCGGCCGTGATCCCTCCAGCCTGGGGGTTGCAGTCCTGGTGCCCGTCTCGATCGGGCGGACGGGGGCCGAGGCCAGCGCGCGGGCCGATGGCGATCCGCTCTTCAGCCACCTTGGCCACCCGGCCGAAGTCGGCATTTTCGGGACGCTCGAGGAGTGCCAGGACCGGGTGATCGCCCTCGCCCATGCCGGCGTCACGGACGTGCGCTGCATCCTCCCCGCGGCGCCCGACGTCCACGACGTCATCGCGCAGCTGACCGCCATGACCGTCGGAACGACCGACGTGCTCCGGCCGGGATCCTTGCGATCACCAGCACCGCCGCCACCGGTCGGTTGGGGTGGGCGCCCGGATCGGCCTCCTCAGCCTGGGATCAGCGGCGGCTCAAAACGGCGCTGACGCGTCGCGCGGTCTCAAGCACCAGCGGGAGGAATTCGTTGCGGAGGGTGACAGGGTCGACCCGCCCCGCGTGAGCGCACACCGAGAGAGCAGCACTGACCCGTCCGTTGACGTCGATGATCGGCGCCGCCACCGAGCAGAGCCCTTCCTCCAACTGCTGGTCGACGATCGCCCAGCTCTGATTCCGTATTTCGGTCAGGATGCCGCGCAGCTCTTGCTCGTCGATGACCGTCCGGTCCGTGTAGCGCGCAATGGCCGCCCGCCGGAAGAACGTTGCCAGTTCGGCTTCGGGCAGGAAGGCCAGCAAAACGCGCCCCTTCGACGTGGCGTGGGCCGGCAGGCGCGACCCCACGCCGACGGCCAGCGTCATGAGTCGCCGCGTCGGGGTGCGTGCCACGTAGAGGATGTCGAATCCGTCGAGGACGGCGATGGACGCCGACTCCTCGAGCCGGTCGGTGAGTGATTGCAGGTAAGGCCGAGCCCACTCCCACGGGTCGTGGGACACGAACGGCTTCGCCAGCTCGAGGACCTGGGGTGTGAGTGCGAACGCGCGCTTGGACGCGGTCAGGTAGCCGAGGTCATGCAGCGTAAGGAGCAGACGCCGGGCGGTGGCGCGCGACAGCCCGGTGCGATCGGCGACTTCGCTGATGGTCAGCGAGGCATCGGGTGCCGAAAAAGCGCGCAGGACGGCCAATCCACGTTCCAATGATTGGACATGCTCGGAGCGCCCCACCGTCACGGGTTCGAGAGGGCTGATGGGCTCCCGCGGTGTGCTGGTTTGCCTTGACATCGGCTTTGCTCCGGCCGGATACTGGTTCGGCCAGCGTACAACTGTTCACAACGCGAACACAAGGCCCTTCGCACAGACCAGTATCGCCTGAATCATCTCGTCAGCCCCTCCCAATCGTGCTCGACCGATCGCACCAGGAGGCGAACGAATGCCAGGATTGCCCTCGTACACCACAGTCTTCGGGTCGCTCGACGACTATCGGAAGGGCGAAATCGACTTGATCGACGACGACCCGGTGCGATACGCGTTCTCCAACATCTTCGAAGTGGCATCCACATCGCGTCCGTACGAGAAGATCGCGGTCGGGAAGAACCGTCAGTACGTCCTCGAGGCGATCCGCGCGGAGGGGACATCCGGCTGGAGGACCGCACCGCACGACGAGTTCGCCCTGGTCATGGACGGCGAGGTCGAGATCCGGCTTCGGAAGCTCGGGCCCGACGATCCGGTAGCCACCGCTCCACGTGGCTCGAACCAACTGAGTGCCGAGCCCGGCGGTCCGCCGATGGGACGCGTGGTCGGACGCCGCGGCCACATGACGTTGTTGCCGGTCGGGGCGGCCTACCAGTTCCATGCCGACTCCCCGTCCGTGATCCTGCTTCAGACTCAGGATGGCCCGGACACGGTCTACAAATGGGCCGAGATCATCCAGACCGTGCCATGACCGGCTTCGTCTTCACCCGACCGTCTACGTTCAGGAGGCTCACATGAGCATCGAGGCTCCGGCCCGAGTCGACGCCAGCGAGGACAACCTGTACGGCTATCAGTCCTTCAAGCTCGGCGAGTTCACCTTCAGCCGCGACGAGTACTTCGTCTACGTCGAGTGGCCCACCGGTCGCCATGTCATGTCCGCGGATGCCTTCCTCCGCGCCTTGCAGCGGGACGTGGCCTGGCAATTCTTCTACGGAACCGTGAACTTCGACGGCGTGATCGGCACGGTGAACCACTACGGCACGGTGGACCTGTTCGCCGGGCGCTACAACGACGCCTACCGCAAGGCCGAGCTGGACCACCTCGAGAATTTCGAGACGCCGCTGATCAAGGCCACCTTCGAGCAGATGCTCGACAATTGGACGAACACGGGATTCGATCCGTTCGCCAGCCCCACCGAGACCGGGACGGCGTTCGGGATCAAGGCGGGCGACAACCGGCCGGCGATCACGCGCCACCGGGTCACCGCCCGCCGGATGGTCAACGTCCCGGGCGACGAGCCGCTCCGCAACGACGACAACGGACACCCCGTCAACCGCCAGTTCGCGGACGTCCCCCAGGGTGAGCCGGAGCTCCACCCGGAGCCGGGGTTCGAGGGCGAGGTGATCGCGTTCAACCTGTTCGCGTATCTCTCGCGCTCGCAGGTCACGTGGAATCCGTCGGTCGTCTCAGTGTGCGGTGACAGCCTCTACTGCCCGACGACCGAGGAATACATCCTGCCCATCATCCACGGCAATGACCGGGTCGAGTGGTTCGTCCAGCTCTCAGACGAGATCTACTGGAACGTCGAGGACCGTGACACCGGCGCGGCGCGGGCGAAGGTCGTCATGCGCCCCGGCGACGTGGCCGCCATGCCGGCCGACATCCGGCACCAGGGCTACGCCCCGAAGCGCTCGATGCTCCTTGTCTGGGAGAACGCCGACCCCGAGCTGCCTGGACTGATCTCGAGCGGCCAGCTGCCCTCGACCGCCGTCCAACTGTAGCGAGGCCGGGTCGATCGCTGCCATGGCCATCGCCCAGGGCGCCATCGACCTGCGCCTCCAGGATCGGCTGTTCATCGGGGGCGAGTTCGTCGACGCAGCCGATGGAGCCACCTTCATCAGCCTGAATCCGCACGACGGGTCGAAGCTGGCCGAGGTGGCCCGGGCGGGACCCGCGGATATCGACCGTGCCGTTGCATCGGCGGTGGACGCCTTTCCCGCCTGGGCGCGCACGGGGGCGGCGGCTCGTGGCCGGCTGCTCCTCCAGCTAGCCGACCGGATCGAGGAGCTGGCCGACGAGTTGGCGACCATCGAAACCCTGGACACGGGTCATCCGATCCGCGACAGCCGGAACCTGGACGTCATCCGAACGGCGGCCACCTTCAGGTATTTCGGGGGAATGGCCGACAAGATCCAGGGCGACGTTATCCCGGTGGAGCCTGGCTTTCTGAACTACGTGCTCCGCGAACCAGTTGGCGTGGTGGGCATGATCGTTCCCTGGAACTTCCCGCTCATGTTCTGCAGCTGGAAGATGGGTCCGGCCCTGGCGGCCGGCAACACGGTTGTGCTGAAGCCTGCCGAATTGACACCTCTCAGCTCATTGCGGATCGCCGAGCTGATGGTCGAGGTGGGGTTCCCGCCTGGGGTCGTCAACATCGTGCCCGGGCCGGGCGCGGTGGCCGGCGAGCGGTTGGCGGCTCACCCCGATGTGCGGAAGATCGCCTTCACGGGCTCGACAGCAATTGGGAAACGGATCGTCGAACTGTCGGCCTCGAACGTGAAGCGCGTCCAGCTCGAGCTGGGCGGCAAGGGCGCCAACATAATCTTCGCCGACGCCGATCTCGAGGCCGCAGTCGGCGGCTCAGCCTTCGCGATCTATCACAACCAGGGCCAGGCCTGCATCGCAGGCTCGCGGCTGATCCTCCATGAGTCGATCGCCGAGGACTTCCTTGGCCGATTCATCGCGCTATCCGAGTCGATCAAGATCGGCAACCCGCTGGACCCCGCGACCGAGATGGGCCCGCTCACGTCCGCCGCCCATCGCGAGCGTGTCCTGCACTACGTCGAGCTGGCCCGCGAGGACGGTGGCGAGGTCCTCAGCGGGGGGAAGGTCCCAACCGAGCCAACGCTCGCCAACGGCTTCTACGTACAACCGACCGTGGTCCGGGCCGATCCCGACGCGCGCGTCTGCCGCGAGGAAGTGTTCGGGCCGTTCGTGACGGTCACCACCTTCCGGTCCGAGGAAGAGGCGATCGACATCGCCAACGGCGTGGAGTACGGGCTGGGTGGCGGCCTGTGGACGCGCGACCTGTCGCGCGCCCACCGCGTGGCGCGACAGCTCCGCGCCGGCATGGTGTGGATCAACACGTACAAACGCGTGAATCCGGGGTCTCCATTCGGCGGAATCGGTCCATCGGGCTACGGCCGGGAAATGGGCTTCGACGCCATTCATGAGTACACCCAGTCCCGGTCGGTGTGGGTCAACGTGGATGCCCAGATTCCGCCGTTCTACAAGCGGGCATAGGGGCGCCGGATAGAGACCGCCATGCGACGCTTCGTCTACGACGCGCTCCCCGGTCGAGTCGTCTTCGCCAACGGCGCCTTCGACCGAGTCCCGGACGAGCTCGACCGGCTGGGTGCCCGTCGGGTGCTGCTGATTGCGGATCGGTCCGCGCAGTCATGGGCGGAACGCCTAACGGAGCAGCTGGCCGATCGCGTTGTCGCCCGCATCGACGACGTTCGAGTTCATGTTCCGATCGAACGCGCGACCGCCGCCCGAACCCTGGCGCGCGAATCAGCGGTCGATTCGATGCTCGCGATCGGCGGTGGGTCGACCACCGGTCTGGCCAAGGCGGTCGCCCTCGAACTACCCCTCCCGATCCTGGCTATCCCGACCACATACGCCGGATCCGAAATGACGCCGATCTGGGGTCTAACCGAGGGCGCCCGCAAGCGAACCGGTCGTGATTCGGTGGTCCAGCCGAAGACCGTGATCTACGACCCGATCCTGACCCTTTCCCTCCCTCCGGCCATCGCCGGGCCGTCGGGGATGAACGCGTTGGCGCACTGCGCCGAGGCGCTGTATGCCGACGGCGCCAACCCGGTCACCTCGCTGATGGCCGAGGAGGGGATCCGGGTCCTGGCGGTGAGCCTGCCGCGCGTGACCAACTCACCGGATGACCTCGAGGCGCGCGGCGAAGTGCTGCTCGGGGCGTACCTGGCGGCCGCGGCCTTCGCTGCCGCGGGGTCCGGGATTCACCACAAGATGTGTCACGTCTTGGGCGGCGCCTACGATCTGCCCCACGCCGAGACCCATACCGTGATCCTGCCCCACGCCCTGGCGCTGGTCGCCCCCACCGAGCCGGAGGCGATGGCCCGGATTGCCGCTGCGATGGGCAATCCTGACGTGCCCGGCGCCGTATACGACCTGGCCGTGGCACTCGGGACGCCGACTTCCCTGGCCGCGATCGGCTTGCCGGCGGATCGCCTCGATGAGGCGGCCGGCCTGATCGTGGATGCCGTTTCCGCAAGCTCCCAGCCGGCGGACTTGCCGTCCGTCCGATCCCTGCTGAGTGACGCCTTCGAGGGGCGTCGACCGTCATTCGACCGCGTCATCCAGCGGTCGAGCACCGCGTAGCCCGGCCAACCCGGCCGGGAGAAGGAGGAGCAGACTCATGGCTGAAGAAGGCGGTAATCGGGAAGATCGACTGTTCTCGCTCGAGAGCACGATGAAACGCTCGATGCGTCGTCGCGACTTCCTGCGCCTGACCGCATACGGGGGGGCCAGCGCGGCGCTGGGCGCCTTCCTCGCGGCCTGTGGGATCAGCGCCTCAGGATCTCCCTCGCCGGGCGGCTCGGCTGGTGCGTCGGCCGCCCCGACCGGGCGGACGCTCAAGCTCGGCTACGTGACGCCGACCACCGGCCCCTTCGCCGCCTTCGCCGAAGCGGATGACTACGTCCGCAACGGCGTGGAGCAAGCCATCGGGAAGGGGATCGTCAACGGGGGAACGACGTACCCAATCGAAATCCTGGTCAAGGACAGCCAGGGCGACCCGACCCGCGCCGCGGAAGTCGCCGGTGAGCTCATCCTCGACGAGGAGATCGACCTCATGCTCGTGGCCTCGACCCCCGAAACGACGAATCCAGTGTCCGACCAGTGTGAGGCGAACGCCGTGCCGTGCATTTCGACGGTTGCGCCATGGCAGCCCTATTTCCTGGGCCGCCAGCCAGGCGTCGCTCCGCCCGACACGCAGCCCTTCGAGTGGACGTATCACTTCTTCTGGGGGCTCGAGGACATCATCATCGCCTTCACGGACATGTGGGACCAGGTCCCCAACAACAAGACCGTCGGCTTCTTCATGCCCAACGACGGCGACGGAAACGCCTGGAGCAGTCCGGACGTCGGCTTTCCAGCGACGCTGACGCCGGCCGGATATACGATCGAGGACCCTGGGCGGTACGAGAACCTGACCCAGGACTACAGCAACATGATCGAGGGCTTCAAGGGGGCAGGGGTCGAGATCATGACCGGGGTTCCGCTGCCGCCTGACTTCACGACGTTCTGGACACAGGCCGCGCAGCAGGGGTTCATACCGAAGGCTGCCTCCATCGGCAAGGCGCTCCTGTTCCCGGCGTCCGTCGATGCCCTCGGGCCCGACCTCGGCCTTGGACTCTCGTCCGAAGTCTGGTGGAGCCCGAACCATCCGTTCAGCTCGTCACTGACCGGCGCCAGCGCCAAGGAGCTTGCCGACGGCTACACCGCCGAGACGGGCAGGCAATGGACCCAGCCGATCGGCTTCGCCCACGCGGTGTTCGAGGTCGCTGCCGATGTCCTCTCGCGCGCGGCAAGCGTCGATGACAACGCGGCGATCCGCGACGCCATCACGGCAACAGCGCTCGACACGGTCGTCGGCCATATCGAGTGGGACGGCGCTGGTCTACCCCCGTTCGCGGCGACGAACGTCGCCAAGACCCCGGTCGTCGGCGGCCAGTGGGTCCGAGGCACCGACTTTGACTACGACCTCGTCATCGTGAGCAACAAGGACCATCCCGAGATCCCGACGGCGGCGACCATGGAGCCGATCCCGGGCAGCTGACCGCGGAAACCAGAAGCGGGGAGGGCGAAAGGCGATTGACCGCGCTGCTCGAACTCGAGGGGCTTCATAAGGCCTTCGGTCGAGTGGTCGTGGCGGACGACCTCTCGTTCTCCATCGATTCGGGTGAAACACTGGGCATCGTCGGCCCGAACGGGGCCGGCAAGACCAGCGTTCTGAACCTCATTACGGGCGGGATCCCCGTTGACCGGGGTCGGATCCTCCTGGATGGCGCCGATATCTCCCGACTCCCCGCCCATGCCCGCGCCAAGCTCGGCATCGGTCGGACGTACCAGATTCCGCTCCCGTTCGCCGGGATGACCGTGTTCGAGAACGTGCTGCTGGCGGCGACCTATGCGAGTCCCGAGCAGCACAACGGAACCGATGCCACCGCGATCAGCGTCCACGCACTGGAACAGACCCAGCTGCTCGGCCAGGCGAACCATATGGCCGGGTCCCTGCCCCTTCTCGACCGCAAGCGCCTCGAGTTGGCCCGCACCCTTGCCGCCCAGCCCCGGCTCCTGCTCCTGGACGAGATCGCCGGTGGATTGACCGAGCCGGAAGTTCAGGAACTTACTGGCACGATCCTGGCGCTCAAGGCGGACGGCCTGACGATTCTTTGGATAGAGCACATTGTCGAAGCACTCATGTCCGTCGTCGACCGACTGCTTGCCATGGATGTCGGTCGCAAGCTGGCCGAAGGTGAGCCGCGCGAGGTCCTTTCGCGGCCCGCGGTTCGGGCGGTATACCTGGGACAGGAGGATCTCGGGTGACGTTCCTCCAGCTTGAGGATGCCAGCGCGTTCTACGGCGACTTCCAGGCCCTGTTTGACGTGTCTCTGGAGGTCGATGAAGGCGAGACGGTGGCGATCATCGGCGCCAACGGCGCAGGAAAGTCCACCCTCCTTCGCCTGATCGCCGGCCTGCACCCACTCCGCAATGGTCGGTTGGCCTACGACGGTCGGGCAATCGGTCAGGTCCTTGCTCACCGGCGCGTGCGCGAGGGAATCTCGCTCGTGCCCGAGGGCCGTCGGATCTTCCCCAGCCTGAGCGTGGATGAGAATCTGCAGGTCGGATCGCACGCCAACCGAGACGGGCCGTGGACGGTGGCGGCGGTCAAGGACTTGTTCCCGATGCTGGGACAGGTCGGGCGCCGCAGCGCCGCGGTCCTGTCCGGCGGTGAGCAACAGGCGTTGGCGATCGGGCGAGCGCTGATGGCCAACCCCAGGCTTTTGCTGATGGACGAGGTATCCCTCGGGCTGGCGCCGATCGTGGTCAGTCAGCTGTACGCGGCCATCCCACAGATCGGCGCGGCAGGGACCACCATCCTCTTGGTGGAGCAGAACACCAACCAGGCGCTGGTCGCTTCTGATCGGGTCTATTGCCTGCTCGAGGGCCGAGTCTCACTGACGGGCAGGCCGAGCGAACTCGTCCGCTCGGATATCGTGGCTGCGTACTTCGGCCTCTGACCATGGAATGGGCGAACGCCGTCATCCAGGGTGTCCTGCTCGGTGGGCTGTACGCCCTGCTGGCCACCGGCCTGTCCCTCATCTTCGGGGTTATGCGCCTCGTCAATCTGGCCCATGGGGACCTGGGCATGCTGGCGGCCTATGTGTCGGTCGTAATCGTGAGCGTCGCCGGTATCGGGCCCCTGGAGAGCCTGGTCGTCGTCGTGCCGGTAATGATGGTCCTCGGGTACGTCCTTCAGCGCAGCTTGCTGAACTTCACCCTGACCGGCGGCGTGTTGCCGCCGTTGCTGGTGACCTTTGGACTTTCGGTCATCATCCAGAACGCGCAGCTGACGATCTTCAGCGCCGATTCGCAGGGACTTGACGCCGGTCCCATCGAGATCGCGAGCCTGCCCATCACGGACCAGATCACGGTTGGCTGGCTGCCACTCCTGACATTGGTGGTCGCCGTGGCCATCTTGATCGGGCTGCAACTTCTGATCAGCCGAACGAGGCTCGGGCGGGCGCTGCGGGCCACCTCAGACGACGGTGAAGCAGCGCGCATCGTCGGGATCGACAGCCGACACATCTACGGGATCGCAATGGCCATCGCGTTGGGTACGGTAGCCATCGGGGGCGTCTTTCTCGGGATCCGCACCACCTTTGGTCCGGGGGACGGCCCCGCTCGCCTGATCTTCGCGTTCGAGGCGGTCATCATCGGCGGCCTTGGCTCCCTCTGGGGCACCCTGGTCGGCGGCGTGATCCTGGGCGTCGCCCAGACGGTCGGCGGCCAAATCAGTCCGGCCTACCAGGTGCTCGCCGGCCACCTGGTGTTCCTCGCTGTCCTGCTGTTCCGTCCGACCGGTCTGTTCTCGCGACGCGGAGCGCGGCAACTGTGACGCCCGCGACTCCACGCTCGCATCGATTCCGGACACGCTGGGCAACGCGAGCCAGTCGGGTGACCGCGATCGTGGGCATCGGCCTTTTCATCGGCCTGGCGGTCCTGCCCTTCTGGGGCCCGGATGGCGTCCTCCGCCTGCTCATCGAGTTCTTCGTGCTCCTGGCCATGGCCCAGATGTGGAACCTCCTGGCCGGCTATGCCGGCCTGGTCTCCATTGGTCAGCAGGCGTTCGTCGGAATCGGTGCATATGGCCTGTTCTATTTCACCGACCTGGCCGGCCTGCCACCGATCGCGGCCATCGGCGCCACCGCGGCTGTCGCGGTGCTCATTGCGTTGTTGACCTCGCTGTTCGCCTTCCGCCTTCGGGATGGCTACTTCGCGGTCGGGACGTGGGTCATTGCCGAGATCTTCCGCATCGTCGTCTCGCAGGTCGAAACGCTCGGCCTCGGGACCGGGGTCACCATCCAGACTCTTGTCCAGATGCCTCCCGAGGAGCGACTCAACCTCGTCTACTGGCTGGCCCTGGGAGTTGGCTTCGGGGCGGTAGTCGTGGTCATCCTGGTCATGCGCTCCCGCCTGGGTTTGGCACTGGGGGCGATTCGTGACAGCGAGGTCGCGGCCAGTGGACTGGGGGTCAACGTCCTCCGCACCAAGCGAATGGTGTATGTCATCGCCTCGGTGGGCTGCGCGGTCGCGGCCGCGGTGTACTACATGAACCTGCTCAGAATCCAGCCGACGGCCGCGTTCAGCGTGGACTGGACGGTCCAGATGATCTTCGTCGTCGTCATCGGTGGCCTGGGACGTATCGAGGGCCCCATCATTGGCGCCATCGTGGTCCTCGGGCTCCAGGAAGCCCTGGCCGACTTCGGGAGTGCGTACTTGATCATTCTGGGACTGGTCATGATCGTCGTCGTTCTGTTTGCCCGGCGCGGCCTGTGGGGCCTGGTCACCGCCCGCTGGCCGATCTCCCTGTTCGGCATTCAGCGCCGCTTGGTGCCGGCGGAGGACCGCTCGTGACCGGCGACGCGCCGGCCGCGGCCCGGTTCGAGTCACCCGAGCAGGTCGTCGAACGGCTCCGCTCTGACGACTACTTGGCGGACCCGCAGATCGGCCTCACCGTCTTCCTCGCCGACCGCCTCGAAAAGCCCATCCTGTTGGAAGGTCCGGCGGGCGTAGGAAAGACTGAGCTTGCCCGATCCGTCGCCCGCGTAACGGGTGCTCCCCTTATCCGGCTCCAGTGCTACGAGGGCATCGACGAATCGAAGGCGCTGTACGAATGGAACTACAAGAAGCAGCTGCTGCGGATCCAGGCCGATGAGCGGCGGGAGGCCTGGTCGGAGCTCGAGGACGACATCTTCAGCGAGTCGTTCCTCCTGTCGCGACCCCTCCTGAGCGCTATCCGGGCCTCAAAGCCAGTCGTGTTGCTCATCGATGAGATTGACCGCGTGGAGGTCGAGGCGGAGGCACTCATGCTCGAGGTGCTGGCCGACTTTCAGGTCACCATCCCCGAGCTGGGCACCATTGTGGCCGCGACGCGGCCCATGGTCTTCCTCACCTCGAACGACACCCGCGACCTGTCGGAGGCGCTCAAACGCCGGTGCCTGTTCCTGCACCTGGGGTATCCGTCTCCCGAACGCGAGCGGGACATCCTCCTGGCGCGGGTCAGCGGGCTGTCCGAGGATCTCGCGAGCCAGGTGGCCCGAATCGTGCATCGGATCCGGAGCCTCGACCTGAAGAAAGCGCCCTCGATCTCGGAGTCGATCGACTGGGCCCGCACGCTGGTGCTGCTGGGACTGGACGGCGTGGGACCGGGCGACGCGACCGAAACGCTTCACGTCCTACTCAAGTACGAGGCCGATATCGCCAAGGCGCGGGCCGACCTGCTCGGCCAGGCGCTGCCCGACGCGGATGGCGGCGCTGAGCCAATCGATGCCTTCCGGCACCCCGAAGGCCGACCGCGATGACCACGAAGGATCGCCTCTCCACCGTGATGCCGGCACTGCTCGAGGCCCTCCATCGGGCGGCTCGTGAGCAGGATCTGACCAACGATGAGCTCATGGCCGTGGTGGCGTTCCTGACTGAGGTGGGCCGTGCCGACGAGTTCGTCCTCCTGTCCGATGTGCTCGGCGTGTCCCGCATCGTCGACGACCAGACCCACGCGTCGGCGAGTGGAACGCCAAGCAACGTCCTGGGTCCCTTCTACCGGCCCGGCGCGCCGTGGATCGAGAATCCGGGGTCCATCGTCGATCCGACCGATGACTCAGCCCGGATCACCCTCGGGGGTCGTGTCTCGGACGCCAATACCGGGCAGCCGGCCGCCGGAGCCATTGTCGACATCTGGCAGGCGAATGGCGAAGGTCTGTACTCGAACGAGGACGGGCAACTGCCGCCGTGGAACCTGCGCGGCCGACAGCGCGTCGACGGCGACGGACGGTACTGGGTCGAAACGATCCGCCCCAGCCACTACACGGTCAAGGACAATGGGCCCGTCGGTCGACTGCTGGCCGCGCTCGAGCGGCATCCGTGGCGCCCGGCCCACATTCACCTGCAGGTCTCGGCCGATGGCTATCGGTCGCTGGTCACCCAGGCATACATCGCGGGTGGGCCCTACCTCGACGACGACACCATCAGCGGCGTCAAGCAAGAGCTGGTCGTGCCGTTAGCCCACGGTCAGCTGATCTTCGACGTCGCGCTGCTGCCAGCCGGGCAGCCAGCCTAGCCCTCGGGTCGGCTCTGCGGGCCGCTGATCGGCAGGGCCCAATAGATGGCATAGACCGCGAAGCCGATCAGGCTGACGAGCGGGTTGACGAGCGCCAGCAGGGTGATCCCCAGGTAGACGAGGGGGCCGTACTGGTAGCCGCGAGCCCCAGCCTCCCGGATCTCATTGTCGATGCCCGAGCGCAGCAGGTGCCCGCCTTTGCCGGAAGCGTAGAGCCAGATGACGTTGTACATGACCGCGATGGCGACGGTGGTGCCGCCGTACAGGACCATGGCCGCCACCTCGTCCACGCCGCTCCCCAGCCGCTCGGCCATCACGTCGGTGGAGTAGGGCAGGAAGGCGATGAACATCAAGAACACGACGTGGATGAGCGCAAACGTCGTATTCGACCGACCGATGAGGGTGAACAGCTGGTGGTGGTTGATCCACATGATGCCGATGGTCAGGAAGCTCACGACGTACGCCATGAAGGCCGGCCATTGATCGACCAGCGCAGCCACCAGCGGCTTGTCAGGTTCGGGCACCCCGATGCCCAGCACCAGCAAGGTGATCGCGATGGCAAAGACCCCGTCCGAAAAAGTTTCCAGGCGACCGGTCTCGGTCACCCCTCGATCACGGCTCGTCGCCCCATTGCCAGGTCTCCGGAATGAGTCCGGGCGCGGAGCCGATCGCGATCGCAATCACGAGGTGGCTGGTGAGCTCAATCTCCGATGGGTCATCCCCTCGAAACGGCTTGCCGTCGAGGTAGACCTGGATGGGGACGTCGGGAGCGCAGTACTCCCCGAGGCAGCTGGCGTCCAGCCGAACTCCCCACTCGGTGAAGAACTGACCCAGCGTGAAGCTGGGCGCGTTGGCCACCTTGGATTCGGTGTGGATTACTCCAAACGGGTCATGGGTGTGCAGCGGCGACAGGCATGGACTGTCACACAGACTGGTCAGGAAGTACGCGGTGTTGACCTCGTCGTCCATGAGTTCCGGCTCGATCCCGGTGCCGTTGAGGTCTATCCCGATAGCGGCCGGGATCTCCACCCGCTCGCCGTCCACGAAGACGTCGAGATGGGCATGGGTGTGGGTAATGAGGAACTCGTCGGCCTCGGGGGTCAGGCCCGCGGCTTCGGCTCGCGCCAAGGGATCGTTGGGGGCGGGCCAGTCCGGCTGGTCCAGGGGCGCTCCGGCCGGAGAGGTGCACGCTGCCGCAATCAGGACTGCCACCAGGGCTGCAGCTTTAGAGAGGCGGCTGGGAGACTGCGTGCGCATCGTCACCCCGGTAACGCTACCAACTCTGACGTGGACGCGAAGGTCATGATGTCCTTGGCGAGTGGCCTCTGAAATACCCTATGCAGGTCATGAAGCGTATTTCCTGGTCCTGCCTCGTCGCATGCCTCGCGCTCGTGGCATGCACGGCCGGGACCGGGTCGCCCACGCCGGGCAGCTCGGCCTCCGCATCGGTCCCCACCCCGAGTCCGGCGGCGACGTCCAGCCCATCCGCGACGCCGGTAGGTGAGCTGAGGTTCACGGTGACGACCTATCCGGTCCCCGCAGGATCGGCGCCGCATGACGTCGCCCCCGCCGCCGACGGCGGGGTCTGGTACACGGCCCAGCACAGCGGCGAGCTTGGCTGGCTGGACCCGGACTCCGGCGACGTGCGCGAGTTGGCGCTGGGGCCGGGTTCGGCCCCGCACGGCGTGATCGTCGGCCCCGACGGGGCGCCGTGGGTCACGGACAGCGGGCTGAACGCCATCGTCCGCGTCGACCCGGAGACCTTGGCGGTTGCCATCTACCGACTGCCGGGCTCGACGCCGGGAGCCAACCTGAACACGGCTGCTTTCGACGGCGACGGGGTCCTGTGGTTCACGGGTCAGGCCGGCTTCTACGGTCGCCTGGACCCGGCGAGCGGCGCGATAGAGGTCTTTGCCGCTCCGGAGGGGACGGGGCCGTATGGGATCACGGCCACGCCGTCCGGGGACATCTACTACAGCTCGCTGGCGGGAAGCTACCTGGGTGCGGTCGACACGACGACCGGGGCCGTCACGGTCCTGGATCCCCCAACTGCGGGCGCGGGGGCGCGACGGGCCTGGTCGGACTCGCGAGGGCGCATTTGGGTGGCGGAATGGTTTGTCGGCCAGGTCGCCGTCTACGACCCCTCAACCGGCGCGTGGCAGGAGTGGCCCCTGCCCGGGGCTGCGCCGCAGGCGTACGCGGTGTACGTCGACGAGACCGATGCGGTCTGGCTGACCGATTTCGGCGCCAACGCCATCGTCCGCTTCAACCCCGAGACCGAAACGTTCCAATCGTTCCCGCTCCAGAGCCAGCCGGCGAACGTGCGCCAGCTCCTTGGCCGGCCGGGCGAGGTATGGGGCGCAGAGTCTGCCGCCGACCAGCTGGTGGTGGTGCGCTTCGGCTACTGACGGCCTGGCTAGAAGTCGCGGCGGCCCGCGAAGTGCTCCTCGGCTTCTGGGCGGGTCAGCTCATAGACCGCGAGGCGGTGGCCGCCGGGCGTCGTAAACGAGCACACCGGACCGTGGGGGATCTCGAACGTCCCTTCCCGCTGCCAGCCCCGCGCCTCCATCTCCTCGAGGGCCTCTGACAGGCTGGGAACCCGATACACGAGGACTGGCCGCTCCCCGTGGAGATGGCCCGCCAGCAGGAGCCGCGGCGACTTGTCGCCCAGCTCCACCATGGCCACCCGGGTCCCCATTCCCTCGACCGCGAACACCAGGCTCCCGCCCAACACCTCGGTGAAGTAGCGAACGTCCTCGGCGACGTCGGTGCTGGGCATGTAGATGAAGTCGAGCTGCTCGATCGGCATTTCCGCCCAATTAGTCGTCCAGCGTTACCTCGAGTTCTTCGAGGCCGGTTCCGCCTTCCCCCACCGAGATTGGGTCTCTCCTCAGCCTTAAGGTGAACTGATTGCCCGGGAGCGCGTCCCTCGAGACGGCCACCAGGAAGCCGTGCGGGTGCCAGTCCGTCGTGCAGCCGTACGTGACGCCGGGCGGAGGCGTGGGGAATGGGCCAGGATACGAGAACATCCCGTACACCACGTGGTCACTGGGGGCCACGCCGATGCCGTCGAAGACGATCTCCGGGCAGGTGCCGCTCACGCCCGTGATGAACCGAACGACGATCTCCTGATTGAAATCAATCAGAGCTGGTTCGCCGGGCAATCCCATTCCCCACCACAGGATCTCGTAGCTCTGCTGATTCAAGGCGACGTCCACGGCGTCTCCCGGCACGATTGCGATTTGAGGCGAGTTAGCAGAGGCCAGCATCCTCCAACCATCACCGCCGGACGGCTGGAGCCCCGGCGGAGGAAGCCAGCCAGGCTCCGGCGACCATCTCGGCTCTCCCACGATGACGATGTCGCTCACCACGAAACGCTGGCGGCACCACTGCTCCTGCTCGGCGGTTGACATCGCGACGAAGCCTTCGAGTCGCGGCTCCAACGTGCAGCCGCCGGCGGCTTGATCGTCGAAATGGCCAACGACTTGAACCTCTGCCCCGCCGCGGACGTCCAGGCTGGTCGCGAGACGCCAGAGGCGCTCGTCGTGCCGAAGATGGATTGGGAGCCAGCCCGCCTGCCCGCCGAGGCTGAAATAGGTCTTTCCGGCAAGCCAGTTTGGCTCACCGACATAGGGCGGTGGACCCGAGGCCTGAATGAAGATTTCGCCGGCCAAGGTGAGCTCTGTCGAACCAGCGCATTCGAGGCGCATCTCGTCCGACACGGAGGTAAGGCCGAGCGTATCCGTCGGACAGCCAGCCGGCGCCGGGACCAATGCCGTGGCGGCTTCCACACCTGACACCCAGCCGAAGATGGATTGCGCGTCAGCCACCGGCCAACTACCCATGTAGGAGAACTGGATCCGATACCAATCGCTCCCCGCATGCGGAATGGGACCCTGCCAAACGTACACGGGCACACCAAGTTGGTTGTACGGGTTGTACGGCTCGATGACCGCGAACGGGGGCTGAGCGGGATCCGCGCGAACATGCAAGTCAAATCGCACGAATGCGGCACCTAACGGGATGGTTGGCGTCGGACTCGCGGCGGTTTCAGAGACAGAAGGGGAAGGTCCTTCCTGACTTGGCGAGGACGTGCATCCGGCTATCACCACCGCCGCGGCCACCGCCGCGGTCGCAATCGCCCGACTGACTCCCCACCCCATGGAGGCACACCTCTCCGCCGTCGGCATAGGACCGAATGGAGCTCGTCGGCACGGATTATGCCGCTAGCGGGCTAGCGTGACCCGCCCAGTCGGCCGCGGTCTACCCCCGCGACCCGTATGCGTCGAAAGGATCACCCGACGTGCCGGATGCCAGCGACGCGATCTACAACCAGTCCGGAGGGCAGACCCTGCTCACCGTCACCGAGGACGGCGACGGGCATGCCGCGACGTTCGAGGTCGGGGTCCAGGTCGACTGTTCCGGGGCCCTCAAACCCAGACCGACACGACCACCGCCATGATGACTGCCCCCACCAGGTGATAGGTACCGGTGATCGCCAACCACAGCCATGGCTGGGGAAGATTGGGCGTGAAGGTGGCATCCACGGCGGTCCGCGCGAACGCGTATCCGATGCCCACAACCAGACCAAGCACGATCCCGCTCTCCAGCGTGTCGGAACCCGTGGCTGCGGCCAGCATGCCGGTGGCCACGGCCATCACGAGGTACGCCAGCAGCGGGATCGCGTAGGTCGTGATCTTGACCTGGGGAGGCGTCGCCTCCGGATCCCACCCAATCGAACGCTGCCACGCTCGGCCCAGCAGGGGCGGGGCATACCAGATGGCCCCCAGCACGAAATAGATGACGGCCCCCACGATGACCGCCAGCCAGTTGAGTTGGCCAATCATGTCCAGGCTCACGACACCCTCCCGATCGTTTCCATCGCCCCTACAACACCGACTGGTGCAGGGTAGTCCGCGGGCGGGCCGCGGACCAGTTGGAGGAGAGGCCTTCCAACCGGGTACGATCGGCATGTCGTGACGACCTGATGCTGGCGCGAAGCGTTCGGATTGCCGCTCTTGGCGTGTTAGCCCTGATCGTGGCCGGCGTCGGCGTTGCTTTGGCCGGTGGCGACGTCGCGGACAAGCTGCGCACCGGCGATAGTTTGACCGTGGACGCGGGCGAGGTGGTGCCGCACGACCTGTACGTGTTCGGTGGGGACGTCATCGTGGACGGGACGGTCGAAGGTGACCTCGTCGTGGCCTCGGGCTCGGTGACCATCAACGGCCTGGTGGAAGGCGACGTGGTGGCCGGCACGGGGCAGCTGCACGTCAACGGCGTGGTCGATGGCGACCTTCGGGTAGGCGCCGGCCAGATCACCATTACCGGCCTGGTGGGGGAGGACCTGCTGGCCGGAGCGGGCCAGATTGATATCGGTGACGACGGGCGCGTGGGGGAAGACCTGATCTTCGGGGCGGGTGACGTCCGGGTCGCCGGCGTTGTCAACGGAAGTGTCTACGGCAGTGCCACGACGTATTCGCGTACTGGATCGGTGGTTGGCAGCGAGAACGTGACCCTTGAAACCGGCGCCGAGCCGTCTGAACCGGCGCCGTCGGAACCGGTCCGAATCGCGGGCGACGCCCTCCGCCAGCTGCTCACCGTCGTCCTGTTCGGCGCCGTGGGGCTGTGGCTCATCCCCGGCGCACTCCGTGCCTCGGAGGGCGCGCTCCGCCGTCGCCCGCTGGCGTCGGTCGGGATGGGGATCGGCATCCTGGTCGGCTACATCATCCAGTTCATCGCCGTCATCCTCCTCATGATCCTGGTCGCGGTCGCCCTGGGATCGATCTCGCTGGATGGGCTGGCCGGGATCGCCATCTGGGCCGGGATCGTCGACCTGATGATCAGCACCCTCGCCCTGGTGGTCGCCGCCTCGTTCGTCGTGGATGCGGTGGTCGGCCTGGCCCTGGCCCAGCTGGTGGCGCGCGGCTGGGCGCACAGCCGATGGCAGGAGCTTTTCCTCCTGGTCGTTGGGGCGCTGATCGTGGTGGCAGCGACCTCGCTGCCCGAGATCGGGGGCATCGTCAAGCTGTGCGTCATCGTCTTGGGCCTGGGGGCCATGACCGTGGCGGCGGCCGAGGCCTGGCAGCGGCGACATCCACCCGCTGCCCCGTCGTGGGGAGCGCAGGTCGCAACGCCCACCGAGCCCCTCACCGGGGGCTGAGCACCGACCGTGTCGAACGCCACCCTGGGCCTGCCGGAAGAGCTCCACGCCTATCTGCTCGACGTGGGCGTGCGAGAGCCGGATCTCCTCCGCCAGCTGCGTGCCGAGACGGCCGCCATGCCGGAGCACGACATGCAGATTGCCCCCGAGCAGGGCGCGCTGATGGCGCTCCTGGTGGAGCTCACCGGCGCCCGTCGTTGTCTGGAGGTGGGCACCTTCACCGGGTACTCGTCGCTCAGCGTGGCCTTGGCCCTGCCGGCTGACGGCCGGCTCGTGTGCATCGACCTCAGCCGCGAATGGACCGATGTCGCCCGCCGCTACTGGACCCAGGCGGGCGTGGCCGACAAGATCGAGCTGCGGCTGGGATCCGCCCTGGACACCCTGGACGCGATGGTGGCCGAAGGGCAAGCCGAGACGTTCGACTTCGCCTTTCTGGACGCGGACAAGGACAACTACCCCGCCTATGCCGACCGCATCCTGACCCTGCTTCGGCGCGGCGGGCTGATGGCCATCGACAACGTGTTCTGGGGCGGCGAAGTCGCTCAGCCCGAGGTCGACAACGTCTCGGTGCGTGGCATCCGGGAGCTGAACCGCATCCTCGCCACCGACGAGCGTGTCAGCCTTTCCATGGTGCCAATCGCCGACGGCCTGACGCTGGCCCGCAAGCGGTAGCTGCGGGGCGGCCGAGTGGAGCTCACCGCCCCCACCATCCTGGAGATCGGCGCGCTCCTGCTGGCCGCTGCTGCCGCCGGTTGGGCGGCGCGACGGGTCCACCTGCCTGCGGTCGTCGGCTACCTGGCCGTCGGCCTGGCCGTGTCGGGCTTCACGCCGGGATTCGTGGCCGACCCCGGACAGCTGTACCTGCTCGCCGACATCGGGGTCATCCTGCTCCTATTCGAGGTCGGGATCGAGATCGACGTCTTCACCCTGCGCCGTGAGCAGCGGGCGCTCGTGTGGGCGGCCCCCCTCCAGATGGGGATCACTGCCCTGGCCGGGATCGGGATCGGGCTCGTGACCGGGATCGGCCTGCTGGCCGGCGCGGTCCTGGGGCTGGCGGTCGCCTTCTCGTCGAGCGTGGTCGTCATCAACATCACGCGCAGCCGGCGGCGAACGACCGATCCACCCACCGAATTGGCGTTGGTCGGGTGGTCCATTCTCCAAGACGTGACCGGGATCATCCTGACCGGGATCCTGGTGGCGGCCATCGGCGCTGACAGCCGGCCCTGGTATCTGACGGTCTTCGGCCTGGCGGCGTTCATCGGCCTTGCCTTGCTCACAGCCTGGATCCTGCCGCGCGTCCTGCGGGTGGTGCACTCCGACAAGGACCTGTTCCTGGTCGTGACCGTCGGGGCAGGGCTGGCGATCGCGGGCGTGGGGGGCCTGGTGTTCCAGATCCCCATGGCCCTGGCCGCTTTCATCGGCGGGCTGGCCATCAGCGAGAGCCACGAGGCGGCCGAGGCGCGGCGGCGGATCCTCCCCTTCCGCGACCTGTTTGCCATCCTGTTCTTCGTGGCGGTCGGCAGCCTGATCGACCCAGCCCGACTACCGGAGGCCCTGCCCTGGCTGGCGGCCGTCCTGGGGCTGCTGATCTTCGGCAAGATGGCCGTGATCTACGTCCTGGCACGCGTTCTGAGCCTCGACGCGCACGCGGGCCAACTGGCCGTCGGCCTGGGCCAGATCGGCGAGTTCAGCTTCGTACTCGCCTCAGTCGGGCTGGCGGCGGGTGTGATCGACCCCATCCTGTACACCGCCATCCTGGCTGCCGTCGCGCTCAGTATCGCGGTCTCCACGGTCGCCGTTCGGTACGTCACTCGCCCGGCCTCCGCATAGCTCCTGAGCGGCCGACCCGGCGTTGGTCCGCGGCGAAAGCACTACCCGCGGTGCTCCGATGTTCTGGTGCCTTGCAGCACCGCCCCCTTCTTTTTGGGCTGCGTGGGTCGCACAATGGCCCACTCCAGATATGCGCAGATTCATCAGGACTCTTTCCGTCGCGCTGGTGGGGCTGGCCCTGCTGGCCGGTCCCCTGGTGCCGCTTGCCGTGGCCGGCTCCGGGCCCGGCGATGCGACGCATGCGGCGGGCGGCGGCCCGTCTCATGATTCGTGGATCGTGACCCTGGATCCGGGCTGGAGCCCGGCTGGTCACGCCAACTCCCTGGCCCGGGGGGCTGGCGGGCACGTGGGCCACGTCTACCACTATGCGTTCCACGGCTTCCAGTTCCGTGGCTCCGCAAAGGCCGCCGAGGCGCTGCGGAACAACCCGCACGTGGCGTCGGTCACGCCGGATCACGACGTGTTCCTGACCGAGTCCCTTCCGAACGGGATCGAGCGCATCTCGGCGTTCGACAACGACACCCCATCCAGTAGCGCCTTCCACCTGGGTTTCCGAGGCAACGGCGCGCGGATCGCCATCATGGACACCGGCATCGACCTCGACCACCCCGACCTGGTCAACGCCATCGACCAGGGTCTGGGCAAGAACTGCGTGGCGCCTGCGCTGCCTCCGAATGACGGGTATGGGCATGGCACCCACGTGGCCGGGACGGCCGCCGCGCCGCTCAACGGGGTCGGCGTCGTGGGCGTGGCGCCCGAAGCCCGCCTGGTGGCCGTCAAGGTGTTCGACGATGCGGGCAACTCGAGCGAGTCCCTGGTCCTGTGTGGATTCGAGCACGTCCTGTCTCTGAACGCGGATGGGGACCCGTCGAACGACGTCGACGTCCTCAACATGAGCTTTGGCGAGCAGCGAGCGTGGGGTGACTGCGTCACCGATGCGCTCCACACGGCCGTCTGCAACGCCTACGCGGCGGGGATCACCATGGTCGCCGGCGCCGGCAACTCAGCTGTCAATGCGGGCAGCTTCGTGCCGGCCGCGTTCAGCGAGGTCATCGGCGTTTCCGCGCTCGCGGACTTCGACGCCGCCCCCGGTGGCCTGGCGGGATGTGGCCTGGTTCCCGACCTGGGCTGGTTCGACTGCGACGACACCTTCGCGTTCTTCAGCAACTATGGCGCGTCGGTCGACGTCATGGCCCCCGGCGTCAGTGTCTACTCGACGTACGCCGGCGGTGGGTACTCCACCAATAGCGGGACGAGCATGGCCACGCCGCACGTCAGCGGAGTGGCCGCGCTGATGGCGGCGTTGTCGCCGACACCGAGTCCCGGCGCCGTCCTCACCCTGCTCCGCCAGTCCGGCGAATGCCCCAACGGTTCCGTGTCCGGCGTCGATGCCTCCTGCAGCGGGCAGGGCACCTGGGTCGACGACCCGGATGGGATCCCCGAACCGCTGGTCAACGCCCTCCGAGCCGCCCAGGCCGTCGGTGGCGGACCACCGGTCCCAGTGGTGCCCAGCGCCCCGAACCTGACCAGCGCGACCGGCGGCAACGCGAGCGTGGCTCTGGCCTGGACCCCACCCGCCAGTGACGGCGGCAGCCTGGTCACCAACTACGAGGTCTGGCGCGGGGAGACCAGCGGGTCCGAGGTGCTGCTGACCACGGTCGGCAACGTGGCGAGCTTCACCGATACGACCGTCACCAACGGCACGGCCTACTTCTACCAGGTGGCCGCGGTCAACAGCGTCGGCCCCGGCCCGCGCTCGAACGAGCAGTCGGCCACGCCGCAGGCCCCGGTCCCAGTGGTGCCCAGCGCCCCGAACCTGACCAGCGCGACCGGCGGCAACGCGAGCGTGGCTCTGGCCTGGACCCCACCCGCCAGTGACGGCGGCAGCCTGGTCACCAACTACGAGGTCTGGCGCGGGGAGACCAGCGGGTCCGAGGTGCTGCTGACCACGGTCGGCAACGTGGCGAGCTTCACCGATACGACCGTCACCAACGGCACGGCCTACTTCTACCAGGTGGCCGCGGTCAACAGCGTCGGCCCCGGCCCGCGCTCGAACGAGCAGTCGGCCACGCCCCTGGCCAGCGCCCCGGTGACCCGCACCGGCGGCACGGTCAGCAACTTCGCCTCCGCCTCCAGCAGGACCGGCTCGGTCGCCTTCACCCTGCCGGCGGGCAGCAACCGCCTGGTGGCCATGGTCAGCATCAGCTCGACGTCGACCCAGCTCACCTCCGTTACGTGGCGGCCCAACGCGGGCAACCCCGCCCAGGACCAGGCGATGATGTTCGTCGGCCGCCAGACCGCTCCCGCCGGCGGATCGGTCGAAGTCTGGACACTCGCCAACCCGACTCCCACGGTAAGCGGATCCAGCGTGAATCACGTCCTGAGTGCCAACGCCAAGCGCGTCATGGGCGTCCACGCCCTGGCCGGTGCAGGGACGGTGGGGACTCCGGTCGGCGCCGCGACCAACAGCACCTCCATCAGCGTCAACGTGGCGTCCCAGACGGGCGGCGTGGTCCTTGACGTCCTATACGGCAATAACAGCACGACGTCCTACACCGCCGGGGCGGGCCAAACCGAGCATTGGGACACGAACACCACGAAGAGCCTCGAGAACCTCCGCGGCGCGGGGTCCGAGGAGGCTGGCGCGCCGATGGTGACCATGAGCTGGACCTCGGCCAAGGTCACCAACATGGCCGTCCTGGCGGTGACCTTCACGCCGTAGCCCGGTTCTAGGCTCCGAAGACGACAGCCCCCGCGACGAAGGTGGTCACCACCTTCGCGTCCGCCGTTCGCCCATCCGGGATGGCTCGCAGATCGCGGTCGAGGACGACCAGGTCAGCCAGCTTGCCCACCTCGATCGTCCCGGTATCGGTTTCCAATCGGTTCACCCACGCCGAACCGATGGTGAAGGCCGCCAACGCGGTGTCCAGGTCCAGCCGCTGGTCCGGAAGGAAAGGATCGGCATCGCGCTGGCTGGGGTCGATCCGTCGGATGGCGACCTCGATTTCCTCCAGGGGATTGGCAGTGGTCACCGTCCAGTCGCTGCCGCCCGCCAGTCGGGCCCCTGACCGGTGGAGATCAGCGAACGCATATCGGGCCCCGACCCGCTCAGCGCCCAGCCGCGGCATCAGGATCTCGCGTGTGTCCTGGTCGTAGGTCGCCCAGAAGGGCTGCATGTTGGCGGCCACGTCAAGCGCCGCGAAGCGGCCGATGTCGTCGGCATGGATCAGCTCGATATGGGCGATCGAGTGCCGGACGTCTCGCGGGCCGTTGGTCGCCCGCGCGGCGGCCACGGCGTCCAGCGCCTGGCGGACCGCCCCGTCTCCGATGGCGTGGAAGTGGCTGTCAAACCCGTGGCGCTCGAGCTCGATGACCGCCGCGTTGAGCTCCTCGACGCCGTAGTTCGGGATCCCGCGATTATCAGTGGCCGCTCCATCGGTCCCCAGGTATGGCTCGAGGACGACGGCGGTCCCGCTCTCGAACACCCCGTCCAGCCAGAACTTCACGACGTCCGCTCGCAATGAACCGATGCGCAGCGCCTCGCGCTGCGCCAACAGCCGGGGCAGGGGATCGGGCTCCTTGGCCTCGCCCCACGGCCACCACTGCTGGGCGGCCACCACCCGTGCGGTGAGACGGCCGGACTCCGCCAGGTCGCGATAGGCGGGCAGCCATTCGGGGTTGACGCCCGGGTCGTGCCAGGCGGTGATGCCGAGTGAATGGAGGTGCCGCTGGCTGTGAAGGAGGGATTCCACCAGCTCAGCGTGGGTTGGCTCCGGGACGAGGCGTTCGACCAACCCCTGGGCCGTCTCGGACAGGAGCCCCACCGGCGTCCCGTTGGGGTCGCGCTCAATGCGGCCGTACTCGAGGTCTGCGGTCTCGGCCGTGATACCGGCCAGCTCCAGGGCCCGGGTGTTGACCCACGCCGAATGTCCGTCGTATGCGGTCAGGAAAACCGGCCGGTCGCCGACCACTCGATCCAGCGTCTCCCGGCGCGGAATGCCGCCGGGAAAGGGACCATAGGTCCATCCGCCCCCGGTCAGCCACTCCAGCTCGGGGTGCCCGCCGGCGTAGGCGGCGAGGGCCGCCAGGTAGGCATCCTGGTCGGGAAGGCCGTGGAGGTTGCAGCTGCGCAGGGTCAGACCGCCGTACACCGGGTGGACGTGCGCGTCCTGGAATCCGGGGAGCAGCGTCTCCCCGTGGAGGCGGATGAGGCGCGTCTCCGGGCCGACCAGCCCCTCCACGTCCGCGGCGGTCCCGACGGCGCTGATGCGCCCCGCGCTCACCGCGACCGCATCCGCGACCTGGGATCGGGAAGCGATGGGTTCGACGCGCGCGCCGACCAGCACCAGGTCGGCGGGTTGGGTCACTCCTCGCCGACGGTCGTGATCCGGCGGCGGGTGGAGACCTCGACCTGCGACTCTTTCCCCTCGTGGGCCGGGAACTCGACCAACGCAATCAAGCGGCTGGCCATGAAGCGGCCGGTGCGCACCGGCGTCCCGGATCGGGTCACCTCGCTGACCTCGACCACGCCCCGGCTGGTGGCCACTTCCAGGCGACGGCCGGCGCGAGTGGCCTCGATCACGAAGGTCTGCGTGCCCTGGCCGGTGTCGACCACGGCCTCGACCCGATCTCCCTTCATGGCGTGAGAGTACCAGCGACATCTCTCCTCGAACCGGCGGTAGTGTCCCGGTCTCGTAGCATGTGCGGGTGACCGCGCCCGAGCCGCCACGCCTCCCGGAATCCCTCGCTGAGCGATACGTCCTCGAACAGCGGCTCGCGACTGGCGGCAGTGCGGAGGTTTGGCGGGGACGGGATACGGTTCTGGAGCGTCCGGTGGCCGTCAAAGTGCTCCACCACCACCTGCTGGCCGATCCCACCACCCGCACTCGCCTCATCCAGGAGGCGCGGGCCGCGGCCTCCCTTTCGCATCCCGGCATCGTGGCCGTCTACGACGTGGCGATCGACGAAGAGGCGTCGGCGGCCGTGATCCTCGAGCTGGTCGAGGGCGAATCATTGGCCGAACGGCTCAAGCGCGAGGGCGCCCTGCCGGCGCGGGCCGCGGTGCGGATTGCGGCCGAGGTCGCTGAGGCACTGGCCCACGCGCACGAACGCGGCGTGGTGCACAGGGACGTCAAGGCTGCGAACGTGCTGCTCGGCGGGGATGGCGAAGCGCGCCTGGCGGATTTCGGGATCGCTCGCCTGCTGGCGGACGAGGCCCAACGGCTGACCGATGTCGGCACGATTGCCGGCACGCTGCGATATCTGGCCCCCGAGCAGCTGCGGGGCGAGCCGGCCGGACCGCCGGCCGACGTCTATGCGGTCGGCGTCCTGCTGACCGAGATGCTGACCGGACAGCCTCCCTATCAAGTGAGCTCGCCGGTCGCCCTGGCAGAGGCGCAGCGCACGCCTCCGATGGTGATCGAGGGCGCCCCGCCGTCGCTATCGGAGATCGTGCGCCCCACCCTCGACCCGGATCCGGATGGTCGTCCGTCGTCCGCGGGAGCGCTGGCCGCCCAATTGCGACGTTGGCTGGAGACCGATGCGGCCCCAGGGGCCGTCGACAGCGCACCCGACGAGCCGACCCTTCCGGCTATCCCCCTTCCGGTCATACCTCCCGTCCTGCCTGTTCCGGCCGCCCCCGAGGCAGCCCCGATCCCGTCCGCGCCCGCCGGTTCGGGACCTGGTGCCCGGGAAGCGAGGCGGCCACGCAGCGTGCCACCGACGACGGCGGTCGTGCTCGCGGCGCTGGGGATCTTCGTCGCGCTGGTGCTGCTGTTGGCGACCGTCACGGTTCCGGATGGGCCGGGGTCCAGCCCTTCCCCAACCGCGTCCGCTACCCCATCTCCATCGCCATCTCCATCCCCATCCCCTACGGCCAGTCCATCCCCGACGCCCGTGCCCGCCCCGCTCACGTTCTCCGAAGCGATCGATGCGTTCAAGGACCTGGTGGAGAGCGGCGAGGAGGAGGGTCTGATCGAATCCGAGGCCGCCCACGACCTCGATGAGCTCGCCGATGATGTTGCCAAAGAGGTGGAGGATGGCACCGGGGGCGACGTCAATCGCGCCTTCCGCAACATTCGCCGCGCGATCGACGAGTTCGAGCAGGACGAGCGCATCGGTTCGGACATGGCGGCACGCCTCCAGGACGCCGTGGACGAGATCGAGGCGGCTGCGGCTCGGTAGCGCCAGGGACTAGACTCGGCGCGTGACGGGCCGCTTCGTCTCCCGCGGATTTCTCGGCCGCCCACGGGACACGGACGCCGACCGCGCCGGGCGCATCCCACCCGGCCAATACCTCACCGACGGCTTCCCGGTCCTGTCCGCCGGTCCCACGCCACAGATCCCACTCGGCCAGTGGGCGTTCACGATTGAGGGCCTGGTGCGGGCGCCGGTTCGCTGGAGCTGGGAGCAGTTCCTTGCCCTGCCCGCGCGCGACTGGACGGTTGACATCAGCTGCGTCACCAAATGGACCAAGCTCGACACGCGCTGGCATGGGGTGAGCGTCGACGATCTGCTGGCGGCCGTGGAGCTTGACCCGCGGGCGCAATTCGTCACCGCTCACTCGTTCGGGGGCTACACGACCAACCTGCCCCTTACCGATGTCGTCAACAACCAGGCCTTCGTCGCGTATCAGTACGACAGCGCCCCGCTCGAGCCGGCGCACGGCGGCCCGGCCCGGCTCGTCGTGCCGCACCTGTACTTCTGGAAGAGCGCGAAGTGGGTCCGCGGACTGCGGCTGATCGAGGAGGACGAACCGGGCTTCTGGGAGTCCCTTGGCTACCACAACCGGGGGGACCCATGGCGCGAAGAGCGCTACTCCGGCGACTGAACCCGATCCGTACCGATGCCGTCGCAACTGCTGGAATGGAAGATCGCCACGGTCGCCCAGATCCGCGATGAGACCTCCGAGGTGAAGTCCTTCTCGCTGCTCGTGCCGGAGTGGCGGACCCATCGCCCGGGGCAGCACGTCGACGTCCGACTCAGCGCCCCGGACGGCTACCAGGCCCAGCGCAGCTACTCCATCGCCTCCGCCCCGGGACCCGATGGCCGCGTCGACCTGACGGTCGAGCGCATCGCTGAGGGTGAGGTCTCCCCGTACTTTCACGACGTCCTCGTCACCGGGGACGAGGTCGAGGTGCGGGGGCCGATCGGGGGCTATTTCGTCTGGGAGCCTGCGTTCGGGGGTCCACTCTTGCTGATCGCAGGCGGGTCGGGGGTCGTGCCCCTGATGGCCATCCTGCGGGAACGAGCTGCGGCCGACGTGGCCGCCTCCGCGACGCTTCTGTACAGCTCACGAAACTGGGACGACGTCATCTATCGCGAGGAGCTCGACCGCTTGGCGACGACCGACGACCGGCTCCGGATCCTCCACACCCTGACCCGTGCCCAGCCTCCCGGTTGGACCGGATTCGCACGGCGCATCGATAGACCGATGCTGGAGGAGGCGCTGGACGGCCTCGGTTCCCAGCCGCTGACCTACATCTGCGGGCCGACCCTCCTGGTAGAGGCGGCCGCCAACGGCCTGGTCGAGCTTGGAGTGGATCCGGGCCGAATCCGGACCGAGCGCTTCGGGCCCACGAGCTGAGGTGCTGCCATGATCGACGAACGCCTGGTCCTGGACGCGAACGCGGTCGCGGGCGACCTCGAGGAGCTGTTCGGGATCGACCTGACGGTGGTCGTGCACCGCTGCGCACATTGCGGTCATCGGGGGCCGATGGCCACCCTGCTCGCCTACGTTCACGGCCCAGGCACCGTGCTGCGCTGCTCGACGTGCCACGGGATCGTGATGCGCTACGTGCTCGCCCCGTCCGGAGCGCGGATCGACCTCCGCGGCGCGGCGGAGCTGCGGTTCTTCGGGAGCTAGCCGGCTACTTCAGGTCGGCCAAGACCTCATTCGCGGCACGTACGCCAGTGATCGCGCCGCCTTCCATCCAGCCCTGGAAATCGACCGATGTGTGCTCGCCCGCGAAATGGATGTTGCCCTGGCGGACCCCCTCGTAGCCGGCGATGGTGTGGTACTGACCCACCCGCCAGTACGAGTACGAGCAGTTGTAGTTCGGGTCGAGGTGGGGGAGCGACAACGACGCGCGCCCATTCCAGCGGCTGCCGATGCCGGGGTACACCGGCTCGAGCTGACCAAGGAACGTCTGCGTCGCCGTGATCACCTGCGCGCTCTCCGACGCGCGCGTGTACGGTCCCGCGGCGGCGATCGCATCGGTCACGTTGCCGCCGGTGTAGTTGACCAGGATGCCGGGAGCCTCCGGTTGGCCGCGCGTGACGTCCCACGTGTTCTGGTAGCCGGTGTCCGCGTACGACTCCCCGTTGCTGATCGCAGGCCACGGACCGTCGGTGTTCCACAAGCGGTCGGTGAACTGGACGTTGAGTTTCCCGTTGTGGCCCAGGCCCAGCTCTTCGATGGCCTGCACCTTCAGCGCGTCGAAGCCGGCGCCGCTGTAGTTCAGAGTCCGCAGGACGCCGAAGTGGAAGGCGAGGATGACGTGGTCGGCTGTCACGGTCTGCGGTCCCAGGGGCGTCTCGAAATCCACGGCATACGCCCCGCCGCCCTGGGCGATCGAAGTCATCCGCCAGCCCATCTGAACCGCGTCCGGCGGGAGGGCGCCGCGGATTGCATCCGGTAGGCTCTGGTTGCCGGCAAGGATGTGGTAGCGCTCGTCGCTCCCGCCAAAGAGCGCGAAGTTGCCCGGTGACGCGTTGTACCCGAGCAGGTAGATGAGGTTGAGCGAGGACTGGTCGGTGGTGGGGGCCCCGAACTCGATGTCATACGCCACGTCGAGGAGCCGTCCCAACGGCGAGCCGTGACCGCCCGGGACGCGCGAATCGATCCAGTCGTAGACACTCATGTTGTCGAGGACGACCCCCTCCGGCGTGTTGATCTCGAAGGTCGTGGGGTAGCTCGCCGCCCAGGTGTCCCTCGAAAGCGCCCGGTGCACGGGCTGGAAGTCCCGATCAGCCTGCGCCTTCGGGTAGTAGGAGCCATCGAAGAAGTAAGTCGGCTCGGATCCGTTTGGCTCAGCGCGGACGAGGTCGACGAGCTTCAGCCTGAACCGCTGGGCGAGGAACCGGACCGTCTTATGGCCGGTGTCGATCAGCTCGCCGCCCCACTCGGTGATCTGGCCGGCGTCCCAGTAGCCGCTGTGATCGGTGAACATCCGCCCGCCCACCCGCTCCGTCGACGACTCGTAGACGGTGGAGGAGAGGCCCTTGTCGGCCAGGGTGAGCGCGGCGGTCAGGCCGGCGATGCCGCCTCCGACGATTGCGATCCGCGGGCTTGCCGCTCTCGTCCGGGTGGGAAACAGGAGGCGCCCACCGAACATGGCAGCCGCGCCCAGGGCCGCGCTGCCAGTGAGGAACTCCCGGCGCGTCAGCCGGTCGCGCTGTGGTTCGCCCGCGGTGAGCCGCTCCTCGCGGATCCGGTGGACATCCACGCCTCGTCGCTCGGCCTCGGCGTGATCGGCGGCCATCTGCTGCAGCGCGCGCATGAGGGGTGTCCGGGCCACGTGTGACCTTCCTTCTGGTGCCTGCTTGATCCTCCGAGTCTAGGCCCAACCCGGCGCCCAACTCAAGGCCGCGCGCCGCAAAGATGAGCCGATGGAGTAATGCGCCTGAAGCTCCCCGCTGGACCTGACCTCGGCCCTACAATCGGTCGCGAGATCCCGACGCCAGGATCGGGACGCCCAATGGAGGAATGAGCGTGGCCACCAAGAAGCCTGCGGCCAAGAAGCCTGCGGCCAAGAAGCCTGCGGCCAAGAAGCCTGCGGCCAAGAAGCC